>NZ_JBKBXB010000075.1:0-3614 GCF_046313975.1 Hyphomonas sp. | reverse complement strand
CCATCGTGATCGCCGCCGTCAGCGTCGTCTTGCCATGGTCAACGTGACCAATCGTGCCGATGTTGACGTGCGGCTTCGTACGCTCAAACTTTGCCTTGCCCATAGGGCCTCTCCTTTGTTCGGTCCGCGTCCGGACCGCCGGACGGTGTGTTTACCAAGATAATGTCAGGCCACCTGCCTGCCGATCGCGCCTCATACCCATGTCGCCCCTCGGATTCAAGCGGCCTTGTGTCAGTCCGGGCGGGCATTTCCGGCCCCCTTGCCGCAGGGGCGGTTGCGGACCATAAGGCCCCCTTCCCTTTTGACCTCGAACGGAGCTGATCCGGTGCGCGAAGACCTGGACCAACATGCAGCCCGCTTGGCGGGCGCTGCCCTGCGCGATCTGGCGGCGAAACGGGCGGCCCAGCCGCCGCTGGAAGCCGCCGGCTGGCGCGTCAACATGGCCCGCCACTATCTCGACGAGGCGGCCGAGGCGGCGCTCATGAAGTTCGGGCAGTCCCAGAAGCTGGAAGATGCCGGATCGCGCCTGTTCAACGGCGAGATCGTCAATGCCTCCGAGGCGCGCCCGGCCCTGCACTGGGCCCTGCGGGCGCAGAAACCGCTGACGGACGAGGCCGAAACGGTGCGCCAGAGCGTGCTGCCGGCGCTGGATTTCGCCGCCGGGGTGCGCTCCGGCAGCATCAAGACGGCGACGGGCGGCAAGTTCCGGGCGGTGCTGCATATCGGCATCGGCGGCTCCGATTTCGGGCCGCGGCTGATTGCCGACGCGTTCGAGAGCAAGGCGGATGCCGGAATCACGCTGAAATTTGCCGCCAACGTCGACCCGTATGACCTCGACCGGGCGATGGCGGGGCTGGATCCGGCCTCGACTCTGGTGATCGGCGTGTCGAAATCCTTCGGTACGGAAGAGACCCTGTACAATCTCGGCCGGGCCCGCGCCTGGCTGGAAGCCGCGCTCGGCCCGGCGGCGAGCCAGCATCTGGCGCTGGTGACGGCAGTGCCGGAGAAAGCGAAGGCCTGGTTGGGCGGGCGCGAGGCGCACCTGTTCGACATGCAGCTGTCTGTGGGCGGACGGTTCTCGCTCTGGTCGGCCGCATCGCTGGCCTGCATGATCTATCTCGGACCGGACGTGTTCCGGGATATCCTCTCGGGCGCGGCGGAAATGGACGCGCATGCGCGCACGGCCGATCTGGAGAGCAATGTGCCGATGCGCCTGGCGCTGATGGATTACTGGAACGCGACCGTGCGCGGCGCACCGATGCGGGTCGTGCTGGCCTATGCCAACCGGCTGCGGATGCTGCCGACCTACCTGCAGCAGCTGGAAATGGAATCGAACGGCAAGTCGGTGAAGCCGTCGGGCGACGCGGCCCACCTGCCGACGGCGCCGGCGCTGTGGGGCGGCGAAGGATCGGTTGGCCAGCACTCCTATCACCAGTGGCTGCATCAGGGATCGCATGCGGTGCCGTGCGAGTTCATCCTGGCTGCGGATCGCAAGCGGGATGCGGAAGGCCTGGCGGCGCTGACGGCGCATGCGCTGGCGCAGGCCGAGGTGCTGGCGAACGGGCGCAGCCTGGAAGAGGTGGAGGCCGAGGAACCCGACCTCGCACCCGGCGTCGCGCTGCAGAAAGTGCATGCGGGCGGGCGGCCTTCTACGCTGCTGTCGCATGCGGCATTCGGCCCGAAAGCCTTTGGCGCGCTGGTGGCGATGTATGAGCACCGCACCTATTTCGCCGGCAAGCTGTGGGGCGTGAACCCGTTTGACCAGTGGGGCGTGGAGCGCGGCAAGACGATGGCGGCGCGGCTGAAACCGGCGCTCGGGGCTCCGGACCGCGCGGCAGACCCTGTGACGCAGGCCATCCTGAGGATGATCCGCTAGGCGATGCCGGTCGGCGGCTTCCTCCGTGAGCAGAGTATCGGGGAGACCCGCTGGGTTGCTCTGGGTACGGACGGCTTGCCGGTTGCGCTATATCTTGAGCGTGAGACAGACGCGGCCCGGCGCGCGCGCCTTGGCGAGCGGCTGGAGGCGCGGGTGCGCAAGCTGGATACGGCCACCGGCGGCGCCTTCGTGGACCTTGGCGCGCAGGGCGAGGCGTTCCTGCGGATCAGCACTAACGAGGCGCTGACAGAAGGCGCGGCCGTGAGTGTTGACGTGGTGGCCGAGGCGCGGCGCGGGAAGCTGGCGCGCGTGGCACTGGCGCGCGGCGACGCGGGCGCTCTAGGCGCGGCGCGCTGGCGGGAGACGCTGGTGGGCGGCGCCGAAGCAGCGATTGAGGACCGGGCGGCAGGCGATGCCGAGGTGGCTGCCGCGTTCGAAGATGCGTTGAACGCGCGGGCGACCCTTCCCGGCGGCGGCGTGATGCAGATTGCGCGGACCGAGGCGCTTGTGGCCGCGGACATTGACACATCCGGACGTGCGGCACGCGGCGGACGGTCCGCATTGGCACTCGGCGTGAACCTAGCGGCGGCGCGTGAACTGGCACGGCAGGCACACCTGCGCGGGCTGGGCGGGCTGATGGTGCTGGACTGTGTGGCGCCGCTGGACACCGCAGCGGGTGGTCAGGTGCGGGCAGCTTTCCTGGAGGCGTGGCGGGCGATCTCCACGCGGCAGGTGAAGGCGCTGGCGCCGTCTGCCTTCGGGCTGATGGAAGCGTCGGCGGACTGGCAGACAGCGCCGCTGGAGGACCGGCTGGCGGAGGCGGCGGAGACCGCCGCGCTGGCGGGGTTGCGGCAGCTGGAAGCGGCAGCGCGGCAGGCCCGGATGACGCGGCTGACCCTTGCCCTGCCCCGGGCAGCGGCGGCCTGGCTGGCGGCCAGCGGCCTCGGTGCCGAAGCGCGGCTGGCGGAAAAATATGGTGGCCGGTTGACGATCACCGGCGCTGACAGAGATGATCCGGACGTGACCGAAACGCCATGAGCCAGCCCTTGCCCCCCGAACACCGCCAGCCGAAATGCGCCAAATGCCGGAAGAAGCCAGTCAGCGCGGACTATCGCCCGTTCTGCTCGAAGCGCTGTGCGGACGCCGATCTCGGCCAGTGGCTGACGGGTAGCTATGCGATCCCCGGCGCGCCGGCGGACGAGGCGGAGGAGGCTGCGCCGCAGGGCCGGCCGGACGCGGATGAGGACCGCTGAAATCGGCGTAGACAAGCCGGATGGGCTTCGTTAAGTAGCCGCTTCCCCGAACGGCCCGCCCGGGTAGCTCAGGGGTAGAGCAGCGGATTGAAAATCCGCGTGTCGGTGGTTCGATTCCGCCCCCGGGCACCATTCAGGCTTCCAGCGACGTCCGCGGGCCTCCACCAGTATCCATAAAAACAAGGCTTTAGGTCGGCGCCCTCAGCGTCTTTGTCCGCCAACGTCCACCAAAAATCGTTGGAAGAAATTTTTTCTGTTGGCATTTTGTTGGCATCGAGACGGCCCGGAATCGCAACGGCCGGAAAAATGCCAACACTTTTTGAGGATGCCAACAAAATGCCGCTCACAGACACACGAATCCGCGGCCTCAAACCGGACAGCCGGACGAAGCTGTTGATTGCCGTTGAGAATTGACCCTGGGAGGGCAGAAATTTCCACTGAGAACTGACCCATGTTTGAACCGGTCCCGAGCTTTGGCGAGCGGG
>NZ_JBKBXB010000074.1:0-3922 GCF_046313975.1 Hyphomonas sp. | reverse complement strand
CGGGAGATCGAGGCCCAGAGGCCGCCATCGGCACTCTCGATACGGTCGGGGTCAGCCGGAGTATGGGACGGGGGCGTGGTCGGGGCAGCGTGCACAGCAGTCATGCCGCCCATATGGCGCGGTTTGGGCGGAAGTAAAAGGCATGGCGCGGCGCGGCATTAACCCTGCCCTGCGAAAGCATCTGGCGCTCACGCGCGGTGCCCCCTAATTTCCACCCCATGGATGATATCAAGAAAACACACACGACCTCGAAACTCTCCTCCATCTGCGTCTATTGCGGCGCCTCGGATGCGGTGAACCCGAAATATATCGACCTCGCAAAACGCCTCGGCACCCAGCTGGCGAAAAGCGGGCTGCGCCTTGTCTATGGCGGCGGCGGCGTCGGCTTGATGGGCGCATGCGCACGCGCGGCGCATGAGGCGGGCGGCGAAGTGCTGGGCATCATGCCGCGCTTCCTGCTCGACAAGGAACGTATCTATACAGAGGTAGAGCACCGCATCGTCGACGACATGCACACGCGCAAGATGATGATGTTCGAGGAAGCGGACGCCTTCATCGTGCTGCCCGGCGGCATCGGCACGCTGGAAGAAGCGGTGGAGATTCTCTCCTGGGCCCGCCTCGGCCTGCATGCCAAGCCGATGGCCTTCCTGGATGAGGATGGCTTCTGGCAACCCTTCTTCGAGCTGATCGAGAAGATCATCGAGGGCGGTTTCATCCCGGCCGACTTCCGCAGCGCGATGGTGCATTGCAGGACGCCGGACGAGACGCTGGACGCGATCAAAGCGCGCCGGATTGTGCTTGATCTGTAGGCGGAAAATCGCGGCGTGTTAACACCTGCGCTGAAATATCCTTTGACATTCCTGCGGTTACACCCCATGTGCGCCCGGTCTGGGTGGTTTGAGCCGCCTTGCAGGGCAGCGTGAGCTGGTCTGGCGGCAAGTCCGCCACGTCCGTGGCCCTCCTTACAGACGCATCTTAAGCCTAAGGCGCCCTTCTTCACGCGGGTCGTTCAACCCCCGCCACCCGCGCGCGATGAACCGCGCCGGGCGCAAATTCGTTTTTGAAAGTAACCATGACTGATTTCAATTCCTTCGGCTTCACCAGCCGCCTCGCGCGCGCTGTCGAAGAAGCCGGCTACACCACGCCGACCCCGATCCAGGCGCAGGCCATCCCGCTGATCAAGTCGGGCCGCGATGTGCTGGGCCTTGCCCAGACCGGCACCGGCAAGACGCTGGCTTTCGCCGCGCCGATCCTCGACCGCCTGAACCGCCAGTCCGGCCCGGCTCCCAGCAAGGGCGCCCGCGTCCTGGTGCTCGCACCGACGCGTGAACTCGCCGGGCAGATCGCCGAATCCTTCGAAACCTATGGTGCGGGACAAGGCTTCCGCGTCGTGATGGTCTGCGGCGGCGCCAAGATCGGCGGACAGATCCGCAAGCTGGAACGCGGCGCGCATGTACTCGTCGCCACGCCGGGTCGCCTGATCGACCTGATGGAACAGAGCGCGGTCTCGCTGCGCCATGTCGAAGTGCTGGTGCTGGACGAGGCCGACCAGATGCTGGACCTCGGTTTCATCCATGCCCTGCGCAAGATTGCCAAACACCTGCCGAAAGAGCGCCAGACGCTGTTCTTCTCGGCAACCATGCCGAAACTCGTGTCCGGCCTTGCCGCCGAATACCTGACCAATCCGGCAGAAGTCGCCGTCGCCCCGCCCGCCACCACGGCTGAAAAAGTGGAGCAGCGCATCTGCTTCGTCGAACAGTCCGAAAAACAGGCCCTGCTGGCCGAGACGATCCGCCAGCCGGAACTGCGCACCGCGCTCGTCTTTGTGCGGACGAAACATGGCGCCGACGCCGTCGTGCGCCGTCTTGCTAAGGACAATATCGACTCCGTCGCCATCCACGGCAACAAGAGCCAGGCCCAGCGCATCAAGGCGCTGGAAGCCTTCAAGGGCGGCCGCGTGCCGGTCCTGATCGCCACCGATATCGCCGCCCGCGGCATCCATATCGACGGCCTGACACATGTGATCAACTTTGACTTGCCGGAAGTGCCTGAACAGTACGTCCACCGTATCGGCCGCACGGCCCGCGCCGGGCAGACCGGCATCGCAATCTCGTTCGTCTCGAAGGCGGAGCGGGAATACCTGCGCGCCATCGAGAAGGCGATCGGCATGAAGCTCGCCCCGCGTCCTGCCGGCGAGCCGGATGAGCCGCGCGGCAATGGCGGACGTCCGCAACAGGCACGCCGCGGCGGCGGTGGCAATGGCCATCGCGGCCAGCAGCAGAATCAGCAACGCCGCCCTCGCGAAGAGCGCGGCGAGCGTGCCGAGCGCGGTGAACGCACCGAGCGCGTGCAGGCCGTCGGCGAGCGCCGTGAGAGTTCCGAACGCCAGGGCGGCAGCGCGCCGCGCCGGGGCAACTGGAATGGCAATGGCGGTGGCAATGGCAAGCCGGGCGGCCCTCGCCGTGGCGGCCAAGGTGGCCGTCAGGGCGGACAGGGCGGCGGTCAGAACCGCGCGCGCCGTCCGGAACGTGCCGGCGCCTAATTATTCCGTCTACTGAATATCATCGCCCCGGCTTCACCGCCGGGGCGATTTCGTTTCGGGCTTACTCGCGCGCCTCTTCCGCCGCCATCACCAGGCCTTCGACTGCCTGTTCAAGCGGGGCATAGCGGTCGATGATCTCCTGCTCGGCGGCGCTTCGCGCTTCTGCATCACCCTTCGTCAGCAGCTTTTCAAACTCCGCCGCCTGCTTGCCCAGCGCCTCGCTGACCAGCCTGCCGCATTCATTGCCGCGTGTGTTGCGGTTGACCGGGCAGGATTTCAGCCAGGTCACGTCCCGACTTGCCCAGGGCTCCTGCCGGTGGCCTTCCCGGCGCAGCACGACCAGCTTTTCAGGCGCGTTCTTCTTACACGCCTTTTTCACTTCCTTCTCGAACCTCTTGAATTCCGGCGGCATGCCGAGGCCGCAATAGGTGTCGACATTCCAGGCGTTGACGGTCATCGTCCACTCGCGCCCTTCGTCATCAAAGGTGTGCTTTTCGAGAGAATTGGTGCCCGACCAGACCGAGACCAGATCCTCGAACTCCAGTGGTCCGTCCGGCTGGGTTTCATAGCGCACCACATAGCGCGCCGCCGATGTGTCGCTGAACGCCTCGCCGGAATGGAAGTTCAGTGTACCGAAGGATGTGTCCCACGACACCTCGCCGCTCTGGAACACGCCGGTGCGGGAAATTTCCGGCGCCGTCACTTCCAGCCCATAGAGCATCGTGGCGGAGATGTTGAACTGTCCGTCCGAGGTGACAATCAGCCCTTCGCCATGCGCAAGGCCGAACCGGCACGGCCCCAGCCACTGCGCCCGGCTCCAGTATCCGGCAAGGCGCTCATGGCGCTCCTCATGCGGGGCGAAGATGACAACCGCGCAATTCCCGTTCGCCGTCGGCACCACCCGCTCGCCGGGGCGCAGCGGCAGATCAATGCCCAGATAACTTGGCACCGGCTCAGCCGGAATCTCTGCCGGAGCTGTCTCTGTAGCCGCAGTCATGCCCGCCATCAGGCAAGCAGCTGCGGAAGCGAAAAGTCTCTGCGCCTGGCGGAACCAGATCAGTGTCATAAAACCGGCCTTTTCCCCCGGCCATGGAGCAAGCGTAGTGACGCGCCGGGGCATTTGTCCAGCCACATCAATCAGACGTGAATGGCCTAAGTGTGGCGCTGTCGCTTCCGAGCAGCATCAAATGCCAGTCACGAGGCTAGTATGGCGCCTTGGGCACACAGATGTTGGGATCACTGGTCATGATCTGGCAGGTCTTCATCGACTGGCCGGCCGCCTGAAGGTAGGTGTCCGCGCTGTCCTCATAGGACGTGCCTTTGCAGGATGTGGTCAGGATCCGGTAGTAATTCAGCTCCAGATACATCGCGAGCTGCAGG
>NZ_JBKBXB010000073.1:0-4536 GCF_046313975.1 Hyphomonas sp. | reverse complement strand
GAAACAGACGGCGACCCGGAAGTCGTCGCCGAGGTCACCGGCGGCCGCGGACCTGCGTCGCAAGACTGACCCCACCGCCTGTCATCCCGGCGAAAGCTGGGATCCAGAGCCCCAAAAGCCATCCTCTCCGAAGACCCCTGCGAAGGCAGGGGTCCAGTCCTTCAGTGCGCTGGATACCTGCCTGCGCAGGTATCCGCGGCAGCGAGCCGGAACCACCGCCGCGCAAGTCCGCCCCCTCACTCCCCCAGCTTGTCCATCTCGGCGCTGACGATCTCCATCAGCTCCGGATGCTCGGTCTGGATGCGCATCAGCTCGGTCATCATCCGGCCCTGCACCTCGACCACCTGCGTGTAATTGTTGCCGAAAATCTGCATCGCCTTCAGCGGATCGGTCCCGTCCTTCAGCGCCTCGCCCATGGTGTTCAGGCCGACTGCCGCCTTGCTGATCTCCGCCGCTGCCGCCTTGGCGCTCTGCTCGTCCTTCACCGTCTCCAGCGCGTCCGCGATGCGCGTCATCTCGGTCAGGTAGGCCGCGCCGATATCCTTGGCGGAGGAATTCCTGGTGATGTCCTTGCCCTCCGGCGCTCCGCCCTGGCCACACCCCGCCAGCGCCAGTGCCCCGGCCAGAACCACCGCCGCAAAAAATCCGTTCTTCATGTCAGTCCCCTTGTCTCCCGGCGCGCCCGCCGATGAATAATGCCGGATAGGACCACGATGAGGGACGGGGGGCAAGTTCGGGGCACCTTCTCACGAATACCGCGCCTCAACCCGCTCCGCCTTCACGCCCGCCTTCACGTCCGCCAGCGCCGCGCCCAAATCCGCCAGATACGCATCCGCCACCTCCGCATGTTTCGGTGACAGCATCAGGTGCAGGCTGGGCGGCTCCGACGTGAACGAAGTGAACCACCCCCGTGCCCGCATCGCAGCATACAGCGCGAGTGCGTCCGCCTCCGGATGGCGGAACGCGATCAGGCCGAGCATCGGCCGCCCCAGCACATCAAAGCCGAGCGCCTTCACGCCCGCCTCGATCTTCTCGCGCGCCCCGCACACCAGACCCTGCTTCTCGCGGTAGCCGGCTACGCCCAGCACATTCATCACCGCCCAGGCCGCCGAGATCGCGCCGCCCGGCCGCGTGCCCGCCAGTGTCGGTGTCTTCATCGGCGCGCCGCTCCAGTCGCGCAGCGAGAAGGGCATGTGTTTGTAAAGCGCCTCGGAGCGGAACAGCACGGTCGAGGCGCCCTTGGCGCAATAGCCATACTTGTGCAGGTCCGCGCTCATCGATTTCACCGCCGGCACTTCGAAATCGAACGCCGGCACGGCCACGCCGTTCATCCGCGCGAACGGTGCGAAATACCCGCCGACGCAGGCATCCACATGCAGCCACACATCCCTGCGCGCGGCGATCTCGCCGAGCGCTTCTATGGGGTCGATGATGCCATGCGGAAACTGCGGCGCCGAGCCGACCAGCATGATCGTGCCGGCATCCATCGCTGCCTCCATCGCCGCGGGGTCCGCCTCATAGCTGCCATCGTCCTTCACCGGCACGGAGCGGATCTCGATATCCATCATCAGCGCCGCCTTGTGGAAGGCGAGGTGGCCAGAGCGGGGGATGACAATGTTATGCCCCGTCCGCTGCTTTCCGTTCGCACGCGCAAAATCGCGCGCCGTCTTGATCGCCATGGTGATCGAATCGGTTCCACCCGACGTGATCGCGCCCGCTCCGCCTTCGCCGTGCAGCAGGCCGAGCGCCATGCCGATCACGTCCTTCTCCATCTGCGCCAGCGACGGAAAGGCCAGCGGCCCGAGGCCATTCTCCGCCATATAGAGGCCATAGGCGTCGTGCTGGACATGATGAATGTCCTCGCCCGCGTTGAACACATAGACCGCCGTTTTTCCGCTGCGCCAGTCCACATCCCCGCCGCCGCGGGCAATCATCTCCGCGCGCACCTCATCCCACCCGCGCCCTTCTTCCGGCATCTGCATGGTGAATGTCCTCCCGAATGTCCTCACACGCGAAGCCTACGCGCCCCGCTCGCCGCTGGCCAGCAGGCAGCCGGATCGGCGCGAAGCGAAAATAATTGCTCGCGCATTGCGCTAAGCCCGTTGCAGGCGCAGACCGCTCCGCATAATTTACCTCTCGATAACCATTTGAGCCCCGGGGAAGAGCGCGCAGCCATGACGGACTATATCGGATACGAAGCGCTCTCCCAGGCTGCCATGCGCGGCGTCGTGCGCGAGGCCCTGCGCCGTGCGAAAACCAATGGCGCCCTTCCGGGCGACCACCACTTCTACATCTCCTTCCGCACCCGCGCCCCCGGTGTGAAGATCGCGGACCACTTGGTCCAGCGCTTCCCGGAAGAGATGACCATCGTCATCCAGCACCAGTTCTGGGACCTTGAAGTGCATGACGGCCATTTCGAGATCGTGCTGAAATTCGCCGGCGTGCCGCAGCACCTGTCCATCCCGCTCGCCGCCATCACCCGCTTCGTTGATCCCTCGGTGAATTTCGGCCTCTCCTTCGAGGCGCGCAGCCGCGACACCGGCGTGCTCTCGCCGGCGAAGGATGCCGCCGCCGAGCCCGCCCCCCCGAAGCCGGCCGATATTGTCGTCAGCCTCGACGCCTACCGCCGCAAGTAAGGCCCCTCTGCCTTGACCGAGGACACCAAGCCCCGCGTCTCCGACGCCGAGATGCTGGCCCGCTTCCAGAACTCGAAGAAACGCCCGCCCTGTTCCGACACGCTCGGCATGCGCCTCGTGGACCTCAGCCAGGCGGAGCAATGGGTGCGCATGGACTTTGACGTCCCCGGCACGTTCGCCAACCCCACCGGCGCCGTGCAGGGCGGCTTCATCTCCGCCATGCTCGACGAAGCGATGAGCACGGCTGTCATCATCGCCTCCAATGTCACGATGACTGCGCCAACGCTGGAAATGAAGACCAGCTTCCTGAAACGCCTGATGCCCGGTAAGGCCAGCGTCACCGCCCGCATCCTGCGCATGGGCAAATCCGCCGCCTTCATGGAAGCCGACTGCTTCGATGCCGAAGGCACCCTCGTCGCCCGTGCCACCGCGACGGCTATTCCGATGCCGTTCAAACGGCTCTGACGCGTGCACCCGAACGTTTCCCCACGATACCCCGCGCCACCCTGCAAAAAATCGGCTATACGCCTGCCATAACAAAAGCTCCCGGGAGGAGACTCTTATGGCCGACGATACCAGAACGCCCGCCGGCGTGCCGAAATCCGTTCTCGAGCTTTCCGCCTTCAATCCGGTGGCCCGCGACAATCCCCATGCGCTGCTGCAGGCCCTGCAGACCCATTGCCCGGTCCTGCGCGACGAGGTCGCCAAGGTCTGGGTGCTCAGCCGCTACAAGGACATCCGCGACACGGTCAACGACCGCAGTTTCGTGCGCCATCCCCTGAACGCCGACCCCGAATCCATCACCGCCCGCCTGATCGAAGAGGGCAGGGAGCGGCGCACCAGTATTCTCTTCCTTGACGATCCCGACCATGCCCGCATCCGCCAGCCGCTGGCCAAGGCCTTCTATGCCCGCATCAACCGCATGCGCCCCGAGATCGAGGCGATGGTCGATGAGGTGATCGACGCTGCGCCCGCCACCGGTGTCTTCGACCTGATGGAACAGGTCGCTGTCCCGGTCCCGGTTCTCGTTATCGCCCGCATCCTCGGCGTCGATGAGGAGCGTCTCGCGGATTTCCGTCAGTGGTCGGAAGATGTCATCCTCGGCCTCAATCCCGTCCGCACGCCGGAGGAAAACGCCCGCATGATCTCGGGCGGCGAAGCGCTGGACGCCTATTTCCGCGAGCTCATGGCCGCCCGCCGCCGCGCGCCGAAGGACGATCTCGTCACCGACATGGTCCAGCTGCAGGCCGCCGGCGAGGCGAACATTGATGACGATGAAGTCTGCCTCAACCTGCAGGCCCTCCTCGTCGGGGGCAACCTGACCACGACCGACCTGATCGGCAACGGCATCTGGCTGCTGCTGACCCACCCCGATCAGGCCGCCGCCCTGCGCGCCAATCCGGATCTCGCCGCCCAGGCGGTGGAAGAAGTGCTGCGCTACGAGGCGCCGGTCCAGGTCACCTCCCGCATCGTCGAGAAAGACCGTATCGTCGCCGGCTGCCCGATGCGGAAAAGCCAGCCGGTCTTCATGTCGCTCGCCGCTGCCAACCGCGACCCCGACATCTTCGAGGCCCCGCAGGCCTTCGACATCACGAAGAAGCGCGCCAGCCACATCGCCTTCGGCGGCGGCCCCCACATCTGTATCGGCGCCCCGCTCGCCCGCATCGAGGCGCGCCACGCCTTCGTGAAACTCCTGTCGCGCTATCCAAACCTGCGCCTGCCTGACCAGACCCTTGCCTGGCGCACCTTGCCCTTCTTCCGAGGCCTCGAACACCTCCTCGTCGAAGCCTGAGACAAACCTGTAAAAAGCTGGAATCACCTGTAAGGGCCGAGGCAAACTCGACGCTCTCCTCCCCCGTTCACGGGGGAGGTGTCTGCGAAGCAGACGGAGGGGGGAGCC
>NZ_JBKBXB010000072.1:0-4947 GCF_046313975.1 Hyphomonas sp. | reverse complement strand
TGTGTCGCTTTCGCCGATGCCGTGCGCCGCGAAGCGTTCGGCCGCGTGCCGGTCTTCTCCCGCGCTGCCACGGCAGACGGCCTGCGCGTGCTCACCGGCTATCTCGGCTACCAGCCTGTCCCCTGGGGCGAGCCCGGTGTCGTCTGGATCGATCCGCGCGGCGAGGCGGGGCAGGCATGAGCGTGTTGCGTAACTTCACGGCCGACTCATCCCGCCCGCCCATCATCCAGTCCGGCCCTGTCCGCGTCGATGTCGTCTCCACGCTTGACGAGTTCGTCGCGGTGATGACCCTGCGCGCCCGTGTCTTCCAGAACGAGCAGGATTGTCCGTATGAGGAGGAGTTCGACGGAAACGACCTTTCCGGCGCCACCCATCTGCTCGCTCGCCGCAATGGCGAGCCGGTGGGCACCATGCGCCTGCGCTGGTTTGCCGATTTCGCCAAATCCGAACGTTTCGCGGTCGTGCCTGAAGGCCGGGCCACGCAGATCGCCTTTGCCCTGATTGAAGCAGCCTGTCTCGTCAGCGCGCGCAAGGGCTACCGCAAGATCCTCGGGCATGCCCAGAAGCGCGTCGCGCCGTTCTGGATTCGCCGGGGCGGCGGATATCTGCGCCAGGACCGGCCTTCCTTTTTCTTCTCCGATCACGAGTATGTCGAGATCATCCGGGAAATCGAACCGCCGGCAAACCATCTGAACCTCGACAGTCCGCCGCTCGAACTCTGCCGCCCCGAGGGCGACTGGGACCGCGAAGGCGTGCTGGAGCGATCTGCAAAGCGCGCGGCATGAGCATAGCGCCGGAACATCGCCGCCGGCCGGGAGTAGCGTGACATGAAGCAGGATGCCGCCCGCCTTGTGCAGCCCGTGCCGACCCTTTCGGAAGCGATCGAGGTTGCAATTCCGCACATGCGCGCCCTCGCGGCCCCGCTCTCAGGCGCCGGGCGGGATGCGGACTCGCTGGTGGAGGCCTTCGTCGAAAGCGTGCTCTACGGCGCCGTCTGGCTCCGTCCGCCCTTTCGCGGCATCGACATGGCGAACACGTTCCGCGACGACCTGATCTCGGCCTATGGCGAGGTCGAGATCCTGACCGAGGTGATCGATGGTCCCGGCGGCGCGCGCCGGGACGTGGCGCTAAGGTTTTCGGAATATGCCGGCTTTGTCCGCCAGACCTTCTGGGAAGTGCAGGACTGACTGCCGCAATCAGTCCGGCTTATTCCGGTTCGATTCGAAACGGCGGATGGCGTCCAGCAGGTCGGCGAGGCGCGAGGGCACCGGTTCCTTCAGCAGGTCGGAATAGGCCTTCGCGACAGACCGGGCGAGGGCATCCGGCAACTGGATCACCTCCGGCCTCGCCGGACGCGCCTCCTCGCCTTCGTTCTCCTCGTCCGCTGACACCCCGTACCCCCCGGAAGTCCGAATCCCGTTACCCTGAACACCAAAGCCCCATCACGCAATCCAAACGTGAAGTAAATCCCTTATTCGGGGATCCGGGCCTGTTTTCGGGCGAAATGGGGGTCAGTTGACCCCCAGGATTTCCTGCAGGAACAGCGTTTCTGCCTCTCTCTGGGCTTCGCGGTTGGACAGTTTGCGGAAGCCGTGGCCCTCGTCCATCGCCATCATGAACCAGTGCATCACGCCATTGGCCTTCACCGCCGCCAGGATCTGTTCGGCTTCCGTGTACGGCACACGCGGGTCGTTATAGCCCTGGATGATGAATAGCGGCTTGGTGATCTTGTGGGCGTTCTTCAGGGGCGAGATCTCGTCGAAGAAGGCGGCCACAACCGGGTCGCGCTCATCGCCATACTCTTCCCGGCGCAGGTCCACGCGGTAGCCTTCGGTATTCTCGAGGAAGGTCTTGAAGTCCGAGATGCCGACAATGTTCACGCCGCCGGCCAGCCGGTCGCCATAATCAATCATCGAGGCAAGCACCATGTAGCCGCCATACGATCCGCCGTGCACCACCACCCGGCCTGCATCGAGGTCCGGCTGCGTGGCAATCCAGTCGAGCAGGGCGCCGATATCCTCAACCGATTTCTTGCGGTTCAGGCCATTGTCGAGCGACACATAGGTCTTTCCGTATCCGGACGATCCGCGCACGTTCGGCACAACCACCGCCAGGCCGAGTTCCTTCGCCCAGTACTGGTAGGTCGAGCTGAAGCCCGGGCGTGACTGGCTCTCCGGTCCGCCATGGATGGACACGATCACAGGATGCGGACCTGCGCCCTTCGGCCGGTAGATGAAGGCCGGAATATCCATACCGTCCGTGTTCGGATAGCTGAATATTTCCGGCGTCAGGAAGTTTGCGGCATTGAGGCCGCCCGTCTCTGCTTCGGTCCAGCGCGTCAGGTTCAGCGTCGCAATGTCGAACGACCAGGCATCCGCCGGGCTGGTTGCGCCATTGAAGGTGAAGCCCAGCTGCGTGCCGCTCGGCGAGAAGGTCAGGCCGCTGGCGATGCCCACCGGCAGTGTCGGGCCGGGGCGCACATGCCCGCTCGCCACGTCCAGCAGCCGGATCGTGCCCAGCCCGCCTTCGTTCAGCGTGAAGGCCACCGTCGTCTCATCCGGCGACAGCGTCCAGTCGGACACGTCCCAGTCGATATCGCCGGTATAGGTCGTCGTGGTGCCGTCGGGCGCGATCCGCACGAGATTGGCAAACTCGCTGCCTTTGTCCGTCACCGTCAGCACGGAGCCATCCGCCAGCAGCGCGCCGCCGGAATAGGCGACATCGTCGTCCGGGTTGATCTCGGTCAGCGTGCCGCTCGCGACGTCCAGCTTGAACAGCCGGCTCTTGGCGATGGAGATATAGCGCTGCAGCAGCAGGGTGCTGCCATCCGCCGACCAGTCGACCGGCCCGATCGCGCCCTCGCCCTCCAGCACAACGCGCCGGCTCTCCGGGTCTGCCGGATTGGCGACCAGAATGTCATTGTTCGGATCGCCCGCTGTAGTGCGCGCCCAGGCGACCACGCTGCCATCATCCGCCCAGAGGCCGGAGCCGTTGCGCGAGCCCTGCTCGGAAAACTGCGTCACATCGCCGGTGCCGAGATTGAACAGGTAGGACTGGAAATATTCGTCGCCGCCGCGGTCCTTGCCGAACAGGAAGGCGCCGCCCGACGGGCTCACATCCGCGCTGCCCACTGTCTCGGTGTAGAAGGTCAGCTGTCGCCGCGCACCCAGCGGGAAGCGCACTTCATGGATCTGGTTCACATTGCCGAAGCGCGTCGCAATCAGGATGCCGCCATCGCCGGTCCAGTCCTGGAAGCTGTGCCCGCGCACATTCTCATAGCGCTGCAGCCGCTCTTTCAACTCGATCGGAGCTGTCGGCACATTCTCTGTCACGAGATTGCCGCGCGTCACCCGCGGCGAGGGCTCCTGCTGCGTGGTCAGCGCCGCATCGGGCGCTGCGCCTGTCTGCGCACAGCCGGCAAGGGCGAGGGCAAGGGCAGAAACAAGAAGGGCTGGGCGGCGGGTCATACGGGTCTCCCGGTCTGTCTGTTTTGTCATGGTGCTTTGTTTAGGGCTTTTGCCCGCCGCGTCACCCCTTTTTCAGACCGGGGGCTTCACAAGTCCGATACATTCGGGGTCTAAGGCCCCGGAGATTGGCAGAAGGAATCGGACAGATGCTGAAGCGGCTAATTCTTGCGTCCCTGATCGGCGCCGGCGCGCTTGCTGCCTGCACCACAGGCAAGGACGCCGCGCCCGCAGAAATGGCCGCGCCTGCCGCCGCAGAAATCCCCGCGGCTCCCCCGCGCGTGCTGATGATCGGCCTCGACGGCCTGCATCCCTCGATGCTCGACAGCTGGGACGTGCCCAACCTCAAAGCCCTCGCCGCCCGCGGCGTGCGCGCCGAGGCGATGTATCCGGTCATGCCGTCGGTCACCTTCGTGAACTTCTACTCCCTCGCCACCGGCCTCTATCCCGAACATCACGGCATGGTCGACAATTACCCCTACGACCGCGACGGGGCGCGCCAGTTCGACCGCGCCACCGGCCCGCAGGAAGAAGTCTGGTGGCAGGGCGAGCCCATCTGGGTCACAGCCGAGAAGCAGGGCCTCTCCGCCTCCATCATGTTCTGGCTCGGCTCCGAGGTCCCGCATGACGGCGTCCGTCCGACACGCTGGACACCCTACGAACACGAAAAGCCCTATCAGGACCGCGTCGACGAAGTGCTCGCCTGGTATGATGGCCCCGCAGAAAAAAGCCCGCGCTTCGCCGCCATCTATTTCGACCGCGTCGACACCGCCGGCCACTATACCGGCCCGCGCTCCGACAAGACGAAAGAGGCGGTCGCCGAAGTCGATGGCTATGTCGGCCAGCTCGTCGCCGGCCTGGAGACGCGCGGCCTGCTCGCCTCCACCACCATCATCGTCGTGTCAGATCACGGCATGGCCTGGATCAATCCCGATCAGGTCGTCGATATCGGCGAGTTCCTCGACCTGAAATCCCTCACCGTCTCGCAATTCGCCGGCCCCTATGCCGGCTCGGCGCATCCCTTCCTGCATGTCTATGGCGAAGGCCCGGCGCTCGAAGCCGCGTATGAGGGCCTCAAGGATTTCCACCCCAACATCCATGTCTACAAACGCGGCGAGATGCCCGCCCATTACCGCTTCGATCATCCGACGCGCGGGCCGGACCTCTTCATCGTTGGGGATCCCGGCTGGGTCGTGCGCAATGCCGATCTCGGCGGCTGGCGCCCGCCCATCCCCGGCATGCACGGCTATGACAGCCGCGCCCCGGACATGAACGCCACCTTCATCGCCGCCGGCCCCATCTTCCCCGAAGGCGAAGTCGCCGCCCCGTTCGAAAACGTCAACGTCTACAGCTTCATCGCCTGCGCCCTCGGCCTCACCCCGGCAGAAACAGACGGCGACCCGGAAGTCGTCGCCGAGGTCACCGGCGGCCGCTGCCCTGCGTCGCAAGACTGACCCCACCGCATGTCATCCCGGCGACAGCT
>NZ_JBKBXB010000071.1:0-6470 GCF_046313975.1 Hyphomonas sp. | reverse complement strand
CCGCGCCAGTGCTCCGTACAGGAACAATCTTTGGTCTGGCACAAGCCGCCGCCGAGCTCATTTCTTTATTGCAACCCCCGATCCTCGATTCGACCTAGCCGCTCTTGAAGCCCCCTCGCCCGCGATTGCGGGGGAGAGGGGAGGAACACCACCAGCCCCAGACACAAACACCGGACGGCCCCGCCGCTCCGGCCAATCCTGCTGGCCTCAAGCCCAAACCCGCTCTTTCAGCTGCCCGGGTGACTTCCCGGCAAATTTCGGCCAGACTGCGCTTCGGAACCTGACCTTCAATCCCGCAATGACGGCCCGCAGCGGCTGCACACTGGTGGACCCATGAAACGCGCTCTCATCGCCCTCGCCCTTGTTGCCAGCTCGGCAATCGCCGCTCCGATCGCCCATGCCGATGAAGGCCTGAAATGGATGACCGGCTGCTGGCGCACGGCCGACAAGTCCTACAAGGAAATCTGGTCTAAGCCGGAAGCGGGCTTCCTCTTCGGCTATGCCCTCACCTATGACGAAACCGGCGCCGTCTCCTTCTTCGAACAATCCCGCATCGATGGCGGCGCGCCGGCGGTGTTCAATGCCTATCCCGGCGGTTT
Source organism: Hyphomonas sp. (assembly GCF_046313975.1). Classification (GTDB taxonomy): domain Bacteria; phylum Pseudomonadota; class Alphaproteobacteria; order Caulobacterales; family Hyphomonadaceae; genus Hyphomonas. Next base: position 5,871 of record NZ_JBKBXB010000071.1, on the reverse strand, counting down.
CGGCCCGTCCGAATTCACCGAAGTCAGCCGCGCCAAGAACACCGTCACCTTCGAGAACGGCCGCCACGACTACCCCCAGCGCATCACCTACACCCGCAAGGGAAGCCGCATGAGCGCGACCATCTCACTGCTCAACGGCGCCCGGGCGAACACCTGGGAATTCCGGCGCTGCTAATTGGGCTCCAGGGGCAACGGCGCCCCGCCGAAGCGATCCTTCCAGCCCGGTGCCAGCACCGGCGCAAGGTCGGCGGCCGGGATCAGAATTTCATACGACCCCTCGGCGAACGAGCCGACCTCATAGGGCGAGAAGAGCACAACCATGCCGCCGATCTTGCCGGCATCTTCCGAAGCCTGCAGCACCACATGGCCGTCGAATACGTCCGGATAATCCGCACTCGGAACAAGCAGGTCGCCCAGCTCTGAAGCAATCACGGCCCGCTCTCCCTCTTCATAGCCGCGCTTGATCTTCTCCTCGACCAGCCCGTTGACCACCAGTGCCCGGAAACCCGGCTCATCGGCGATCATCTCCACCAGCTTCACCGGCTCAGCTTCACCCTTCCGGTAGATTCCGCCGCCCATGAAATAATTGCCATGCGCGCCGCCGGTGTATTGCGCAATGAAATGCTCGATACTGATCAGATCGTCCAGAACCAGTGTCGCCTTGCTGCTGATTTCCATCGTGTACGGACGAAACCATGAAGGATCCCCCGACGCAGCCGCATCCTCAGTTGCCATCGTCTGGTCACCCGCGGCCTGCGCCATCATCTCGTCAACCGATGATTTTGCATCCTTCCAGAGACTGTAAGCCAGCTGCGGATCAAAGGCGAGAATAGCAGGGTCCAGCTCCGAAGACACACTCGCCGCATCACTCTCCTGGGAATAAGACAGCTGGAAATCGCCCGGCATGTCGAACGCCATCGCCGGTTCGATAGTGTCGTCGCCGGCCGGCACTTCCTCCGCTATCGGACTATCCTGAGACACCTCCGTCTCGGGGGCGCAGGCCGCCAGCAGAAAGGCCGCAACAGAGACAGAGGCAAGCAGTCGGATCATGGCCGGGTCCTTCACAGGCTCAGAAGTTCAGGGTCGCCGCCCTGCGCGGTGATATTGACACTTACCACGCGCTCGGTGGCAAAACGATGGAGATAGTGCGGCCCGCCCGCCTTCGGGCCGGTGCCGGAAAGCCCGTCCCCGCCAAACGGCTGCACACCGACAACTGCGCCGATCATTGACCGGTTCACATAAGTGTTCCCCGCCGGCATCGCCGCCTTCACGGCGCTGTGGAAGCTCTCGAGCCGCGAGTGGATGCCCAGCGTCAGGCCGTAGCCTTTCGCCTTCAGCGCGCTCGCCACCTCCGCCACATTGTCCGGATCATAGCGCAGGATATGCAGGATGGGCCCGAACTTTTCCTCCGTGATCTGATCAAGCGAGGAAATCTCCACCAGCGCCGGACCGAAGAACGTTCCCTTTCCGGCATCCTCTCCCCTTTCGACAGAATGCAACAGCTTCGCGTCCTCGGACATATGCACTCTATGGCGGTCCAGCTTCTCAAAGGATTCAAGGTCGATCACCGGCCCGGTATCGGTATCCGGCCGCGCCGGATCGCCGATCTTCAGCTCATCCATCGCCCCGATCAGCCCCTCGATCAGGCTGTCCGCCGTCGCCTTCGGCAGGAAGGCAATCCGCAGCGCAGAGCAGCGCTGGCCCGCCGACCCGAAGGCGGAAGTAATCATGTCATCAATCACCTGTTCGCGCAGCGCGGTCGTGTCCACGAACAGGCCATTGAGGCCGCCCGTCTCCGCGATCAGCGGAATGATCGGGCCATCGCGGCCCGCCAGCGTGCGGTTGATGATCCGCGCGGTCGATGTGCCGCCGGTAAAGCAGATGCCCGACACGCGCAGGTCCGCCGTCAGCGCTGCGCCGACCGTTTCGCCCCGGCCCGGCAGCAGGTGCAGCGCCGCCTCCGGCAATCCCGCCTTGTGGAACAGGCGCACCGCCTCGAAAGCTGTCAGCACGGTCTGCTCCGCGGGCTTGGCGACCACCGTATTGCCTGCCGCCAGCGCCGCCGCGAGCTGCCCGGTGAAGATAGCGAGCGGAAAGTTCCACGGAGAAATGCAGCAGAACACGCCTCGTCCGTGCAGGGACAAATGGTTCGTCTCGCCCGTCGGCCCCGGCAGGCGCACCGGCGCGCCGAAATCCTCCGCCGCCTGCGCGGCATAATATCGGCAGAAGTCCACCGCCTCGCGCACTTCGGCGATGCCGTCCGCCAGCGTCTTGCCTGCTTCGCGCGCCATCAGCGCAATCAGATGCGCCGCATTCGCCTCCATCGCGTCCGCCATCGCGTGCAGGTATTCCGCCCGCTTCGGCCCGCCGAGATGATCCCATTCCGGCTGATAGGCCGCCGCTGCATCCAGCGCACTGTTGATCGAGCCCGCGTCCGCTTCCAGCACCGCGCCAATCACATGATTGGTATCCGCCGGCGCGCGCACAAGGTCGCCGCCGCCCGTGATGGCCTTGCCCGAGACAATCGCGCCCGCCGCAATCGCCGGGCCTTCATCCAGCGCCTTCACCGCCGCGGCAAAGTTCGCACGCACACCGGACTGGCTGAGATCATGCCCGGCAGAGTTGCGCCGCTTCGCGCCATAAAGACGCGGTGGTGTCGGAATGCGCGGATGCCGGCGCGGGCCAACTTCCACCTTCGCCACCGGGTCCGCCACAACCTGTTCGGGCGGCACCGCATCGTCGAGGAAAGAGTGCACGAAGCTCGTGTTCGCGCCATTCTCCAACAAGCGGCGAACGAGGTAGGGCAACAGGTCCTCATGCGCACCAACCGGCGCATAGACCCGCACGCGTCCGCCTGCTTCGGCGGCCTCGTAAAGCGGCTCGCCCATGCCGTGCAGGCGCTGGAATTCGTATGCCGTCACACCCGCCTGCCCTGCCAGCAACTCCACCGCTGCCAGCGTGTGCGCATTGTGCGTCGCAAAGCACGGAAAGATCGAGGGCGAAGCCGCCAGCATCGCCTTCGCGCAGGCAAGATAGTGAACGTCCGTACCCTGCTTGGTGGTGAACACAGGGAAGTTCGGATAGCCCTCAACCTGCGCATGCTTGATTTCGCTGTCCCAATAGGCGCCCTTCACCAGCCGCACCATGAAGCGCCGGCCGGTCACATCCGCCAGCGTCGACAGCCGCTCGATCACCGCGAGTGCGCGCTTCTGATAGGCCTGCACCGCAAGGCCAAGCCCGGTCCAGCCTTCCAGCGACGGCTCGCGCGCCAGCTTCTCGAAAATCTTCAGGCTGATCACCAGCCGGTGCGCCTCCTCCGCATCAAGGCAGAGGCCGATATTCGCCTTTGCCGCCTGCTGGCAGAGCGTCAGCACTTTCGGATAAAGCTCCGCCATCACGCGCGCTTCCTTCACGGCGAGATAGCGCGGATGCAGCGCCGAGAGTTTCACCGAAACCCCGTTTGCCGTCTCCGGCACCTGCCCTTCGATCTTGTCGGCAGCAACCGCCGCAATCGCTTCCTCATACGCCTTGAAGTAGCGCTCGGCATCTGCCGAGGTGCGCGCGCCCTCGCCCAGCATGTCGAACGAGAAATTCTGCGCTTCGCCCGCCTTGATCATCCGGCGGCCGCGCTTAAGCGCCTCGCCGACCGTCCGCCCAAGGACGAACTGCTCGCCCATGATCCGCATCGCCTGCATCATCGCCGTGCGGATCACAGGCTCCCCGCTCTGGCGGATCAGGCCGCCAACGAAATGCGCCGCGCCGCGTTTCGTGCTGTCCGGCGGGCCGATCACCTTGCCGGTCAGCATCAGGCCCCAGGTCGAGGCATTCACCAGCCAGCTGTCCGACTGGCCCTGATGCGCGCCCCAGTTGCCGGAGCGGATCTTCTCCGCGATCAGGTCATCTTTGGTCGCCGCATCCGGCACGCGCAGCAGCGCCTCGGCGAGGCACATCAGCGCGAGGCCTTCGGAATTTGTCAGGCCGAACTCCTCGAGGAAGCTCTCCATCATCCCCTTTTTGCGCCCCTTCGAGCGGGCGATCACCACCAGCTCCCGTCCCCGGCGCACGGCGCCTTCCCGGATCGGGCCCGGCAGCACGCCCTGTTTCAGCAGGCCCTCGAGAAGGGCTTCCTCATCGGCGAATTTCAGGGCGTCGAGCGCATCCCAGTCAACCGGGAGCAAGGCGAGTGTATCAGGCATGGGAACAGGCGATCTCACGAGAAAAAAGGCAAATCTTGCTGCCCGCGGCGCAGGCGAAGCACGAGAATACCTGTGGACGCGTCTGCCTGCGAGAGGAATTTGACCGCAGTGGGCCCCTTTACGCCGCCGCCGGGGCCCGCCAGATTGCGCCCCGAGCGGCCCGCGGGGGGCTTCGCCACGATGTATGCAGGGAGATGCGATGCGCATCATGCTCGTCACCGACGCCTGGGACCCCCAGGTCAATGGCGTCGTCCGCACGATGAAGCGCATCATCGCCGAGACCGAGGCGATGGGTCACACATGGGAAATCGTGCACCCGGGCGCCGGCTTCATGACGATGCCGCTGCCGACCTATCCCGAAATCAAGATGGGCCTGTTCGGCCGCCCGCGCATCTCCAGCATCTTCGACGAGTTCGAACCGGACGCCGTGCACATCGCCACCGAAGGCACGCTCGGCATGGCCGCCCGCGCGGTCTGCCTGACCGAGAAACACCCCTTCACCACCGCCTATCACACGCGCTTTCCCGAATATGTCTCCGCGCGCCTGCCAGTCCCGGTCAGCTGGGGCTATTCCTTCATGCGCTGGTTCCACAAATATTCCGGCAAGGTGATGGTGGCGACGCCCTCGCTGATGGACGAACTCGCGGGTCACGGCTTCCAGAATCTCGTCGCCTGGAGCCGCGGGGTCGATACCGAAACCTTCTCGCCGCTGAAGCGCGTCGAGGAAGGCCAGCCGGGCGACCCGTTCGCCGGCCTCGCGCGCCCGATCTTCCTGAATGTCGGCCGGGTCGCGGTCGAGAAGAATATCGAAGCCTTCGCCGAGTTGAAATTGCCGGGCACGAAAGTGATCATCGGTGACGGGCCGCAGCTGGAAGAGTTGAAGAAGAAATACAGGGATGTCGTCTTCACCGGCGCGAAGTTCGGCGACGAACTCGCCGCCAGCTATGCCAGCGCAGACGTGTTCGTCTTCCCCAGCCTCACCGACACGTTCGGCCTCGTCGTGCTCGAAGCGATGGCCGCCGGCACGCCGGTCGCGGCCTATGATGCAACCGGCCCGCGCGATGTCATCCCGGGCTCCGGCGCCGGCACGATCACGCCGCTGGACGGCGACCTCGCCAAGGGGGCGATGGACTGCCTCAGCCTCAGCCGCGACGCAGCGCGCGCGCATGCCGAAACCTATAGCTGGCGCGCCTGCGCCGAAGTGTTCCTGGAAAACCTGCAGCCGCTGGACCCGCCGCTGAGACGGCGCTTCTGGCACAAGATCCGCATCCGCCGCCGCAAGGCGAAAGCGGCCGCGAGCTGACCTCTCAGCTGCGCCCGCCGGCAAGGCGCGCCGCAGTTGCCTGCGCGGCCGCAAGTTCATCCGGGTGCAGAGGGATCAACCCCTTCTCGATCATGTAACCATCCTCGCCGGCTGCGCCGTCACTGACCGATTCCTCGACGAATTCCGCAAGGCCGGGCACAAGGCCGAGATTCTGGTCCTTCACATAGAAGTACATCACGCGGGCGAGACCATACTGGCCATTGGTGATGTTCTCGAAGGTCGGCTCCACGCCGCCCAGCAGGCCGCCTTTCACCCGGTCACCATTCTGCTCAAGAAAAGAGAAGCCGAGAATGCCGACGGCATCCGGCGATTTGACGAGCGACTGGACGATGGCGGAATCGTTCTCTCCGA
>NZ_JBKBXB010000070.1:0-7330 GCF_046313975.1 Hyphomonas sp. | reverse complement strand
CGCCGGTCGCTCGTGCATGTGGGGAGCCTCGCTCCCGACGCGCTCGCCACACCTCAAACCATGGACTATGAAAGGGCCAGACTCTCGAAATGAATGAGGGACCCGAGGGTCTCAGGTCACTCACCCTTGTCTTATCGCCTACTGAGCATGCACCAAACTCCAACCCCTGCCAAAAGCACGCCCATTCCGAAGAAGGCCCCGCCCTGCACATACAGGATGGCGGAGACCAGCATCGCGGCACTCGACAGGATGAAGAGGGCCGGTAGGACCGGGTAAAGCGGCACGCGGAAGGGTCTGGGGGCGTCCGGCGCCTTCAGGCGCAGGCGGATGAGGGCGAGGCCGCTGGCAATGAGGAATGTCCAGTAGACGGGCGCAGTATAGTCCACCAGCGTCTCGAAGCCTTTATAGGCGGCGCCGAAGCCGACGAGAGCGAGCGAGACGAGGCCCTGCGCGAGAATGGCGTTGCGGGGGCTGCGGGTGGCGGGGTTCCACCGGCCGATCCATTTCAGGGCGGGCAGGTTTGCCGAGGCGGCGAAAGTGGTGCGCGCGCCAGCGATGATGGTGGCGTTGACGGAGGTGACGGCGGCGGCCACGACGGCGAGCGCGAGCACGACCCCTGCCCCCGGCCCGAAGGCGCGCGCCATCAGGTCAGCGGCGGGGGCGGAGGAATTCGCGAGACCGGCGAGACCGAGACCGCGCAGCATGGCCCACGCGGTGAGCAGGTAGAGCAAGGTGATGAGCGTGATCGAGATGATCAGCGCGCGGAGCATGCCGCGCTGGCCGTCCTTCACTTCGGCCGAGAGGGTCGCCGCTTCGGTCCATCCGCCATAGGCGAGGAGAACGAAGACGAGGCCGTATCCGAGACTGCCGAAGCTGGGCGTAGTTGGTGTGCCGGGATCGAGCGGGGGCGTGCCATCGATCACGAGTTTCACAGCGGCGGCGGCCAGCACGAGAAGGCCAAGCACAAGAACAATGACCAATGCACTGTCGCCCGCTTCGCCGGAAGGGAGCAGCTTGATGGCGGTGAGCAGGAAGACGGAAGCGAAGGCGTAGAGCGCGGGGCCGTGGGGGCCGAGATCGATAACGCGGTTCATATAGTCGCCGATGACGAAACCAAGGAGCGCGATGGCGCCGGTATTGATGACGGCGAAGCGTGCCCAGGCGAACAGGAAGGCAAAGCGGCGGCCCCAGGCGCGCTCAAGGAAATGGTAGTCGCCGCCCGGATGCGCGAAGGCGCTGGCGAGTTCGGAATAGCAGAGCGCGCCCATCAGGGAGATCAGGCCGCCGACAATCCAGAGAAGGTAGACGATGCTTTCGGAGCCGGCATTCGCCGCGACGAGAGCGGGCGATTTGAAGATGCCCGCGCCGATCACCATCGCCATGACGACGACGATGACATAGCGGGTTGTCAGGGTGCGGACGGGTGCGGGCGAGATCATGCCAGCGTGCGGCCGAGGGCGGCGGACCAGCCTTTCAGGAGCGCGGCGCGCTTGCCGTCCTGCATTGACGGCGTGAAGCGGCGGCCCGGCACATCGCGCGCGGCCCAGCCCTCGGGCGTGAGCCAGCCGAGTTGCATCGCGGCGGCTGCGGCGGCGCCGAGGGCGGTCATCTCGCGGTAATCCGGGCGGAAGACGGGCAGCGCACAGACATCGGCGAGGAACTGCATCAGCCAGTCATTCGCGACCATGCCGCCATCAACGCGCAGCTCCGCAATTGGCGCGCCGTCGCCCGCGAAGGCATCGAGCAGGTCGTGCGTCTGGTAGGCGACGGATTCGAGACCGGCGCGAACGAGATGGGCGGCGGTGGCGGCGCGGGTGAGGCCGGCGATGAGGCCGCGCGCCTCCGCGTTCCAGTGCGGCGCGCCAAGACCGGTGAAGGCGGGCACCATGTAGACGCCGCCATTGTCTGGCAGGCTGGCAGCAGCAGCGGCGCTTTCATCCGCCCGCTGAATGAGTTTCAGGTCGTCGCGCAGCCACTTGATGACGGTGCCAGCATTGAAGATGGAGCCTTCGAGCGCCATGGCGCCCGCGCCGGGGAGTTCGTAGCCGACCGTGCCGAGCAGGCGGTTCTGCGAGGCGGGGCGCTTGCTGCCCGTATTGGCGACGAGGAAAGCGCCAGTGCCGAAAGTGACCTTCGCCTGCCCCGGCTCAAGACAGCCCTGCCCGACGAGCGCGGCCTGCTGATCTCCGAGTACGGAGCAGATCGGGATGGCGCGGCCGAACAGCGCGGGATCCGTTGCGCCGTATGCGGCGGCGCTGGGTTTGACTGCGGGCAGGAGAGAAGACGGCACGCCAAGGATGTCGCCCATGCGCACGCTCCAGCCCGCGTCCTTCGCTAGACCAAGGTGGTAGAGCAGCGTGCGCGAGGCGTTGGTGACATCGGTGGCGTGCACCTTGCCGCCGGTGAGACGCCAGAGAAGGAAGGTATCAACCGTGCCAAAGGCGAGTTCGCCCGCTTCGGCGCGTGCGCGGGCACCACTCACATTCTCGAGAATCCAGCCGATTTTCGTGCCGGAGAAATAGGGGTCGAGCAGCAGGCCGGTCTCGCCCTGAACCGTGGGCTCATGGCGTTTGGCTTTCAGCGCGTCGCAGGCGGCGGCGGTGCGGCGGTCCTGCCAGATGATAGCGGGGGCGATGGGTTTACCGCTCGTGCGTTCCCAGACGAGTGTGGTTTCGCGCTGGTTGGTGATGCCGATGGCGGCGATACGTTCAGCGCCGCCCGCCTTGGCGATAACCGTGCGGCAGACCGAGAGCGTGCGCGACCAGATCTCCTCGCCCTGCTGCTCCACCCACCCATCGGCAGGGTATTGCAGCGCAACTTCCTCCTGCGCGAGGGCGACCTCGCCGAAATGGCGGTCATAGACAATCGCACGCGTGGACGTGGTGCCTTCGTCGATGACGAGGATGAAATCAGCAGCCATGAAAATCAGCCTTTCATCTGGGCAGGATCATAGAAGAAGGTTTCTGCCGCAATCCGGTCCCCGCGCCAGGTTTGCCAGGCGACTTCTTCCATATGGCGGCGACCGCCGGATTTCGGATGGAAGGTGAAACGCCAGCGGATGACGACCGTGTCGCCATCGATCAACGGCGGCGCCAGCAGCTCTGTCTCGACGCGCGTCATGCGGTCCAGTGTTGCCTGTTCCTGACTGACCAGCAGGTCGCGGCCGCGCCGGGGCTCAGCCTGGTTTTCCTGCATGCTTGCATCCTCCGTGTACCAATCACGGATGGCACCGGCATGGTCACCGCTGAGAACCTGCGCGGTGAAGCGGTCGATTGTCTCTCTCGAGGGCATACGGAATCCTTCAGACCGTCAGGCCTTCTTCTTCCAGCATATGGGCGAAGCGAAGCGTTGTGTTGTCGGCAAAAGGAGCGCCAATCAACTGGAAACCGATGGGCAGGCCCGATTTCGACTTTGCGACTGGGATGGCCGTGGCCGGGAGACCGGCATAAGTGGCAATCCCGGCCCAGGAGAGCTGGCTGCCAAAGGGAATGACCTGGCCGTCCACCGGCAGCTGCCGCTTCGACCAGTCGGGTTCCGTCTGATAAACGAAGGCGGGCGTTGAGAAAATGGGGGAGAGGATGATATCCGTGCTTTCGAAGACACGCTCCCACTGGCGCGTTACGGCGAGCTGTTCATCCTGCAGGGCCATCCATTCATGCGCGTCGATGGGGCGGGCACCGGGTGTGCCGCGCGAGATGACGGTGTTCAGCATACGGATGTAGGCTTCCATCATGCGGACGAGATCGGGATAGTCTTGCGTGGAATCCGTCACACGGATTCCGGCATCTTCCAGTTTTGCCACGAAGGCATCCAGCGCTTCCGCCGTATCGGCGTCAATCGGCACACCGGGCATCTCGCGGATCACGCGGACGCGGAAATACGCAAGGCGGCTGTGGCGCGGGTGAGGCAGGATGAGGTGGTAGCCAGGGCCTTCCGGGCCGGCGATGATGTGCAGCGTCTCGATCAGGTCTCCGGCATTTCGCGCCATCGGGCCGACAACGGCAAGCGGAACATCGAGACCGTCCGTACCCGGAAAGCCGTGCCCGCGCAGGGGGACGATACCATAGGTCGGCTTGTGGCCGAACACGCCGCACATGTGCGACGGTGCGCGGATCGATCCGCCGATGTCGGAACCGATTTCCAGGGGCACCATGCCTGAGGCGAGCGCAGCGGCGGCACCGCCGGACGAACCGCCAGGCGAACGGGTCGGGTCGAAAGGATTGACGGTGCGGCCATAGACCGGGTTCTCGCATTGCCAGTCGGCGAGCGCGACAGGCACGTTGGTCTTGCCGAGGATGACCGCGCCTTCAGCCTTCAGGCGCTGGACGACGACGGCGTCCCGGTTCGCATCCACATTTGCAAAGCTCTCGAAGCCCCACGTGGAAGGCAGGCCCTCGACATCGTTCGATTCCTTCACCGTCATCGGCACGCCGAGCAGGCGGCGGGGGTCACCGGCTTTGCGGCTCTCATCGATCTGGCGGGCAGCGGCGCGGGCGCGGTCAAAGTCGCGCACGACGACGGCATTGAGGGCTTTATCCAGCGCCTCGATGCGCGCGATGGCGGCATCGCACGCTTCCAGAGCCGAGAGTTTCCCGTCGCGCACGGCCGCTGCCGTCTCCCGTGCGCCGAGTTTTGCCAGATCCGTCTTTACCGAAGCACTCATGGCTCCCTCCCCTTTGCGGGAGGGAACCTAGCATGCTTCAGGAAAGGCTCAACGCACCTCGCGCCGGTTGCCGCGGTCGCCGAACCACCAGAGCGTGGCCGCCGTGGCCGCGAAAGTTGTGGTCTCGACAATGGCGGCGCGTGCCTCGGCGGCCGCGCCGAGCCAGACGAGACCGGTGATGACCCACAGGAGCAGCGTAAGCAGCGGGCGGGTGAGCGCGCGCACAGCCTCCACCCACCTATAGCTGCCGCCAATGGCCGCTTCGGCCTGCATGGACGCGGTGAGGCCGGCCCATGAGCCCGCGGTGGCCGCCAGCTTTTCCTCCGCGGCGAGCGCCGCCGCCCGCGCCTGCATCTGGAGCTGGGTGATATCCTTTTCATGCGCCCAGCGGGCGCGCTCCTGCTGGTTGTCTTGGCGGCGCTCCACCAGTCCTGCGACCCGGCCGATGACGGTGCCGAGAAGGCCGAAGATTCCGCCGCCAGCCGCGCTGGCCGCAAGCCCGATTATATCTGCCATGCGTGTTCCGCCCCCGGATATGTCCATTCGGCAGGGATCGCCCGCCGGTCGAGGTGAATGAAGTCCTTGCCCAGGCCGATGCCTGTGAAGCCGCAGCGCTTGGCGGAGCGGTAAAGAAGCTGGCGGCTGTGCCGGTCGAGCGAGATGTCGACGGCAATCTTGCGGTGACGCGACCGCGGCGTGCCGCGCACCAGCGCATTGCGGATGGCGCAGCGATGGCCCGAGTTGATGACGAGCGGCCGGCGCACGAGGGCGCGCAACGCCTCGAGTGCGTCGAGAAAGGCCGGATCGTGCCAGTATTCTCCCCGGCAGCCGCTTTGTTGACAGCGGCACGCCAGCTCCTCCGGCCAGAAGTGGGGCCAGCGCCAATCCGTGAGCGGAACATCCTTGTACGTCGTGTAAAGCATGCCTGCAGTATCACGCCGCGGATGACCCCACCGGATTGGGAAGTTATGGAATTCCGCAGTTGGGAGGGAGGGCGGCGCGGAGAGCGCGCCTCAGTTTCTTGATTTTCATGTAATTTTCTGCGGTACGAGCGCGAAGACAATTTCGCGGGAGGTTACGTTTGAAGCCGGCTTTGTTGCGTTCGGCGAAAGTTACGCAACAAGTTTGGGTGTAGCGGTGCGCTCAATGCTTGTCATCCCGGCGAAAGCCGGGATGACAGGTTGGGTGAGTTCAGGAAATGATCAGGCGTTCTCGGAAATTTTCCGGGTGAAGGCCTGGCCTTTCATCAGGGCGGCGCGGGCATCGTCGAATTCGCGGACAAGCTGGTCGACATAGGCTTTCACGGGGCCGCGCGATTTCACGGCGCCGATGCCCTGGCCGCAGCCCCAGATATCTTTCCAGGCTTTCGCCTCGGTGTTGCCGCCGGAGCCGAAATTCATCTTGGACGGATCGCTTTCCGGCAGGTTGTCGGGGTCGAGGCCGGCGGCGATGATCGAGGGCTTCAGGTAGTTGCCGTGCACACCGGTGAAGAGGTTCGAGTAGACGATGTCTTCGGCGCCGTATTTCACGATGGCGTCCTTGTAGCCTTCCATCGCGTTGGCCTCATCGCAGGCGATGAAGGCGGAGCCGATGTATCCGAAGTCTGCGCCCATCGCGAGCGCCGCCGCGACTGCGCCGCCCGTGGCGATGGAGCCGGAGAGCGCGAGCGGGCCGTCGAAAAATTCGCGGATCTCCTGGATCAGCGCGAGCGGCGAGAGCGTGCCGGCGTGACCGCCTGCCCCGGCGGCGACGGCGATGAGGCCGTCTGCACCTTTCTCCAGGGCCTTCTTCGCAAAGAAGGTGTCGATGACATCGTGCATGACGATGCCGCCATAGGAATGGATGGCGTCGTTCACATCCGTGCGTGCGCCGAGCGAAGTGATCACCAGAGGAACCTTGAACTTCACGCAAGCTTCCATGTCGTGGTCGAGGCGGTTGTTCGTCTTGTGGACGATCTGGTTGACCGCGAAGGGGGCGGCCGGGCGATCCGGGTTCTTGATGTTGTATTCGCCGAGTTCGGTGGTGATCCGGTCCAGCCACTCATGCAGCACCGGGCCGGGGCGCGCGTTCAGGGCCGGGAAACTGCCGACGACGCCAGCCTTGCACTGGGCGATCACGAGGTCCGGGCCGGAGATGATGAAGAGCGGAGAGGCGATGACGGGGATACGCAGGTTCTGCAGCACGGGAGGAACGGTCATAGGCGGGTCCTTCTGGGAAAGTGAACAGTGTTTACATTGCTCTGGAATGTAGCGCCAGACCCCCGTCCGGCAAGCCATAACGTGGGGGGAACTATCCTATCCGATCAGCACACTGCCGCCGCCATCGACCGGAAGAATGGCACCGGTGATATAGGCGGCTTCATCGCTGGCGAGGAATAGTGCGGCGTAGGCCGTGTCCCAGCCGGTGCCCATCCGCTTCATCGGTACGCGCGCCGCGCGCTGGGCGCGCAGTTCGTCTTCGGGAACGCCAGTTTTCTGCGAGATGCCGGAGATCGCCATCGGCGTGTCCATCAGGCCGGGGGTGATGCAGTTGCACCGCACCCCGCGCGAGGCGCCGGACATGGCGATGCTGGCGGTCATACGGTTGAGGCCGGCCTTGGAGAGTTCGTAGGCGAGCTGGAATCCGCCCGCGATGGAGGCGAGCGAGGAGATGTTGACGATGGCGCCG
>NZ_JBKBXB010000069.1:0-7456 GCF_046313975.1 Hyphomonas sp. | reverse complement strand
GCTCGTGCATGTGGGGAGCCTCGCTCCCGACGCGCTCGCCACACCTCAAACCATGGACTATGAAAGGGCCAGACTCTCGAAATGAATGAGGGACCCGAGGGTCTCAGGTCAATCGCTGAATTGCACGGTGCGCATTTAGACTAGTATTTGAGACAATGTAAGATTCTGTAGTGAGTGTAGCCACTTAGGTTCTTTGACTTATGCCCGACCTCTACATCTTCGATTTCGACGGCACGCTTGCGGACAGCGCGGGGTGGTTCCGGTCTATCCTGCCGGATATTGCGAAGCGGTTCGGGTTTCGGTGTCCGGGGGCGGAGGAGCTGGAGGAGCTGCGCCACAAGCCGCCGCGCGAGGTGATGCGTGTACTGAAGATTCCGGGTTGGAAGCTGGTGTTCATTGCCGTGCATGTGCGAAAGCGCGCGGCGCGGGAGGGGCATTTCCCGATCTTCGACGGCGTGCCGGAAGTGCTGGAAGCCATCAAGGCTAGTGGCGCGAAGATCGCCATCGTATCCTCCAACGCCGAAGCCAGCGTTCGCCGGGCGCTGGGGCCGGACCTTTCCGCAAAGGTGGACGCGTTCAGCTGCGGCGCGGGCATGTTCGGCAAGGCCAAGCATTTCCAGGAAGTGCTGGCAAAACTCGGTGTGCCGGCCGGACGGGCCCTCGCTGTCGGCGACGAAATCCGCGACATTGATGCGGCGCGCGATGTGGGGCTGAAATCTGCCGCTGTCGCCTGGGGTTTTGCCATGCAGCCGGCGCTGGAAGCGGCGGGGCCGGACTATTTTTTCGAGACGGTCGCGGATTTCCGCGCCTTCGTGGCCGGCGCCGCCTGAGCTTGCCGCGGAGGTAGCCGGGGTGCCGGGCTTTCCGCCATCATAGGTCGTCTTCCCGAAGGCGTATTTATTGCATAGGAGTTACCCTTATTGCCGGACGAGTTCGGGTGGCGTACCCGCGGATACCGGCGGCTGGGATGAAACGACGGGCATATGCCGGTACTGGCGGAAGTAATCAGGGAATCCGGTACGCTCGATTTTTCGAAGCCGCGGAGCTATGACGCCATTGTTGTAGGCACCGGCGCGGCGGGCGGTGTGGCGACGCTTAACCTTGTCCGGGCGGGCCTGAATGTTCTGGCGCTGGAGGCAGGCTGGGAGCCGGCCTCGCCGCACTCGCGCCTGCGCGATCCGGTCTCGCAGCTGATTGCGGTGATTTCGAACAGCCGCACGCTGAGGGGGCTGCCGCCGGACGTGATCAGCTTCGGGCGCAGAGCGCTCAAGGCAGCGGGCAAGGTGCGCCAGCCCGTGCAGACGAAATGTTTCGCCTGGGAAATGTCGCCGGGTTCGCTGGTGGATGACCGCGACTGTCCTTACGAGACAGCTCCGGATACGGACTTCCACTGGTTCCGCTCACGCCAGCTCGGCGGGCGGATGATCGTGCCAGGGCATGGGCGGCAGTATTACCGGTTCGGCAAGGCGGATTTCGAAGGCCGCGGCGATGCGCTGGCAGCGTGGCCGCTGGAGGCGGGCGCGCTGGATTGCTGGTATGCGAGCATCGAAGCGGCGCTCGGCCTGCGGGGAGGCAATGATCATTCGGGGCTGGTGCCGGACGCCCGGCTGAGTGTCGTGAACACAGTGCTGCCGAGCGAGGCGGCGACCATCAGCGCGGTGCGGCAGGCCGTGCCGCGCGCCGAGGTGATCCTCGGCCGGTACGCGCCGCCGATCGACTGGATGTCGCACGCCGCGGCCGAAGGTAGGCTGACCGTGCGCACGGGCGCGGTGGTGCGCCGGGTGAAGGTGGACGGAGATCACCGGGCCTGCGGCGTCGAGTGGCTGGACAGGCGCACGGGCGCGGTCGTCTCGGCAGAGGCACCGACCGTGTTTGTATGCGCCTCGGCCTTCGAGTCGGCGCGCATCCTGATGCTGTCGCGGAGTGCGGCGGGCCGGGAGCAGTGCGGCCTGCATTCTGACGCGCTGGGCCGGTATGTGATGGATCACGTCGTGTCGAGCTGTTCGGGCTATCTGCAGGCCGGCGCCAACGAGGCTGACGAGGTGCTTGAGGACGGGCGGTGCCTGTATGTGCCGATGGTGGCGGCCACGGATGGCGGGGCGGAGACGCCCTACGGCGTGCAGGTCCACCGGCACACGTTCGGATCGAAACGGGCGCGCATCGACCTTGCCGGATTTGCGGCGATGCAGCCGTGCGCGGAAAACCGGCTGAGGCTGTCGGGCCGGACGGACCGGTTCGGCATGCCGATCCTCACCATTGACTGCCGCTACAGCGACCGGGACATTGAGGTAGCGGGCCAGCAGATGCAGACGATCCGCGCGATGGCGGGGGCGCTGGGGCTGAACGTGGATTACGAGAGCCCGCAGGCGGCAACGCCGGGCACGGGCATCCACGAGTGCGGCACGGCGCGGATGGGCGCGGACCCGGAAACGTCCGTGGTCGATCCAAATCTCGAATGCTGGGATACGAAGGGCCTGTTCGTGACGGATGCGGCGGCGTTCCCCTCGATGGGCGCGCAGAACCCGACGCTGACGATCATGGCGCAGACGGCGCGCGCGGCGGCCTATGCAGTGAGCCGGCAGATGCGCGTGCCGTCGGCGGCTGAGACGCAGGCCTGAGCCGGCGTCAGCCCGCGATGCCGGCGGCGACGCGGCGCATCATGAAGTCCGGATAGTTGAGGCCGAGATTGACCACGCAGGTGCGGTCGAGAATGTCGAGCGTGCGGGCGCACATGTCCGGCGTGTAGGTGATCTCGCGTTTCGCCCAGGCCCAGGGGTTCATCTTCGGATGGAAGGTGCGTTTGGCGAGGATCGGTTCCCAGTTGGTGTAGACGTGCTTGGAGCTGTCGCGCAGGCGGTTCCAGACGCCGCGGCGTTCCTGAAGGGCGATGGCGGCTTCCTTGCTGGGGGCGAGGATTGTCAGGCTGACGGCGCTGGCTTCATCATTGTGGGGCGTGACGCGGAAATCCTTGCTCTGGGCAAGGATGGGCGCCATCAGCGCGCGGCGTTTGCGCATGCGCTCGAGCATCGGCTGCACCTTCTTCAGCTGCACGCCGAGCATGGCGGTCTGGATCTCGGTGACCTTCATGTTGACGCCGACGAATTCGGGTTCGTTGTAGCGTTCCTCATGGCCGCGGATCATGGCGCCGAGATCGTGATAGGAGCGGGCGCGGGCGAAGTATTTGTCGTCGCTGGTCAGAACCGCGCCGCCTTCGCCGATGTTCATGTTCTTCATCTTGTTGAAGCTGAAGGCGCCAAGGTCGCCGATGGCGCCGAGATGGCGGCCCTTGTAGGTGACGCCGACAGACTGGCAGGCGTCTTCGATGACGACGAGGCCGTGCTTCTTCGCAATCGCCATGATCGCGTCCATGTCGCACGGGGCGTTGATCATGTGGACCGGCATGATGGCGCGGGTGTAGGGCGTGATCTTGCGCTCGATGTCTTCGGGATCGATTGTCAGCGTCTCGTTGATGTCGACGAGGACGGGGACGGCGCCGACCATGACGGGGGCGGCGGGAGTCGCCATCCAAGTGTAGGCGGGTACGAGGACTTCGTCTCCGGGGCCGATGCCGGCGGCGGCGAGGGCAGCTATCAGGGCGCCGGTGCCGGAGGTGACGGTGAGGACGTGGCGGGCGCCGGTGAGGTCGCTTAGGGCACGCTCGAAGCTGTTGGTGAAATGGGCGTCATCCCCATAGCGGGACAACTGGCCATCGGCGATGGCGCGGCCGGCGGCGATCCATTCGCGAAACCCCATGGCAGGCATGCGCCATCCTCCCTTAACGAAACAGGAGACTGACGGGACTCACGTCCCGTGCCAAGCGAATCCCGGTGGCGGGAGGGTTTACGCCTTGACGAGGCCGATATCGCGCAGGCGTTCCATCAGGAAATCCTGAGCGGTGATCGCCGGCTCGGCCTTGCCGCCTTCGGCGAGGCAGCCGGGCAGGGCCTCGATCAGGAAATCCTGATTGAAGTGCAGGAAGAAGGGCGTCGAGTAGCGCGGGAAGCGCGAACGCTCCGGGGCCGGATTAACCACGCGGTGAGTGGTCGAGGGCAGGACCCCGCCGGTGTAGCGCTGCAGCATGTCGCCGCAATTGATGACGAGGGCGCCGGGCGGCGGGTTGACCGCGAGCCACTGGCCGGAGCGGTGTTTCACTTCGAGGCCGGCTTCCTCGGCGCCGAGGAGCAGCGTGATGACGTTGATGTCCTCATGCGCGCCGGCGCGGACGGAGCCTTCCGGCGGCGGGTCCATCTGCGGCGGATAATGCAGCAGGCGGAGGATCGAGTTGCCGAAGTTCACCTTGTCGGCAAACCAGTCTTCGGCGAGGCCGAGATGCAGCGCGACGCCTTTCAGCAGGTCGGCGCCGAAATCATCAAGCGCTTCGTAGAGGGCGCGGGTGGCGCGGTCAAAGTCAGCGACTTCGGAGACGGACGGCGTGTCCTTCATCGTGTCACGGTAGCGGGAATCCGCCGGCAGGGCGCGGCCGGTATGCCAGAACTCTTTCAGGTCGGCCTTGGCCTGGCCCTTGGCGTTTTCAGTGCCGAACGGCGTGTAGCCGCGCTGACGGCCGCCGGGGGCGTCATGGTATTTCTCTTTCGTCTCGGCCGGCAGGGCGAAGAAGGCCTTTGTGGCGGCGAGATTGTCGTCGATGACGTTCTGCGCGACCGGGTGGCCGGTGATGACCGCAAAGCCGGTTTCGCGGAACGAACGGCCGAGCTTGTCGGCAAAAGCGGCCTTGTCTGTGGCCCACAGCGGATAGGGGATGGGTTCGAAATACTGGGTCATGGATCGCACCGGTTCTGGTGGTGCCGGATGGGCCCGGCAACGAGTTGTGATTTCTGTTGCGCCGATCTAGCTTTCAACCCCGGAGGCGTCCCTGTCTCAAAGGGCCGCACCTCGCGGGGAAAACATGCGCACTTTCAATATTCTACCCCACTCGGTCACGGTTGGCGAGTATCTCGGCTGGTCGCGGTTCGAATGTGCGCGGGAGCAGCGCGACTATCAGTGGCAACGCGAGCAGGTCGAGACCTTCTGCAGCGACATTGCCGTATTCTTCCGCGCCCCCGGCGAGCTGCCGATCTATTTCATCGGCCAGACGATTGTTGCCGGCCCGGCGCCGGTGTTCCGGATCTATGACGGCCTGCAGCGCACCACGACGGTGACCCTGATGCTGTGCTGGCTGAGGGACCGGCTGGCGGGCGTGCCGGAGGTGCAGAAGCTCGTCTCGGACAGCATTGCCAATGAGCAGGGTCATGCGCGCCTGGTGCTGCCGGGCGATGACAACTCACTCTGGCGGTTCGCACAGAAGCCGGGCGCGACGCTGGACCGGGTGGTCGGCGGGAAGATGTTCGGGCGCTCGCTCGCCGTGCGCAACAATCTCGCCGTGATCGAAAAGGTGCTGTCCTCCTTCCGGAACGAGGCGGAGCTGGCGGTGTTTGCGACATGCCTGCTCGGCAAGGTCGAGCTGGTGAACCTGCAGATATCCAATGGCGGGCTGGCGGAGCTTATGTTCTCCAAGATCAACGGCACCGGGCTGAAGCTGAGCCCGTATGATCTTGTGAAGTCGCGGCTGATCGAATTTGCGCGCACAGAGCAGGAGGCGGACAGGTTCGTGCGTGTTTGGGACCGTGTACGGAACATCGTGCACCGCGACTTCGAACAATTCCTGCACGATGCCTTCTCCACCGCGCGGCCGGACCTTGCGCCGCCGGGCGGGGTGCCGAACCTTGAAGCCTTCCTCGCCTGGGCCAAGGAACGGCATATGCGCGACAGCCGGGGCCTGTTCACCTGGCTCGGCTTCCTGGAGGCGGCAGCGCCCGACTGGATGGCGCTGAATGATGTCGCCCGGAATGGCGCGGCACTGCGCACGGAGCTGAAGCCGCTGAATTCGCTGTCGGTGATCGATGTGCATGAGTGGCGCCCGTTTGCGCTGGCGGTATATGCGCGCGTCGGCCGCAAGGGCTTCCGGACCGAAGCGCAGAAGGACATGCTGGCGGGCGTGTTCCACAAGCTGCAGGCGCGCGTGGCGGCGCTGAAATTTGCAGGCGTGAAAGAGCGGCAGAGATCGGTCTATTTCCGCGAGGCGATCCGGACGATCCAGAAGAGCGGGAGCAGTTTTTCCGAGGCGATAGACACGTTCGAGTTCCGCCCGCAATGGGTCGCTCGCATCCGGCGCCTGCTACACGAGCCGGTGACGGATCCGTTCCTGCGGCGTGCGCTGTTCCAGTTCCTGGAGCTGCAGACCGTGCCGAGCCTGCGCTCCCTTCGGCCGTCGGCGCAGAAGGCTTTCTCGATCGAGCACATCCTGCCGGAATCGCCGCCGCCGGGATCGCCCTGGCTCGAGGCCTTTCCGGAGGAGAACCAGCGTAGCCGCTGCACGGACCTGATCGGCAACCTGATGAGTGTGCCGATGGACATGAACAAGAAGCTCGGCACGCTGCCATTCCCGGAGAAGCGCGCGATCCTGATGGAGAACCGGTCCATCTGGGAGCGATGGATCACCTCGCAGGGCGTTCTCGAGATCGAGGAATGGACGCCTTCGATGATCGAGGTGCGCACACGGCTTCTCGGGCGTCTGATCTGGGGCGCGCTGGCCTTGCCGGGCGCGCCGGACTTTGATGGGCCGTGGGTGCCGCGCGACACCGAAGAGGATGAGGCCGACCTTGACCTGAAGCAGGACGCGGACACGCCCTTCGATGCTTCGCAGGTCGAGGCGTTCATCGAGAACAGCCTGTCTGATCCCGAGCTGCCCCTGGAGTTTGAGGCGGAACCCGAAGACCTGTCCGAGGACCTGCCGTAGGCGGATTATCCGCTGAAGTTGCGGGATGCACGGGCAGTTCTGCGGGGGCCGTTCGCCCCGGACGTGTAAAAGCTGCACCAGCCCCCGCGATCAATGCTAATGATTAAGGAAATATCAAACGGGCCATGCGACCCGTTCATATTGGGCAATTCTGCGAGTTGGACACCGAATGTCGCGCGCCGGCGAAGGCACATATTCCATGCTGGCCGGTTTTGTCCGGCCGCGGCTGGGCGCGGCAGACATGCTGGTGCTGCTCTGGCGCGCGAAATGGCTGATGATTGCCGTATTCCTTCCGCTGCTGGCGGCCGGGCTGGCGGGGGCGGCACTCTTGCCTTCTCGGTACACGGCAGAAACGCGGCTGATCGTGGCGCCGGACCGCGCCGCCATGGCGCGGGCGGAGTTGGAGCTCTTGCGCAGCCCGGCTGTGGCGCACCGGGCGCTGGCGGCGGCGGGGCTGGCGCGGGCCTATCCGGAGATTGCGCGGGATTGCCGCGGCGAGGTGTGTGCGCGACTGGCGGCAGATGAGATCGCCGCGCATTTCGATGCGCAAGCGGAAGCTGGCAGTCCGCTTATTACCGCGCGCTTCACGCACCCGCAGGCGGCGATGTCGGCCGAGATGCTGCAGGCGATCGTGCAGGCCTATCTCGACTACCGCGCGGA
>NZ_JBKBXB010000068.1:0-8554 GCF_046313975.1 Hyphomonas sp. | reverse complement strand
GTGCGCGCGTCCTGGCAGATGCGTGCCTTCGAGGAACGTTTCATCCTGCTCGGCATCCCCTACCGCGTCATCGGCGGGCCGCGCTTCTTCGAGCGCGCCGAAATCCGCGATGCGCTTGCCTATCTGCGCCTCGTGCGCTCGCCGGATGATGACCTTGCCTTCGAGCGCGTTGTCAACGAGCCGAAACGGGGTGTGGGGGATTCGACCCTCGCCAAGCTGCAGGCCTATGCCCGCGCTGACGGCCGCAGCCTGTTCACGCTGGCGCCGATGGTTCTGCAGACGGACGAAGTGAAAGGCCCGGCCAGGCGCGGCCTCACGACATTCATCGACCAGATCAACATGTGGCGCGCCAAGCTCGAAGGCGGCATGCCGCATACCGAGCTTGCCGAGGCGATCCTTGAGGAGTCCGGTTACACCGACATGCTGCAGAAGGATCGCAGCCCGCAGGCGCAGGGCCGTCTGGACAACCTCAAGGAACTGGTCCGCGCCATGGGCGAGTTCGACACGCTCGAAGGCTTCCTCGAGCATGTCGAGCTGGTGATGGATGCGGCCACAGGTGGGGCCGGGGAGGACCAGGTCCAGATCCTGACGCTGCATGCCGCCAAGGGGCTCGAATGGCCGGTCGTCTTCCTTCCTGGTTGGGAGGAGGAAGTGTTTCCCTCCCGGCGGTCGCTGGACGAGAACGGGCTGAAGGGGCTCGAGGAGGAGCGGCGCCTCGCCTATGTCGGCATCACCCGTGCGCGGGAACGCTGCTATATCTCCTTCGTGGCCAACCGTCAGATTTATGGCCGCTGGCAGGCGGTGATGCCCAGCCGGTTCGTCGACGAGCTGCCGCACGCACATGTCGATGCCGTCTCCGAGACCGGCTATTCCGGCATGCCGGGGGGCGAGACGGCTTTTGCCGGTACGGTCGAAGACCTTGGCGAGCGCTCCGACTACCAGAGCCCCGGCTGGCGCCGTCTGAAGGAGAACGCCGCCCGCCCGTCCAGCCCGCCGCCGAAAGACCCGGCCGGGCTGACAGCGACCGGCACAGGGCCGGATGCCTTCCCGGTCGGGACCCGCATCTTTCACGACAAGTTCGGCTATGGCCGGGTTGCCTTCACCGAGGGCAACAAGCTGACTGTCGATTTCGACAAGACCGGCCGCAAGAAGGTGATCGCCACCTTCGTTCAGCCGGCCTGAACCTCGCGCCGCCGGGAAAGTGCAACGCCGGGAGATGGAGGGGCCTGCCCGAGGGGGAGGATGGCGGGCCCGTAAGCTGGCGTCCGGGAGTCGGGTGGAGCCGCGAGGGGCCATCTTCTCCGGCGTTGCGGGTAAACATTGCCCTGCCCGGCCTCAATCAAAGCCGAACGATCCGTTCATGTGCCGGTCACTTTTGCGGCAACGGACGTGATTCCTTGCTGCGCCGGATATGGGATGGGTTAACGGCAAGGGGACGTTTGTTAACGTTTTCGGAACGAACCGTTCCACCGGATGCCTGCCGTCATGGGAGCGTTTTGAGACAGCACCAGTAAAATCAACAGATTCGGACTTGTGGAACGAAACGTTCCATAAAACTGCGGCCAGCTTCTTGCTTTAAATGAGCGTTAACGGCACATGTTGTATGGGGCTGTGATCACAAAAGCGTGCGTGCCGGACGGGAACGATCCGGACCGTATAGAAAGAGCTCGTACAGACCATGATCGGCAGTCTTCTCGGCCTCCTGTCCACAGACATGGCCATCGACCTCGGCACCGCCAACACCCTCGTTTATGTGAAGGGCCAGGGCGTGCAGCTCGATGAGCCTTCGGTCGTCGCCTACATGACCCAGGGGGGGCGAAAGATCGTCTACGCGGTCGGCGAGCAGGCCAAGAACATGCTCGGCAAGACGCCCGTGAACATGGAGGCGATCCGCCCCATGCGCGACGGCGTGATCGCGGATTTCGAAGTCGCCGAGGAAATGATCAAGCATTTCATCCGGAAGGTACACAACCGCCGGGCCTTCGTGTCTCCCCTCATCATCATCTGCGTGCCCAGTTCCGCCACGAGCGTGGAGCGCCGCGCCATCCACCAGTCGGCCCTGGCCGCAGGTGCCCGCCATGTCGAGCTGATCGAGGAACCGATGGCCGCGGCCATCGGCGCCGGCCTGCCGATCGATGATCCGGCTGGCTCGATGGTGGTCGATATCGGCGGCGGCACGTCGGAAGTCGCGGTCCTGTCGCTTGGCGGCATCGTCTATTCGCGCTCCGTGCGCGTCGGCGGCGACAAGATGGACCAGGCCATCGTGAACTACCTGCGCCGCGAGCAGAAGATCCTGATCGGCGAAATGTCTGCCGAACGGATCAAGAAGGAAATCGGCACCGCGATGCCGCCGGAAAACGGCACAGGCATGGCACTCACGGTGCGTGGCCGCGGTACGCTGGACGGCGTGCCGAAGGAAACCGAAATCACCGAAGCGATGATCGCCGAAGCGCTGAAGGAGCCGGTCACCGATATCATCGATGCCGTTAAGATCGCCCTCGAAGCCATGCCGCCTGAACTGGCCGCCGACATCGTCGATCGAGGCATCGTGCTGACGGGCGGCGGCGCGCTGCTGCGCAATCTCGACACCGTGATCCGCAATCAGGCGCAGCTGCCCGTAATGATTGCAGATGACCCGCTGAAATGCGTGGTCAACGGCTGTGGACAGGTTCTGGAGAATTACTCCAAAATGAAGAGCGTCCTCTGCCCGGAAGTCTGAGCCTCGCGGGCATGCGGGACAGGTGAGGGAGCCTGAGACATGGCGGGACGTTCCGGCCGGTCAAGTCAGAAGTCAGGCGCCCGGCGTGTCACGCTGGGCATCCTGATTTTTGGCGCGCTCGCCCTGATCGTCGCGCAGACAGCGCCTCAGATTTCCGGCTTTTTCGTGCCTGCGCGCACCACCATCAGCGACCGGATCGGCGCCCCGGCCGACACCAGCCTGTGGGCACAGATCAGCGGTCAGGCTGACCGCGAGCGGCGCATCAAGGAACTCGAGAACGAAGTACGCGACCTGGCGCGCTACAAGGCGGCGGCGATATCCATGGCCGAACGCATGGAAGCCTATGAGACAATCCTCAACCTGATGGGCGAGCCGCCGGAGCGCGGGGTGACGGCACGGATCACCACGGTCGTCGATGGGCCGTTTGCGCAGACCGTGCTGGCCAATGCCGGCCGGCTGCAAGGTGTGGAGCCCGGCGCGGTGGCGCTCAACGAGGGCGGGCTGGTCGGCCGGGTGATGCAGCTTGGCGAGCGCTCTTCGCGCATCCTGCTGATCTCGAACTATCAGAGCCAGCTTCCGGTGCTCGGCGAAGTCAGCGGCGTGCGGGCGATCATGCAGGGCAAGGACCGGGATCGCGGCGTTCTGAAGGACATGCCGGAACAGGCGGATTTCATTGAAGGCGAGCGCATCCTGTCCTCCGGCGAGGGCGGCGCGTTTCCGCGCGGGCTTGTCGTCGGCACGGTGACGCGATCGGGCAATGAATGGCTGGTGCGTCTTGCGATGCGGGAGCATTCCAGCGGTTATGTCCGCATGATTGCCCCGCCGGTGATTCCAGAACCTCTGCCTGAGCCGCCCGCAGACGTGCCGGCCGAGGCGGCAGGTGCAGCCCCGCAAGGGAGCGGCTGAGCCATGGCCGCCTCCTCGCTCAAACGGAAGCAGAAAACCCTGTGGAGCCAAGCCGGGCCGACACCGCGCCTGATCTTCGGGGCCGCGATCATTGCCATCGTCGGCGTGCTGGGGATGACGCCCAAGGCGATCCTGGGCATTCCGATTGCCTGGCCGTTTGCGGCGCTCTGGGGCGCCATCGGCTGGGGGCGTGCCGGCTTGTCCGTAAGGCCGATGATCCTGCTGATCCTCTTCGGGCTGATGCAGGACATCGTTTCGAATGCCCCGCTGGGCTGCTTCGCGATGATCAACCTTCTGATCTACGGCATGAGTGCCGGTATCGCCGACCAGACCGATGGCATGCGCGATGCGCTGGTTGCCATTGTCGGGCCGGCTGTGCTGCTGGTTGTAGCCTTCCTGCTCGTCTGGATGTTCGCTTCGATCACCACGGACCACCTTGTGCGCAGCTGGCCGCTTCTGGCGAGTTTCATCACCACCGGCCTGGTCTACGCCTTTGCCGCGCGGATGTATGATCTCGGCCGCCGGCCGGGTGAATCCCCGGGAGGCAGCTGATGGCCCGGAAGATAAGTGTCGATGCCGATTTCGACAGGCGCCTGCTGATCGCAATGGGCGCAGGCGGCCTCGTGTTTTCCACGCTCATGGCCCGTCTCTTCCAGCTGCAATTCCTTCAGGAAGAGCACTATGCGAAGCTTGCGGCAGAGAACCATATCCGCCTCGTGATGTCGCCGCCAGAGCGTGGCGAGATTCTCGACCGGTTCGGCCGCCCGCTTGCCTCGCAGCGGCAGGCGGGGCGGGTCTCGGTCGTTCCCGAGCGGATGAAAAATCCGGAAGAGACACTGGACCAGATCGGGCGCTACATCGACCTGCCGCCGGAACGCCGCCGGCGTATCCTTGATGAGGTGCGTGCCAACCGGATGCGCAATGCCAGCTTTGTGCCGGTCACCGTGGCGCAGGAACTGTCCTACGAAGAGTTCGCCCGCCTTCGCGTCCATGCTGTCGAGATCGAAGGCGCGGATGTGCAGATGGGTTCGACGCGCTCGTATCCGCGCGGGCGCGATTTCGCGCATGTGCTCGGTTATGTCGCGCGGGCCAGCGCAGAAGATCTTGACCGAATGACACAGGGCCGTTCGCCGGAGGAGGTCAAAATCTTCCGCGAGATGCTGCGCCATCCCGACATCCGCGTGGGCCGTCAGGGCATGGAACGTTTCGCGGAAGACTGGCTGCGTGGGCGTCCTGGCCGGCGCCGGGTCGTGACCAACGCGCATGGCCGCCCGATGGAAGAGCTGGCACAGGATCCGCGGCAGGCCGCTGTTCCGGGTAAGGATCTTTTTGTCACTATCGATGCGGAGCTGCAGCGCACGGCCATCGAGCGCTTCGAGGG
Organism: Hyphomonas sp.; assembly: GCF_046313975.1. GTDB lineage: Bacteria > Pseudomonadota > Alphaproteobacteria > Caulobacterales > Hyphomonadaceae > Hyphomonas. The sequence continues at coordinate 3,548 of NZ_JBKBXB010000068.1, read as the reverse complement.
CGAGAGCGGCGCAGCCGTGGTCATCGATATCGCGTCCGGAGACATCCTCGCGATGGTCTCGACCCCGGCCTTTGACCCGAACGCCTTTGTCAACGGCATCTCCGGCAAGGACTATGCCGAATTGCGCGACAATCCCATGGCGCCCCTGTATCCGCGCGCGCATGGCGGTGTGTATCCGCCCGGCTCAACCTTCAAGATGGTGGTGGCGACGGCCGCGCTGGAAGCCGGTGTGGTCAAGCCGACGGACACTGTCCGCTGCGGCGGTTCCTACCGTTTCGGCAACCGCACCTGGCATTGCTGGAAACGCGGCGGGCACGGCGTGATGAACATGCACAACGGCATCAAGCACTCGTGCGACGTCTATTTCTACGAGATCGCGCGCCGCACCGGCGTACGCAAGATCGCGGAAGTCGCCCACAAGTTCGGTTTTGGTGAAACCTTCGTGCTGGGCATGACCGGCGGGCGCTCCGGTCTCGTGCCAGACCCCGAGTGGAAAATGAAAGCCCGCGGCGAGCCGTGGTTCGAAGGCGAGACGCTGAACTTCGGCATCGGGCAGGGCCAGCTGGGCACCACGCCCTTGCAGCTGGCATTGATGACGGCGCGAATCGCCGCGACAGGCGCACCTCTCAGGCCGAAGCTGATCGGACTTGGTCCGCCCTCTGACGAAGATCCGGTTCTCGACAAGCCGCTCGATCCGGCGATCATGGAAATCCAGAAGGCCGGGATGTTCGGCGTGACGTCCGAACCCGGTGGCACCGGATATCGCTCCGGTGATCTCGGTCTCGGCGGGCCGCGGCTGGCGGGCAAGACCGGCACGGCGCAGGTGCGCCGCATCACCGCTGAAGAGCGCGCCAAAGGTATCCGCGGCGGCGCCGCGATCGCCCGCGAGCTGCGCGACCATGCCTTGTTTGTCGCCTATGCCCCGACCGACAATCCGAAATATGCCATCTCGGTGATCGTCGAGCATGGCGAAGGCGGCTCGCGCACGGCGGCACCGGTGGCACGGGACATTCTCGCGGCCGCCCTGCGTATGGATTCCGGGCGGACCCCGACCTATGCCCGGCGCGCATCGAATACTGTTCCGGATACGGACGGCCCAGGCGGAGGCGATCCCGCATGAGCCGAGAAGGCTATACCGGCTATACACGCGGTGAAGCGCGCACCGCAACTGCAGGCTCGCTGCGTTTCTCCAGCCTGGGGCCCCTTGGCAAGATCGCGCGCCTGCCGTGGGGCGTCATCCTGATGATCGTCGCCCTCGGCCTGACCGGTGCGGCCATGCTGTTCTCCGTCAGCTGGGACCCCGTCACGCAGGCGCCGTCGCCGGACCAGGCAGGGCTCTGGCGCGATCATCTCACGCGCCTTTGCGTCGGTTTCATTCTGATGATCGGCCTCGCGCTGTTGCCTCTGGGCATCTGGGAACGCCTCGCCTGGCCGGCCTATGCCGCTGTGATCGTGCTGCTGGTTATGGTCGACTTCTTCGGGGTAATGGGCGGAGGGGCTGCGCGCTGGCTGAAGGTCGGCCCGATCATCCTGCAGCCATCAGAGCCCGCAAAGCTCGCCGTGACCATGGCGTTGGCGAGCTATTACCAGAGGATGATGCCGTCGAATGGTCAGGCGCCGCCCCTCTGGGTGCACGCAATCGCCATCATCATCATGCTGATTCCTGCCGCACTCGTGTTCAAGCAGCCGAACCTTTCGACCGCGCTTGCCCTCGCCGCTTCCGGCGCGATGATCATCTTCTTTGCCGGCATCGCCAAACGCTATGTGGTGGCTGCCATCGTCGCGGGTATTGCAGCTGTCCCGGCTGTTTATGCCTTCGTGCTCGAACCCTACCAGCGCGAGCGGGTCGATACCCTGATCGCTGGCATCACCGGGCAGACCACCAATGGTCTCGGCGAGAGCTATCAGATCGAGCAGGCCAAGATCGCCATCGGCGCGGGCGGGTTCAGCGGGCGCGGCTATCTTCAGGGAATCCAGTCGCAACAGGAATATGTGCCCGAACAGCATACGGATTTCATCCTGACCGTGATTGCCGAGGAGTTCGGCTTCATCGGCTCGGTCGGCGTGCTGGCCGTTTTCGCCTTCCTGTTTGCCTGGGCCTTGATGGTGGCGGGGCGCAACAAGAGCTGGTTCGGGCGCCTGGCGACCATCGGGGCCACCTCCACCATCGCCTTTTTCGCCATCTTCAATGCCGGCATGGTGCTGGGCCTTCTGCCTGTGCTGGGCATGCCATTCCCGCTGATTTCCTATGGTGGCACAGCGCTGATCACGGTGATGGCCTGTTTCGGCATCATCCTGTCGGCCTATGTACACAAGGATGAGAAGCTGACCGGCCGCGGCCTGTTCTGACCGCGCAGCCGCACCTCGCGCGTTGATTTTTTGCGGTTGATGTCTAGGGTCGCGCCAAACATTACCCCGGGGAGCGCGATTCATGGCAGAGATTGGCCGCAAGACTGAAACCTGGAGCTCACGCTTCGCTTTCATCATGGCGTCTGTGGGGTCTGCCGTCGGACTTGGCAATTTCTGGCGGTTTCCCTACACGGCCGGTGAGAATGGCGGCGGCGCCTTCATCCTCATCTACATCCTCTGCGTGCTGTTCGTTGCCCTGCCGCTGCTGATGGCGGAATATGCGATGGGCCGAAAATCCGGCATGTCGGCGATTGAAGGGGTGCAGTCGCTTGCCCGCGCCGAAAGCCGCAGCCAGAACTGGGGTATCGTCACCTGGATCGGCTCGCTGACGGCCTTCTTCATCCTCACCTTTTACATGGTCATCTCGTCCTGGCTGCTGGCCTACATCATTGAGGCCGTGAAGGGCGATCTGCACGGCACGACGGCAGCAGAGTCAGGCCAGTATTTCCTGAACGTCATCGGGCAGGGCGAGATGCCGATGCAGTCGCGCTGGTACATGCTGTTGCTGCTCGGCCTGTTCATCGCGGCAAATGTCTTCGTTGTCGGGCGCGGCGTGAAGGGCGGGCTTGAAAAGGCCGCGACGATCCTCATGCCCCTGTTCTTCATCATGCTGATCGTGGTTGTCGGCTTCTCCGTGTCCAATGGCGACACGGTGCGCACGCTGGCCTTCATCTTCGAGCCGAAATGGGAAGACGTCGGCTTCAAGACGATCCTCGCCGCCGTCGGCCAGTCCTTCTTCTCGATTGGCGTCGGTGTCGGCCTGATGATCACCTACGGCGCCTATCTCGATCGCAATACCAGCATCCCACGCGCCTCCGGCATCATTGCGGCATCAGACACATTCGTAGCGCTGATCGCCGGTTTCGCCATTTTCCCCATCGTGTTTGCCGCGGGCCTCGACCCGGCCGGTGGTCCCAGCCTGTTCTTCGTGTCCATGCCCGTCGCCTTCGAGGCGATCCCGGGCGGTGAAATCTTTGCCGTCGTGTTCTTCTCGCTCGCCCTGTTCGCAGCCTTCACCTCCTCGATCTCGCTGCTTGAAGTCGGCGTCTCCTGGCTGGAGGAACGCGAAGGTGTTACCCGGCTCGGCGCGGCGGCGGGTATCGGCTTCGTGCTGTTCATGATCGGGGCGGCCTATGTCT
>NZ_JBKBXB010000067.1:0-10008 GCF_046313975.1 Hyphomonas sp. | reverse complement strand
TCGTGCTCGCCGCAGCGGGCGCAGGCGCCTTTACCGCGCTCAACCAGCCGAGCCGTGCCGCCCGCGCCGCCTGGCGCGAAGCCGGCCAGCCGGAAGAGTATCGCCGCCGCTTCCTCTCCTAAGCGCTCCTCGCGCCTAACCCGCACAATATGCAGCCCTGGCTCGCCCGCCTCGACGGCGAAGACAGCCTCACGCTCTACTGCGACCTAGAGCGCCGCCTGCCGGAAACCGATCCCTTCGACCGGCAGATCATCCTCGGCCATGGCTGTTTCCTCGAACTCCTCGCGCTCGCCGCCGCCGCCGAAGGCTACGCCGCAGAGATCGAACCCTTCCCGGAAGGCGCGCCGGACATGACCGCCCGCCTCGATGCCCGCCCCGTCGCGCGCGTGCGCTTCCGCGACAGCGCCGCATCGCCCGACGCGCTCTTCGCCCACGCCCTCACGCGCCGCACCAATCGCAACGCGTATGATGCGCGGGAGGTGAGCGCCGATCACCTCGCCGCCCTCGCCGCTGCCGGCACAGCCTTCGGCGCCAGCGCCCACTCCACCGGCGACGGCGACCTCGCCGCCCGCCTGCGCGACCTCACCTGGCGCGCGCATGAAATCGAAGTGCGCACGCCCGCCACCTGGATGGAAAGCGTCGATGTCATGCGCATCGGCCCCTCCGAGGTCGCCCGCCACCGCGACGGCCTCTCGATGGAAGGCCCGATGCTCAGTGCCCTGAACATCGCCGGGATCCTCACGCGCGAAACCCTTGCCGATCCGGGCTCGCAGGCTTTCCGGCAAGGCCTCGACATGTACCGCCCACTCGCCGCCTCCGCCCGCGCCTTCGCCTGGATCACCAATGACGGCCAGAGCCGGGAAGGGGAAATCGCTGCCGGCCGGGCCTATATGCGCCTCGCCCTGCAGGCCGAATCCCTCGGCCTCGCAATCCATCCCTGGAGTCAGGCCCTGCAGGAATATCCGGAAATGGCCGCTCTCTATGAAGAGGTCCACAGCCTTATCGGCGGCGGGCAGAGATTGCAGATGCTGGTGCGCGTCGGCTATGCAAAACCTGTCCTTGCCGCGCCCCGCCGCGGATTGGACGCCCTCCTGCAGAGTTGATCCCGCATGCCGCCCAAACCGCCCAAGCCCGACGAAGCCGCGCTCTATTTTCGCCTCTTCAATGAGATCGGCATCATCGCCCAGCTCTCCGCCAGCCGCTTCCAGCGTGTCCTCCCGCACGATCTCACCGTCGCGCAGTTCAGCCTCCTGAACCACTGCGTCCGCCTCGGCGATGGCTGGACACCGGCCCGTCTTGCCGCCGCTTTTCAGGTCACGCGCGGCACCATGACCAGCACGCTCGGCCGCCTCGAATCCAAGGGCTTCATCCGGATTGATCCCGATACGGAGGATGCCCGCTCCAAGCGCGTCTTCCTCACAAAGTCCGGCCGCGCAGCCCGCGAGGACGCGCTGAAAGCGCTGACGCCGGACCTTGCCGATCTGCCGGCCGGCTTCACCCCCGCCGAGGCCGCCGCCATCCTTCCCACCCTCGAAAAGCTCCGCATCTGGCTCGACACGCACCGCTGAGCGTCGCATATCCTTCTGCAGCGGAGGACAGCATGAAATGGCTCGGAATCGGAATCGTCGTCTTGGCGCTCGCCTTCTGGGCGAGTTGGCTCTGGGCCGGGCGCGAACTCAAACCGCTGGATGACATCGAACGCCAGCGTGCGCCCGGTGCCTTTGCCGATCTCGCTGGCGCCAAGGTGCACTACCGCCTCACCGGCCCCGAGGGCGCGCCCATCATCGTCCTCGTCCACGGCTTCTCGACGCCGTCCTTCATCTTCGACCAAAACGCCGCCGCCCTGCGCGAGGCCGGCTTCCGCGTCCTGCAGTTCGACCATCTCGGCCGCGGCTGGTCGGACCGGCCGAAGGCGAAATACGATGCCGACTTCTACGACTGGGAACTCCTCTCCCTGCTCGACAAGCTCGGCATCGACAAGCCCGCCGGCTTCGTCGGCCTCTCCATGGGCGGCCCCATCGTCGCCGAGTTTGCGGTGCGCCATCCGGAGCGCGTGCAGCGCGTTTTCCTATTCGTGCCTGCGGGTCTCGATGTATCGGGTACGGACGGTTTCCAGGCCTCGCTCTTGCGCACACCGGTCATCGGCGACTGGCTCTGGAGAATGGTCGGTCTGAACACAGTGGCAGGCGATCCGCAATATGACGAGTCCAGTCTTGACCCCGCCAGCCGCCTGCAGGGAGATATCCGTGAGCAGATGAAATACAAGGGTTATGGCCGCGCTCTGCTCAGCACATTCCGGAACTTCCACATGAGCGGGCGCGATGAGACCTGGCGCGCTCTCGCGGCCACCGGCATTCCCGTCTCGGCCGTCTTCGGCGATGCCGATCCCACCATCCCCCTATCCAGCGCCGCCCGCCTCGCCAGTCTCGTATCGGACGCACAGATCATGGTCCTCGAAGCCGGCGATCACGGCCTCAATTACAAGCGCCACAGGGAGGTGAATGAGACGCTCACGGACTGGTTCATCGCCGATCCCGTCTGGTTCCCGGTCATTGATGCGGAGGCCGAATATGACGACGATACCGGCGCCTGGATGCCTTCTGCCTCCGGTGACGAAACTACGTCTCCACAACCGCAGAGAAGGATTCGACGCGAACCAACTGGCATCGATTGCGAAAGCTCTCGAATAAGAACGCGTCGGTGCCGGTGAGCCAGGCCTGCCCGCGCATCACCGCCAACTCATCGAACAGTGCCGCGCGCCGGTCCGGATCAAGGTGCGCCGCTGCCTCATCGAGCAGCAAGAGCGGAGACGGCCCCGTTTCGCTCGCCGCCAGCGCTTCGGCAGAGGCCAGCACCAGCCCGATCAGCAGCGCCTTCTGCTGCCCGGTCGAAGCCTCGCCTGCGGGTGCTCCCGTAGGCCGGTGGATCACACCAAGGTCTGTCCGGTGCGGCCCGCTCAGCGTGCGCCCCGCGCCAATGTCGCGCCGCCGCCCGTCGCGGTAGGCGTCCACCAGCAGGTCAAACACCGCGCGGAAATCATCCCCCCGCAACGCCGCCGCTTCCGCCTCACCGATCAGCGACAGGTCCGCTTTCGGAAACTGCCCCTCGGGCCGCGCCTCGATGGCCGCCTGCAGATCCGCCAGCACCAGCGCCCGGTTAATCGCCAGCTCCGCGCCCGCTTCCGCCAGCCGCGCCTCGATCGCGTCCGCCCATGCCGGGTCCACATGCCCACGCTCGATCAGCGCATTACGCTCCGCCAGCGCTTTCTCATACCGCGCCGAAGCCGGCCCGTGCGAAGGCTGGTGCGCCATCACCAGCCGGTCGAAAAACCGCCGCCGCTCAGACGCGCCGCCGCGAAACACGCCGTCCATCGCCGGCGTCAGCCAGATCAGCCGCACGCGCTCGGCCAGGTCGCCCGGGCTTGCCGGCGCGCCGTCGATGCGCACCGTCCGCTTCGCTGCGCCCGCCGGGTCGAGCGCAATGCCGATCTTCTGGTCCTCGTCCAGCACCGCGGCAATCGACCAGCCCCCCGGCGCGCCGTGCCGCGTCATTTCGGAGAGCTGCGCCGTGCGCAACCCGCGCCCCGGCCCGAACTGGCTCACCGCTTCCAAGAGGTTCGTCTTGCCCGCCCCGTTCGCGCCATACAGGCACACCGCCCGCCCATCGAGCTTCAGCGTCAGCTGCGCGTAGTTCCGAAAATCGGTCAGCGAAAGGCGGGTGAGTGCAGTCATGCGTTCCGGACCCGCCGGCCCGCCTTCTAAACCCGAAGCGGCATCAGCACATAGCGCGCCGACTCGTCCGACGGGTCGAGCACGAGGGCAGGGGAGGCGGGGTCATTGAACATGAACTCCGCCTCATCCGACTCGATCTGGCCGGCGATATCCAGCAGGTATTTTGCGTTGAAGCCGATTTCCATCGGGTCGGAGGCATACTCCGCCTCGATCTCCTCATTGCCCGCGCCCGTCTCGGCATGGTTCACTGCCAGCGTCAGCCGGCCATCGCCCAAGGACAGCTTCACCGAACGCGAACGCTCCGCCGACACGGTCGAGACACGGTCCACGGCCGCCTCGAACGCCTTGTTGTCGACCGTCAGCTTCTTGTCATTGCCCTTCGGAATGACGCGCGCATAGTCCGGGAACGACCCATCGATCAGTTTCGAGGTCAGCACCGCCTTGCCGGCATGCACCACGATCTTCGTGTCCGACACCGTCACCGACACCTCATCCTCGCGCCCGTCGATCAGGCGGCGGATTTCGTTCACTGTCTTGCGCGGCACGATCACGCCTTCCAGCTTCTCGCTGCCTTTCGGCGCTTTCAGTTCGGCCAGCGCCAGGCGGTGGCCATCCGTCGCCACCGAGCGCAGCACCGGCTTGCCGGCCTCGTTCTTCGCGGCATGCAGGTAGATGCCATTGAGATAGTACCGCGTCTCCTCGGTCGAGATCGCAAACCGCGTCTTGTCGATCAGCCGCGCCAGTTCTCCGGCCGCGATGTTGAAGGACACGCCGCCTTCATCCGTCGTCATCGTCTGGAAGTCCGCGGCTGGCAGCGTCGGCAACTCGAACTGCGAGCGCCCGGCCGTCAGCACCAGACGCTGCGTCTCCGGATTCAGATCCATCTGCACCGCCGCGCCCGCCGGTAGCTTGCGTACAACATCAAACAGCGTGCCTGCCGGCGCCGTCACTGCGCCATCCTTTGAAACCTTCGCCGTCGCCGAATCGACCGCCTCGATATCCAGGTCCGTCGCCGTCAGGCGCAGCTCGCCCTTCTTGGCTTCCAGCAGCACGTTGGACAGGATCGGGATGGTCGTGCGGCGCTCGACGATGTTCTGCACATGGCTCAGTGCATCCAGCAGGTCACCGCGTTCGATTGTCAGTTTCATCGTCTCGTCCGTCCATCACTGGCGCCCATGCCTTCGGGCGCCCCCAGTTTCTGTCAGTATCAGTCTTGCCGAAAATCCCCGGCCCAGCCGGGAATCAGCCCGCCTCCGGGGGGAAGCGGGCCGAGGATGCTTAAACAAGTTGCAGCAAAAGCCAAGCGCCCAGACGGCCCCGATGCGCCTGCACGCTTCAGGTCTGGCCGCTTTCGAGCAGTTCGAGGATGGTTGCCTCGACCCGTGCGATGTCTTCGACCAGGCGGGTATCTTCGGCCAGGGATTTCTTGATACGCCGGAAGGCGTAAAGCACTGTTGTGTGGTCTCTTTTTCCGAAAGCACGGCCGATCTGCGGGAAGGACTTCCGGGTCAGCGTGCGGCACAGGTACATGGCGATCTGACGCGGATAGACGAAGGCCTGCATCTTGCTCGGCCCTTCAAGGTCGGCGCGCGCGATCGGGAAGATCTTCAGCGTCGCCTTCTTGATCACATCGATCGTCGGCTCGCGCTGCTCGCCGGCATGGCGGCGGATGACGCGGTCCAGCATCTCCATCGTCGGCTCTTCCTCGCCGAAGTTCGCTTCGGTGAACAGGCTCCACACGGCGCCCGTCAGTTCGCGGCCCGGGCCGCGGATGCCGGCATTCAGTTTCTGGATCATGTCGTCGCTCAAGCGGAACTCCGGGTGGCTGGCGCTGATGTGGGACGCAAGACGTACAAGTATTTCACGGCGCATCGTCGCATCGGGCAGGCCGACTTCAACCGAAGTCGCGCCCTTGATCTCGCTGAGCAGACGCTGGCCGAAGCCCGTCGTCTCTCCCGGCGCCGTGTCGCCCACCAGAACCACCTGGCCGCCATTGCCGGTGACTTCGCGGATGTTCTGATAGAGCTCATTGCCGGTGCCCGGCTTGCCGGCGATCCGGTGCAGGTCATCGATGATCAGCAGCGTCGCGGCGCGCAGGCGGCGTTTCAGGTCGCTGGTATCGCGGGCCCGCACGCCGTCGAGGTAGGCCGACATGAATTCCTCGGCCGTCAGGTACACCACCTTGCGCTTGGCATTCTGCGCGGTGGCTTCCGCCTTAAGCGCCAGCACGATGTGCGTCTTGCCGGTGCCCTGCGGGCCATAGATCAGCGTGATCGCCGTGCCGGCCGGCAGGCCAGCGGCAATCCGCTTCGCCATGTTGGCAGCGATCTGGTTCGACGGGCCGACCACGAGGTTGGCAAACGTCATCGCCGGGCTCGCCGCCGGGGCGGGGACGGCGGCATCTTCTGCCACGTCTTCCTCGTCCAGCTCCTCGGCCCACGGATCGCCGATCAGATCGCGCATCTCCTCCGGAATCGTCAGCCAACAGACCAGTTTGATCTTGCGCTCGAGCGGATCGAAAGCCGCCCAAAGGCGCTCGATCTCGCGCTTGTGGCGCGCATTGACACGGCTCAGCGCAACAGCGTCGCGCGCCGCCAGCAGCATTTCGTTCTCGACATCCGCCACAAGACGCAGATCCGCGATCCAGCGCGTGAATTCGTCCTGGTCCAATCGCGACTCGAGGGTGACCAGCACGTCTTCCCAGACGCGCAGACCCGTGACCTCGCCATTCTGACCGTCCTGGCCATTCTGATTGACGCGAGAGACAAACAATCTTTTTCGGCCCATCACCGACCCCGTTTCTAGTTTTGATCGCTCTTCCCAACTCGCACACAATGCGCCCCGGCAGGCCCCCGCCTGATACACAAAAATACTCTTTACCGGGACTATATTCAGCTGGTGAGACGGAAGTTATTCGGCACAGAAATCCATTACAAGCCCCACTTTTTTTTGAACGCGCCAATAAGGATGTTGACTCGGTTCACATGGTTAAAATGCGCTGGAAATACATCAGCTTGAGCGGCCCAAAAAAATACATGTGAGCGTCTGGTGACTTTTGTTCACAGAAGTTCTGTCAACAGGAGACTTCCATATTTGGTTGTGGAAAACCCGCTTTTTCAGACCCTGTTTGCAACCCTGCCACACCCCGGGTTTCTGACGCGCCGGACAAACCGCTCAGGTTGGATTTTCGGCCGCGAAAGATCTCCGCCACACGTTTTCAATAGCATGTACAGCGGACAAAAACAAAGCCCGCCAGGGTCTCTGACGGGCCTTTGATCTTTGTCGGCGAAATGCCGCAGAGGCTGGGCTCAGCCCATGGCCTTCACGCGGGCCGAAAGGCGCGAGACCTTGCGGGAAGCCGTATTCTTGTGGGCGACGCCTTTGGTCACCGCGCGCATGATTTCCGGCTGGGCAGCTTTCAGCGCCTCGGCGGCAGCGGCCTTGTCGCCCGATGCGATGGCTTCCTCGACCTTGCGGACATAGGTGCGCACGCGCGATTTGCGGGCCTTGTTGACCTCGGTGCGGGCCGCAATCTTGCGGACCATCTTCTTGGCAGAACGTGTATTTGCCATTGTGAACTCCAGATGCCCCCGGCCAGAGAAGGTGTGGCCCGGTCAGGCAGAAGGCGGGGGAATACATAAACGGCGGGTGTGCGTCAACCGCGATATTCGCCGAAAAGCAGCCGCCCGCCGGGGCTTCAGCGGTCCCGGAAGTGCGCCGTGCGCTTTTCCAGATAGGCTTTCATACCTTCTTTCTGGTCATCGGTGGCAAACAGCGAGTGGAACAGGCGCCGCTCGAACTGGATGCCCTGCGACATCGGCGTCTCATAGGCGGCGTTGATCGCCTCCTTGGTCATCATCGCGGCGGCGCGCGGCATCTGGGCGATGGTCTTCGCCAGCTCGCGGGCCTCGTCCATCAGGTCGTCCGCCGGCACGATCCGGCTGATCAGGCCGCAGCGCTCGGCTTCCTGAACCTCCATCATCCGGCCCGTCAGGCACAGTTCCATCGCCTTCGACTTGCCGATCACCCGCGTCAGGCGCTGCGTCGCGCCCGCGCCCGGCATGATGCCGAGGCGGATTTCCGGCTGGCCGAAACGCGCATTGTCGGCGGCCAGGATAATGTCGCACATCATCGCCAGCTCGCAGCCGCCGCCGATGGCATAGCCGGCCACCGCCGCGATCACGGGCTTGCGGGCCCGCGCCGTGCGTTCCCAGTTCCGGGTGATGAAGTCCTCATAATAGGACTGCGGGAAGGTCTTGTTCTGGATTTCCTTCACGTCCGCGCCGCCGGAGAAGGCGCGCTTTGATCCGGTCAGGATGATGCACAGGATGTCGTCATCCGCCTCGAACCGGTCGAGCGCCGCCGACAGTTCGGTCATCATCTCTTCGCTCAGGGCGTTCAGGCTCTCCGGCCGGTTCATCTGGATGACGGCATATCCGTCTTCAGGAACGGCTTCGGTGATCAGGGTTTTGTAGGACATGGGATTTTCCGGGTGCGGGGAGGCGCTGCTGTATCGCGGGGTGGTCCGTCAGGTGCGGGTCGCGGCGGTGGGTGCAGTCTGGCCTCTGATACTGTCGAATTGGCGGGCGCTATACTCCAGCCTTACAGCCTTGTCACGCGGCCCCCCGCCGCAGCCTGTGCAAGCGCCGGGCCGCCCTCTATATCCGCTGCATGAGCGACACCTCCCGGCCTGACGATCCCGAACGCAACCGCCTCACCGGCCGGCTCGCCCGTACGGCGAAAGTCGGGGTGAACCTCTCCGGCGCCGGCATCGCCTTTGCTGCGCAGTCCCTGTTCGGCGGCGATGAGGGCGACCAGAAAACGGCAAAGGCCCTCGCCGCCGCACTCGGCAAATCCAAGGGCCCGCTGATGAAAGTGGCCCAGCTCCTCTCCACCATCCCGGACCTGCTACCCGCCGAATACGCGGCCGAGTTCGCCCAGCTTCAGGCCGAGGCCCCCGCGATGGGCTGGCCTTTCGTCAGGCGCCGCATGCGCGCCGAGCTCGGGGCAGGCTGGGAAGCAAAGTTCGCCACCTTCGGCAAGGAAGCCGCCCACGCCGCCTCCCTCGGCCAGGTCCACCGCGCGACGCTGCACGATGGCCGCGAGGTCGCCTGCAAGCTGCAGTATCCTGACATGGCGAGCGCCGTGGAATCCGATGTCGGCCAGTTGCGCACGCTCCTCGGCCTCTTCAAGCGCATGGACGGCTCCATCGACCCCGACGCGATGGTCGAGGAAATCACCGACCGCCTGCGCGAAGAACTCGACTATGCCCGCGAGGCAAAACACATCGCGCTCTACCGCCAGATGCTCGCCGGCAAATCCTTCGTCACCTGTCCCGAGCTGGTGCCGGAGCTCTCCACCGACCGCCTCCTCACCATGACATGGCTTTCCGGGGACAGGCTCACCGCCTTCGAAGCCGCGCCGCAGGAAACCCGCAACCGCATCGCCGCCATGCTGTTCTGGACATGGTGGACGCCGATGAACTCCTATGCTGTCATCCACGGCGACCCGCATCTCGGCAACTACCAGGTCACCGGCGGCGGGGAGGGGATCAACCTGCTCGATTTCGGCTGCGTGCGCATCTTCCCGCCGCGCTTCGTCGGCGGCGTGGTCGATCTCTACCGCGCGATGCTGCACGATGATTTCGACGCGGCCTATGCCGCCTACGAGACCTGGGGCTTCGAGAATCTCTCCCGCGAGCTTGCCGAAGTGCTTAACGTCTGGGCCCGCTTCATCTACGGCCCGATCATCGACGACCGGGTGCGCACCGTCGCCGACGGCGTCACCGCCGGCGAGTATGGCCGCAAGGAAGCCTTCCGCGTCCGCCAGCTGCTGAAGGAAAAAGGCCCGGTGAAGATCCCGCGCGAATTCGTCTTCATGGACCGCGCGGCCATCGGTCTCGGCGCCGCCTATCTCCGCCTCGGCGCAGAGCTGAACTTCCACCGCCTGTTCGAGGAAAGCCTCGAAGGCTTCACCGTAGAAACCGTCGCCGCCCGCCAGTCCGAAGCCCTCGCCGCTGCCGGTCTTTCCAGTCCGGCCTGAGCAGGCCCCGGTTGATGGCGCCCCTGCCCGCCGCTAGGCTGGAAGGCCAAGGGGACAACCGGCATGGAACCAGACACCAGCGAACCCGGCGCGCCGCAGAAGCCGCCGATCGCACATATGTGGATGTCGGCCCTGTTCTGGTCGCTTGCAGCGCTCGTCGTGTTTCCGTGGCTGATTTACGAAATATCCTTCCTGCATGAGGCCGTTGCCCCTTCGGCGGCGGAAATGGTCTGGG
>NZ_JBKBXB010000066.1:0-10835 GCF_046313975.1 Hyphomonas sp. | reverse complement strand
CAGCTTCCGGTTCAAGAACAGCTCGGCGCAGAAACCGAAATCGAAAAAGGAGAAGGCATCATCTTGACCCGGAAATGAAACCCGAAAGATAGTCAAAAGGCGGGTCAGTTCTCGATGGAAACCCCGGGTCAGTTCTCAGCAGAAATCAACAGGAGGGGGCCTGCGCCCTCGCCCCACACAACACATCCTAGATTCCATCCGCTCATCCCAGCGAACGCCGGGACCCAGAGGCCGCATCTCGCGCCTTCGCGGAGCTCATCCTGAGCGAAGTCGAAGGATAGAGCGGGCTCGCCATCGCTGCGGCACATGCCCATCCTTCGACTTCGCTCAGGATGGGCTCCGAGAAATCAGAGAGAAAAACCGGCCGGCTCCCCCGCGTCCGGTCACATATGCTGTGCTCACCGCATAGCGCCCCACGAGCAAAGCGAAGGCGCAGGTGCGCTGAGCCTCAAAGGCTCAGCAACAGCACCGAGCACCGAAATAAAAAAAACAGCGCCTGGCAAAACTCAAAAAGCAAACACCCGCACGGGTTCGAAATGCCCGGCGCGCACTTCGCCGAGGGCGACGGCGTCTTCGCCGGTCACGGCCAGCGCCATGCGGTCTTCCTCATCGGCGCGCGTCTCGCGCCACCTTTCGATCACATGCGGCAGCAGCACGATGGAACGGCCCTGGCGCAGATTGCCTGCATCATGCGGCGTGACCTGGAGGTGCGGCATCTCTGTCAGCACCGCCTGCAGCGGGCGCAGCTTTGACATCAATGCCGCGCGGTCTTCCTTCAGTGCGTCAAGGTCCGCAATGGATACAGCCCTCGGCGCATCAAAGGCACCGACCCGTATGCGGCGCAGCTGGCTGATGAACCCCTCCGCCCCCAGATCAAATGCCAGGTCACGCGCCAGCGCACGCACGTAGAAACCCTTGCCGGAAACGACATGGATCACCGTATGATCCGCATCCGGCATACCGATCACCTTCGCGGCATGCACGGTCACTTCGCGCGCTTCAAGCTCGAACGCCTCACCTTCTCGCGCAAGGTCATAGGCCCGCTCACCGGCGACCTTGATGGCGGAATATTTCGGCGGCACCTGCCGGATGGTGCCGACATATTTCACCAGCGCCGCCTCGATTGCCGCGCGCTCCGGACGTAGGTCAGAGGTGGCGACCACCTCACCTTCCGCATCCTGGCTCGCCGTCGAAATGCCCCAGCGGATGGTGAAGACATATTCCTTCTCGGCATCCATCGCCCACTGGACCGTCTTGGTCGCCTCGCCGAGCGCAATCGGGAGAATACCATCCGCCAACGGATCAAGCGTGCCGCCATGGCCCACCTTTTCGGCATTGAACAGGCGTTTGATGATGGCCACCGCCTGGGTCGAGGTCATGTCGACCGGCTTGAACAGGTTCAGCCAGCCGGTCACCGGCTCCCCTTTACGTTTTCTATGGCGGGACACATTCAGCTCCACTTGCTCCGGCGACGCGGTTCGAACGCGGCGACGGTTGGTCTCTTCAGCGCGCCGCATAGCCTTGCCGGACGGCCTGCGTCAATCCTGCAAGCTGCGCTGCAGATCAGTGACCGGCAGGCGGGGCGTCTTCTTCTTCGTCGAAGACGTCATGGGCGGCAATCTCGGCCCGCTCCGGGGCCTGCCGGGGCAAGGCCGTGCCGGCGGCGGCCTTGGGCAGGCGAAGATTGACGATGTCGAGATTGAGATCGAAATCCCCAGTCACGCTGGTATCGCCCGTATCGAGCTTGTAGCGCACGACATCGCGGATCTTGATCAGCACTTCGCGGTTATTGTCGACCAGCGGGATCTGACGTCCGTCCGAGGTGCCGATGATCAGGCGGAAATAGGGATGCTTTTCCTTCAGCCGCGCGGCGATCATCATCGCCCGCACCCCGAGCGCCAGGCCGAGCACCATCAGGGCAACGCCGATGATCAGGGACATGCCGCTGACGGACGGATTGCTGGCCATCACCGGCCACCCGATCAGGCCGACAATGCCGAAAAACAGGAAGGCGACACAGAGCGTCGAGTAAACCGACTGCGTCTTGCGGTTTTCCGGCGTATTCCACGGAAAGAACTCGTGGCGTTCCACCGACATGGTGGCAATCCGGCGGATGGCGATCGTGTCATCGCCAAGCTGCAGCGAAGCGGCGGAGACTTCCCCGAGACGCGCGCCCTCTTCGTCTATCGTCTGTCGTTTCATACGCAAACCCCGGCATTCTGCCCGGACACCCTCTTGGACCCGGAAACTCTCCAGTCAAATGACAAAGCATCAAGGCAGAAACGGGGCAAACCTAGTCTTCGCTGCCGAGATCGCGGCGGACGCGGGGATCTGCAAGCAGCCGGTCGATGGCCGTTGCCTCGTCATAGGACTTGTCGGCGATGAAATTCAGCACCGGCGTGAACTTCAGCTCGATCTCCCGGCCAAGCCGGCCACGCAGGAAGGCGGAGGCCCGGTTCAGCGCCGCGGCAAGCTTTGCGCGGCCTTCTTCGGTATCGTCGCCCAGCGGCGTGACGAAGATGTTGGCATGTTTCAGGTCCGGCGAGCAGCGCACTTCCCCGACCGTGACGAGCACGCCGGCGAGGTCGGGATCCCGGAAATCCTCGCGCGCAATGATCTCGGCGAGCGCATGGCGGACAATCTCGCCTGCGCGCAGCTGGCGTTGGGAAGGCAGTCCGGGTGAAGCAGATTTACGGGCCATTCGGCGTTACTTTCGAGGTCACAAATTCAGTAAAGGCCAAGCTGGCGGCCTTGTCACCGCCAAACCAGTCGTCGGGGATGATCAGGGCATCGGCGCCGTCAATGAAGATCGCCAGGTGGTCCGAGCCCCGGATTGTACGGCGCACGCCTTCCCAGCCGATCCGTGTTTCCACCGGGCCGCGCCGCACCGAAAGCCCCTCCTCGGACGCGGAGACTTCAGTATCGAGACTGCGCTCTGTGCCGCGTCCCGACCGGTGCCGGTATGACCAGCGCATGAAGATCAGGTACCACGCAATGCCCGCCAGGGCGGCCAGCTGCGCCGATGCCATCAGCTGCCAGAACGGCGTAAGGCCAAGTTCGATCATCACCCTCCGGGCGAGGAGCGCGACACTGGCAGACACCACCGGCGCAGTAACACCGGCATAGTAAAGCGCAGTCGGCCCGACAGTGCTGTCACGGCTGATCCGGACGAGCTGCTTCAGGTGGCGGTCCTGCAACCGCCCGGAAATCGTCAGGACACGGCTCATAATCCGAGATTAGGCCAGCGTCCTTGCGATTTCCTCTACCTGGAAGCATTCAATTTTATCGCCGACGCGGATGTCTTCGTAACGCTCGAACGCCATGCCGCATTCCATGCCGGCATTGACCTCGGAGACTTCATCCTTGAAGCGCTTGAGCGTCTTAAGCTTGCCTTCGTGGATAACGACGTTATCGCGCAGGAGGCGCACGCCGCAGCCGCGAAGAACCTTGCCTTCCGAAATCCGGCAGCCGGCAACCTTGCCGACCTTGGTGATGCTGAAGACTTCGAGAATGTCGGCATAGCCGAGGAAGGTCTCGCGCTTCTCCGGTGCCAGCATACCCGAGAGGGTCGACTTCACGTCGTCGATCAGGTCGTAGATCACCGAATAGTAGCGGATCTCGACACCTTCACGCTCCGCAAGGTCGCGCGCCTGCTTGTTGGCGCGGACGTTGAAGGCAAAGATCGGCGCGTTCGACGAGCGCGCAAGCAGCACGTCGGATTCGGAGATTCCGCCGACCGCGCCATGAATGACCTTGGCGCGGACTTCTTCGGTCGAGATTTTGTCGAGCGACATCGAGATCGCCTCGACAGAGCCCTGCACGTCGGCCTTCAGAACCACCGGCAGTTCGCGGGTCTCGACCGCGCCGTCCTTGAGACGGGTCATCAGCTGGTCGAGCGAGGCGCGGGCGGCCGCACCGGCATTGCCGGCAACCTGGCGTTTCGTCCGCACACGGTATTCCGTGATCTCGCGGGCGCGCGATTCGCTGTCGACCACCACGATGGCCTCACCCGGATCGGGCGCGCCGTCGAGGCCGAGCACTTCGACCGGAAGCGATGGACCGGCAGAGTCAAGCTGCTGGCCGCGCTCATCGACGAGCGCGCGCACCTTGCCCCACTGGGCGCCGGCCACGAGAATGTCGCCGCGCTTCAGCGTGCCGCGCTTGACGAGAACGGTGGCCACAGGGCCCCTGCCCTTGTCGAGCTTGGATTCGATCACGACGCCGTCGGCGGAACGGTCCGGATTGGCCTTCAGTTCGAGAACTTCGGCCTGCAGCGAGATCGCGTCCGTCAGCTCGTCGAGACCGAAGCCGGTCTTCGCCGAAACCTTCACGGCCTGCGTCACGCCGCCCATGGATTCGACCTGGATGTCATGCTGCAGAAGGTCTGTCAGCACCTTGTCCGGGTTGGCATCGTGCAGGTCGCATTTGTTGACCGCAACGATGATCGGAACACCGGCGGCCTTTGCGTGATTGATGGATTCAATCGTCTGCGGCATCACCGAGTCGTCTGCAGCGACGACGAGAATGGCAATATCCGTCGCATTGGCGCCGCGGGCCCGCATTGCCGTGAAAGCGGCGTGGCCGGGCGTATCAAGGAACGTAATCCGTTCGCCGGATTTCAGCTGCACCTGGTAGGCGCCGATATGCTGGGTGATGCCGCCGGCTTCACCGGAGGCCACATCCGTCTTGCGCAGGGCGTCGAGCAGCGAGGTCTTGCCGTGGTCAACGTGGCCCATGATGGTCACGATCGGCGGGCGCGGCTGCAGGTCCGCTTCATCATCATCGAGGCCTTCGAGGCCGATCTCGACATCCGATTCCGCAACACGTTTCACCGTGTGGCCAAACTCGGCCGCGATCAGCTCTGCGGTGTCGGCATCGATGATGTCGTTGCCGCGCAGCATCTCGCCCTGCTTGATCATGAATTTCACGACGTCAGCGACGCGCTCGTTCATACGGCCGGCGAGATCCTGAAGGGTGATCGTTTCCGGTAGCGTGACTTCGATCGAGACTTTCTCGCGATCTCCGGCGCCGCCCATCTTGCGTTCGCGTTCGCGCTCGCGGGCGCGTCGCACGGAGGCGAGGGAGCGCTGGCGTTCGGCATCGTCACCGAGCGCCGAGGCGATCGTCAGCTTGCCGCGGCGGCGTTCGCCGGCATCCCGGCCGCGGGCAGCCGCTTCGCGGGCGCGGTCGCCGCGGTCATCTTTCGGGGCCTTGCTGCCGCGCTTGCTGCGGCCAGCATCATCATCTTCCACCGGAACAGCGGCAGCGGGGGCTACAGCGTCCGTACGCGGACGGGCCTTGACCGGACGATCCGTGCGCTCCTTCGGCAGAGCTTCCGCAGCCTTGCGCGCCTCTTCCTCCGCCTTGCGGCGGGATTCGGCTTCCTCCCGTTCGCGGGATTCTTGCTGCTTGCGTTCCTGCTCGGTGCGCAGGCGGTCCTGAGCGGCCTTCTCGCGCTCCTGGTCCTTGGCGCGCACGGCGTCTTCGGCCTTGCGCTGCTCCAGCACCTTCTGGCGCGCCTTCAGCTCATCGACCGTGATCCCGAGTTTCGCAGCGAGCGCCACGAGCTTGGCTTCCATCGATTCCGCAGCAGTCTGTGCCGGCGCCGACGCACCATCAGCCGCGCCGCCCTGTCCGCCAGCCGTGACCGGGCGGAGTTTCTTTTTCGTCTCGACGACGACCTGCTTGGATCGACCGTGGCTGAAACTCTGCTTCACAGTGCCGGAGGTCTTCCGCACGACGGTCAGAGGCTTGCGGCCACCGGAATTGCCAGATTCGTTGTTATCGCTCATTCGTCCTACATATCACTTCTGTGCCGGTACGCCCATGCGTCCAGCGATTGTCCGTTACTGCTCCGGTTCCGGGAACCAGTCGAGTTCAGGGGCCCTGCGAAAGCCGGTGAGACGCCGGTAGGCGATTTCCCAGTTTCCCGCGATGGCCCCCGGGCGGACGAGGCCGTGTATCACACGGTCGCGTCCAAAAGCCATGCCCAATTCCTGCGCAGAGAGCGCACCGGCCACTTTCACGCCGCTATATAGCGCTTTAGCCAGAAAATACACCTTCTTGCGCCCATCCTCGGCGCCGTCCGCCGCCTCGAGCAGGAAGGCCGGAGGCGCGCCTTTCAACGCATCGCGCACCTGGTCATGCCCGGTCACAGCCTGGCCAGCCTTGCGGGCGAGGCCGAGCAGATCAACACACCGCTTCACCAGCAGCGTTTCGACCAGGTCGGCGAGGCGTTCCGGCACCGTTACCGCGGACTTGAAGCCGCGCGCGAAGGCGCCTTTGCGTGCCGCGGTCTCGACATGCTCGCGCTTCGCCGTGATCCACACCCCCCTGCCCGGCAGGCGGCAGGCGACATCGGGCGTCACCACGCCGTCCGGCGAGAGGACAAAACGCACCATCGCGTCCTGCGGCAGGCGCTCCCGCGTCACCGCGCAGAGGCGCTCAGGCGAGGAAGCGTCTTCCTCGCCCGAAACATATCCTTCGATGTCTGCGGTCAGGCGCGGATCACTCTCGGGATGCGGCATCATCATCGCCGCCCTCCGTCTGCAGGTCTGCGAGATCAATGCCGAGCTCTTCGGCAAGCGCCTCTTCATCGTCGTCATCGCTGACCGAGTTGCCAAGCTCGCCAAGGGCCAGGAGGGCGCGCTCTTCTTCCGTCAGCTCGGCTGCCGGCTGATCGCTGCCTGCCTGCTGGGCCATCAGCGCATCCAGCGCCTCAGGCTCGATCCAGCCGGCAATCACGCGCGCCTTCATGACGAACATCTGGGCGTCGTCCTTGCGCATCTCGCCCTTCTTCAGGATGCCCTCGACCCAGACCGGCTTGCCGTCCGGACCCGGCTCGCGATAGCCGGTGATGTCGTCCGGCACGAGACCGGCAACGTCTTCGACCGTCTTGATGCCCTGCTCGCCGAGTTTCACGGCGAAGGCCGGGGTCATGCCTTCGAGGTCCATCACCGCATCCTCGACACCCAGCGCGCGGCGCTTGGCGTCGTTCTCGGCGGCGAGCTGTTCGAGGAAGTCGCGGGCGCGCTCCTGCAGCTCTTCGGCCACGTCCTTGTCGAAGCCTTCGATGGTGATGAAGTCTTCCGGCGCAACGAAAGCGATCTCCTCGACCGTCTCGAAGCCTTCCGAGGCGAGCAGCTGGGCGAGCGTTTCGTCCGCATCCAGAGCTTTCATGAACAGTTCGGTGCGCTCCTGGAATTCCTTCTGGAAGCGTTCCGAATCTGCCGACTCGGTGATCAGGTCGATCTGCCAGCCGGTGAGCTGCGAGGCGAGGCGCACGTTCTGTCCGCGCCGGCCGATGGCGAGCGGGAACTGGTCGTCAGCCACGACAACCTCGACGCGGCGCTCGTCTTCATCGAGCACCACTTTCGAGACTTCTGCCGGCTGCAGCGCGTTCACGATGAAGGTTGCCGCATCATAGCTCCACGGGATGATGTCGATCTTCTCGCCCGAGAGCTCACCGACAACGGCCTGCACGCGCGCACCGCGCATACCGACACAGGCGCCGACGGGGTCGATGGACGAGTCGTTCGAGATGACGCCGATCTTGGCGCGCGAACCAGGGTCACGGGCGCAGGCCTTGATCTGGATGACGCCTTCATAGACTTCCGGAACTTCCTGGGCGAACAGCTTGCGCATGAAGTCCGGCGCGGCGCGCGACAGGAATATCTGAGGGCCCTTCACTTCGCGGCTGACCTTGTAGAGGTAGGCGCGCACGCGGTCGTTCGGCTGGAAGTTCTCGCGCGGGATACCGTCATTGCGGCGGATGATGCCTTCGGCGCGGCCAAGGTCGACGATGACATGGCCATACTCGACGCGCTTGACGATGCCGTTGATGATCTCGCCGACACGGTCCTTGTACTCATTGTACTGACGCTCGCGCTCGGCATCGCGCACTTTCTGCGTGATCACCTGCTTGGCAGTCTGGGCGGCAACGCGGCCGAAATCGAAGGGCGGAAGTTCTTCCTTCAGCTCGCTGCCGATCTCGAGCGACGCGTCGATCTTCTTCGCATCGGCAAGGCGCAGCTGCTTGGCTTCGTCTTCAAAGTTGTCGTCGGAGACAACCGTCTGCACGCGCCACAGCGTCTGCTCGCCGGTCGCGGGATCGATCTTCGCCCGGATGTCATGCTCCTGGCCATACTTTGCCTTGGCGGCTTTCTCGATCGCCTCTTGCATCGCCTCGATGACGATGCGCTGGTCGATCGACTTCTCTTCCGCGACCGCCTTGGCGATCTGCAGGATTTCAAGCCGGTTGGCGGAAACGCCGATGGCGGTCATTGGAGATCTCCTGTCTCTTCTTCCGTGTCGTCTTCAGTCTCGTCGATCTCGAAATCGGCGAGGGTTTCGTCGTCTTCATCCGGCTGCGGCGGAAGGTTCCCGGCGGCGCGCGCGGCGGCGATCAGTTCGTCGGTGAGCACAAGGCTCGCCCGGCTCATTTCATGGACCCCGGCAACGAGTTCGGTCTCGTCATCGAGTTCGATATGTGCGCCGGCCTCGTCCTCGCCGGTGATCGTGCCGGTGAACCGGCGCCGGCCATCAATCGGGCGGGCCAGCTCGACCTTCACGGCATGGCCGATCCAGCGGGCGAAATCGCCGGGGCGGGTCAGCGGCCGGTCGATGCCGGGCGTGGACACTTCCAGCATGTAGGCCTCGGAAATCGGGTCCGCGGCGTCCAGAACCGGCGACATGGCGCGGCTGAGACGCGCGCAATCCTCGACATCCGTCGGCGCCCCCCCTGCCCGCTCGGCCATCACCTGCAGGTGCGGGCGGCGGCCACCCTGAACGCGCAGACGCACGATTTCCATGCCGAGGCCTTCCGCGACGGGGCGGATCAGGTCCAGCAGGCGGCGTTCCTGTTCTGTCAGGGCGATCATGCGAGGCGGGGCAATTCCAGATAAAGAAAAACGGCGGACCCGTTCCCGGACCCGCCGCCGATATGTTTCGACTTGGCGGCTAGATAGTCGCGAAAAGGCTCCCTGTCGAGGGGGCATGTGTGGCCAGAAGAAAACAGCGGCCGGGAGGGTTTCCCAGCCGCTGCTTACTGACCCCTTGGAAGGGGCGACCCCTTAGAGGATCTTCAGGTCTACTGCCGAGGTCTTGCCGCGGCGCTCGTCCTTGTAGAGCTCGTAAGAGATTGCCTGGTTCTCGGCGAGGGTGCGCAGACCCGACCGTTCGACCGCAGAGATGTGAACGAAGACGTCAGCGCCGCCCTCATCCGGCTTGATGAAGCCGAAACCCTTTTGGTCGTTGAACCACTTAACTTTTCCGGTTGCCATGCAGGCCTTCCTTTACCGTATTCCGGCCGCGGCGGACGCGGGATGCGCCATACCGGTGCCTATCGAAAGCGGAGGAGGGAAAGTCATTGCCGTCGGTCTGACGGGGTCTTGATATTCAGACCGACCGGTTTCGATGGCACACAAGTGCTCACAAAACGCCCGAAAGGTCAAGGAAATCTGCAGTTTCAGCTTCGGACGAAGTCGAACCAGACCGGGGCGCAATCGCCGAGTTTCTTGGTTTCATAACGGGTGGTGACATGATCTGCAGGCGGACGGCGCCAGTCATCAGCCCGTTCGGCCGTCCAGCGGAAGCCGCCATGACCCAGGAAGGCGAGCAATGCTTCGTCGGCATAGGAGGCGACATCCGTGGCAAAGCGAACGGGCGCGCCGGGCGCAAGCACCCGGTGCAGGGCGACCAGGAAAGCCGGCTGTACCAGACGGCGTTTCTGCTGGCGCCGCTTCGGCCAGGGATCCGGGAACAGGATGAAGGCCCGGTCAATCGAGCCCGGCTCAAAGGCATCCAGCAGGATGCGCGCATCCTCCGGCCACAGACGGACATTGCCGAGCCCGTAATCCTCGATCCCCGCCAGCGCCTTGGCGACGCCTTCAATGAAGGGCTCGCAGCCGATGAAGCCGGTCTGCGGATGCTGGCGCGCCTGGTGGATCAGATGCTCGCCACCGCCGAAACCGATCTCGAGCCAGACGCCGGCCTTGCCGGGAAACATCGCCCGCGGATCAAGCGCGCCTTCGGGCGCCGGAATCCGGTATGCGCCGAGCCCGGTCTCGAGCAGCGCCTGCTGGCGCGGGGACAAAGGGCGGCCACCGGTGCGGCCGAAGCTGCGGATCGGACGCGCTTTCAGGGATTCCTTGTCGGGGCCGGGCATGTCAGTCCTGGCTGCTGGAGCGGCCATCAAAGGCTGAGGCTGCAGCCCGCACCGTATTGAGCAGCGACTTGCGGAGCGAGATGTCTTCGATCTTCTGGAACGCGGCGATCAGCTCCAGCGTTTCCGGCGTCATCACCGGGGCATGGGGCTCGTCTTCGTCTTCCGCAAACTCTGCCTGCTCGGCTTCGAGGAACTCTTCCGCGCCTTCGAAGAAATAGCTGATCGGCACACCGAGCACACCGGCGATCTCGTACAGCCGGCCGGCCGAGACGCGGTTCACGCCCTTCTCGTATTTCTGCACCTGCTGAAAGGTGAGATCCAGAATCTCCCCGAGACGTTCCTGGGTCAGCTTCAGTTCGCGCCGGCGCCAGCGAATCCTCTGGCCGACAACCCGGTCTATGCCGCTCGGAAGTTTGCTGTCCGTCATCCGTCTCCCCGGTCACCCATTCTGGGGGGTGCCACTGCCCTTACCGTCTCCAGCCAAGGAAGGCCAGTAGCGCGAAGAGGCAGAGGCTGAACCAGAAGAGGCCGGCGCCGAGCCGTGTCTGGTAGATGGTGACGGGCGCCGGTTCCGGAATCCGGTCGCGGCCATAGGTGGTGGACCAGCCCTCGGGCGCGGTTTCGGCCGGCGCCGTGCGCATGCGTTCGCGGCCATACCCGTCGACGATAC
>NZ_JBKBXB010000065.1:0-11054 GCF_046313975.1 Hyphomonas sp. | reverse complement strand
CAGGTGCGGCGGACGAGTGGCGTCCACCCCGCAACCAAACTTTCCTTCCCGGACGCCCCGCGGCGTCCGCCGCACCCGGTCCCATCCTCGAGGGCCGCCACATGATCCGCACCCGGACGGCGAAAGCCGGGCCGGCACAAAGTGCTGCCCTCAATACCGGATACCCCCACGCGCAAAGCGAAGCGCGCAGGCGCCGCGGGCTTCAGCCCGCGAACAGCGCCGAGCCATCCTACAACGGCGCCTCGCCATTCTCGCCGAGGACGATGCCCGCGAGATAGAGCGAGCCGCAGATCAGGATCCGGTCTGCGCCCGTGCGGGCCGCGGCCTGCATGGCGGCGGCAAGACTGTCCGCAGGCGCCGCATTCAGCCCCGCCGTGTGCGCCGCCTCGGCCAGCTCGCGCGGATCGGCGCCGCGATGGCCCGGCGCATTCGGCATCGTGAAAACCGGCGGCTTCAGGAAACGGAACGGCATGAAGAAACCGACCGCATCCTTGCTGGCCAGCATAGCCGTCACCAGCGCCGTCTTCCCGCCGAGCGATTTGAGGTGGCGCGCAATTGCCCGCGCCGCATGCGGATTGTGCCCGCCATCGAGCCAGACCTCGCAGCCCTCCGCCATCGCGGTGACCGGCCCCGGCTTCAGCCGCTGCATCCGCGCCGGCCACTGCGCCCGGCGCGCACCTTCGAAAATCGCGTCCTGCGAAATCCGCGTCGAGTTGCCGAACAGCTGCATCGCCATCGCCGCCAGCGCCGCATTGCCGCGCTGATGCTCGCCGATCAGCGAGAGGTCATCCGGCATCACATCGATGAAGTGCGCCTTCAGCCGGTAGAGCGGCGCCTTCACCTCGGCGGCCTTGCGCGCGATCACCTCATCACAGACCTTGCGCTGGATCGCTGTCAGGACAGGCCGCCCCGGCTTGATGATGCCAGCCTTCTCGCCCGCAATCGAGCGCAGGTCGGAGCCAAGAAACGCCTTGTGGTCAAAGTCGACCGGCGTGATCACCGACAGCGCCGGCGCATCGACCACATTGGTCGCATCAAACCGCCCGCCGAGGCCAACCTCGAGGATCAACAGGTCCGCCCGCACTTCCGCGAAGGCGAGGAAAGCCGCAGCCGTCGTTGCCTCGAAATGCGTGATCTCGCCGCCGCCGATGGCGTCGAACGTCCGGTCCAGCCAGCCGATCAGGCGTGCATCATCGACGAGGTCGCCCGCCAGCCTTATGCGCTCGTTGAAGCGGACGAGGTGCGGCGAGGTAAAAACGTGTACGGACAATCCCGCCGCTTCCGCCATCGCGCGCATGAAGGCGCAGGTCGAGCCTTTGCCATTCGTGCCCGCGACATGGATGACCGGTGGCAGCCGGTCCTGCGGACGGCCGAGATTGTCAAGCGCGCGCAGGATGCGCCCGAGCGACAGCTCGATGGTTTCGGGATAGAGACCCTCGAAGCGCTTCAGCGAAGCTTCGAGGGCCGGGCTGTTTCCGATCAATCCGCGGCGCCTTTCGGCTGGGCCGGCTTCTCGGCATGCGTCTTCGGCGGGGTCAGGGTCACGGAGGAGCGATCCTCACGCCGGCGCGCCAGCGGCAGGAGGTGGCCCAGGACACGCGCCAGCGTCTCCTTCAGCTTCCTCCGGTCACAGACGATATCCACCTGGCCCTTCTCGCGCAGGAATTCCGACCGCTGGAAACCCTTCGGCAGGCTCTCGCGGATCGTCTGCTCGATCACGCGAGGGCCGGAGAAGGCAATCATCGCGCCCGGCTCGGCAATATGAACATCGCCGAGCATCGCATAGGAGGCAGACACACCGCCCGACGTCGGGTCGGTCAGCACGACGATGTAGGGCAGTTTCGCCTCGGCAAGGTCATTGATGGCCAGCGTCGTGCGCGGCATCTGCATCAGGCTGAGTGTGCCCTCCTGCATCCGCGCGCCGCCCGAAGCGGTGCAGACGACAAAGGCCGACTTGCGTGCCAGTGCGAGCTGCGCCGCCGTGATGAAGGCTTCGCCCGCCGCCATGCCGAGCGAGCCGCCCATGAAATCGAAATCCTGAACCAGCACCACAGCCGGCACGCCGCCGATCTTGCCATAGGCCGCGACCATGCAGTCTTCCTGCAGCAGCGGCGCCCCGCCCTCTTCGGTCTCTTTCAGGTCGCGGTTGGCCACCTTCGCCTTCGCCGCCTTGAGGCGCGCCGGATAAGGCTTGTCGTCCTTGAACTTCAGCGGATCCAGCGGCACCTGCGGCAGCGACACAGGCTCCCAGCGCTCGTCATCGAACAGGAGGCGGAACCGCGTGCGCGGCGAGATGCGCAAGTGCGCACCGGCCGGCGTGACGTTCCAGGTCGCCTCGAGGTCGCTCTTGTAGATCAGCTCGCCGGAAGCCGGACATTTGACCCAGAGGTCGTCCGGCGTGTCCTTCTTCTGCATCATGGTCTTGAGGCCCGGAGGCGTGACCTTGTTGATCCAGTTCATACGTCAGGAACTCCCGAAATCGCGCCTGAAGGCGCGGCCCTATCAGGCCTTGCGGACGGTTTCGATGGCGGAGCGCAGTTCACGCGCGAGAGACCCCATCGCGGGGGCCGCAGCGCCATGATCGCCTGTCTCTTTCGCATCGCCTGCCTTTTCCACAAAAGCCGAACCAACGACCACCCCATCGGCGATTTTAGCCATTTCCGCAGCCTGCGCACCATTTTTTACGCCGAAACCGACACAAACCGGGAGTCCCGATATGTTCCGCACCATCTCCACATTCGCTGCAATGGCTGCAGGATCCGCGCTTCCGGCCCCGGTCACGCCGGTCACCGCGACGAAATATATGAAGCCAGAGGCGCCTTCGGCCACCTTGGCCGCCCGGGCCTGGCTGGTGGTCGGCGTGGCCAGCCGGATGACCGAAAGGCCGTGCCGGGCGTAGAGCTCGCGCAGCTCGCTGTCCTCTTCCGGGGGGAGGTCGACGAGAATGCTGCCATCGATTCCGGCAGCGGCAGCCGCATCAGCAAAGGCCGCGTAACCCATCGAATGGACCGGGTTGGCATAGCCCATCAGGATGAGCGGCGTCGTCTGGTCGTTCTTGCGGAAACGGGCCGCAAGCCCGATCACGTCTGTGAGCTTCGTGCCATTTGCGAGCGCGCGCAGGCCGGAGCGCTGGATCGCCGGACCATCCGCCATTGGATCGGTGAACGGCGCGCCGAGCTCGATGATGTCGGCGCCATTGTCGCGCAGCGCGCAGAGCGATGCATAGGACGCTTCAAGGTCCGGGTCGCCCGCCATGAGATAGGTGACGAGCGCCGCGCGCCCTTCCGCTTTCGCCTTGGCAAAGGCGGCTTCGATCCGTTCACGGCCCATCGGTCAGGCTTCCGTATTCTCGGTCGCCCAGGCCGCATAGGCCGGGCTGACATGCGTGAGCGGCAGGGCAACCACCGCTGGCACGTCATAAGGATGTATACGGACGATCGTCTGCTCGAGCTTCAGCCAGCTTGCTTCCGGCGCCTTGAGCCAGAGGATGAATTCGAAGGACTGCTCGATCACGCCCTTCCAGCGATAGGACGATGTCACCGGCCCCTCGATATTGGCGCAGGCGGCGAGGCGCGTCTCGAGCGCCGAGTCGGCAATCTCCTCCGCCACACGCATCGACGGACAGGTTACCCGGATGAGGAGGAGTTTCGCCACGCTCAGAAATCCTTGCCATTGATCGGGTGGATGGTGATCTGCGACCGGTCGAGCCCGTCAACGCAGCGCAGGTTGATCGCCGCCATTTCCTGACCGTCCGGGCCGATGCCGATGCCGAAGGCCTGTGTGCCGCAGGTCTTGCAGAAATTATGGTCGATGGTGCCGCGGTTGAAGTGATAGGTCGTGTAAGCGCCCTCCCCCTTCGTCAGTTTGAAGTCCGGCCGTGGCAGGAAAGCCAGGACGAACCCCTTCATGTCGCAATGCGAGCAATTGCATTCCATGCCGGCAGAGAAATCGCCTTCCGCCTCGAACCGGATGGCGCCGCAATGACAGCCGCCTTCGACCTTCGACATCTAGACCTCCACTCCCAGCGCCTTCGCGACCGAGAACACATCCTTGTCCCCGCGGCCGCACATGTTGAGGATGACGAGGCCGTCCTTGCCGATCTCCTGCGCGATCTCGCCGATACGG
The DNA here is from genome assembly GCF_046313975.1 of Hyphomonas sp. Taxonomy (GTDB): domain Bacteria; phylum Pseudomonadota; class Alphaproteobacteria; order Caulobacterales; family Hyphomonadaceae; genus Hyphomonas. The sequence continues at coordinate 6,929 of NZ_JBKBXB010000065.1, read as the reverse complement.
GCGAGCGCGTGCGAGGGTTCCAGAGCCGGGATGATACCTTCAAGGCGGGTGCACAGCTGGAACGCGGCCAACGCCTCGTCATCCGTACACGACAGGTATTCTGCCCGGCCTGCATCGCGCAGGAATGCATGTTCCGGCCCGATGCCCGGATAGTCGAGCCCGGCGGAGATGGAGTGGGCATCAATGATCTGGCCGTCATCAGTCTGCAGCAGGTACGTCCGGTTGCCGTGCAGGATGCCCGGCTTGCCGCCGTTCAGCGCCGCAGCATGCTGGCCGGTCTCGATGCCATGGCCCGCCGCCTCGACGCCGATCAGGCGCACGCTCTCATCCTCGATGAACGGATGGAACAGGCCGATCGCGTTCGAGCCGCCGCCAATGCACGCCACCACCGCATCCGGCAGGCGCCCTTCCCGATCGAGGATCTGTTCGCGCGCCTCGCGCCCGATCACCGACTGGAAATCGCGCACAATCTCCGGGTACGGATGAGGGCCCGCTGCCGTGCCGATACAGTAGAACGTGTCATCGACATTCGTCACCCAGTCACGCAGGGCCTCGTTCATCGCATCCTTCAGCGTGCCCGTGCCGGACGAGACCGGAATGATCTTTGCGCCGAGCAGGCGCATCCGGAACACGTTGGGCTTCTGGCGCTCGACATCCGTCTCGCCCATGAACACGACGCATTCGAGGCCGAACCGCGCGCAGACCGTCGCGGTCGCGACGCCATGCTGGCCGGCGCCCGTCTCGGCGATGATGCGCTTCTTGCCCATCCGCCGCGCCAGCAGCACCTGGCCGAGGCAATTGTTGATCTTGTGCGCGCCGGTGTGATTGAGCTCATCGCGCTTGAAGTAGATTTTTGCCCCGCCGAAATGCTCGGTCAGGCGCTCTGCAAAATACAGCGGCGACGGGCGGCCGACATAATGCGTCCACAGGTCGTCCATCTCGGCGGCAAAGGCCGGGTCCTGCTTCGCCTTGCGATACTCGGCCTCAAGCTCGAGGATCAACGGCATCAGCGTCTCGGCGACATAGCGTCCGCCGAACTCGCCGAACCGTCCGTTCGCATCCGGCCACTGATCCCAAGTATTGCGCAGGTCCATCGAAGCTACAGCCCTTTTGCCGCGCGCAGGAAGGCGCGGACGAGTTCCCTGTCCTTTACCCCCCGCTCCCGCTCGACGCCAGAGGACACATCCACCGCAGCCGCGCCGGTTGCGCGGATTGCCTCCGCGACGTTCGCCGGCGTCAGCCCGCCCGCCAGTAACCAGGGCTTCGGCGCGGTCCAGCCCTTGAGCAGCGCCCAGTCGAACACCGCGCCATGCCCGCCGCCCTGGCCCGAACCTTCCGGCGCCTTCGCGTCCAGCAGCAGCCGGTCAGCCGCCTCAAAGGCTGCCGCCCGCGCAAGGTCATCGGCATTGCGGATACCGGCAGCTTTCCAGATCTCCAGCCCTGTCATTGCCCGGATTTCCGCCACCCGCTCCGGTGTCTCGCTGCCATGCAGCTGCAGAACCGGAAAGCCGAGCGCTGCCGTGTCCATCACCTCCGCGACCGTGGGGTCCGCCAGCAAGGCAACGGCCCGCGCCGCGCCCATCGCCCGCAACAGCTCACCAGCCGCCTCGCGGCTTACAAATCGCGGGCTCGCGGGAATGAAGTTGAGGCCAATCCAGTCTGCCCCTTCCGCCGCAGCGAAGGAGACCATGTCCGGATCGGTAAGGCCGCAGATCTTGGCAAGGGTCATGTCCACAGCCGTTACGCGAGCCGCACGCGAAGGTCTACTGGCCGGGCCCGCCGGCTGCGGTATAGTCGCAGCGACCCACAAAGGACCCAAGCCCGATGTTCGCCCCTGCCCGCCCCCTTTTCCTCGCCGCCGCAGCCCTGCTGGCGGCCTGCTCGCCCGCGCCGGAAGTGCCCGCCGGAGAGATCGCCGCCTCGGCGCCGGTCATCCCCGACCCGGCGCTCGCCAATGGCGCCCGGGCCGGCACCTACATGCTCGACAAATACCATGCGAGCCTCGTCTTCGCCGCCGACCATCTCGGCTTCTCCAACTATGTCGGTCAGTTCACCCGCTTCGATGTCACGCTCCACCTTGATCCGGACGCCCCGCAGGATTCCCGCGTCACCGCCACCATCGATCCCACCTCGCTGATCATCCCCACGCCGCCCGAAGGCTTCCTCGAGGAACTGCTCGGGCCGCAATGGCTGAACACCGAAACCTTCCCGGAGATGCGCTACGAGTCGACCACCGTGACGCTGACCAGCCCGAAGACGGCAAAGGTCGACGGCACATTCACCTTCCTCGGTGCCTCGCACCCGGTCTCGCTCGATGTCACTTTCAACGGCGCCTATGAGGGCTTCCCGCCCTACGACCCCAACGCCCGCGCCGGCTTCCACGCCGAAGGCCGCCTCAGCCGCTCCGCCTTCGGCCTCACCTACGGCCTGCCGCCCGAAGGCTCGACGATGGGTGTCGGCGACGAGGTAAAATTCTGGATCGACGCGGAGTTCACCGGTCCGCCGGTGGAGGTAACCGAAACGGAGACTTCTGACAGCCCGGAGACTCCATGATCCTCCAGCTTCCGGATCAGCCTGCTGCAGCGCTCTCTAGGCGGCGGGAACAACTCTCCTGAAGCAAGCCGATGCGGCGCTTCAGGAAGGCGTCAATCGGGATCGCAAACTTTTCCTGCCCGGAGCCTGGGTTGGCTTCGCCCGGCCCTGGCGCGCGCGTCAGGATCGCCCCCAGCCGCCAGCCTGAACTTGTGCTGATCAGCAGCGGGCCGCCGGAATTTCCGCTCGTCGCTGCGCAGTCGGTCCCGAGGATACGGTTGGCCAATCTCTCGGTAACCCTGCAATCCGGATCGATCCAGATTGCAGGCGCTTCGGGATCATAAAGGTCCACGGGGAAACCGGCCAAGGCGATCCGGCTTTTCTTCGGGGAACAACAATTTCCGGCAAATGGCAGGAGCGGGGCCCGGTCAGTAACGGGCGCCTCAAGTTCCATGAATGCCCAGTCGTTCAATAGCTCACTGCGGCGCATGCCGCGGTCACTGCCGGAAACAACAAGGGTTGCCGTCTGATCCTCAGAAGCGGAGCGCATGGGCGCCCGTTCGTTTGGCCTGAAGACCGAAACTGTGAATGCCCGCGTTACCGGCGCCAGGGCAGATGATTCCTGGCCCAGCACATGCCGCGCGGTCATGACATGACAGGGCGTGACGAGAATGCCGCTGCCCGCATCGCTGACAATCCGGGCATCACCGTTCCGGCCGATCGCCACTTCGCTGCGCACAAGCATTACGGACGATGCCGCCCGCGCAAGCTCCTTGTCATCAAGGCTGGACAGAGTGACCCTGCGCTCTGTCCGGATCTCCGATCCGGCATTCAAGCCGAAGGCACATACTGCAAAGACCAGGAACAAGACACCGGAACCTGGCCGCCGCACGATCAATCCTCTACTCACGCGCCCGGCAAACCGCTCCTGCTGGCGGAGCCATCAGTCCGGAGCGCTGACCTGTACCATATCACCACGCGCCAGCGCGACCTTGAGGCGGGCATCCGCGGTCTGCATCGCGGCCTGTGCCTCGGCGCCGGCATTCCGCTGGGCCACCAGAGCCGCCTGATGCCCATTCGACAGCTCCACAGCGTCGGGGCGAACGACCTGCGCCTGCCAGGCAGGTGCTGAGCCATCCGTCGGATCCGGCGCGGCCAGCAGGGTCAGGTCCGGCTTCGGCGCCGGAGGCGGTGCGGCCGGGGCACCGAATGCAGACGTGGTCGCGCCAAATGCTGATGTTGAAGATCCGCCGGGCGCCGCAGAGGCGAGGATGGCAGGCGGAATAACTTCCACGGCATAGGCTTCGGCGCCGCCCCGCAGGGATGCCGCGCTGGTCCCCTCAACGCGCGCCTGCGCTTCGACCATCGCCATGATATCGGTATCGAAATACTTCAGGATGTCGCCGTAAAGATCCTTGTCATCCGCGAGTGCGGCTTTGATCATCGCCTCCTCGCGGTCCATCAGGTCGAGAAACTTGCCATCGGCTTTCGCCGCCTTCTTGTTGTCCTTCTCGATGGACTTGCGCGCCTTGTCATCCGCTGCTGAGGCGAGCAATGCAGCCCGGGCAGCTTCGCGGGTTGCAAACTCGGTCCGGGTGGCGATCAGCCTTTGCTCCCACGCCGCAATCTGCTCCTTGCGGCAGTCCCCAGTGTTTCGAATCGAGGACATCACACTGTCGACGCGATTGGCGTACCCTGCCGCATCGCTGTTGATCAGACGGACAAGCTCGGCATTGTCCTGCGTGATCTGGCGTTTGGCCGCGAGGTATTGATCAATACCGCCGGCAAATGCGCCGATTAGCGCGCCTGCCACCACGGCCGTCTTCTGCGTATTGTCGGACTGTCCTTGTGTCGCCAGGCCGCCAGCCAGGCCGCCGCCCAGCACGCCGACCAGTACGCCTTTGGTGACCTGCATCCGCATCTGGTCGCGGTTCTGCTTGCGGATATCTTCAAGCGGCGCGCGGTGCGCGGCGCAGACCGCGATCACATCGCTTTCCTTGCCCTGCGCCTGCGCGCTCCCGGCGAAAGCTAAAATTGCAATGGAAACAGCGATTGTTGCGTTACGCATGAGTCTTTGCCCCCAACTCATCTGTGTTGCCGAAACGGCCGGTCACGTTCCACCCAGGCACGTTAACCATAAGTCATAGGTGGGCGCAGAATGCCTGTCAAACCTCGATATTGTGACAGCCAGTGCCACCCGGTCTTCCGGGTCCGGACTTCCGCATACGGCCCATTTCCGGGCGCAATCATGGTTGACAGGTACCCTCATTTACAAACAATTCGCGGGATATGCGGGGACATTTCATGCGCGCCAGATCAGGTAAGTTTGGGCGGATTGCCGCCCTGTCTGCTGCAATTCTGGCGGGCATGCTCGGCCCTGCCACATCGCCCGCTAGTTCCGAAAACGGCCAGATGCGGCCCGGGTCGGTCCTGCGCGGGAACCTGACAGGCGGCATATGGATCGAACTCGCCCATGATGGCCAGAACTTCGCCGAACTTGCCGTGCTCGACGGGCTCCCCGGCGGGCCGCCGCAAACCCAGTTCTATCCCCTGTCGGCGAGTCGCACTGCTGCAGGCTGTTCCCTTGCCTCAGCCGACGGAACAGCGCGCATTTCCGCCTGCCCGTTCAATGGCGCCTTTTCCGCAAACGTCTCCATCGGCGCAATGTCGGGAACGGCCGTCCTTCAGGAGGTTGGCTGGGACGGCAGCTTCGCCTGGGGTAAGCCCAATACTCCGACTACGGACATCCGCGCCCGCTGCAGCCTTCCGGCGCTGAGCCGCGCGGGATATCTGGCGGGCACATCCCTGGCACCGGCAATCACCACCCTCGCGCAAGGCGCGCAGGCCCTGCCTTCGAAACAAGGCGATCCATCCGCAGACCTGGCACGCCTGCGCGCCGACAGGCTGAAAGCCTACAGCCTGATCATGCTGACCAGCGACGAAGCCATCCGCGCCAGACAGGTCGAAGATGCAGTCGCTGGCCGGCCTGTGCATGGAAAGGTCGTCTCCCTCGCGGACGCGACGCGGGAGAAAATCGCCTTTGACAAAGACGTGGTAAACCTTCCGGTCCGCGTTCAGGCGCGCGAGGATCTCGTTCAGATCGACCGCGCCCTGTCGGGCATCTACGATATCCAGTCCTCCGGACGAACCCTCTCTGCCCTCACGAAACTGAAGCAGACGGACTATCCGAATACCGTCCGCGCCCTGAAGGATATCCTCTCACTTCGCCAGCCCGGTGCAGTGTCCGAACTTATTGCGCTGGAAGCCGCCGCCGGAGAACTCGACGCCTGCGGAACGGCGCTCGGGTTACAACCGGCAAGCTCGGCCCGCGAATCTGTCCGCTCGGCGATGATCCAGCGCGCACCGGACATCGCCGCCGCCATCCGGATCGCCGTCAATGCGAGCGCGGGCTCAGCCGCCGCGCGCAGCACGCTTCAAACTTACGAGAACAATGCCGCCGTGCGCCATGCACTTGAAGCGGCCGGTCAAACCGCGGTGCTGGAGGATGCCCGCGGCAAGATCCTGCAACTCGCCGCTGCCGAGGAAAAAGCCCGGATCGACGCAGCAAAGCAAGCGGCACTTGAAGCCGAGCGCGACAAGATTCCGCCGACGACGAAGAAAGGTGGTTTTGAATTCTCACGCATCTCGAGCGCAAATGTCTTCATCTTGAATACAGACGAAAATGGCCGAGGGTCAGGCTTCATCATCGCTCCGGGCTATGTCGTGACCAATCAGCACGTTGTCGGCAAAGCGAAGACGGTCCTGATCGTACGCAATGGCGATCAGATTGCGGATGCACTGCTAGGAACGGTTCTGAAAACAGGTATCCGCCAAGACATGGCTCTGGTCAGCGTTTCCGGTTTGAAAGGCAAGACCGTTGCACTTTCCGGTGTTGATCCAACCGATTCGGACTCGGTATGGGCTGTGGGTTTCCCCGGAATGGCGGATCGGGCGAAGCTGGAATTGAGCTACGTTGCCAAGTCATTCACTACCAATGGCGTTGTGAACCGTATCATTGACCAGGACCTTGGCATTCGGTCACCAGTCGGAATTTCTCATATCATACAGCATTCGGCAGCAATTGCTGGCGGCAACTCGGGCGGCGCCCTGTATGATGATTGTCACCGCGTTGTGGGAGTTAATACCCAAGGCTGGGGCGACCCATCTGGCCGCTCGAAGAATGAGATAAGTATCGCCGTTTCAAGTTTGGAGCTGATCGAATTCCTGAAGGGGACCGGCGTAAGCCCGAGCATCTCAAATCACGAATGCCGATAACCACGGAATCATGCGTCCAAAGATGGAAACTGGCGGAGAGACAGGGATTCGAACCCTGGAGACGGTCTCCCGTCTACACACTTTCCAGGCGTGCGCCTTCGACCACTCGGCCACCTCTCCGC
>NZ_JBKBXB010000064.1:0-11061 GCF_046313975.1 Hyphomonas sp. | reverse complement strand
CGGGGGTCTGGCTGCCGGGGCTGCCGCTGATCTGGAACGGGTTGACGATGTTGCCTACATTATAGGCATAGGGAGATTCCGAAATCGGCCTGTCCGGCCCGCAATAGCGGCCATAGCCGCACGTTTTCAGGTTCTCCACGGTCCGGTCATACTCCGCTTCCGAAACGCGCAGGAGAGGCTCGCTCTCCCAGACACCTGCCCACCGGTCCACCAGCGTCACATCATGATAACCGTCCGAAGGCGGACGGTTGGCGCTGACGCCGGTCATGCCGGTGCCCGTGCTGCCGGAACCTGTCCCTGACCCGCTGCCACCACCAAGCCGGTCTGCCGCTTTCACCGCCAGCGGGCTTTCCGGGAAACGCGTCATCAGGCTGCGCCAGGCCGTGCGGGCCTTGTCCATATCGCCCTTGGCCGCCCATTCGTCGGCAAAGGCATAAATAGCCCCGGCATTCGGCAACTTCGCCAGATCGGCCTCAAACTTCGCCTTTTCTGCAGCCGCTTTTTCGGCCGCTTCCTCTTCCGGCGTCTTGGGATTGGGCGGAACCTGACCCCGCGCGACGGTGGGACCGGCAGCAATGAACTTGCCGTCCTTCCACAATTCCTTGCGTGAACTGAAATCCGGCCAGGTGACCAGCATCATTCCGTCTGCCAGCCCGTTCTTGAACGTGCCCTCCAGGACAGGCGGCTTGCCGGTGCCGTTTGGTGCGGATGTGTAGCCTTGCCCGTTCAGCCCATTGCTGTCGAACGGACCGCCCGCCCACGATCCGTCCACGGATGCGCGCCGCACACCATTTCCGAGGATCTGGCCATTCAGGATCGTGCCGGATTTTATGTCGCCCTTGCTATCGATCAGAGTACCGGTCTGGTTTCGCTGTCCAAACTCATTGGCGCCATCCTTGCCTTCAAACCATGTGGTGTAACCGCCCTCACCCTTGTTGAGATATGACACAGGCGCACCGAGTATGTTTGGACGCGCTGCGGAAGATTGCTGCCAGTCAACCTGCGCCGCATTCGAACGATCATAGGACGGACGCCGCCCGGCAGCCGTATCGCGGGCCGCAGCGCTGTTGGTCTGGCGCACCCCGGGGGTCTGCACCACTTCCGTCCGGTTCAGGGCTTCCATGACATCGTAATTGTCCGGCGTGCTGCGCCCGCCGAGCAGGCTGCCAAGGTTGCTGAAGAAGTCCTTCACCTTGCAGGCCGAGTTGGCCGCCTTCATCGTGAGGCGGCACCCGATATGCGCCGAGCACAGTTCCTGCTGCAGCAGCTCATCGGCCGTATAGTCCTTAGGATTGCAGTTCGCATCATAGCCCGTGCCCTGCGCGAGCGCGGGCGCTGCCGTTAGAGACATCATCCCGACAAGGACGATCAGGCGGACTTTCGTTTGCATGACGCTGACGGCTTTCATTGTGCGCCACTCCCCGCGGTATTGACCCGTGCCTCTACCGCCTGCTCCAGCGGCGCGTAGCGGGCCATGATTTCCTGTTCCGCGGCGGCGCGCGCGGCGGCATCGCCGGCGAGAATGGCGTTGAGCTCGGCAATGTCATTGCCGATTGCTGCTGGCAGATGTTCTGCACATTCCGCCCAGCTGTAGTTTTTGGGCACCTTGCAGGCCTTTGCCCAGACGATCTTGTGACTGTCCGTCGGTTCGCTCGACAGGCCTTCGCGGCGGACGAGAATGTGCTTTTCCGGAATCTTCACACCGCAGGCTTTTTTCACCTCACTGGCAAAAGCCTTGAAAGGTTCCTGCACGTTGCCGCATTGGGCTGCCACGTTCACCTCGACGATAGTCATCACGCGCTCATTGCCGGCGGCGTCAAAAGACTGTTTCTGCAGATACGAGCTCAACAACCACCAGCCCGAGATATCCGCCAGCGTGCTGGCGCGCGAAGAACCTTCCGAACTCTGCCAGCGGTATCGGACTGCGCCGAGGTCGCTGAACACGGTGCCGGCAAGGTGATTGTGCGTCTTGTCGCGATAGGCTGTCCCGTCTGACCAGTATTTGGTCTGAAAGCTCTCAGGCGGCGCAATCTCGAGTCCGTAGAGCATGTTCAGCTCAAGCGAAGAATTGTCGCTCACACCGACAGCATAGCCCTTGCCATGCGCAAGGCCGAAGCGGCACGCGCCGGTCCATGTCCGGTTCTGCCAGAAGCTGACGAAGCGATTGTACCGCGTCTCGCCGGGCGCGAAGGCAACGACGGAACATTGCGGATCGGCCGTTGGAATGACCCGCTCACCGGGCAGCAGCGGCAGGTCCATGCCAAGAAATGTCGGCACCTTTTCCGTCGTCAGCTGAGCCTGTGCCGCGGCCATACCCGCCCCGAACACTGCCCATGCGAAAAGCCCGGCGAGCGCTCCCGGAAGGAGCTGCAGCGCCTGGCGAAACCAGAACACTTTCATTGAGATCGGCCTCTTCCCCCTGCCTTGGGGCAAGAATTGATCTGCTCCGGAGATTTTGTCCAGAGGCTTTATTCAGGGGCAAATTAAGGGGGCCGGCTATTCGGCAGCGACCGGCGTAAACTCGCTGCGCCAGTCTTCCATCAGCGCGCGGTTGTCATGATCCCACGGATGGAAACCCGGCTTGAACCAGGTGATCCAGATTTTCCAGCCGCGGCCGAAGAAGTTCGGCTCCTTCCACAGGAAGCGCTTGACGGCCTTCTTCGCCTCCTCCGGCGTGTAGCCGTCAGCTTCAAGCATCCAGGCGGAATAGGTCGCGATATTGCGCGGGAAGAAATACGAGATCAGCAGCATCGCCATGCAGCGCCGGAAATAGCGCCGCCAGGCGGGCCAGTCTTTCGTCGCCTCGAGGAAGACGTCATAGGCCACCGCCTTGTGCTCGGTCTCTTCCATCGCATGCCAGCGCCAGAGATCTCGCAGGGCGGGGTCGGTTTTTGTGAACATGTCGTCATGCGCGGCGAACATGTCAGCCAGCATCGCGGTGAAATGTTCGAGGCAGATGGTGGAGATCAGCATGCGCATGGGGCCGCGGGCACGGGAGAAGGCGATCCGTTCACGGATCTGTTCCTCGATGCGCTCGACAGGATACTTGTCCCGGTCGATCATCCTGTTCAGCAGGTGATGCTCGCGCGAGTGCAGCGCCTCCTGCGTGATGAAATCCTTCGCGTCTTGTGCCAGCTTGCCGGTGAGGCGGTCCTTGTAGGCGCGCACGGCGTCCATGAAGAGACGCTCGCCATCCGGGAAGGTCATGGACAGTGTGTTCAGCACCGCCGTGGCCACCGGGTCGCCATCCAGCCAGTGGCCGGTCTTCGCGCTCGCGACATCAAAACGCAGATCGCGGGGCAGAATGGTGATATCTTCGGGAGAGCGTTTGGCCGTCATCTCGCATATCCTGCTGACAAGGGGGCATTCCGGCCCCAAATCTCAATCGAATTTCAGTCTTTCTGGCACATACTGACAAAAATGTCGATAAGCAAAACCACCCCCCCGCCCCGTGTCCGGCGGTCGCAGGAAGCCTCGCGGGAGAACATCCTTGAGGCCGCCGAGCGCCTGCTGGTGCAGCAGGGCCCGCAATCGCTGCGTCTCGCCGATGTGGCGAAGGAAGCCGGCGTGGCCAACGCCACCGTGCTGCACCATTTCGGCACGATAAGCGGGGTGCAGGCGGCCCTGATGGAGAAGATGATCGCAGAGCTGGTCGCGGGCCTGCTGGCGATGGAGCTGCCGGCAGACCCGAAATCCGGGCGCCTCGCCGGCATCCAGAACCTGTTCGATGCCTTCGAGGCGAAGGGCGCCGCCCGGCTCGCGGCCTGGCTGGAACTTACGGACGAGTCGCGCCGGCTCGGCACGGTGCGCGAGGCGGTGCAGACCGTGATCCGGCAACGCATCCGCCCGGATGATGACGCTGCAAACGAGCGGCTGGAGGATGCCATCCTCGTCAGCGTGATCCTCGCGATCGGCACCGGCCTGTTCGGCCCGACGCTGAGCGAGCTGCTCGGCAAGAAGAAAGACCGGGCGCGCAGGGTGGCGCTGGCCTTGCTGGAAGCCGGGCTCGCGGAAAGCTGAGACGGTCCGCGTGCGGACCTGTGCGGACGAGATGTGCAGGCAGGATTGAAGTGCTAAAGGGCGGCGATGCTGCGGATATCTGAAATCAAGTTGCCTCTGGACCATGAGGCGGACGCGTTGCCTGCGGCGATAACCGCCCGGCTGGGTATCCGCGCGGAAGACCTGCTCAGCTGGTCGGTGTGGAAACGCGCGCATGACGCGCGGCGCAAATCAGCGATCCTGAAAGTCTACATTGTCGATGCAGAAGTACGCGGCGAGGCCGCCGTGCTGGCGCGCTGCGCGGGCGACCGGCATGTGACCCGCACGCCGGACACCTCCTACACCCCCCCGCCCGTGCGGCCTGGCAAGCTGCGCCCCGTCGTGATCGGTGCGGGCCCGTGCGGCCTGTTCGCGGGTCTCATCCTGGCCGAGATGGGCCTCAAGCCCATCATCCTTGACCGCGGCAAGGTTGTGCGTAAACGGACGAAAGACACCTGGGGCCTCTGGCGGCGCAGCGAGTTGAACCCGGAATCGAACGTCCAGTATGGCGAAGGCGGCGCCGGCACGTTCTCGGACGGCAAGCTCTACAGCCAGATCAAAGACCCACGCTTCCTCGGCCGCAAGGTGCTGACGGAATTCGTCGCGGCCGGCGCGCCGCCGGAAATCCTGACCGAGGCACATCCGCATATCGGCACGTTCCGGCTGGTCACAATGGTCGAAAGCCTGCGGGCGAAGATCGAGGCGCTCGGCGGCGAATACCGCTTTCAGCACAGGGTGACCGATTTCGAACTGGAGCGGGCCTCCGGCGGCGCCTACCGCCTGCGCGGCCTGCACCTGCACACGGGCGAGTTCCTGGAGGCCGATCATGTCGTCCTCGCCATCGGGCATTCCTCGCGCGACACATTCCGTGTGCTGCATGATCGCGGCGTTCATATCGAGGCCAAACCCTTCTCCATCGGCTTCCGGATCGAGCATCCGCAATCCTGGATCGACAAGGCGATGTTTGGTCCGTGTGCGGGACATCCCGATCTCGGCGCGGCGGCCTATTCCCTGTCGCATCACGCCAAGAACGGGCGCACCGCCTACAGTTTCTGCATGTGCCCGGGCGGCACGGTGGTCGCGGCCGCTTCGGAACCGGGCCACCTCGTCACCAATGGCATGAGCCAGTATTCGCGCAACGAGCGCAACGCGAATGCGGGCTTCGTCGTCGGCATCACGCCGGCCGATTTCCCGAGCCCGCATCCGCTGGCAGGCATCGAGCTGCAGCGCCAACTCGAAGCGCGTGCCTTCGCGGCGGGTGGGCGGGACTATTTCGCGCCGGGCCAGCGCGTCGGCGATTTCCTTTCCGGCCTGGCCTCCACGACGCTCGGCCCTGTCACTCCCAGCTACCGCCCCGGCGTGCGGCCCGCTGACCTGTCGCAGCTGATGCCGGATTATGTGATCGAGGCGATGCGCGAAGCCCTGCCGGTCTTCGGCCGCAAGATCCCGCGCTATGACGATCCCGATGCGCTGCTGACCGGCGTGGAGACGCGCACCTCGTCCCCCATCCGCATCACGCGCGGCGCAGATTTCCAGAGCCTGAACGTGCGCGGCCTGTTCCCCGCCGGCGAAGGCGCAGGCTATGCTGGCGGCATTCTCTCGGCCGGCGTAGACGGCATCAAGGTTGCCGAAGCCGTTGCCCGCGCCATGTCGATCGCTGCGGTGGCTTAGGCCTGATCCTGCCAAAGGCCTGTATCGCGCCGGTGCGGACCACGCTACACTCTGCACCGGTGTGGAGGTGTGGGATGCAGCTGTTCCGTGCACTTTGGGTCTGCTTGGCTGTCGCGCTGTTCGCCGCGCCGGCACTGGCCGATACGGGCCGGCGCGACGCGGAGACTGAAAGCTTCGTCAGGGGCTTTGTCCGCTTCCTCGCCTATCACGAAGCCGGCCATCTGCTGATGGGCCAGATCGCCAATCTGAACACGCATCCCGACTGGTCGGCTGCAGACCGGGAGGACTATGCCGACAAGCTCGCCACGATCCTGCTGCAGCCCGATGCGGATGATCCGGACGGGATTGACGAGATTATCAGTGCCGTCGCTGGCTGGCTGCAGGTCGATACCAGCCTCCTTGAGAATCAGCCGCACGCCCCGCCGCAGGACCGCGCCTATGATATCCTCTGCCTCGTCTATGGCAGCGATCCCGCTTCCTTCGCCGAGTTCGAGGAAATACTGGATCCGTCATCGGACTGTACCGGGCTCTACCAGGCCATGCGCGAAGAAATGGATAGTGTGTTCAGGGACTATGGCGACGAGATGGGTCACTCCGTTGCCATCGTGTACGGCCCGCCAACCGGCGGCATGGAGGCGGCGCGGTCTTTCCTGATCGAGAGCCAGGTCGCCGAAGACCTGAAGCTTGATCTCGAGGCGGACTTCTACCTGACACACCGCACAACCATCCAGGCGATGAGTTGCGCAGGCAAGGCAAAGCCGGACACGTTCTACTTCGACACAGTCCGCGCACCTAATCCGGAGAATGATCACTTCGTGATCACGCTCTGCTACGAGATGATCGACGCGCGCCTGAAATATGGCATGCGCGGATTTGAAGACGAGGAAGATCAGAACTGAGCGCTGCATAGACGCGGCGCGTGTAGAGTGCCAAGGGTGGTATATTGAAAGGGACGGAAATGAAAAAGCTCAACACATGGATTCTCTCGGCGTCTGCCGGGCTGGCAGCTGCGCTGATCACGGGCCTGCCGGGCGCTGCCCTCGCGCAGGGCGAAGACGAGATAGAGGTTTCCGCCTCTGAAGAAGAGGCCGGCGAAGAGATTGACTGCTCGGATGAGGCAGACTGCGTCGAGGAAGACGCCGTATACGAGGACGATGCGGGCCTTGTACTCCCGCCTGCGGGCACGACGGCCGATGACGCAGCGCCTGCAGAAACGGAAGCGTCCGGCGAACCGGTGCTGATCACGCCGGGCTCCACCGAGGAAAGCAATCCCGGCGGCTCCACCCGTCCCGGAACGACACCCGACAACTGATCCGGCGCGCCCCGCTGTCACTTGCCGGCAGCAGGCGCTGACGCGGCAGCCTTGTAGAGGTCCGCCCGCGTCACGGCGCCGGCAACATTCTCGCACACGTCGCGGCCCGGATCCGGCCACACGGCCCCGAGCAGCTGGTCGGTTTCGATTTCCAGCGGCGTGAAGCTGCGGCTGTGTGCGCTCAGCAGCTGGCTGCACGCATCCTGCGCGAGCGGCTCCCAGGGCTGCGTCTGCCGCGACACATCCCAGACCCGGATCATCCCGTCTGCGCTGGCGGAAACGATGCGCGTTCCGTCGGCGGAGAAAGTCGCGCTGCGCACATCGCTGCCATGCCCCGGAAGTGTCGTCAGGAGCCGGCCATCTGCGGCGTCCCAGATGTTTGCCGTCTGGTCGAGGTTCGCGGTCGCGATGCGTGTTCCGTCCGGCGAGAACTGCACGCCCGAAACCTGGCCCTTGAAGGCCGTCAGTGTGGCGAGCACCTTCCCCGTCTCTGCGCTCCACACCCGCGCGGTGCCATCATCGCTTCCCGTGACGATGCGCGTGCCATCCGGTGAAAACGCCGCCGCCCCGAGCCCGCCCGCATGCCCTTCCAGCGTCCTGATCCCGGTTTCGTCCGCGAGGCGCCAGATCCGCGCCGTCCGGTCCTGCCCTGCTGTCACCAGCAATGTCCCGTCCGGCGAAAACTCCGCGCCTCTCAGGGGCTCAGCACTCGCCGGAAGTACGGCCAATGGCGCCCCGGTTGACGCATCCCATATCCGCGCCGTGCCATCCTCTCCGGCGGTGACGATCCTGTCTCCCTCGCGGGCATAGGACGCGCTGTTGACCGCCCCGTCATGTCCGGTGAGGGTCGCGATGGTCACGCCAGTCTGCCAGTCCCAGATCCTGCCGGTCGCATCTTCGCTGGCGGTCACCACACGGGTGCCATCCGGGGAGAAGGCGACGCCGTAAACCGCACCCTGATGATCCGTCAGGACGGCGAGGCGCGCGCCGGTGACGGCATCGCGCACATCTACCGTGCCATCCTGCACGGCGGTCGCAACATATCGTCCGTCCCGGGAGAATTCGGCGAAGGCTACCGCGCGCGCGCCGGAGCGGGAACTGTAGAGCAGCCGGCCCTGCGCCGCCCACACCCTGGCCGTCCCGTCATCGCTCGCCGTGAGAATCTGCGCGCCGTCAGGCGAGAACATTCCGGAGCGCACGCGCTCGCCATGCCCGAGCAAGGTCCGCACCGGCGCGCCGCTCGCCCCATCCCAAAGCATCGCGGTCGCATCACTGCTGAAAGTAAGCAGCGTCTTGCCGTCATTCGAAAAGGCGAGCCCGCGCACCGGGCGCTTGTGCCCGCTCAGCACGGCAACCTCCTTGCCGCGATCTGTGGTCCATAGCCGCGCGCTGGCATCGCCGCTCGCCGTCGCAATCATCTTGCCATCCGGCGCAAACGCCGCGGCCAGGACGGAATCGGAATGGCCTTCGAGCGTCTCCACCATGCGGCCGGTCGACGTGTTCCAGATACGCGCCGTCGTGTCATAGCTCGCGGTCACGAGCCTGCTGCCATCCCGCGAAAATCTTGCGCTGTAGACCGGGCCTTCGTGGCCGGAGAATGTCCGGACCAAAGCCCCGGTGCCTGCATCCCACAGCCGCGCTTCGCCGTCCTCGTGAGACGTGACCACATATCGTCCGTCTCCAGAATATTCTGCCGTCCAGACAATATCGCCGGCCTTTCCGATAGCATGCACTTCATCGCCGTCGGCGCTGTTCCAGATGCGGGCAAAACCGTCGCGGCCCGCCGACAGAACCTCAGTTCCGCTCCCCGAAAATTGTATTGTCTGGACCGGCGCGCCGTGCCCGGCGGCCTCGGCAATCATGGACTGCACAGTCACATCCCAGACCAATATCCGTCCGTCATTGCCGCCGGTGGCCAGCCGCGTCCCGTCCGGCGAGAAGGCCGCGGCATTGACCCGGCCTCCATGCCCTTCCAGTTTCGCGGTCAGCGCGCCCGTCGCCGCGCTCCACAGCTTCACCGCCCCGTCTTCGCTGACGGTCGCGATCAACGTTCCGTCTGCGGAGTAGACGGCGCTGTAGACCGCGCCGTCATGCAACAACGGTGGCAGCGTCTCGCCCGAGGCGAACATCGCCGCGCCGAGCACGGCGTGATAGGCGCGCGCGTTCCGCTCCGACAGCTGGCGTCCCGCGAGCGCATACCGCGCCGCTGTCAGCGTGTTTCCGGTTTCGAGACTTTGCCAGGCGCGCTCGGCAAAGAAACCGGCAAGATTGTCATGCGCAATGCGTTCGTTCCGCCGTGCCTCGAGACCCATGAAAACAGCTGCGGCCGCCAGGGCCGCAAACACGGTGCTGAGACCGGCGAGCCCCAGCACCATCCGGCTCAGGCGCGCTTCGTCCCGCCGCCGGTCACGCTGCCACAGGTCGTCGAAATCAACCCCGAGCAATCCGGCGGCAAGCCGGGCCACCGCCCTGTCCCGCCCATCCTTGCGAATGTCGAGCCCGAGAGGCTCAATCGGAAGGTCGTCCGGATTTGCAGCATTCTGCATCCGGCGCAGCGCGGCCGGGAAACATTCCGTATCCGGATCACCGGAGTTTGGAATACCATCTATGATGAAGGCAAACACCCTTGCCTCTGCGCCGCGCCGCCGAAACCGTTCGATCTCGGCAGCCACCCATTGGGACTTCGCCGACCGCGGCGAGCAGATGACGATCATCGCCTCCGACTCGTCGATGGATTTCTCCACGATGCTCGCAATGCTGGAAGCGGCGGCCATTTCCTCGTCATCGCGAAAGAACCGGCCAAGGCGTTCGCCGGGCGCGAGACGCCCCGCCACGCCCGGCGGGACACGGTAATTCTCCAGCCAGCCATGCAGCCGCTTGCCCCAGACCTTGTCCTGCTGCGAATAGCTGATGAACGCCCGATAGGTCTTCGCGCCTTCGTCCATACCCCACCCGTTTCCGTCCGCACATCGCGCCAGCCCCCAAACGTTAGAAGGCACCTCGACCAGAGTCGAGACTGAGGCAGTCCCGCCCTGCCTGAATTGCGCGAGGCTAGACGGGCTGCGGCGCCCTCACAGGCTGAGTGCCACGCACGTCACTGCCCGAGCCTGGCCGCCCGCGCGGATTATTCAAACCCGCCTGTCCTGATGCAGCCGTCATGAAATACACCCTGGACGACCAGCGTGCCGCTTTCGTCCTTACTCCAGAACGAGGTCTCCGGCTCGCCCTCGGCCGCGTATTTCGCCCCGGAGGCCGTCACCACTTCCTTGACGATATAGTCCTGCCCACCGGTGCGCAGCACCATCTGGTCATTCAGGATCCCGATCTCGGCGACCACACCGGCGCAGGTATACTCTGTCGAGAAGGCGAGTGGTGAATACGCCGCCACTTCGACCATGCCGAGCGCGACGAGGCCTGAGCCCGAGTCAAACCGGCGTCGGTCGCTTACAAACGCCACCTTTCCGTCCATCCTCACCGCTGCGCGAAAATCAAACACGCTGCCCGGTGATGTTCCGCCCGGCAGCGTGACTTCCACAGGTTGCGGCAACTGCATCCCATTCAGTTCCTTGCGGCCTTCGGCGATCACCGCGCCGGTCATAGGGTCCGTCACCTCAGCCTCCAGCACCGCACCGTCCGGCAGCGCGATCCGCGCCCGCATCATCACATCGGCCACCACGCGCGGCGCCAGAACGGGCTGGACCTGCGGGCCGGCGGCCAGGGCGGAATCGCCAGCAGGCGCCGTGCCGGACCAGGGCAGACACGCACACCCCGCCAGCATTCCCACAGCGAGTACCGCCGCAACTGCATGACATACCTTCATCACCATCTCCCCTTCAGAATGGACCTCGGTCCCGCCGCATCGAGACAGGTTGTGCTTGTATCACAACCCGGATCACCAACAGAAACCGAAATCGCGTAGCGGCGTTATTTGCGGGGGAGCTTCACGCTCGGGTCACCGAGCAGGTGCTGTCAGTCTAATGCGAACCCGTCTCCGGTTTTCGCGGGTCAGCAGGTGCTACACAACGAGAAGTTCGCGCCAT
>NZ_JBKBXB010000063.1:0-12396 GCF_046313975.1 Hyphomonas sp. | reverse complement strand
CGCAGCTTTAACGCGGCGCCATGCGGATTCCTCCGTCGAGCCGGATGCACTGGCCGTTGAAATAGCTGTTCGTGGCCAGTTGCAGCGCCAGCGAGGCATATTCTTCCGGCTTGCCGAGGCGTTTCGGGAAGGGCACCGAGGCTGCCAGCGAGTTCAGCACCTTGTCGGAGGCGCGCAGCATCAGGGGCGTCGCAAAGATGCCCGGCATGATCGAGTTGACGCGGATGCCAAGGTCCATCAGGTCGCGCGCCATCGGCAGGACGAGGCCGTTGACGCCCGCCTTGCATGATCCGTACACGACCTGTCCGATCTGGCCGTCCTGCGCCGCGACAGATGCCGTCAGCGTGATGCAGCCACGCTCGCCGTCTTCCAGTTCCGGCAGGTAGGCCATGCCTTCCGCCGACAGCGAGGCGATCCGGTAGGAGGCCACCAGCACGCCTTCGGCGCCGAAGGCATAGTCCGCCGTAGGCAGGCGCTTGTACTTCGCGTTTTCCTTGTCCCAGCTCAGCGTCTTGCCGCCTTTCGCTGCCATCGCGCAGTGCACCGTGATGCGTTCCTGCCCATGCGCCTTGCGGGCCTTTTCGAAGCCCTCGACGCAGCTCTCCTCGCTCATGATGTTGACGTTGCAGAAGATGCCGCCGATTTCCTTGGCGGTCGCTTCGCCGGCTTCGGCGTTGATGTCGAAGATGGCGACCTTCGCGCCGGCCTTGGCGAGGGCGCGGGCGGTGGCCTGGCCGAGGCCCGAGGCGCCTCCAGTGACGATGGCGGCGGTGTCTTTGGTGATCTGCATTGTTGTCTCCCTTGGTGTTTTGTCAGTTGGCGGATGATGTCAGGCGGGCTCTGCGACGAAGCCCTTCCAGGTTTTCATGTAGGTGAGGAAAGCGGGGCCGAGCCCTTCGGCCTTCAGGTGCGCTTCCGGCACGGGCAGGGCGATGGGCGTGAAGGCCGGATCGGCGGCGACCTTCTGCGGGAAATCATGATGCAGGATCGCGCCCCGCCCGATGACGACATAATCGAGCCCCGCGTCCATTGCGCGCTGGCAATCGCTGCCGGTGAGGATCTTGCCGGCCGCGCCGAGGCGAGTTCGCCCGCGCGGCAAGGCGCCGAAATGTTCGACCAGCGTCTTGCCCTTGAAAGTGGCGTCCACCGGCTCCTTGAAACTGTCCCAGAGTGACATGTCGAGATAGTCGATCCGGTCATCCTTCAGCAGCGCGCCGGCGAGGGCGATGATCTCGGTCATGTCCATGCCGAAGCGTTCCGGCGACAGGCGCACGCCGAGGGAAAAGTCCGGTCCGCACTGCGCGCGCACGCCCTCGATACATTCATAGAGGAATCGCGCGCGGTTCTCGAAGCTGCCGCCGTATTCGTCCGTCCGCTGATTGACCTCGGCGGAAAGGAACTGGCAGATCAGGTAGCCATGCGCGCCGTGCAGTTCCACGCCGTGGAAGCCGGCTTTCTCTGCGCGCCTTGCGGCGGCGATGAAGGCATCGCGCGAAGCTTTCACTTCATCGAGGCTCATCGCGCGGGCCTTGAACTCGTCATTGGCGGAGGGGCAGTGAGGTGCCTCGCCGATCAGCTCTGCAGGTGAGCGCATGCCGGCATGGTGCAGCTGCACGACGGAGTGCGTGCCATTTTTATTGAGCGCGGCGGCGAGGCGGGAGAGGCCGGGCAGGTGCTTGTCGGCGAAGATGCCGAGCTGGCCGGGAAAACCCTGACCCTTCGCCTGCACATGCGCCGCGCAGCTCATCGTCAGGCCAAAGCCGCCCTCGGCGCGCTTCACAAGCCAGCGGAATTCGTCATCGCTGAGCACGCCGTCGGCATGGCTCTGCAGGTTAGTCAGCGGGGCGAGCATGAAACGGTTCTTCCATGCGGGGCCGCGGGCGAGGGAAAGGGGGGAGTGGAGCGATGTCATGCCAGGCACAATGGCGCGGGCGCGCGCGGCGTCAATTCTGCCGTGGGGTAAGAGGCTCACACCTCCCTGACATCCGCCCCCAGCGTCTGCATGTGCCCCAGGAATTCCGGATAGCTCGTGTCGATCATGGTGATGTCGTCGACGCTCACCGGCTTCTGCGCGGCTGTGCCCATCACCAGCGCGCTCATCGCGATACGGTGGTCATGGTGGGTGGCGACGAGGCCGCCGCCGGGAACCGGGCCGGCGCAGCCCTGAACGATGAAGCCGTCTTCGGTCTCCTCGACCTTGACGCCATTGACGCGCAGCATGGCGACGATGGCCTTGATCCGGTCGCTCTCCTTGACGCGCAGCTCGTCGGCGCCGGTGACGCGTGTTTCGCCGGCGGCGAAGGCGGCGAGCACGGCGAGGATGGGGAACTCGTCGATCATCGAGGCGACGAGGCGTTCCGGCACAGCGATGCCGCGGAGGCCGGCATAGCCCGCGTGCAGGTCGATCAGGCGCTCGCCGGCGGCCTCGCCGCGTTCTTCGGCGCCGAGATGGGCGCCCATCAGGTTTGCGACATCATAGAAGCCGGAGCGGGTCGGGTTCGACATCACGCCTTCGACCATCACATCGCCCTGCGGCGAGAGAATGCCGGCGGCGATCAGGAAAGCGGCCGAGGACGGGTCGCCCGGAATGGCGGCGTCGAGGGCGTGCAGGGGTTGCTTGCCGGCAATAGAGATTTCCATCTCGCCGGTGCCTGGGCGGGTTGAGAAGCCGAGTTTGGCGCCGAATCCCTGCAGCATCCGCTCTGTATGGTCGCGGGTCGGTTTGGCCTCGACCACAACGGTCGTGCCCACAGCGTTGAGGCCGGCGAGCAGCACGGCGGATTTCACCTGCGCACTCGCCTGCGGCGGGGCGTAGCGGATTGCTGTCAGCGCTTTGGACCCTGTCAGCGCAAAGGGAAGGCGCCCGTCCGGTCCGGCGGTGTCCCTCAGGCCCATCTCGCGCAGGGGCTTCAGCACCCGGTTCATCGGGCGCGAGGAGAGTGAGGCGTCGCCGCACAGCTCCGCGGTCAGGTCGAACCCGGCCATCACGCCCATCATCAGGCGCGAGCCGGTGCCCGAATTGCCGAAATCGAGCGGTGCCGCCGGTGAGGTAAGCCCCTTGGGGCCGACCCCGGTCACTTCCCAGGCGCCCGGCCCGGTGCGGGTGACGGTGGCGCCGAGCGCCTGCATGGCCGCGCCGGTGCGGATCACGTCATCGCCTTCGAGGAGGCCGGTAAACCGGCTAGTGCCGCTGGCGAGGCCGCCGAAGATCAGGGCGCGGTGGCTGCAGGATTTGTCGCCAGGTGCGCGGATGGCGCCGCTGAGGCGACGGACGGGTCGGCTGGTCCAGACCATGGGAGGAAGGCTCTGAATGATTGAGGGATTGGTACTTCAATTGGGGCTTTGACAGCGCCGGGCGTTCATGGCAAGCGCCGCGCCAGTTCAAAATCGGACCATCCCCTCAGAAGGAGCCGCCATATGGCCAAGGACAAGCTCGGCACCAAACAGGTCTGCCCGTCCTGTGAAGCCCGTTTTTACGACCTCAACAAGCGCCCGGCAGTCTGCCCGAAATGCGGCAACGAGTTCGATCCCGAAGACGAAGTGATCCGCACCACTATCACCAAGGTGAAGGCCAAGGCCGCCCGCGCCGCCGTTAAAGCAGTGGATGAGGACGAGGAAGAGGCCGAGGAAGAGGAAGACGCCGTCATCCGGGATGATGAGGATGACGAGGCCGCCGAGGCCGAGGTCGAGGACGAGGAAGACGAGGAAGTCGCCAAGGAACTCGACGGCGAGGAAGATGATGTCATCCTCGAAGGCGCAGACGATGAGGAAGAAGAGCCTGCAGCCGGCAAGGTGGCGGGCGGCTTCTCCGAAGACGGCGACGATGACGATGATGACGAAATCCTGATCGCGGACGATGATGATGAGGAATTCGAAATCGACGACGAGGACGGCGATGACGACCTTGAAATCGACGAAGAAGACGAAGACGAACGGTAAATAGGGCTTGAAAGCGCGGGAGGCTGAGACTAATCCTCCCGCTTCCCGGTCCGGGGCCATAGCTCAGTTGGGAGAGCGCTTGCATGGCATGCAAGAGGTCAGGGGTTCGACTCCCCTTGGCTCCACCAGGACCCTTGTTTTCAGGCATCCGCGTCAAAAAACGGGCATTTCGCCTGCCTGAACACCTTTGTCAGCCCTTGCCGCGCGAATGCCGCAGGCCGGTGCTTGAACCGGACACAATCGGAGCCCACCTTTCCCTCATGGCAGAGCCCCCGCCTGCCAGCGCATCCCAAGGGAGCGCGGAAAGGAGTGGACCCATGACGACCGGCCTGAAATCGACTGTGAAATCGAACCCCTTCGAAGGCGACGCCTTTGTCTACATCCGCCATCTGGACGAGGGCGAGATCCGGGCCATGCTGCCGCCCGACGCGCTCGACGATGTCGGCGATCCGGACGACCTGTTCGTGGTCACCGCTGCCGACGGCCGCAGCCTGGCGATCGTGGAGGGCCGCGAGGCCGCCATCGCCGCCGCGCTTGCCAACGACCTGAAGCCGCTCAGCGTTCACTGATCCGGCGCACAGCCGGCCGATCTTGCTTTTCCCCTGAGAGAAGATGACACTCGCGTCATTCTGATCCGGGGAGGAGTTCCATGAAACTGATGCGTCTCGCGCTCGCGGCGCCTCTCGTGCTGGCCATTGTTGCCTGCGGCCAATCCGTCGAGCAGCGGGCCGGGCCGGGCATTCCCCAACTGCCGCCGCCGGTTTCGACCGAGGGTGATTTCGGATCGAACCTGCAAGCGGCGCTGATTGCGGCGAAGAATGGCGACACGATCGTTCTGCCGGAAGGCACCTTCACGCTCACCGATCCGCTCTCGCTGGATGTCGGCGGCGTTACCGTGCGCGGGGCAGGGCAGGACAAGACGATCCTCGACTTCACGAACCAGGCCGGCGCAGGCGAAGGCCTGCTGGTCACGTCCGATGATGTGACGCTGATGGACTTCGCCGTGCGCAATACCAAAGGCGACGGCATCAAGTCGAAAGGCGCAGACCGCATCACCTATCGCTATCTCACGGTCGAATGGACCGGCGAGCCGAAGGAGACGAACGGCGCATACGGCGTCTATCCAGTCGAATCGCGCGATGTTCTGGTGGAGAATGTCACCGTACGCGGCGCATCTGACGCCGGCATCTATGTCGGCCAGTCCTCGAACATTGTCGTGCGCAATTCGATTGTCGAGTTCAACGTCGCGGGCATCGAGATCGAGAACTCCACCGGCGCGGATGTGTATGGCAACATCGCCCGCAACAATACTGGCGGCATCCTCGTGTTCGACCTGCCTGACCTTCCGGTGGGCGACGGAAATTCCACGCGTATCTTCAACAACCAGATCCTGGCCAACAATACGCGCAACTTTGCGCCGGAAGGCAATATCGTCGCCAGCGTGCCGTCCGGCACCGGCGTCATCATCATGGCCAACCGCAACGTGCACATCTACGGCAACACGTTCGACAATAACCGCTCGGCGCAGGTGCTGATCTCGGCCTACAGCCTTCCGTTCACGGATGCTTCGTACAATCCACTGCCGCGCGAGATCGTGGTGCGCGGCAATACTTACGGCGCCGGCGGCAATGATCCGCAAGGCATGCTCGCGCCGCTGGCGCAGGCGATTGGCGGTGCGCTGCCGCCCATCGTCTGGGACGGTGTCACCAGCTGGCCGGGCGCGGCGCCTCAGGATGTGAACCTGGTGATCGGCGAAGCGCCGGAGATCGGCTTCCTGAATTTCGGCGTGGGTGCCTATCCGCTCGACCCGGCCGCCCTTCGTCCGTCGCCGGAGCGTCCGGTGGCCTCGGCGCCGCCGGCGGAGCCTGCCGCGATTGTGCTGCCCCAGCTGAAGTAGTTGCCCATGCGTCTTGCCCTGTCCATCGCCCTTGCCGGCCTCCTGTCCGCGTGCGGGCAGGCGAAGGCGCCGGGGCCGGACATGGGCGTGATCCTGGCGGAGGCGCCGGCGGCGAAACTGTCGGCCTATGGCTTGTTCGAGGATATGGCGACAGCCGCTCCGTCGGCGCGGGTGGAGCCCTACACGCTCGTCAATCCCCTCTTCTCTGACCATGCGGCGAAGGATCGGTTCGTCTTCGTTCCCGCAGGCGAGACTGCGGATTATCATGATACGGAGGTTTTCGGCTTTCCGATTGGAACCGTTCTGGTGAAGACGTTCCGCTTCGCGCCGGACATGCGCACGCCGGAGGAAGGGGCCTACCGTGTCGAGACGCGGCTTCTCATCCACAAGGCCGACGGCTGGGCGGCCTATCCTTATGTGTGGAATGCGGAGCAGACGGAAGCGGAGTATGCGCCCGTCGGCGCGCGCCGGACCATCGAGACAATCAGCCCGGCGGGCGAAGCGATCTCGATTGCCTATGCGGTGCCGAACCAGAACCAGTGCAAGACGTGCCACCAGTCCGGGCGCGACATACAGCCGATCGGCCTCAAGGCGCGGCACCTGAGCCATCACGGCCAGCTCGATGCGCTGTCAGCGAAGGGTGTGATCGGTCCGCTCCCGGTTCATCTGCCGTCGGAGCCGGCGGCGTTTGATGTGTCGCTCCCCGTCGAGGCGCGGGCCCGCGCCTGGCTTGATATCAACTGCGCGCATTGCCATAAGCCGAACGGGTCGGCGTCGAACTCGGGGCTCATCCTGTCGGCGCTGGAAACGGACCCTGTGAAAATTGGTATCGGCAAGCGTCCGGTGGCAGCGGGGCGCGGGGCGGGGAACCTCTTGCAGATCATTGTGCCAGGTGATCCCGAAAGCTCGATCCTCGCGTTCCGGCTGGCCTCGGTCGAGCCCGGCGTGGCGATGCCGGAGCTCGGGCGAAGTGTTCCGGACCCGGACGGTCTGGCGCTGGTGCGCGACTGGATCGCGGAGATGGAACCGCGTTGAGGCTTGCCGGTCTCAGCCCGGAGACTAGTTGATCTTCCGGAACGCGCACTTGGCCCGGAGATATCCCACATGAAATGCCTGTACCCGCTCGCCGCCCTTCTGCTCGCGGCCTGCGCCACACCGGTTGCGCCCGCTGCGCCTCCGGCGCCTGTCCTTACGGCCAGCGATCTTGATGGCACCTGGGACGTTACGTTGTTCTGGTCGGCGACCGAGCCGCCGAGTTCCACCATTATGGTGCTGGCGGCTGCACCGCCGAACAAGGTGACCGGGTCCTTCTACCAGTCGGATTTCCTGGAAGGGGAATATTCCCTGCGGGGCAATACGCTCGCCTTTGGCAGTGTCACCACGGATGGCGATGCGCTCTACAGTCATTCAGGCCGCCTCGTGGACGGCAAGATCGAAGGCCAGACCTTGTCGCACGGACGCGATTTCCTCATGATATGGGTCGCCACGCGGCGCGCCGAGGAGGCGGTGCCCTCGCCCTGACAGGAGGCTGCGCCATGACCCCTCGCATTCTCGTCGATGCCGATGCCTGCCCGGTGAAAGATGAGATCTACAAGGTCGCGTTTCGCCTTGGGGTGCCGGTGGTGATCGTTGCGAACAGTTATATCCGTATTCCGGAACATTCGCTGATCACGCGCAAGATTGTCAGTGACGGGTTCGATGCCGCCGATGACTGGATTGCCGGAGAAGCGAACGCTGCGTCGCTTGTCGTCACGGCGGATATTCCGCTGGCTGATCGCTGCCTGAAGGCCGGCGCGAAAGTGCTCGCGCACAACGGCAAACCCTTCACGCCGGACTCGATCGGGGGCGCGCTCGCGAGCCGCGCGATCATGGCTGACCTGCGTGTCGGGGTTGCCGGAATCGGGGCCGGAGGTCCTGCGCCCTTCTCGAAAGCCGACCGGTCGCGCTTCCTGTCCGCCCTTGATACGGCGCTGGTGGCGCTGAAGCGGGCGGCGAATTAGACCGCACGCGGACACTTGCCCTTAACGGGCGCCGTGCTATGGGCCGGGCATGAACCAGATCACGCTGCACAAGGGCGACCTGCCGGCTGGCCTCAGCTTCGGCTCCGTCGTTGCCGTCGATACCGAGGCGATGGGCCTTAATCCGCAGCGGGATTATCTCACGCTCGTGCAGCTGTCTGCCGGCGACGGAACCGCCCATATCGTGCAGCTCGGCCGCGATTTCGATTGCCCGAACCTGAAGGCGCTGATGGTCGATCCGAAGGTCGTGAAGCTGTTCCACTTCGCCCGGTTCGATATTGCCATGATGCGCCGCTGGATGGGGATTACGGTTTCCCCGATCTGGTGCACCAAGATCGCCTCGCGTCTCGCCCGCACTTATACCGACAAGCACGGCCTGAAGGATGTCGCCCGCGAAGTGGCCGGGATCGACATGTCGAAAGCGCAGCAAAGCTCCGACTGGGGCGCCGAGAAGCTGACCGACGCCCAGATCCAGTATGCCGCTTCGGATGTGCTCTACCTCCACCAGATCAAGGCGGGCCTCGAGGCCATGCTGGCGCGCGAAGGCCGGCTGGGGCTCGCCGAAGCCTGCTTCGCCTTCCTGCCGACCCGCGCCGAACTCGACCTTGCCGGATGGGGCGAGGAAGACATCTTCGCGCACAGCTGAGCGCCTGTAGCCTGCGCTTTCACTCCGGCCCCATCGCGGGTAAGCATATCGCCTGAACGCATCGCAGGATCAGGCCAAGCCGCCGAATGGACGCCAGCCTTCATCACGACCCGGCCACGCTCTGGGCCCCGCGCCGCCAGCTGACCCTGGCGCAGGCGCGCCGCCGGTCGCAGCGGGTGAAATACCTGCGCTATGTCTTCGTCGGCGCCGCCGCGGTGGCCATCGGCCTGTTCATGGGCTTCGTGATCCGCAGCGCGCTAACCCAGGAAACAGATCCGCCCCGTATCAATGACGAGGAAGCGGTGACGATGATCAATCCGCGTTTCACGGGCCGCGATTCTGCCGGCGAGATCTTCACGATCACCGCCGAAGCCGCCCAGCGCCGCCGGGCTGAGGATGGGGTGGTCGATCTCGTCAATCCGGTGATGCGCGATGCCAAGGGCTCGGAGCTGAAAGCGCCGACCGGCTTCTATGACCGGGAGAAGGGCATCCTCGAGCTTTACGAGGCCGTCAACATCACCGATGCGGCCGGCTATTCCTTCCTCAGCCGCGGCGCCCGCCTGATCCTGGGCGAGGACCGGGTGGAGGGATTGTCACCTCTGGAAGGCAAGGGACCCCTTGGCGATATCAGGGCGGACTCGTATGAAATTCTCGACGGCGGCAACCGCATTGTCTTTGAAGGCAATGTGACGACCGTGATCTATCCTCAACCGGCCGATGAGGCCGCAACGACTGAAAGTGAGCCCGATGGCACTCCGTAAAGCCGCTGGCATTGTTCTGGGTCTCGGCCTTGTCTTCGCCGCCCTTCCGGCCGCCGCGCAGATTTCGTCCGAGGGTGGGCCGATCTACATCAATTCGGCGCGCACCGAGAGCCTCGAGAATGAGCGCAAGGTGCTTCTGGTCGGCAATGTCGACATCCAGCAGGGAACGGCGCGCCTGCGGGCCGACCGGGTGACCGTGCTGTTCGCGCCCCGGGCCAGCGGCGGCAATGCCTCCGGCAGCAGCATCATGGGCGGTTTCGGCCAGATCGAGAACATCGTCGCCGAAGGCAACGTTTATTACGTTACCCCCGAGATCAAGGCCAAAGGTGACCGCGGCGTTTACGAACTCGCCACCGATACAATCACCATGACCGGCAATGTCGCCCTGATGCGCGAGCGCGACGTGGCCGAGGGCCAGACCCTGAGAATGGAGGTCAAGAACCGCCGGACAACGCTGGAAGGCGGCAATGGCCGTACCCGGATGGTCATCGATCCGTCGACCCAGCCCGGCCAGACTCAGTGAATTTGAACAGGTTGGTGAAACCGATCTTAAGTATGCCCTGTTAGGGTTCATCCGGGCCGGAAAGAGCCCGCACACAGGATGGAAAACGGATGAATGAAGCGGCCGAAGGCCTGGTAGTCAGCAATCTTGCCAAGTCTTTTGGCAAGCGCCAGGTCGTCCGCGACGTGTCCCTTTCCCTTGCGCGCGGCGAAGTTGTCGGCCTGCTTGGACCCAACGGGGCCGGCAAGACCACCTGTTTCTACATGATCATGGGACTGATCGGGGCCGATTCCGGCGCGATCTCCATCGATGGCGAGGATGTCACCCGCCTGCCGATGTACCAGCGGGCGCGCCTCGGCGTGGGTTACCTGCCCCAGGAGGCCTCGATCTTCCGGGGCATGAGTGTAGAAGAAAACGTCATGGCAGTTGCGGAACTGGTCGAAAAAGACTCCGCTGCCTGCCTGGCCCAGGTCGATGGCCTGCTCAGCGAACTGCACGTGGAACACCTCCGCAAGCAGCCGGCAACTTCCCTTTCGGGCGGTGAACGGCGGCGGGTGGAGATTGCACGCGCGCTCGCGTCTCGTCCGAGCTTCATGTTGCTGGACGAACCGTTCACCGGCATCGACCCGCTCGCCATCTCCGACATTTCCGACCTTGTCCGCTTCCTCAAGCAGCGCGGCCTCGGCGTTCTTATCACGGACCACCAGGTCCGCGAGACGCTGCAGATCGTCGACCGGGCCTATGTGATGTATGATGGCGCGGTCCTCTTCAACGGCACGCCGGAAGACGTGCTGCGGAACGAAGACGTGCGCAGGGTTTATCTGGGTGAGCAGTTCGCCGCTTGATTCAGGGGGCGCGGCCAATGGCCATGAAACATTCACTCGACATGCGCCAGGGCCAGTCCCTGGTGATGACGCCGCAGCTTCAGCAGGCGATCAAGTTGTTGCAGCTGTCGAACCAGGAACTTGCCGAATTCGTCGAGGCCGAACTGGAGCGCAATCCGCTCTTGCAGAAGGTCGAGGACGAAGGCCCGGCGCCGTCGGAGACGATCGAGCGCGAGAGCCGCGATGACGGCGCCGAGGCGCGCGACCAGCTGGATGCTCCGGGTGAGGACGTTTACGAGCCTGGCACCGGTTCGGACGCCGCGCTGCCGGCGAATGCGTCCGGCCCTTCGGCGAAGACCGACTGGTCGACCGCAAGCAGTGGTCAGGCCTCCGAGGATTTCGATTATACCGCCAACGTTTCCAGCGATGTGACGCTGCAGGAACACCTGCATGCGCAGCTGAACTTCGCCGGCCTGTCGGACGCCGACCGTCTCATCGCCGCGCGCCTGATCGACGAGACGGACGAGACCGGATACCTGCGCGCGCCGATCGTCGATATTGCCGAAGCTCTGGGTGCGGACATTGCGAATGTGGAAGCCGTGCTCGGCGTCTGCCAGGGTTTCGACCCGACCGGTGTGATGGCGCGCTCGATTCCGGAATGCCTTGCCCTGCAACTGAAAGATCGCGGACGGCTGGACCCGGCGATGCAGGCGATGCTGGACAATCTGCATCTTGTCGCCAAGCATGACATCAAGCAGCTGATGGATGTCTGCGGTGTCGACAAGGCTGATATCCAGGACATGCTGCTGGAACTGCGCCAGCTTTCGCCGAAACCGGGCGCGGGATTTTCGAGCGATACGACCGTTGCCGTGGCGCCGGATGTTTATGTCCGTGAGCTGCCGAATGGCATGTATGCGGTGGAGTTGAATTCCGACACGCTGCCGCGTGTGCTGATGGACAAGGCGTATTATGCGGAAGTCACGGCGCTGCCGATGCGCGACAAGGAGAAGGAATTCATCTCAGAATGCGCCGCGTCGGCGACCTGGCTGATCAAGTCGCTCGACCAGCGCGCGCGCACGATCCTGAAAGTGGCGAGCGAGATCGTACGCCAGCAGGACGGGTTTTTTGCGCACGGCGTGGCACACCTTCGGCCGCTGAACCTGAAACAGGTGGCGGACGCGATCGAGATGCACGAATCGACTGTCAGCCGCGTGACGACGAACAAATACATGTCGACCCCGCGCGGCCTGTTCGAGCTGAAATATTTCTTCTCTGCCGCGATCCCCGCAACCGGCGGCGGCGAGGCGCATTCCGCGGAAGCCGTCCGTCATCGGATCAAGCAGCTGATCGATGAGGAGTCGGCAGAGGACGTGCTCTCCGATGACCAGATCGTCGAAATTCTCACTGGCTTCGGAATCGATATTGCCCGCCGCACGGTGGCGAAATACCGCGAGAGCCTGAACATCCCCTCGAGCGTGCAACGCCGGCGTATGGGCAAGGCGGGGTAGGGGCATTTGAGTTTTGCTCGGCGCTGTTCGCGGGCTGAAGCCCGCGGCGCCTGCGCCTTCGCTTTGCTCGTGGGGCATCAGGCCTTGAGCGCAGCGCGTGCGTCCGGAGCGGCGGGGGCCGGCCGGTTCTGTTTCTCTGTGATTTCGCAGCTCATCCTGAGCGAAGTCGAAGGATGGACAGGCTCACCAGCACTTCGGCACATGCCCATCCTTCGACTTCGCTCAGGATGAGCTACTTGGCGGCAGCGACTGGGGCGCTGGGGCCCGGCGTTCGCCGGGATGACAGGAATCTAGGATGTGT
>NZ_JBKBXB010000062.1:0-12561 GCF_046313975.1 Hyphomonas sp. | reverse complement strand
CTGGAAAGTCTCGCCAGGATCGTCGATAACCCTGTTCTCAGTCTGCCCGGCGTGGGAAACTGAAACCATCACCGCAGCCGAAACGGCGCGCACGAATTACACCACGTGATGGGACGCTACCGAAAAGGTGTTCGAGGCAATTACCCGGCCGGAGATCACCCGGCAGTTCTGGGGTCACGAGAATCAGTCTGATTGGGAAGTGGGATCGCCGTGGCAACACGTCCGTGCCGATGAAACCAGAAAGCTTCAGCTTGTCGGCAAGGTTCTGGAAGCCTCTCCGCCGTGGCGCCTCGTGATCAGCTGGGCCAGTCCTTCAGAATCCGCCAATCTGCAGGCTGTCAGCCGCGTGACATTCGAGATTGCCGAGTATGACGGCATGGTGAAGCTGACAGTCATCCATGATCAGCTTGAAGCGGGTGGCAGCATGGCCGGAGGTGTCAGCCGGGGTTGGCCGATCATTCTTTCAAGCATGAAGTCCTTCCTCGAAACAGGCCGTGGGCTGGACGTCTTTGCCAAGCCCAAAGCTGCGTGAGTCACACCGGCTGAATGTAATTTCGTCAGTAGAGAGATGATATGTCCAACGCCTATACCGGCGGATGTGCCTGTGGCGCGATCCGCTATGAAACCTTCAGTCAACCGATCTTCGAGAACCATTGCCAATGCAGCGATTGCCGCCATCGGAGCGGCACCGGACATGGGTCTTATCTGACTTTCCCGGATCGCTCCGGCGTAAAAATAACCGGAGAGGCCAGACTATGGGGCCTGATGGCAGATAGCGGAAATGAAAAGTTTCACGCGTTCTGCCCGAACTGCGGCACACCGGTTTATCTGACGTTCAAGGCGATGCCCGACCTGATCGCGATCACAGCCAGCAGCCTGGATGATCCGCACCTGTTCAGACCCCAGGTCGTGACGTACAGCGCGCATGGCCTTGCGTGGGACAGGATGGACCCAGCCCTGGTCTTCTACAAAAAGATGGTCGCGGGTTAGCGTGAACTGGCCGGATGGCCGGCTTGGGCAGGCCCTCTAGGAATGAGCTTTTTGGGCGGTCCAGCCGCGGATCAGGGCGGCCTGGAAAATCGGGGCGGGCGGTGTGAAGCCGGCCGCCTCAATCATTCTGGCGACTTCGGCAGGCCCATGCGCGGCGAAATCGCGGCCATAGGATTTGAGATAGTTTGCCCGGGATTCCGGCGTCTGGCCGGCAAGGGCGAGGAGCTCCATCCAGAGGCTCATCACGCCAGCGAAGTTTGGCGCATCATCATCCGTGCACAGATCGACCGTGAAAAGCTTTCCGCCCGGCTTCAGGCGTGCCGCAATGTCGGCGAAGTAGGCCTGGCGGGCAGGGGCCTCGGTCAGGAAATGCGAGACGAGCAGGCTGGTTGCGGCGTCGTGCGTTTCCAACGGCGTACCGGAAACATAGTCCGCGTGGAACGTGCAGCGGTCCGCAAAGCCTTCGGCCTGCGCGTGGCGGCGCGCAACGGCCAGCATCGGGGCGGACGGATCGATCAGCGTGAATCGCCATTTCGGAAAGCGCGGAGCAAGGTAGCGCGCCTCGGCGCCCGTGCCTGCACCCGCGACCAGGATGCGGGCATCTTCCGGCAGGCTGGCGAAATGGGCTTCCAGCAGAAGGTGGATACAGTCTTTCAGCGCGCGCATCGCCGCGAACTGGTCATCGTAGACTTCCGCGCGGGCCTCATCAAAATGCACGGAAATGTCAGTGCGGGCAGAGGACATGGGAGGCTCCTGAAAAGTGTTATACTATAACACTACGTTTTAGAGTTTCTGCCAACACCTTTTTCTCCAGCGTGCTGCATTCCCTTCGGGAGCCTCTTGCAATTGATCCCTGCCGTCCGACCTATGGCCCAGCTGATTGCGTCACGGAGACAGTACGATGACCGAACCCTACACGCCCCCGAAAGTCTGGACATGGAAGCAGGGCTCCGGCGGGCGCTTTGCCAATATCAACCGGCCCATCGCCGGCCCGACGCATGACAAGGACCTGCCGGTCGGCAAGCATCCGCTTCAGCTTTATTCGCTCGGCACGCCGAACGGCGTGAAAGTCACCGTCATGCTGGAGGAGCTGCTCGCGCTCGGCCATACCGGCGCCGAGTATGACGCCTGGCTGATCAATATCGGGGAAGGGGCGCAGTTCTCGTCCGGCTTCGTGGATGTGAACCCCAACTCCAAGATCCCGGCCCTGTTCGACCGGTCGGTTGATCCAGGTATCCGCGTGTTCGAGTCCGGCGCGATCCTCGTCTACCTTTCGGAAAAGTTCGGCGGTGCCTTCCTGCCCACCGAGCCGCGCAAGAGGGCGGAGACTCTCAGCTGGCTGTTCTGGCAGATGGGCTCTGCGCCCTTCCTCGGCGGCGGCTTTGGCCACTTCTACGCCTACGCGCCCGAGAAGATCGAATACGCCATTGACCGTTATGCCATGGAAACCAAGCGCCAGATGGATGTGCTGGACCGCCACCTCGCCGCCAATGAATACATGGCCGGTGAGGAGTACACCATTGCCGACATGGCCATCTGGCCCTGGTACGGCTCGCTTGCGCTCGGCGTGCTGTATGGCGCAGGGGAGTTCCTGGAGGTCGAGAGCTACAGGAACGTGCAGCGCTGGACTAAACAGATCGCCGAACGGCCGGGCGCGAAGCGCGGGCGGATGGTCAACCGCACCTTCGGGGATCCCGCCAGCCAGCTCTGGGAGCGCCACGACGCTAGCGATTTCGACACGAAGACGCAGGACAAGCTTGCCGCCAAGGCCTGACCGGCCTGCGGCGGTGCGCCCCGTCCCTTGCGCGGGCCTGCCCAGCTATATAACCGGGCACAAGGCTGAAAGAGGCGCCTGCCGATGACGACTTATTCCAGCGATCCGCGCCGCCACACGGCAGAGACGGCCCAGAGCATGGCGGATGTCCGCTATGAGATCGACCGGATCGACCGGCTGCTGGTCGAGATCATCGCCGAGCGCCAGTCTTTCATGGATGCCGCCGCCCGCATCAAGGGCAGCCGCAGCGCCGTGCACGACCGCGCGCGGATTGAGGATGTGGTTGCCAAGGTTAAGGCTGAATGCCCGAAACATGGCCTATCGCCCGCCATCGCCGAGCCGGTCTGGCGCACGATGATCGACCGCTGCATCGCCTACGAGTTCGAAAGCTATGACGCGTTGGTGCGCCCGCTCGACGCCAAGCCGTGAGCGGCGCGGGCGGCTGCCTCGAGAGCTTCGCCCAGGGCATCCTTGACATCTCCCAGCAGGACAGCGGCGTGCGCGCCGGTTGGCGGATTGTCTGAACGTCCTGCCTTTTCCGCCCGTTCGCAGGCTGCGGCCAGCTTCAGCGCGCCGATGCCGAGGCTCGCGCCTTTCAGCGTATGCGCTGCATCCGACCATTCCTGAGCCGGCAGGCGCGGGTCGAGCAGGCGGGACCAGAGCTGCGCCTGATGCTGGAAAATCTCGATCACCTCGATGCCGAGCGCGGTGTCGCCGCCGGTCATGGCCGACAGGTGCGCCAGGTCCATGACAGGCAGGGAAGGGCGTGGGTCGGTCATCTGCGAGGCCTCCTGTGCCCCTGAACCCTCGCTCCGGGCGCTTAGTATCCTGTTAATGATGCGGGAGACGCAAAAAATTCACGGGTTATCGATTGTCGGAAAATCCGTTTGCTGATAAGTACGGCTGCGAGGCTGGGGAAGGCCTTGTTCCGATTGTCCGGGGAAACGGCGATGACTGACCTGCTGATCCTGATCCGCAACGTGGTGCTGGCGATGATCCTCGCCTGGCTTGGCCTTGAATTTGCGCCCTCCAATCCGGACAAGAACGACGACAAGCCGAGCGAGCGCGCCGAGGTTGCCTCGAATCTCTGCTAGAATTCCTGCAAAGCCTTAATCACTTGGCGTGCATTCTGCGCTCGCGGCAACGCGTGAGGCAGGATATATATCGGATATGACAGAAGCTTCTTCCGTGCGCCCATCGGGCCGGGATGATCTTGCCCGTCACCAGGCATCTCAGAATTTCGAGATGGCGAAACACGGTGGTGGATGGATGGTGGGGCTGGCTTTTGGCCTTGCCGCGCTCTGGACCGGGGGCGTTACCCTTGGATTCTTCGGACTTGGCGGACCGCAACTGGTCGAGGGGCTCTCGCCTTTGCTGGTGGCCGCGGTTGCCATTGCGGCCATCACGCCGGCTTTTCTGATCATCATGGCGGGTTTCATGGGCCGCTCGACCCGCCGGGCCTCTGCCGCCAATGCGCTCGTGCTCGAAGCCGCTGTCCGCCTGATGGCGCCGGCACGCGAAGCGGGCACCGAAGGCATCACCTTCGCCGAACAGATGAAACAGGCCGCCGGCGAGATCGACCATGCCATGGCGCATGCACTGACGGCGATGAAGGCGATGGCCGGCGAGATCGGCGACGAGCGCCTGCGGCTCGAGTCCGTCTCTTACGCCACATCCGACAATGCGCGCGATCTCGTCACGCGCCTCTCCGCCGAGCGTCAGGCGCTTGAAGCCCTCGCGCGCGACCTTCGCAGCCAGATCACGACCATGAGCGAGGCCATTCCGCGTCAGGCGCAAATGATGGTCAGCGCGGCCCGTCAGGCAAGTGATGAAGTGGGCCGTGCTGACACCGCGCTGGAAAACCGCCTCGGCGCGATGCAGCGCGCTGGCGATGATCTTGCCCGCCGCCTTGACGCGCTCGACGGCCTTGCGCGCGAGGCCGCGACGCGAACCGAAGCCCTAACCTTCTCGATCACCCGGATCGAAGACAAGCTCGAACAATCCCGCCGCACGGTGGACGCCGCTGTGCGCGCCAGCGAAGTGGCCGCCGCTGCTGCAGCGACGACGGGCGACGCCCTGAAGGGCGCGGTTGCCTCTGCGCTCGACGGCGCCCGCCAGGCGAATGCCGAGATCAATCATGCCAGCCGCGCCGCCGCCGAAGAAGCCGCCCGCGCGCTCGCCCGCCTGCGCGAAGCCGGCGAGCAGGCAGCCTATGCCCTGCGCACAGCCAGCTATGCCGCGCGGATCGAAGGCGAGAACCTTGCGCGCCAGACCGGCATTCCGGCGCCGGAACCGATGCAGTCGCTTGCGTCTCCGCCGCCGCGCCCCAGTCTTTCCGCGCCCATGCCGCCCTCCGCGAACGGGCACGGCTACAGCAACGGTCACGCCAACGGCCACGCGCCGCCCTACGCAAATGGCAACGAAGCCAGCCGGTCTGCGCTCGGACGCGGATCGATGGACGATGACCTGTTCGAGGCGAGCGCCGATGCCGTGATCGCCGCGGCCGCCTCCACCGCGCCGGCCGAACCGCCGCTGGTGCTTGGCCGCGATGTCACGTCGCGCGAAGGCGAGCCGCTGATGCTGCGCCGCCGCCAGGATGACCCGCCTGCACCGCCGCCGGAAACCCCGCGCCGGCGCGCCACCGATCTGCTCCCTGGACCCTCCGCAGGCGGATCATCCCTGCGCGATATCATGACGGATCTCAGCCGCGAGGAGCAGGGCGCGGCGCCCGAGGATCGCGAAACTGTGGCCGAGAACCTCGTCTCGCGCCTGCAGTCTTCCGGTATCCAGCTGGGCGAAGTGTTCCGCCCCCGGTCGAAAAAGCGCATCGCTTCAGCCAGCCTGAAGGGCGATGGCCCGCGCCGCGAAGCGATCCGCGAACAGGCCGGCAAGGAAGTTGACCGCGTGGCCCAGCGCCTGCGCGGGGATGCGAAACTGATGGAACTTGCGCGCAATTTTGCGGCGCTCGAACAGGCCGATGCCCTTGCCGCGCTCGACCAGACGCAGGGTACCAGCCGCAATGCCAGCGCGCGCCTTGCCGCCTTCCTGCTGGTGGATGCGGCGCTTTAAACGCCAACCACTTCGCTGCTTGCCGCTTCGTCCTTGATCCATTTGATGAAGGCGCGCACGTCCGCTGTCAGGTGGCGGCCTTTCGGCCAGACCAGCCAGTAGCCGAAATCAATCGGGGTCGATCCGCTCGCAAAGGGTGCCACGAGGCGGCCGGCAGCGATGTCATTCGCCGCAATCGCCTGCTTGGCGAGAGCCACGCCGCGGCCGGCGGCGGCAGACTCGATGACGAGGATGCCCTGATTAAACCGGGGCCCCTTGGTACCATCCACGCCCGCCACGCCGTGCGCCTTCAGCCAGCTGGCCCAGTCGGGGCACGAGGGGTCGTTCTCCGAGCTTTCGTCATGCAGCAATGTGTGGTGCTTCAGGTCTTCGGGCCTGCGGATCGCGTCCGGGCCTTCCAGCAGGCGCGGCGAACAGACCGGCAGCACCGTTTCGTCGAGCAGTTTCTCGGATTTGAGGCCGTCATAATTGCCCCTTCCATAGCGGATGGCGAGGTCGGCATCGGCGGTGTTGAAGTCCGTCAGCGACATATCGGCGGAGATCCAGGCCTCGATGCCTTCATTCGTCCGGTGGAATTTCTCGAGCCTTGGGGCGAGCCATTTGGCGGCGAAGGACGGCGCGCTGGAAACCATGACTCTGCCCTTGCGGGCAGGGGCCTGCATGATGCGGCCGGCTTCGGCGATACGCTCGAAGGCTTCGCGCACAAGCGGCAGGCTTGCCTGCGCGGCGTCGGTCAGCAAGACGGAACGGCCCGTACGCTTGAACAGCGGGGTGCCGGCGAAGTCTTCCAGCTGGCGGATCTGCTGGGAAATCGCGCCCGGAGTGACGTTCAGCTCCTCTGCCGCCTGGGTGAAGGAGAGGCGGCGCGCGGCGGCTTCGAAGGCGCGCAGGGCGTTGAGCGGCGGCAGGCGGTCGGGCGTGTCGGACATGGATAGTTTCTCTAAAAGCTCGTCTTAGGGGTTGCCCGTTGCTGCGGGGCCGTCAAGCGGGTTCAGTGTATTTGAGCCCGCATTCCAGCTAAACAAGAGAGTTGCGCCCCATGCGCCAGTTTCCGGCCTTCTTCAACCTTGAAGGCGCCCGCATCGTGGTTTTCGGCGACGGCGAGGAAGCCGCGCGCAAGCTGCGGCTGCTTGTCTCGTCGCCCGTTGAACTCGTGCAGGTGGGCGATGTGGCTCTGGCGGAGTTTGCGGAACGGGTCGTCCATGCCGCGCCTTCGGCAACACGCGCGGTGCTGGAAGGCGCCCGCCTTGCGATCATCGCCGATCTGCCACGCCAGGCCGAGATTCTGGCCGAAGTGCGTGCGCGCGGCATTCCGGTGAATGTCGTCGATGCGCCGGAACTCTGCGATTTTACAGTTCCTTCCATCATTGACCGGGGAGAGGTCGTCGCCGCGATCGGATCGGGCGGCAACGCGCCGGTACTGATCAAGGCGCTGCGCGAAAAGCTCGAGGCCATCATACCGCACCGCGCGGGTGAGTTCGCTTCGCTGGCCGGGAAGCTGCGCGGTTTCGTGTCGGGCGCAATTCCGGACCCGACGGCGCGCCGCCGGTTCTGGGAACGGGCGCTGGCAGGTCCGGCGGCCGAGGCCGCTTATGCGGGCGATCTCGGCAAGGCCGAGGCGCTGCTGAAGGAGGCCGCGCGCCAGCCGCAGCGGCGGGTAGGCGTGGTGCATATCGTCGGCGCAGGTCCGGGCGATCCGGAACTGCTGACGCTGAAGGCGCTGCGCCTGATCCAGGAAGCGGATGTGGTCTATTACGACCGGCTCGTCAGCCAGGATATCCTGTTGCTCATCCGCCGCGATGCGGCGCGCGTGCCGGTCGGCAAGTCGAAGGGGGATCATTCCGTGCCGCAGGCTGAGATCGAGGCGCGCCTTGTGGCGTCGGCCCGCGAAGGCCTTCGCGTCGTGCGCCTGAAGGGCGGCGACCCCTTCATCTTCGGACGTGGCGGCGAGGAGCTGGACGCTGTGCGCGGCGCGGGTGTCGAAGCGCATGTCGTGCCGGGGATTTCCTCCGCTCTCGGATGTGCGGCCTCAGCCGGTGTGCCGCTGACGCACCGCGACCATGCCCAGACGCTGACCTTTGTGACCGGCCACGCGAAAGCAGGCGGCGTGCCGGATCTTGACTGGAATGCGCTGGCGCGCCCGGCGCAGACCGTCGTGGTTTTCATGGGCGTTGATACCGCCCCGGTGATTGCCGAACGCCTTGTGGCCGCTGGCCGCGATCCTTCGACCCCGATTGCCGTGATCGAGAACGGGACGCGCCCGGACGAAGTGCGCGTGTTCGGTGTGCTCTCCGAGCTGCCTTTCCTGATCGAGGAGGAGGGGATTACCGGTCCCGCGCTCCTTATCATCGGCGAAGTGGCCGGCCTGCCGCTCGCCAATGCCTCGCTCGCCCAGTTCCTTCCGCCCGAATTTGCCGGCGCCGCCCGGCATGAAGCCCTTGCTTTCGAGGAGTAATCCGACATGACCTCTGTGCGCCCCAAACTGAAGCCCGAGACCCCGAAAGCCGTGACCGGCTGGGATACTGCCACCGGCCGTTCCATCTGGCTTGCCGCAGATGGTTCGTGGACGGAAGATGTGCGCCGCCTCGGCGTGTTCACCGGCGAGGAAGCCGAAGCGCGCCTTGCCGCCTCGCTGAAGCAGGAAGGCCGCGTGACGGATCCCTATTTCATGGAAGTGACCGTGGACGGCGAGATCACCGGGCGCGAGACGCTGCGCGAAGCGATGCGCGCCGAAGCGGCCCGCAGTTTCGCTGCCGCTGAGCTTGAGACGGTGTGATGGCCACGCCTTCCAAATCCGGGTTCACGCTGTTTGGCGACCCGGTGTCCGGGAATTGCCTGAAGCCCAAATGGACCGCTGACCTGCTCGGGATTTCCTATGAGTGGGTGACGGTTGATGTGCTGAAGGCGGAGACACGCACGCCGACGTTCCTGTCGATCAATCCGGCAGGCCAGGTGCCCGTGGCGCGCTGGCCGGACGGGCGCGTGTTGCCGCAGTCGAACGCGATCATGCTATATCTCGCCGAAGGCTCGCGCCTTGTGCCGGAGGACAGTTTCGAGCGCGCCGAAGCGCTCAGCTGGCTGTTCTGGGAACAGTATTCGCACGAGACGGCCATCGCCGTGCGCCGGTTCCAGAAGCACTACCTCAAGAAATCCGATGTCGACATCGACCCCGCTTTGACGGTGAAGGGCAACTACGCCCTGTCGATCATGGAGCAGCGCCTGAATGGCCGCGACTGGTTTGCGGGCCGGGCGCTTTCGGTGGCCGACATTGCCCTTGTTGCCTATACGCGCGTTGCCCATGAGGGCGGCTTTGATCTCGGTGCCTATCCGTCCGTGGACAGATGGGTGCTACGGGTCGAGGACGCGCTCGGTATTCCGCACGCCAGAGAGTTTGCCTGATGTATCGTTACGACCAGTTCGACGCCCGCCTCGTGGCGGAGCGTGTGGAACAGTTCCGCGGCCAGGTCGCGCGCCGCCTTGCCGGCACGCTGACCGAGGACGAGTTCAAGCCGCTGCGCCTGCAGAACGGCGTGTATCTGCAGCTGCACGCCTACATGCTGCGCATCGCCATTCCCTATGGCCAGCTTTCCCCGCGCCAGCTGCGCCGTCTCGGCGAGATTGCGCGCGACTACGACCGGGGCTTCGGCCATTTCACGACGCGGCAGAACATCCAGTTCAACTGGGTCGCGCTGAAGGACATTCCGGAGGTTTTGGCAAAGCTCGCCGACGTCGAGATGCACGCCATCCAGACTTCCGGCAACTGTATCCGCAATACGACCACGGATCATTTCGCCGGCGCCGCGCAGGACGAGCTGCTGGACCCGCGCCCGTGGTGCGAGATCATCCGGCAGTGGAGCACGTTCCATCCCGAGTTTGCCTTCCTGCCGCGCAAGTTCAAGATCGCCGTGACGGCGGCCGAGCATGACCGCGCCGCGATCCGCGTGCACGATGTCGGCCTGCATATCCGTGAGCGCAATGGCGAGGTCGGCTTTGAAGTCTGGGTCGGCGGCGGGCAGGGACGCACGCCCGTGATTGCCACGTTGGTCAATCCCTTCGTGCCGGAGCGCCAGATCCTCGACTATCTCGAAGCGATCATGCGCGTCTACAATCGCTATGGGCGGCGCGACAACAAGTACAAGGCGCGCATCAAGATCCTGGTCACTGAACTCGGCGAGGCGGAGTATATCCGCCAGGTCGAGGAAGAGTTTGCGGCGCAGCGCACGTCTGAAAAGATAGATCTTCCGCAGGCGGAGATTGACCGTATCCATTCCTATTTCACGCCGCCTCAGCTTGCGCCAAAGCCAGAGGTTTCGAAGCATTTCGAAGCGGCCAAAGTCGCTGATCCTGCCTTTGCGCGCTGGGCGCGGGTGAACCTGCATCCGCACAAGGCGGCGGGCTATACATCCATCACCGTCAGCCTCAAGCCGCAAGGCGTCGCACCTGGTGATGCGACGGACACGCAGATGGAGCTGGTTGCAGACCTTGCCGAACAGTTCGGACACGGAGATATCCGCGTCAGCCATGCGCAGAATCTCATCCTGCCGCATGTGGCACTCGATGATGTGCCGGAGCTGTACAAGGCGCTCGACGCCGCCGGCCTCGGCGCCGCGAACGAAAGCCGCATCACCGACATGATCGTCTGCCCGGGTCTCGACTTCTGCAACCTTGCCAATGCCCGCTCGATACCCGTCGCACAGGCGGTGCAGGCCGTGTTCGCCGACCCCGCCTATGAGGAGGATATCGGCAAGCTGCACATCAATGTCTCCGGCTGTATCAATGCCTGCGGCCACCACCATGTCGGCCATATCGGCATCCTCGGCGTCGACAAGAAGGGCGAGGAATTCTACCAGATCCTGCTCGGCGGGCGGGCGGACGAGAAGGCCGCCCTCGGCGAGATCGTCGGGCCGGGACTGCGCGCAGAGGATGTGCCGGGGGCCATTCACCGCGTGGTCGAGTACTACCGGGCGCAACGCACTTCGCCGGACGAGAAGTTCATCGACACGCTGGAGCGTATCGGCCACCAGCCTTTCCAGGAGGCGCTCTATGCCGCTGATTAAGCACGGCGCCGAGATCGCCAATGACTGGGCCTTCGTGCCGGACGGCGCGGTGCTGCCCGAGGCCGGGAAGGTCTCGGTCTCACTCGCGCGCTTCCTGGCGCTCAAGCAGGGGCAGGAGAACGGCCCGCTGCCGGACGGCGTGCGCCTCGGCCCGGCGGATGATCCGGCGGAGCTGGAGCCCTACCTGCCGGAACTGAAGCTGATCGAGGTCGACTTTCCCCGCTACACCGACGGGCGCGGCTATAGTCAGGCCCAGCTGCTGCGCCGGCGCTATGGCTATGCCGGGGAGCTCCGGGCGGTCGGGCATGTGCTGCGCGATCAGGTATTCTATATGCACCGTTCAGGCTTCGATGCTTACGAAACCCGGCGTGCCACCGTATCTGAAGTGAAGGAAGCACTTGCCGAACTCACTGTGGCCTACCAGCCTGCAGCATCCGGTCCGGGAGCGGCGTTCCGCACGCGACACGGAGCCTGAGGCCTATGCCCTTCGAAAGCCTGATCGAAGCCCCCACGACCGACCCGTCGGTCCGGCTGCGCCGTCTCAATGGCGAGCTGCGGCAGGCCTCCTCCCAGACCATCCTGCGCGCGGCGATCGTGCGCGAATGGCCAGGCGAGCTGACCTATGTGTCCAGCTTCGGCGCCGAGAGCGCGGTGATGCTGGCGCTGATCGCGGATGTCGATCCGTCGCTGGATGTCGTGTTCATCGATACCGGCATGCATTTCCCGCAGACGCTGGATTACCGCGACGAGCTGATCGACCGGCTCGGCCTGACCGGCGTGCGAACCATTCGTCCGGATGAGACTGAGCGGCGCGCCGAGGATCCGAAATCGATGCTCTGGAAGACCGACACGGACGCCTGCTGCGCGCTGCGCAAGGTGCGCCCGCTGGAGCCGGCGCTGAAGGGCTATTCGGCCTGGATCACGGGACGCAAGCGTTTCCATGGCGGCGCGCGGATGAACCTGCCGGTGTTCGAATTTGCCGATGGCCGCTACAAGGTGAACCCGCTCGCCGGCTGGACACAGGACGATGTCGACCTGTTCATGGCGCAGCGCAATCTGCCGCGTCATCCGCTGGTGGCGCAGGGCTATCCCTCCATCGGCTGCTGGCCGTGCACTCAGCCTGCGGACGATCCGGACAATCCGCGCGCTGGCCGCTGGGCCGGCCTCGACAAGACCGAGTGCGGCCTGCACATCGAACGCAACGACCGGCCGCGGGTTTTCTGATCAGACTTTCCCGGGTGCTCCACACCGCATTTTCCCGGTCGCCCTCTCCGACAAGGAGGGGGCGTTTTCTTTTCAGGGCCGCGCGTTGCATGTTAGGCATCAGGCCGAGGGTGATGTGTGATCCCTTTCCTCTTTCCTTGGTTCTCCCGTCTTGCGTCACCCTCAGATCACCTGCGGTGATCGAGGGTGATGATGGAGGGGAGAGGGTGTGCATGGGCAGGGCTTTCGGTGTTGAGGCAGCACCATGTGCCGGACCGGCTTTCGCCGTCCGGTATCGGATCATGTGGCGGTCCTCAGGGATGGGACCGGGTGCGGCGGACGCCGCCGGGCGTCCGGGAAGGAAAGTTTGGTTGCGGGGTGGACGCCACTCGTCCGCCGCACCTGCCCCCGGAGTTTCGGGCAGTTCTCGGGATGACTTCGGCGCTGCCAGGCCTTGGCTCCTTACCT
>NZ_JBKBXB010000061.1:10683-13142 GCF_046313975.1 Hyphomonas sp. | reverse complement strand
CAGAGGTGCTCGCTTCCAGCTCGTCGATGGCAGCCAGCGCCCGGTCCAGCGCACGGTCGCTCATTTCAACGCCCGCCGCAGTTTCCATCAGGCTGGCCGCAACCATCTCACTTTTGGCCAGCACCGCGCCGACATCTGCCCGGATTGCGCCCTGCGTCTCGACCAGCAGCGCATAGGCCGGGTCGAGGCTGCCGGCAGCGTAGGCAGCGTAAAGATCGTTGTCGGAGGAGAGTACGGTGGAGGTCATGGCAGGGTCAGGGTCAATTCCAAATCTTCGGTCAAAGATTGTCCGGTGGAGGTGA
This sequence comes from Hyphomonas sp., assembly GCF_046313975.1. Taxonomy (GTDB): domain Bacteria; phylum Pseudomonadota; class Alphaproteobacteria; order Caulobacterales; family Hyphomonadaceae; genus Hyphomonas. The sequence goes on along the minus strand of NZ_JBKBXB010000061.1, from coordinate 12,840 downwards.
AGGTCAAGGAAACGGCGCTGCAAATTCCTGCAAGTGCCTCAGATTTGCGGCTCGATATCCCCCTTCAGGCGCTGAAAAGCGAGGCGGATGCGGGATTTCACGGTGCCTAGCGGCAGGTTGAAGGCTTCGGCGATCTCGGAATGGGACAGGCCGTCATAAAACGCCGCCTGGACCAGAACGAGCTGTTCGCGCGGCAATTCCTGCAGCCGCTCGCGCACGATCCCTTCCATCTGGCCGCGCGAAACAGCCTCATCCGGTGCCTCGACCCCCGCCGGGCTCAGCTGCGGATCGTCCGTCATCAGCTCCGGGCGGCGCTGGCGGCGCTGCACGTCGATCCGCCGGTTCCGCGCGATCCTGAACAGCCAGGTCGAGACCGACGCCTGCCTGCGGTCATACATCCCCGCCTTCTGCCAGGCCGTCACCATCACGTCCTGCACTAGCTCCTCGGCCTCCGCATCCCCGGCGCCGAGGCGCAGCATGTAGCTTTTCAGGCGCGGCGCGTAAAAGCCGAACAACTCGGCAAAGGCCGGCTTCGAGCGGCGCTCCGCAACCTCTGTCATGAGGTCGGCAAACCGCTCCCGCTGGGCAGGATCGAGGGCACGAACGGATTTGTCAGACACGCGCCGCGTCACTCCCGTATTACGGCTGCGAACCTCGCCGCTGTCGCGCGCCAATGCAACCATGAGCCGGTATATCTCCTGCATTTTGCGATAGGTGTTGCCGGTTGTCGCATCAGCCCTGTATTCCCTCTAGGGTCAAAGTCGCAGCGACCCTGAGGATCTAGTCTTGAGCACGCAAAGAGTAACCGTCCTTCGCAGCATTATTTTCGCAATTGTGATCGCGCCCCTGCTGGCTCTGCCCGCACAGGCCGAACGCACAGCGGTTGGCCGTTTCAAGGATTGGGTTGTCTTCACTGACACGGTAAACGGCCAGGACCTCTGCTATGCCGCCACAGAGGCGACATCGAAAACCCCATCCAGTGCCAATCACGGCGCGGTCTGGTACTATGTGACCACTTGGAAATCCGGCGCCGCCACGGCCCAGCCCAGCGTGCGCGTTGGCTATGATTTCCGCGAAGGCTCCAGCCCCAAAACCAAAGTCGGCCGGTCCAGCTGGACCCTGTTCACCTCAGGGCGCGAAGCCTTCGCCGACGACAAGGATGACAAATCCATTGTCGAAGCCCTCCGCAAGGGCGCCAATCTCAGTTTCGAAGGCACCTCTGCGCGCGGCACGAATGTCAGCTACAGGTTCTCGCTGAGCGGCTCAGCCGCGGCCATCGACAAGTCGATCGAGGCCTGCCGCTAGAGCAAATTCCGCTCAAGTGGGCACCGGTTGAGCGGAAGAAGTTGCGACAAAACGGAATGCTAGAGCAAGCGATCTGATACCATCAGATCGCTTGCTCTAGCCTTTCCCGCCCGGCAGCACGAACTGCGCGGGAAACTTGCCCTCCGCCGCGCGGTAGCTCTCCAGCACCTGTGCCATGTCGGCTGCCATGTCGCCGGTCAGCGCCATCGGCCCGTCGAGGCGCACGACATGCGTCTTGTAGTCGAGCACCGACATGATCAGCGGCACACCGGCCGAGCGGGCGATATGATAGAAACCGGTCTTCCAGTCCGGATTAGCCTTGCGCGTGCCCTCCGGCGCCACGGCGAGGTGCATGACCGGGCGATCCGCAAACGCCATCCGCATCTGTTCGACGACATCATGCGAACTCGACCGCTCCACCGGCACACAGCCCGAGCGGCGCACAAGCCATCCCATCGGCCCCTTCACCAGCGCCGCCTTGCCCATCCAGCTAAGTTTCACCCGGTACCAGCCCGCCACCGCCAACATCGTCAGCCCGTCCCAGTTGGAGGTGTGGGGCGCCGCCACGATCACTGATTTCGGAATATCCGGCCAGTCGGAGCCAATGCGCCAGCCGGTCGCTTTCAGGTACAGCCAGGACACGCCGCGCACGAACTCGGACCAGAGGCCCCGATAGGGCGCACTCTTCCCGAACGGGCCTTTGCGTGATGGCGCGGGTGAATCGGCATCCGTCATGCCGGATAAATTCAGGGTTTTGCCAGACCGCGCCACATACTTCTGCGGGAAATGCAGCAGAAACAGTCCGGCTTACGCCCCTACGGAAACGGGCGGCATCCTCACGGATGCCGCCCG
>NZ_JBKBXB010000061.1:421-10673 GCF_046313975.1 Hyphomonas sp. | reverse complement strand
CACTCCCGTGGCCTCTATTCCACCCACAACCCGTCGGCCGCCCCCCCCCCCTCCCCGGGCGCCCCCCCCCTCGCCCCCCCCCCGCCAGTGTCTTCCCTGCCCTTCCAGGCGAAAGGCGTTATTGCGAAACCGGGGTCAGGATGATCTCGACCCGGCGGTTCTGCACGCGGCCGGCTTCGGTCGAGTTATCCGCAACCGGATAATCGATGCCCATGCCGATCGCCGTCATGCGCACCGGCTGGACGCCTTGGTTGGCGAGATAGCTGCGCACCGAATCCGCGCGCTGCTGCGACAGGCGCTGGTTGAAGTCGCGCGCGCCTTCAGAGCTTGCATGGCCGCGGATGTCGACAGCCGTTGACGGATATTCGACCAGCGTCGCTGCCACGCTGTTGAGGGCCTGGTAGAAGGCCGGCTGGATCGTGGCGCTCGACTGGGCGAAGGTGATGCCCGACGGCATGGTCAGCGCGAGCTGGTCGCCCTGACGCTCGACTTCGATGCCGGTGCCGGCAGTCTGCTGGCGCAGTTTTTCTTCCTGCTTGTCCATGTAGACGCCCACCGAAGCGCCGGCGATGGCGCCGACAGCTGCACCGATGGCGGCGTTCCGCTTGTCATCGCCGCCGGCCATCATGCCGGCCCCTGCGCCAAGGATGGCCCCGGCTGCCGTGCCGGTCAGCACGCGCTGGCTCGGACCGCTTTCGCAGGCCTGAACGAGCGGCAGCATGAGCGCTGCAGCAAAGAGGATGGATTTCTTCATGAGGTAGCTCCCTTTACATGAACTGGACACACGGCGGCCTATGCCGCACTCGTGATGAATATACGCCAACAGCATGCGCCTTTCCTGCAATTCGGTGACAAAAAGAAGGGAGATTCAAGCTTTTGACGTCTTACAATCCATCCATGTACGGCGTTGTTTTCCTTAATCTGCCGCGCATGCTATAGGCCCGCCGATGACCGTTTCCCTCGATCTTTCCCGGCGCCCGGCGCCGCAGCCCGGCCCGAAATCGCTGGCGGGACTGTCGATTCCGGCCCTGAAGGCCGAAATGGAAGCGCTGGGGCTTGATCCTAAACAGGCCGGCATGCGCGCCAAGCAGCTGCGCCGATGGATTCACCATTTCGGTGCCAATGACTTTTCCGTGATGACCGACATCGCCAAGGAGCTGCGCGCGGCCCTCGGCGAGAAATACATCCTCTCCCGGCCCGAAATCGCCGACCACCAAGTCTCGAAAGACGGCACCCAGAAATGGCTGACGCGCTTTGCGCCCGGCGTTGAAGGCGAAAGCGTCTATATCCCGGATGTCGGCAAGGCGGGCGCCCTCTGCGTCTCCAGCCAGGTCGGCTGCACGCTCAACTGCACCTTCTGCCATACCGGCACGCAGGCCCTCGTGCGCAATCTCACCGCCCAGGAAATCGTCCAGCAGGTGCTGATCACCCGCGACGCGCTCCGCGAGTGGCCAAGCTCGATGGAAGACCGTCTGCTCACGAACATTGTTTTCATGGGCATGGGCGAGCCGCTCTACAATCTCGACAATGTCGCCGAGGCCATCGACACGATCTCGGACGGCGACGGCATCGCCATCAGCCGCCGGCGCATTACCGTCTCCACCGCAGGCGTCGCGCCAAAAATTCCCGAACTCGGCCAGCGTACCGGCGCCATGCTCGCCATCTCGCTGCACGCGACAAATGACGAGTTGCGCAATGAACTCGTGCCGCTGAACAGGAAATATGATCTCAAGACCCTGTTCGAAGCCATCCGCGCCTATCCCGGCCTCGGCAACACGAAGCGCGTCACGTTCGAATATGTCATGCTGAAAGGCGTCAATGACACACTCGCCGAAGCGCGCGATCTCGTCCGCCTTCTGAAGGGTGTGCCGGCGAAGATCAACTTGATCCCGTTCAATCCCTGGCCGGGCTCGCCGTATGAATGCTCCGACTGGGAAACCATCGAAGCCTTCGCCGAAGTCGTGAACCGCGCCGGCTATGCCTCGCCCATCCGCACGCCCCGCGGGCGCGACATCCTCGCCGCCTGCGGCCAGCTGCGCTCGGAAAGCGTCAAGGTCCGCGCCAGCGAGCTGCGCCGCCAGCAGCAGGAAGCCGCCAGCAGCTAGCCCTTCGTTGTTTCGCAAAAAGAAAAGGGAGGCAAAGGCCTCCCTTCCCCGTTTCACGGTTTGTCCGGATCCGTCAGTCCTCTGACAGTTTGCTGATCTTCTCCTGCGCCTCTGCCAGGATCGCGGCAACCTTGCGCCGCGTCTCCCCGCCCGGCTCCCGGCGCATCACGGCGATCACCGTGTGTCGCAGCCGGTGCATCGCCGCGCGCACGTCTTCCGGATCCTGCGGCGCTTCGCCTGTCTGCAACGCGCCAAGCCGTTCATGGATCATCGCCAGCGTCTCCGCCTCGCGTGCCAGCTCTGCCTCGCCTTCCGGCGTCACCCGGAACGAACGCCGCGCGCCGTCCGCCACTTCCGCGATCCAGCCCAGGTCGCGCAGCGTCTCAAGCGCCGGATAGATCACGCCCGGACTTGGCACATAGGCCCCGCCGGTGCGCGTCTCGATCTCGCGGATCAGGTCATAGCCGTGGCGCGGCGCTTCCCCGATCAGCTCCAGCAGCAGCAGGCGCAGGTGCCCGTGATCGAGCGCCCGGCGCCCTCCGCCATGCCGGCCCCTGCCCTGCCCATGCCCGCGCCCATGCCGCATATGCCACCCCTTCCGGCAGTCAGAGCTGCTCACAAAGATGCGGACCGATGGCCCGCCCTGTCTTTTGTCCCGATACATGATGTTTTCTCCTTTCGATATATCTGATCCTCATATGGTTCCGATATATCGAAACGTCAAGATTAGATATATCTAAAAATGCGCACCTCCGCACAGCCGGCCTGATTCCACACCTGATCACACCGCTGTTGTTTGCGAATCTGCCGCCGCTGGTTAGGTTAACCGCCATGATCCGCCCGCTTCTCCTGTCTGCGCTTGCCGCATTGCTCACGGCCTGCAGCCAGGCGCGGGAAGGCCCCTGCGAAACCCGCATTTTCGAATCGATGCCCTATCTCGTCTGCCGTTTCGAACCGGCCGAAGACGACATCCGCCTGTTCCTGCGCGACGAAACCGGCGCGCCTTTCGGCCAGTTCGACCGGGTCGCGAACTCCGTTGCCGCACAAGGCGGCAGCCTGATCTTCGCTATGAATGCCGGCATGTACCATGACGACCGCCGCCCGGTGGGCCTCTATGTCGAGGAAGAAGAGTCCGAGATGGGCCTTGTGAAAAATGCGGGCCCCGGCAATTTCGGCATGCTGCCCAACGGCGTGTTCTGGATCGACGGCCGCACCGCCGGCGTCACCGAAACCCTCGCCTACGATGCCCGCTTCACGGAAGCCCCGCCGCGCTTCGCCACCCAGTCCGGCCCGATGCTGGTCATCGACGGCGAGCTTCACCCGGACCTCAATCCCGACGGCACCAGCCTGCGCCGCCGCAACGGCGTCGGCATCAGCGCGGATGGCGAGGAAGTCTTCTTCGTCATCTCCGATACGCCGGTGAACTTCCACACCTTCGCCCGCCTCTTCCGCGACGAGTTGCACACGCCGAACGCGCTCTATCTCGATGGCGCTGTCTCGAAGGTCTACGTCCCGTCGCTGGAACGCAACGAATCCGGCCTCGACATGGGCCCCATCGTCGGCGTCGTGCGCCGCGCAGACCGTAGCTGACCTCACTCGGCCGTTTAGCGCCTTGCGCTGCGCCGCCCCGCGCCATACCTCCCGGCCCTGATATGCAGGAGACCCGCCCCATGACCCTCAAACTCTACGGCCTGAAAAACTGCGACACCTGCAAGAAAGCCGTGAAGGAGCTTGAGGCCAGCGGCAGAGACGCCGAACTCGTGGACATCCGTGCCGAAGCAGATCTCGCCGTGAAACTCCCGCGCTGGCTCGCCGCCGTTGGCGACAAGCTCGTCAATCGCAGCTCGACCACCTGGCGAAACCTCTCGGACGCCGACAAGGCCCGCGCCGGCGGCGTCAGCCTCGAAGGCCTCCTCCTCGGCAACCCCACCCTGATCAAACGCCCGGTGATCGAAGCCGATGGCGAAATCCTCGTCGGCTGGACGGCGGAGACGAAAGCAAAAATCGGCTGATCGCCCGCAACGGATTCGAAATCCGCCCGCGTTTAACTCCGGACCGTTTCCTCCCGGAGCTTCCAGAAATGCGGACCGTCTGCGCCCTTTTCCTCGCCGCCAGCCTCCTCTTCTTTCCCGCCGCGACAGCCGCTCCCGGCCGCGCCCCGGAAGGCGAGACCCTCACCACCGGCAAGGGCAAGTCCGCCCGCGAATTCATCCTCTACCGCCCCGCAAATGCGTCAGGACCCGTTCCCGTCGTCATGGTCTTCCATGGCGGCGGCGGCGGGGACGACTGGATGGCGAACAAGTCGCGCGAACTCACCCGTACTCTGACGGGCGCCGGCTATGCTGTCGCCTACATGAACGGCTCCGCCCGCCGCGACGGCGAGAAGTTGCGCACATGGAACGCGGTGCACTGCTGCTCCTATGCGGCAAAGAAGAACATCAACGAAGCCGCCTACGCCGACGCCGTGCTGGACGTTCTCGACCAGCGTCTCGGGATTGACCGTTCACGGATCTTCCTCACCGGCCATTCCAACGGCGCCATGCTCAGCTACCGCCTCGCCGGCCAGATGAAAATCGCGCCCCGCGCCATCGCCCCCATCAGCGGCGCCATCTTCGCTGACCAGCCGGCGATCCCTGCCCGCACCTCGGTCTTCATGTATCACGCGAAGAACGACGAGGTTCTCAGTTTTGACGGCAATCCGGACGACAAGGCCGAACGCTGGCGCACAGCCCCGCATGTCGGCTTCGTGAAAGCCGAAGCGAAACTCGCAGAGCTGAAATCCTGTGGCCCTGCCTCGCCCGTCACCACCCCCATCGGCCTTACCACCACCACACGCACCTGCCCCGGCGGCTCCGTCCTCATCGCCACTGCAGCCGACACCGGCGGCCACGAATGGCCCGCTCGTCCGCAGGCGGACTACCGCATCGAAGACGCCCTCCTCGCCTTCTTCAACAGCAAGCGCTGAAGGCCAGCATCAGTCCTGCGGCGCCTTCACCAGCGTCATGCCCATGACGGACAGGCGCACATCGCTGCCGTTGATCTCGTAGCGGATCTCGAACCCGTCTTCCGGGCTGACCAGCGCGCCGCCCTCCACCGGAACAGCGCGGAAGTTGCCCGCAATCGGAGACGCGCCAAGCAGCTCGCCCTCACCGGCGCTGAATTCCAGGATCACATCCGGCGTGCCCTCGGCGGCATACCGCCCGGCCAGCACCGCCAGCGCCTCCGCGCTCAGTTCCTCTCGCTGCCTCGGTGCCGGCGCACCTGACGGCCAGCCGTGCAGCGCGCCGGCGGTCTCGACGATATCCCGATAAAGCCGGAACCCGTTATCAGCGTTCGTCATCACAACGATTGCATCGCCCCGTTCCGGCCAGACCAGCGCGTAGCAGGTATAGCCCGCATTGCCCCCGCTATGGCGCAGCGACACTTCCCCGTCATAAGGCACGATGCCGATGCCAAGCCCGTAATCACTGACCACGGGCCGCGTCACTTCCGCGGCCACTGCCGGATCAATGCCCTCTGCCCTCCCGGTCAGCGCCATGAGGAATCGTCCGAAGTCGGACGATGTCGTCCACAGACCCGCCGCCGCCAGTTCCGGATAGGTATGCCAGCGGCCTGCAATCTCCACGCCCTGACTGTTGTGCGCCGCCGCCACATTCCCGCCCGCCAGCGCCTCCGGCAGCGGCTGCGCGAATGTGCTCGCTTCCATGCCGACCGGGTCCAGCACAAGGCGCTGCATCAGCGCCGCAAAGTCCTCGCCGGAAACCTGCTCCGCCCAGTATTGCGCCACCGTGTATCCGCCGCCGGAATAGGAATACGGGCTGGCCGCATCCGGCCGGCGGATCACGACAGCCGGCGTGTTGGTCCGCGCCGATCCCGTGATCACTTCCAGAGTCGACGGCACAGGCGCGCCCGCCGCATAGCCCGGAAAGCCGCTCACATTCGCCCCGTTCGTATGCGACAGCAGCGCGCGCAGCGTCACCGGCACGCCGTCCGGATTCAGCGCTGCAAGGTCAAGTCCGGCCAGATCGCCGGAAATGTCCGTGTCCAGATCAACGCCCTTCTCCTGCGCCAATGCCACGATGCCCACCGAGGCCACCATCTTCGACAGCGACGCCGCCTGGAACAGCGTGCCGGCATCCACGCCCTCCCCAAAGCCCGCCGCCCAGTCCGGCGCGCCTGCGCGGTATACGGCAATCGATACGCCGGGCACGCCCAACGCCGCCATACGCTCCGCCAGCGGCACAGCCTTCGGCGTCTCGCCCGTCACCAGCGGTACGGGCGAAATGCCCGCCTCTAGAGCAATCTGCTCCGGCGGCGTGGTCTGTTCCACCGCGGGCGCCACAGCCGCCTCAGGTGCGCAGGCCCCCATCAGAAGCATCAGGCAGGCAGCAGGAATCAGAAAATGGCGATTGGGCTTCATGGCAGACTCCGGATAGCTGCCGGTACCCTAGCAGCGAATGCCCGCCCGCCTAGCCCTCACGCCGTCACCACCACACCGTCCAGCCGCGCCAGTGCGCTGGTCCAGCCCTGAAGCACGCCTTCCAGCAGGTCAGACCCGTCCACCGCCACGGTCTGCAGCGTCAGCACCAGCCGCGTGCCGCCGCCCGACGCCATGAACTCTGCCGAGACAAGGCTCACGCCCAGCAGCGTCTCACCCTCGCTGATCGACTCGGAATAGACGATCCGCGCATCCGGCACGATATCCAGATAGCGCCCGACAACCCGCGCGACCGCCTCCCCGCCCACCATGCACAGCTGGACATCCTCGCCGCCCACCCGGAAGTCAGCCGCCTCATTGCGGATTTCGACCTCATCAGATGGCGAGCCCCAGATGCGGCGCACCTCGGGATCTTCCCACGCCCGGAACACCCGCGCCGGGCTCGCGGCATAGGTATTCTCGAGCGTTTCTGTCCGGTGCACCATCGTCTGATGTGTCATTGCGTATCTCCTTTGCGGTTGAGCATGTCTCCGAGCCGGTCCAGCCGGCGCTGCCAGGCCGCGTGATAGCGCGTGATCCAGCGGTCGAGCTCGGCGAGACGCTGCGTCTCCAGCCGGCAGGTGCGCACACGGCCCTGCTTCACCGTGCTGATCAGCCCCGCCGCCTCCAGCACGCGCACATGCTGCAGGAAGCTCGGCAGCGCCATGTCATACCCCGCCGCCAGGTCCGTCACGCTCGCCTCCCCCGCCGACAGCCGCGCGATGATATCCCGCCGCGTCGCATCCGCGAGCGCGCTGAAGCCCCGGTCGAGCAGGTCCGGATCGGTCGATCGATAGTTAGCCATGTGCCTTAGTATGGCCGGTCAAGCCCTGAGTCAATACACTTAGGCGATCTCCTAACTATAAGACTCTCAGCCCCTTCCAATCCCCCTCATCCACGTCTAGAAACGCCTCATCCGAGGGGTGTCCGGCATGGGGCCGGGCTGAGAGTTACCCTTTGAACCTGATCCGGGTCATGCCGGCGCGAGGGACGGAAAACCGAACGCTAGAACATCCCGGGTCTTCCGCAGTCTGGAGACCCACATGAACAAGCCCGCCAACCCCGGCGATTTCACGCCCCCGACAGTCACGACCGGCCCGCTGCCCGCGAGCCGCAAGGTCTATACCCATCCCGCGCCGGGTCTCGCCGTGCCGCACCGCGAGATTGATCTTCATCCGTCTGCGAACGAAGCGCCCGTGCGCGTCTACGACACGTCCGGCCTCTATTCCGACCCCGCCGCCGCCATCGATGTCGAAGCCGGCCTCCCCCGCCACCGCCGCGCCTGGGTGCTCGAGCGCGGCGGCGTCGAGGAATACGAAGGCCGCGAAGTGCGCCCCGAAGACAATGGCGGCGCCACCGGCAAATACCTGGCGCGAGAATTCCCAGTGAGGCACAAGCCGCTCAAAGCTGTCGGCTTTGACCCCACAAGCAAGGCGCAGGCGCTGCGGCCCGGCGCCGAAGGCGGCGGAACAGCCGCGAGCAATCAGAAAAAGCCCGTCACGCAGTATGAGTTTGCCCGCGCCGGCATCATCACCAAGGAAATGATCTACGTCGCCGAGCGCGAGAACCTTGGCCGCCGGCAGGCGCTGGAAAACGCCCGCGCGCAGATCGAGCAGGGCCATCCCTTCGGCGCTGCCATTCCCGAACACATCACGCCCGAATTCGTCCGCTCAGAGATCGCCCGCGGCCGCGCCATCATCCCGGCCAACATCAACCATGCCGAACTCGAGCCGCAGATCATCGGCCGCAACTTCCTCGTCAAGATCAACGCCAATATCGGAAACTCCGCCGTTGCCTCATCGGTGGAGGAAGAAGTCGAGAAAATGGTCTGGGCCACACGCTGGGGCGCCGACAATGTCATGGACCTCTCCACGGGCCGCAACATCCACAACACCCGCGAATGGATCATCCGCAACAGCCCCGTCCCCATCGGCACCGTGCCGATCTACCAGGCGCTGGAGAAAGTGAACGGCATCGCCGAGCACCTCACCTGGGAGGTCTACCGCGACACGCTCATTGAACAGGCAGAGCAAGGCGTCGACTATTTCACCATCCATGCCGGCGTCCGCCTCGCCTATATCCACCTCACCGCAAACCGCGTCTGCGGCATCGTCAGCCGCGGCGGCTCGATCATGGCGAAATGGATGCTCGCCCATCACCGCGAATCGTTCCTGTACGAACATTTCGAGGAGATCTGCGACATCATGCGCGCCTATGATGTCTCCTTCTCCCTCGGCGACGGCCTGCGCCCCGGCGCCATCGCCGATGCCAATGACGCCGCGCAATTCGCCGAACTCGAAACGCTCGGCGAGCTGACGAAAATCGCCCATGCCCGCGGCTGCCAGGTGATGATCGAAGGGCCCGGCCATGTGCCGATGCACAAGATCAAGATCAACATGGACAAGCAGCTCGCCCTCTGCGGCGAGGCGCCCTTCTACACGCTCGGCCCCCTCGTCACCGACATCGCCCCCGGCTATGACCACATCACCTCCGGCATCGGCGCCGCCATGATCGGCTGGTTCGGCACGTCCATGCTCTGCTATGTCACGCCGAAGGAACACCTCGGCCTGCCGGACCGCAACGATGTGAAGGTCGGCGTCATCACCTACCGCATCGCCGCCCACGCCGCCGACCTCGCCAAGGGCCACCCCGCCGCGCAATTGCGCGACGATGCCCTCTCCCGCGCCCGGTTCGAATTCCGCTGGGAAGACCAGTTCAACCTCGCCCTCGACCCCGAAACCGCCCGCGACTTCCACGACCAGACCCTGCCGAAAGACGCGCATAAAGTGGCCCATTTCTGCTCCATGTGCGGCCCGAAATTCTGCAGCATGAAGATCACCGCCGAAGTGCGCGACTACGCCGCCAGCATGACCGAAAACGAACGCGCCAACCTCGAACGTCAGGCCGCCGAAGCCAGACGCGGCATGGAAGAGAAATCAAAGGAGTTCATGGACAAAGGCGGCGAGATTTATCTCTCCGCAGACGGACGGAGGCGCGAGGCGATAGATTAGGTTCAATGCCTGAAGCGGTGATCATAGCGGACGCGAATGGCGCGGGCAAAACAACCTTTGCCCGGCACTTCGTTCCGCTTGCGTTTCCCAATGCAGAGTTTCTGAACGCAGACGAGATTCAACATGAAGGCGGCTCGCTCGGATCACCGCTCGCCGCTGGATGAGAACTTATCCGCCAGCTTGAAGAAGTTGTTGCTACAAAACGTCATTTGCCGTCGAGACAACCTTGCCCTCAACCCAGTATGCGCGGCGCATTCCAGCATGGCGCAAGCAGGGATACACGACGACCTTGATCTTTCTGGAAGTGCCGGATTCAGATTTTGCTCTCGCTCGTGTCGCGCTCAGAGTGGCCATGGGCGGTCACAGCATTCCCGAGGACGATGTCCGTCGCAGATACACTCGAGGCTTGGCCCTGTTTGAGAGCGTCTATCGTTCCATCGTGGATGTGTGGTATTGGTACAAATGGAATGGAAAAGCCTATGAAATCCACCAGCAATCCTCAAACGCGCGTCGACAGGGCGGCAATTGAGCGCGCCCTCAAGGCTGCTGGAAAAGATGCCACATCCGGGCGCGCAGAACTCCAGCAAGCGTAGGGTGGGTTGAGCGAAGCGATACCCACCAACTTGGCGTGGCCGCGGTGGGTATCGCTTCGCTCAACC
>NZ_JBKBXB010000061.1:0-411 GCF_046313975.1 Hyphomonas sp. | reverse complement strand
CCTGCACCTTCGCACCCAAAATCCCGTTCGCCCGCCGCACCTTGCCGCACTCGAAGCTCCCCGCCCGGAACGCGCGGCAGGTGCACGCAGTGGCCGCAGCTGATGTCCACACAGGTGCGCCCCTCCTGTTGGAAGAGGCGGCCTCGTTGCCCCCGGTGTTGCACTCAAACGTCCCAATGCAACATGTCCGCCCCCAATCCCGCCCTCTCTCCCTGTCATCCCGGCGAAAGCCGGGACCCAGAAAGCCCAGCAAAACCAACGCTCAGGCTGGCCTTCGGCCTGCACCCCCAAAGAATTCCACAGCTTTCCAATCCGGTAGGGTCCGCACCGGGCGTACGCTCCCGCCCATGAAATACTCGCTGCGCCATCCTCCGGAGGGCATCCCCCTTCTCCACCTGATCCTCTGGCCGT
>NZ_JBKBXB010000060.1:0-13443 GCF_046313975.1 Hyphomonas sp. | reverse complement strand
GCCAGACCCGTCAGCCTACAGACCATACGTGCTTGAGCGCCCACGCTGGGATGACCCGGTCTGGAGCACCGGCGTGCCCGCGCAACTTCTTGCGCTCACCGCACGCGAAGCCCTCGTGATGATCCCCCATCCTCCCCTGCGAAGCGGGGGAGGTGGCAGCGCGCTCCGCGCGCTGACGGAGGGGGCCTGCAACCTTTCCATATTGGACACCTCCTAGTTCCCTGTCATCCCGGCGAAAGCCGGGACCCAAAGGCCGCCTCGTGCATCGCCTCAAGTCTGGGTCCCGGCTTTCGCCGGGATGGCAGGAAATGAAGCTCATCGAAACTGAAAACCGGCCGGCCCCCGCCGCTCCGGCCGCACCTGCTGCCCGCAACAAAAAAACTTCACCCCGCCTGCATCCAAACGCGCCGCCCGCCGCATCTCAGGTGCAAAGGCCGCGATATTCCGGCCGCCGAAACCCTGAAGGAACAAAACCAATGACCGCCCAGACCCTTACCCGCCCCGTCGCCGCCCAGCCTTCCGTCCTCGGCCGCATCTTCACGCCGATTGCCGCGCCGGCCCCGGCCAATGACACGGCTGAGCGCGCCACGTCGCTGATCGTGCGCCGCCGCGAGCGCATCCGCCGCCGCGATGCGCGCTGATCAGACCCCTTCGCCTCCTCGCCGCCCAGGCTCCGGACCCTCCGCTCCCTCCATCCGGTGCCAGGACTCCCGGCGAGGAGGCCCCCAGGCGCAGATCCGCGCACACACAAACTCGACAGGGCAGCTTCAGGGAGCTGCCCTCTTTTTTGTCCTTGTGCGGAGGGGTCAGACGCCGGCAGCCTTCCAGGCTTCCTTCGGCCAGCGGCGATGCTGCCAGAACCACTGGCCCGGATAGGCGCGCACCTGCGCCTCGAGGAACGCATTGATGCGCAGGACCGTTCGGAGAATATCTTCGTCCGTATTCCCCGTATCTTCAGGCACGAAGGGCGTATGGAACTCGATCCGGAACCGCGCCGGTCCCATGCGCGTCGTCGAAACCGGAACAATCGGTACCTGGTATTTCAACGCCAGCCGCGTCGGCCCCGGCGCCGTCATCGCCTCATGCCCGAAGAAGGGAACAGCGATGCCGCCATTGAATTTCTGATCATTCATCAGCGCCACCGGCGAACCCTTGGACAGCGCCCGCATCAGCTCGCGCGTGCCTATCCCTTTTGGCGCATTAACCTGCGTGCCGTATGCGGCGCGCAGGTCTGCGATGCGCTTGTCGATGTGCGGATTGTTGAGGGCCCGGTAGGTCATCACCGCCCGGGGGATACGCTGCGTAATCGCCGCCGGCATGATTTCCCAGTTGGCGAAATGCCCGGAAATGAAGACCGCGCCCTTGCCGGAATCGCGAATGCCATCAAGCACGTCCAGGCCGACAATTTCCACCCGTCCGGACGTGTACGGATCAATCGCCGGCAGGTGTGGCATCTCGCCCGCTGTCCTGCCTGCGCTGTCCCATGCGGCCAGCGCCGTTTCATCCACCTTTTCTGCGTCCCAGTCCGGAAAGGCGAGGCGCAGGTTGCGCTTCATCGTCTTGTGCTGCGACAGGAGCGGGCCAATCTTCCGCATCAGCCAGCCGCCGAAATCGGATGCCTTGTCCGGCCCGAGCGCCTTCATCGGCCCCCAATAGATCAGGTCCCAGGCAATCGTTTCCAGCCGCCATTGCACCCGCTGCCAGAATGAGGCGCGGTTATCGATATCCTTCGGGCGGACATAATCGGCAGGCGTCTGGTCGTTCATGGGCAGGCCGATTTGAAGAGCGGCGCGATCAGCGCGTCAAGCGCCGCGATGTCGCTGAAGCGCGCGCGAACCGGGAAAACCTGCACCCGCCGTCGGTCCCGCTGCGGCAGGCGGACATGGTCTTTCGAGGTTGTGATCAGCATGGCCCCGTCGCGCCTGGCGATTTCGTCGAGCATGCGGATATCGCTGTCCGTATAGGGATGATGATCGGCAAACGGCACTTCATCGCGCACATCCGCGCCCGCCGCTCTCAGCGTGTCGAAGAATTTCTGCGGTCGGCCTATGCCGGCAAACGCAACCAGCGGCACGAGCGGCGCGGGCCTTGCCGGCTCAAGCCAGGCGCGCAGCACCGGCTTGCCGCTTGCCGCGACATCGGCCGGCATCGCGCCTTCGCCCATCAGCACGACCGCGTCGGCGCGCGCGAGTCCCTCCGCAACCGGCTCGCGCAAGGGACCGCACGGCAAGACGCGGCCATTGCCGAACGGATCGCCGGCATCAATTACAATCAGCGTCATATCTTTCGCCAGGGACGGATTCTGGTGGCCGTCATCCATGACAATCGCCTGCACACCCTCCGCTGCCATTGCGCGCGCGGCGAGCGGGCGTTCGCGCCCGATCCAGGCTTCGCCGCTGGCGGCCAGCAACAGGGGCTCGTCGCCCACGGCGCGATAGTCATGCATTCCCGCGTCCACTTTCAGCGGTCCGTGCTCGCGTCCGCCATGCCCACGCGACAGGGTCGCCGCGCGCAGGCCAAGCGCCATGATCCGCTCGCGGACGGCTTCGGTAACCGGCGTCTTGCCGGCGCCGCCAGCGGTCAGGTTGCCGATGCAGATGACAGGAATATCGACGGCCTCGGGCGCCGCTCCGGCCAGTTTCCGGCGCAGCCCCGCGAGATACAGCCAGCTCAGCGGCGTCAGCAAGGCGCGGGTAAGCGGAGCGGCTTCGCGGGAGCGCGGGTCAAGGCCGCCGGCCCAGAAGGCGGGCGCCTTCACGGGCGCGGCTCCTGTGCTTCCAGCAGCGGCCGGGAAATCATCGGTAGCAGCGCCGCCAGTGTTACCAGCATCGGTGCATCCGCCTCCGCTTCCAGAGAGGCAACCGCCTGTTCATGCACGACCGGCGGGTCGGCAAGGCCGGCGGCAAGGTCTCCGGAATCCTTCACGGTACGGACGAGTCCGCGCGCCGAAAGGTCGGCCATAATCGAGGCAAAGTTGAAAACATGCGGGCCCGTCAGCACGGGCTTTCGCAGCCGCACCGGCTCCAGCGGATTGTGCCCGCCGATGCCTTCGGCATTACCGCCGCCGAGATAGACGACATCCGCAAGGCGCAGCCAGAGGCCCATTTCGCCCATCGTGTCGGCAAGGATCACCCGGTCGCGCGGGCCTGCCACGTCGCCTTTCGAGCGGCGCGCGAAGGGCAGGCGTCGGGCTTTCAGCAGCGTCGCAATCTCGTCGCCCCGGTCCGGATGGCGCGGCACGATGATCAGCGCCGCATCGGTGAAGCGTTCGGTGGCGTCGAGGAACAGTTCCTCTTCGCCGGGATGCGTGGAAGCGGCCACAAAGCAGCGGCGGCCATTGATGAACCCGGCGCTCAGGCGCGCCTGTTCCACCGGATTGCCGTCGGGCGGCGACTGCGCGGATTTCAGGTTTCCCGGCACGCGTACGGCGCGGCCCATCAGGCGCTCGAGCCGCGCGCCGGTGTCAGTGTCGGCAGCAAGGATCACATCAAAGCTGCCGATCAGTTCACGGAACAATCCCTTGACCCGCTCCCAGCCCTGCGCGGACTCTTCCGTCATCCGCGCATTGACGAGCGCCCGGCGCGCGCCGGCGCGGCCGGCGTCCACGATCAGGTTCGGCCAGATCTCGCCTTCGGCGAAGATGCACAAGTCCGGGCGCCAATGTTCCATGAAGCGGCGCGCCGCCATCGGCGTATCGACCGGCGCCATTGAATGGATCGCGCTTTCGGGAATTTCCTTGCCCATCAGCTTTGCCGAAGTCAGCGTCTGGCTGGTGAACAGGAGCAGGAGGCCGGGGCGTTCGGCGATCAGGCGGCGGCCGAGTTCCAGCAGAACGCGGCTCTCGCCGACGCTGGCGCCGTGAAGCCAGACGAGAGGGCCCGGCCGGCGCGGCGGCAGGCGTCTGGCGATGCGTTCATTCAGGCGGAGAATATCTTCTTTGCCCCGGCTGGCGCGGGCCTGCAGCACGAGGCCGAGCGCCGGCGCGGCAAGGCGCGTGGCTAGGCGGTAGGCGAACAACGCAGGCGTCATTCAGTCGGCAGCTCCGGCTGGGGCGGACGGGTGTTTGTAACCCGCCAGCACTTCGGCCCGGCGGGTAGCTTCATCCAGCCCGGTTTGCAATCTCTCCCGCAAGGCTTCGGTATCGTCGTCGCGCCCGCAGGCGATCGGCGGGCCGAAAACCAGGCCGCCGCGCGTAAAGGGCAGGGGAATGATGAACCGGTCCCAGCTGTTCAGGCGCGGCGCGGGTTTCGAGGATACCGCATAGGGAATGACCACTGCCCCGGTCCGCTGGGCCAGCGTCACGGCGCCGGCGCTCGCGATCCGTCGCGGGCCACGCGGTCCGTCGGGGGTCATGCAGACGATGGCGCCGTCGCGCAGGCGTTTCGACGCTTCCGCCACCGCCCGGACGCCGCCCTTGTCCTTGTCGGTCTTCTTCTTGTTGGACTTGGATCCGCGCACGACATCCAGGTCCAGCATCCGGACCGCTTCGGCTACCGGGGCCCCATCGGGCGAGAGGGAAACCATCATCGCCGTGGGCTGGCGCCGTTCCGGCCAGAGGCGGATATGGCGGCTCCAGCCTGAAGGCATCAGGAGGATGGTTTCATGCCAGCAGGCCAGCACAACGCCCGGGCCGCCCGCGGACAGGTGGGCCCGGAACGCCTCGATGCCCTCGGCCTTCCAGCGCACCGTGCGCCCGATCAGCACCATCCAGGCCCAGATGAGCCGGCCGAGCAGGGCAATGATGACGGGCGAACGAAGCAGGGATTTCATCGGGCGGCTTATACTGCGCTTCGGGGGCAGCGCCACCTGACGCTGGCGGCAAGGTATGGTGGGCGATGCAGGGTTCGAACCTGCGACCCCTGCCGTGTGAAGGCAGTGCTCTACCACTGAGCTAATCGCCCGCCGCGAGCGCGTGGCGTAGTCGGCAAGGGCGGCAAGGTCAAGCGGGATATGTGCGCGGTGATTTTCGGGGTGAGTCGGCTGTCCCGGGCGCGCGGAACGCGGGGGAAGGGGGCTCAGATCAGCATGGCTTTGACTAGCTGCCATGCGTCTACGCATGGGAAGTTTACCCTGTCACGGGATCGCGGGACAGTGCAAAAAAGCATTGTGACAGAGCGTCGCAATACGTTTGGGCCCTTGCTACCGCTGGTCAAAGCGCGATTTTGCGGAAATCCCGTAGTTCCGGGGGAAATCCCGCATTAGGGCCGCACTGAATGCCTGTTCATGTTCAAATCTAACCAAAGCGTCATTCGAATTTACCCTTGAGAAAGACCGCAAACGTTGTCATCTAGCCGACATACAAGACGGGCCGATCAAGGTCCGCAGTATGAACCCTAAGAAGGACAGGCGCGGTGGCCCCGGCCACCAAGAGTAATAACAAGCCTGGAGAGAGCAAAAGTGAAAGACTGGTGTGACGAAGACGGCGCGAAGCGCCTTCGTGAAAAAATCAATGCGTACTGGACCGAGCGTGGTTACGAAGTCGATGTCGACCTCGTGGATGCCGGGTTCGTTCCGGCCATGCGAAGCGCCCGCACTGACGTGCGTTCCAACATGGTCAACGGCATGCCTCGCCGCCGTGCGGCGGGTGAAGCCGGTGCCGGCCGCCCGACTTACCGTCCGCGCGGCGAAGCAACCGCCTGATCCTTCAGGCCTGACAAAGCTGGAACAAGTTGGTCATAGTGGCTGATGGTGACATCCGCCCCAATCGCCTCCGCTGATTCAGCTTCGTAGCCGAAGGTCACAAAAACGAAGGGCAGTCCGGCATTCCGGGCTGCCCTTTCGTCTGTGCGGCTGTCACCGACGAACAGGGATTGTTCCGGAACGCCGCCCGCGCGCCTGATGGTTTCCAGAGGATGGTCCGCGTGCGGCTTCCGGTTTGGCACCTGGTCGGCGCCGACAATCAGGTCAAACCGGCTCGTCAGGCCCAGCTCGGTGATCAGCCGCTCGCTCAGATCCTGCCGCTTGTTGGTGCAGACGGTCAGGATCGCGCCCTGCGCCCGAAGCTCATCCAGCGCCGCGACAGCGCCTTCGAAGGGCCGCGAGTGAACCGCGATATTGGCCACATAATGCGCGATGAAGCGCTCGAAGGCCTCATCCATGTCTGCAGCATTCAGAACGGCCCCGCGCGTGCGCACGCCGGTCTCGATCATCGCCCTGGCGCCGTGCCCGATCATTTCGGCGACCGCGCCGAGTGGCACGGGCTCAAGACCAAGGCCGCCCAGAACATGGTTCAGTGCGCCAAGCAGGTCCGGCGCCGTATCGACCAGCGTTCCGTCCAGATCGAACAGGACTGTCCAGCCTTCAAAGCTAACAGGATCAACAGGTTCCATGCCGTCTTCGCCCTCGCCAAGCTGCGGGGTTTCGTCTAGGCGAGGAGGCAGAGGAAAGCGAGAGGGAGCCTGCCATTGACCACCGCTTCAGCGCAGCGCGCCGCCGTCATCCTGGCGGCTGGCAAAGGCACGCGGATGAAGTCCGCCTTGCCGAAAGTGATGCACGCCGTGGGCGGGCGCCCGATGGTCGACTGGTCGCTGGCGCTGGCGCGCGACGCGGGCTGTTCGCGGATCGTCGTGGTGGTGCACCCGACGCAGGACGTGCTGATCGCGCATCTGAAAGCAAACCATCCGGACGCCGCCATCGCCTTCCAGGACCCGCCGATGGGCACCGGCCATGCCGTGCGCTGCGCGGAAGAGGCGCTGAAGGGCTTTGAGGGCGAACTCGCCGTGCTCTACGGCGACAGTCCGCTGGTACCGGTGGGCGTGATCGAAGCCCTGTTCGGAGAGGTGGCCGCCGGCGCAAAGCTGGGCGTGCTCGGTTTCGAAGCGGCAGAGCCCGGCCTTTACGGACGCCTGATCACCAACGCGGCGGGAGATCTTGAAGCCATTGTCGAAGCGCGCGAGGCGACACCCGAGCAGCTGAACGTGCGCATCTGCAATTCCGGCGTCATGGCGGGCAGCGCGAAAGACGTGTTCCGGCTTTTGCAAAAAATCACAAATCAGAATGCCAAGGGCGAATACTATCTGACCGATCTTGTCGGCCTCGCCCGCGCCGAAGGCGGGCGCTGCGCGCTCGTCACCGCGACCGAAGACGACCTCATCGGCTGCGATTCCAAAGCCGACCTCGCCGAGGCAGAAGCGATCTTCCAGGCGCGCCGCCGCAAGGCGTTGATGGATGGCGGCGTGACGCTGGTGGCGCCGGAAACGGTGTTCTTCGCGCATGACACCGAGATTGCCACCGACGTGATCGTCGAGCCTCACGTCGTGTTTGGCCCCGGTGTGAGGATAGCCGGTGGCGCGCGCATCCGGGCGTTCAGCCATCTGGAGGGCGCCGTGGTCGGCGCCGATTGCGAGATCGGCCCCTATGCGCGCCTTCGTCCGGGTACAGTGCTGGCAAAGGGCGTGAAGATCGGCAATTTTGTCGAGACCAAGAATACCGTAATGGGAGAGGGCGCGAAGGCAAACCATCTCGCCTATCTCGGCGATGGCCGCATCGGCGCCGACGCGAACATCGGCGCAGGCACCATCTTCTGCAATTATGATGGCTTCGAAAAACACCAGACAAGCATTGGCGAAGGTGCCTTTGTCGGCTCGAACTCCGCCATCGTGGCGCCGGTGTCGATTGGTGATGGGGCCTATGTCGGCTCCGGCAGCGTGATCACCAAGGATGTGCCGGACGACGCGCTGGCCGTGGCGCGCGGCCACCAGATGACGCGCGAAGGCTGGGCGAAGACCTTCCGGACACGGAAGGCTTCCGAAAAAGCATCGAAGAAAAAGAAGGAATAACGCGGCATGGCGTTCGAACTCGAGAAGCAGAATGCCGCCGCCGCTGCGATGGAATATGTCGAAGACGGCATGACTATCGGCCTCGGCACAGGCTCCACGGCAAAGTATTTTGTCGAGCTTCTGGCCGACGAGATCGCCGATGGCCTGATTGTACGCTGTATCGAGACGAGCGTGCAGACGCGCGACCTCGCCCGCAGCCTTGGCGTGCCGCTGATCCCGTTCGAGCAGGTGGACCGCATCCATCTCACCGTCGACGGCGCAGATGAAGCCGGCCCCGGCGGCGTGCTGATCAAGGGCGGCGGCGCGGCGCTGCTGCGCGAGAAGATCATCGCGAACGCATCCGACCATATGGTGGTGATCGCTGATCCGTCCAAGGACGTTCAGGCGCTCGGTGCGTTTCCGTTGCCGGTGGAAGTGACGCCCTTCGGCTACACGATCACCGCGAAGAAGGTGCACGATGCGCTGTCGGCGTCCGGTGTTGCGCGCCCGCGTGTCGAGCTGCGCAAGCAGCCGGGCAGCCACGACCTGCTGGTCACCGATGGCGGCAATTACATTCTCGACTGCCACTGCATCCTGATCCCCGACCCGCCGCGCGCAGCCGCCTATCTTTCCGGCGTGCCCGGCGTGGTCGAGCACGGCCTGTTCATCGGCCTCGCGCGCACCGTGATCTTCGGCACCGAGACCGGCGCGCGGATCATCGAGTATTGATGTGATCACCGAGATTGAAGACTATTTCGACAAGGGATGTGGGCGCTGCGAGCGCTTTGCGACGGCGGATTGTTCCGTACAGAGATGGACGGAAGGCCTTGCCGCCCTGCGCCGCATCTGTCTTGCGGCGGGCCTCACCGAAACGGTGAAATGGGGCCATCCGGTCTATATGCATGCCGGACGCAACATCACGCTGTTCGGCGCGTTCCTGAATGATTTTCGGATGAGCTTCTTCAATCCCGGCCTGATGAAAGACCCGGAAGGCATTCTGGAAAAGGCAGGGCCGAACACGCGCGAAGCAGGCGTGCTGTTCTTTCGGGAGAATGCGGCGCCGGCGCGGATGGAAAAGGTGCTTCGCGCCTATATCGCCGAAGCGATGCGCTATGCCGAGCAGGGCATCCTGCCGGAAAAGGCGCCGCAGGAAATCGAGCTGCCGGAGGAGCTGGTCGAGGCGCTCGACGCCGATCCGGAACTTACCGAAGCCTTCCACGCGCTGACGCCCGGCCGGCAGCGCAGCTATGTGATCAACCTCAACGGCGCGAAGGCGAGCGCGACACGGCAGGCGCGGATCGCGAAATTTCGCTCCCACATCCTTGCCGGAAAGGGCGCGACCGAGCGCTGACCTTGAAACCCGCCCGCTGACCGGCCATCTGGTGCGGGGCGAGCTTCACAGACCCCTGCGGAAAACTTCATGACAAACAAGACGTATGACTATGACCTCTTCGTGATCGGAGGCGGTTCGGGCGGTGTGCGGGCAAGCCGGATCGCGGCGCTGGCGGGCGCGAAGGTGGCCGTCGCCGAGGAATACCGTATGGGCGGCACCTGCGTGGTGCGCGGCTGCGTGCCGAAGAAGTTCATGGTCTATGCCAGCGATTACGGCAAGAAGATCAGGCACGCCGCCGGATACGGATGGTCCGTGAACGGTGTATCCTATGACCACACAGCCTTCCTCAAAGCGATGCATACGGAAGTCGACCGGCTTTCCGGCATTTACAGCCGCAATGTGAACGGCGCGGGCGCAGAGATTTTCGAGGAGCGCGGTGTGTTCGTGGACGCGCACACTGTGCGCCTGATAAAGTCCGGCCGCGTGGTGACCGCAGACAAGATCCTGATCGCAACCGGCGGGCGCATCTGGCGGCCAACCCCGGAGGAGCTGCCGGGGGTCGAGCATACGCTTGCCTCGGACGATGCCTTCTTCCTCGATCCGTTGCCGAAGCGGATGGTCATTGCCGGCGGCGGCTATATCGCGCTTGAGTTTGCGCATGTCTATGCCGGGCTCGGCGTCGATGTGACAGTGGTCTAT
Source organism: Hyphomonas sp. (assembly GCF_046313975.1). GTDB lineage: Bacteria > Pseudomonadota > Alphaproteobacteria > Caulobacterales > Hyphomonadaceae > Hyphomonas. The sequence goes on along the minus strand of NZ_JBKBXB010000060.1, from coordinate 3,654 downwards.
CGCGGCGAGAAAGTGCTGCGCGGGTTTGACGGTGATGTGCAGGACATCGTGACAGGAAACCTTGCGCTGGCGGGCATCAGGCTGATCACGGGCGCCATATTCGAGCGGATTGATCTGCAGGCGGACGGTGTGCGCCGCGTGAAGCTGTCGAATGGCGACACGCTCGAAACGGAAGCGGTGATGATGGCGGTGGGCCGGATTGCCAATACAGACGGGCTCGGTGCGGAGAAGGTGGGCATTGCGCTGGACAGGAACGGCGCGGTGATCGTGGACGACTGGTCGCGCACGAATGTGCCGAACATCTTTGCCGTTGGCGACGTGACCGATCAGGTAAACCTGACGCCGGTAGCCATCCGCCAGGGCCACGCTTTCGCCGACACGGAGTTCGGCGGCAAGCCGTGGAAGATGGATTATACGAACATTCCAACCGCCGTGTTCACGCAGCCCGAAGTCGGCACTGTCGGCATGAGCGAAGCCGAAGCGCGTGCGAAGTTCGGCGATGTCGATCTCTACAAGACAAACTTCAAGCCGATGCAGAACTCGCTGAACGGCAGCGCCGAGCGCGTGTTCATGAAGATTGTCGTGCGTGCCTCGGACAATGTCGTGGTCGGTGTCCATATTGTCGGCGAAGATGCCGCCGAGATGATCCAGATGGTCGCCATCGCCGTGAAGATGGGCGCCACGAAGGAAGATTTTGACCGGACCTGCGCGCTGCATCCGTCTTCTGCCGAGGAACTCGTCACGATACGGAACAAATGGGCGGCGCCGACCTAGTGCGCCGAACCGCCCTCGCTCAAACCCTTCAGCTCAATCGCAATCTGTTTTAGGCTGTTGCGGATGGCACCGAGGCCGCCGCCGCGACCGGAATGGGCGAGGAGCTGTTTCCAGGCGGGCTGGCCTTCCTGCGGCGCTTTCACGGCAAGGTGTGCCGAGCGGGGCAGGGCGGCGCTCATCAGCGCCTTTGACAGCGGGAAGCCCGCAATCTGATCGTACACGCCATTGCGCGCATCGCCTTCGAAGGTCGATTGCTCGTTGCGGCCAACGGCGTTGAACAGCACGGACAGTGCCGGGCGTTTGGACTCCTCCACCTGATCGCGGATCACGAGATTCAAGAGGCGCACGCCGCGCAGCGAGTAGATGTCCGCATGCATCGGGGCGATCACGCGGTCGGCCGCTTCCAGCGCGCAGCGCGTCAGGAAGGTGGCGTTCGGGTTCGTGTCGAAAACGATAAGATCGTATTCGCTGCGATAGTGATCGATGGACCGCAGGAAGTGCTGCTTGATCGCGGCGAGGGCGTCTCGGTCGTTGGCGAAGGCGTATTTCGAGATTTCAAACTGGCCGGAGATGATGTCGAGCCTTCCGGGGGGGCCGTCCGTACCCAGAATATCGTGCACAAAGGCGTCCCGCGCCGCCGGCGTGAAGGGCGCGGTTGTCAGGCTTAGCCAGTTCTCCGCCGGCGAGACGGCATCGCGCGCATGCAGTCGCGAGCGTTCGAACAGCGAGATCACCGAGCGGTCCGTGCCCGACCACGCGTCGGCCTCTTCCATGCTGTAGAAGGTCTGGGTGAGGTTGTATTGCGGGTCGAGATCGATCAGCAGCACGCGTCCGCCAAAGCTCTCCTGCCAGGCACCGGAGAGCTGGGCGGTGACGGTGGTCTTTCCCACCCCGCCCTTCAGGTTCATCACCGCGACCACGGGGCATTTCTTCCGGTAGGCCGCCTGTGTCTCGGCAACCAGGCGGGCGAGGCCGTCTGGCTGGGTGGAGGACAGGTGCAGGTGCGGCAGCACTTCAGATTTGAAGAAGCCGGTCAGGCGCGCCTTGTCGATCTGGTAGGGGATGATCGGCAAGCCCATCGATTTGGCCGCCTCGACATCCTGCCGCACGGCCCGCGAGCGCACTGCCGCTGCGGAAACGATCACGATGACAGCAAAGGCGGTGCCGATTTCGCCGTCCGCAGTCTCCCGGTCAGGTTCTCCCACGGCGTATTTGCTGGCAATAGCCGAGGTTCTCAGAGCTTCGTGAAGCCGGAGCAGAGCATCCGGATCCTGTCCGGAATGGCTGATATAGACATGCGGCATTGTGCCGGACCCCGCGCAGAACCCCTGAATCCCCGCGCCTTTTTAGCCGCCGGAACCCCGAATCGGCCAGCTTTGTGCTGTGAAATTATGGTGAAACTTGAGCAGAGCCCCGCCATGTGTTTTATCCGCGGCACTTAGTGGAGCGCGTACCTCATGACCTGGCATCCTTCCGACTGGCGAAAACTCCCCGCCAAGCACATCCCCGACGACTATCCGGACGTGGGTGCGCTTGCGGCAGCCGAGGCCCGCCTGCGGAGCTTTCCGCCGCTTGTCTTTGCGGGCGAGGCGCGCCGCCTGAAGACCCGTCTGGCCGAGGTGGCGGCCGGCAAGGCCTTCCTGCTGCAGGGCGGGGACTGCGCCGAGAGCTTCAAGGAATTCCACCCGGACAATATCCGCGACACGTTCCGCGTGATCCTGCAGATGGCGGTCGTGCTGACCTTCGCTGCGGCTAAGCCCGTAGTGAAAGTCGGCCGCATTGCCGGCCAGTTCGGAAAGCCGCGCTCGGAGCCGACCGAGACCATCGACGGCGTCACGCTGCCCTCCTACCGGGGCGACAACATCAACGGCATGGAATTCACGCCCGAGGCGCGCATTCCGGACCCGGAGCGGCTGATCCAGGGCTATTCGCAATCAGCCGCCACGCTGAACCTGCTGCGCGCCTTCAGCCAGGGCGGCTATGCCAGCCTTGCCAACGTGCAGCGCTGGATGCTCGGCTTCGTCGACCGCTCGCCGCAGGGCGAACGCTACCAGAAACTCGCGGACCAGATTTCCGCCTCGCTGCGCTTCATGGAAGCGGTCGGCCTCAACGCCGAAACCGTGCCGCAGATGGCGCAGGTGGAATTCTATACGAGCCACGAAGCGCTGTTGCTCGGTTATGAAGAGGCGATGACGCGCATCGATTCCACCAGCGGCGACTGGTACGACACGTCGGCGCACATGCTGTGGATCGGCCACCGCACGCGCCAGGTCGATCATGCGCATGTGAACTTCTGCAAGGGCATCAAAAATCCGATCGGTATCAAGTGCGGCCCCGGCATGGAAACGGACGAACTCCTGCGGCTCATCGAAACGCTGAACCCGAAAGACGAGCCCGGCCGCATCACGCTGATCTCGCGCTTCGGTTCGGAAGGCGTTGCCAAAGGCCTGCCGCCGCTGGCGCGCGCGGTGAAGAAATCCGGCCGCACGGTGGTGTGGTCATGCGATCCGATGCACGGCAACACGCTGAAAACCGGCACCGGTTTCAAGACGCGTCCGGTTGACCGCGTCCTGTCCGAAGTGCGCCAGTTCATCGATATTCTGCCTGCGGAAGGTTGCTATCCGGGCGGCGTGCATTTCGAGATGACTGGCCAGAACGTCACCGAATGTCTCGGCGGCGCGCAGGCGATCTCGGAAGAAGACCTCTCCAGCCGCTACCACACGCATTGCGACCCGCGCCTCAACGGCGAGCAGGCCCTCGAGCTGGCCTTCCTCGTGGCGGAGAAACTGCAGGCAGTGGAAGCCGGCGGCACGGAAGCGCGCAAGGCGGGTTAAGGCCCAAGAAATTGCCCCCTCCGTCAGCCGGCATCGTCGGCTGACG
>NZ_JBKBXB010000059.1:0-13789 GCF_046313975.1 Hyphomonas sp. | reverse complement strand
CGATGTCGGCGGACGCGTCCGGGCCGGCGGAATTTGAACTGGCCTGGCGGGTGTCGGAGTTCACGCTCTATGGCGAGACGGCGCGCTGCCGGCTGGACGCGACGCTGCTGAAGGGCCGCCGGCGCGCGGTGGTGGCGCAGACAAGCTTGGCGACTTCTGCAGTTTCGCTCGATGCGACGAATGCGGCGCGCGCGAAGGCGCTGACGGATGCCGGGCGGGCCTGCGTCAGCGAGCTGGCTTCCTTCATCGCGGCTGAGACGCGCGCGGAGGAGTAGCCCTCAACCCTTCTTCACCGGGCAGGTGCTGATGCCGAGCAGGGTGTAGGCGGGGCACCAGCCGATGAGACCGGTGGCGAGCGGGACAAGGCCGATCCAGCCCCACGGGGTCTGCGGGCCGACGAAGACGATGGCGATCAGGGCAAGGCCGACGATGACGCGCAGGGCGCGGTCGATGGTGCCTTCATTGGTCTTGAACATGGGATGCTCCCGGAAATGAAAAGCCGGGCCTGAAGGATCAGGCCCGGCATTATTCTGGTCCGGGTTGGGGATGGGACGTATCCGGAGGATTACTTAGGGGCCGGAAGCCCTCACATCCCACGCCCTGGTCAGCCCGATTTCATTTCGTCGAAGGCGAGGTCCTTGTCGACGCGGACGTCCTGCGGGAGGCCGAGGACGCGTTCGGCGATGATGTTTTTCAGGATCTCGTCGGTGCCGCCGGCGATGCGCAGGCCGGGAGCCCACATGAAGCTCTGCTGGAAGATGGCGTCGGCTGGCATCCGGTCCTGCTCGGCGATGATGCCGTAATGGTCCTGCATCTCGATGGCCGAATTGCAGATGTCCTGCAGGTGGTTGGCGGTGATGATCTTGCCGATGGAGTTTTCCGGGCCCGGCGTCTGGCCGCGGGAAAGGGCCGTCTGGGTACGGAACTTCGTCAGCTTGTAACCCTGCGCAGCGACATACCAGTCGGCGAGTTTTTCGCGGAAGGCCTGGTCGCTGAGCGTGCCGGCGTCGCGGGCATAGGCCATGATCTCACCCCAGTCTGGACCGGGCGAGCCGCCAACGGCGAGGCGTTCGTTCATCAGGGTGACGAGGGCGACTTTCCAGCCGGCGCCGACTTCGCCGAGGCGGTCGGTGTCCGGGATGCGTACGTCGGTGAAGTAGACTTCGTTGAACTCGCGGCCGCCGGAGGCCTGGTGGATCGGGCGGACTTCGACGCCGGGCTGTTTCATGTTGACGATGAACATGGTGAGGCCCTTGTGCTTCGGAACCTTCGGGTTCGTCCGGACAAGGAGGATGCCGAAATCGGAATAGTGGGCGCCGGAGGTCCAGACCTTCTGGCCGTTGATGACCCAATGGTCACCGTCTTTCACGGCCTTGGTCTTGAGGCCGGCGACGTCAGAACCGGCGGAGGGTTCGGAGAAGAGCTGGCACCAGATTTCCTCGCCGTAGAGGGCTTTCTGGACATAGCGCTTCTTGTGTTCGTCCGAGCCGAAGGCGATGACGGTGGGGATGCACATGCCGAGGCCGATGGCGAAGGGGCCGGTGGGGGCGTCGAATTTCGATTCTTCCTGACCCCAGATGACGGCTTCCATCGCGGTGCCGCCGCGTCCGCCCCACTCCTTCGGCCAGGTGATCTGGGCGAACTTGTTCTCGGCCTTGGTTTTCTGCCAGGCCTTAGCCCGGGCAAGGGCCGATGAGTTCGAAGCACGCGGACGGGCGCCGGATTTCAGCTCCAGATGTTTCGAGAGGAAGTCATAGGCCTCCTTGCGGAAAGCGGCTTCGGCGGGGGTGTCGTTGAAGTCCATGTCTGGCTCCGTTCCTCAGTTGGTCGTGACGTTCTGTACGCAGGACCGGGATGTATGGTCCTGTATTCCGGGTAAAAAATATTTCTGTGTGATCGAATGCTGACAACGCGTTGCCTTATTCCATCCCGAATTGGGGCGTCGTATGGCAGTCATTCGCCGGGGAGACGAGCGATGGGCTCCCGCCCGCGGCGCAGCACAAAGGGATTGAACTCCATGTCCAGGATTATCGCGCACACCCGCCGCTTCGCCGCTGCCACCGCAGCTTCGATGCTGGTTGCCGGACTTGCGCATGCCGGTGTCGAGGTGAAGCTCGGCAACGACAAGCTGACCGCGACGGCCGCGACGATCAGCGTCTCGCAGCAGCCCGTCTATGACCCGGTGACCTACATGCCGGTCGAGCCGGCCAAGACGCAGCTCTATACCGGCGGCATCTACGTCACCCGCAATTTCGACTCGGGCTCGGCCAAGGTCATCAAGAACATCGTCAACGGCACCAAGGTGCCGGTGGTCGAGATCACGATCACGGCCGATGGTGCGCCGGGCAAGCAGGTCTGGAAGCTGACCGACGCGACGCTCAACAATTACTCGACCTATACGGGCGAAGGCTCGCAGGTCGTCGAGAATTTCGACATCTCGTACAAGACCGCCACGCTGGAAGTCTATGAAGGCACCGCCACCAAGCCGACCGACTCGGTCAGCTGGGAAGCGCCCCCGCCGGTCACTTACGGCGCCTATCCGGGCGAGCACTGACAACAGGGTTTGAGGGCGGCGGGAGTGATCCCGCCGCTTTTCTGCCTGGGGCGTGGTGGCCTCAGGCCGCATTCTTGGCCTCGAGGGCGCGCACCAGTTTCTCTTTCCACACCTTCGGCGAGCCAGCCTGAACCGACAGGAGTTTCGAGCGGCGGTAGAAGAGGTGGCAGTCGACTTCCCAGGTGAAGCCCATGCCGCCATGCGTCTGGATGTTTTCCTTCGACGCAAACCAGAAGGCTTCCGAGGCAGCGACCCGCGCGGCGGCGGCGGCTTCGGGAAGTTCCGGTGCGCCGGTCGAGAGGGCCCAGGCGCCATAATAGGCGTTTGAACGGGCGACCTCGTTCTTCACATACATGTCGGCGAGCTTGTGCTTGATCGCCTGGTTGCCGCCGATCGGGCGGCCGAAGGCGTAGCGGTTCTTGGCATACTCGTTCGCCATTTCGAGACAGCGAGTGGCGCCGCCGACTTGTTCGAAGGCGAGAAGCACGGCGACCCGGTCGAGCAGGGCTGAGGTGAGCGCTTCGCCCTCGCCCTTGCCGCCGAGGCGCTCGGCGGCGGCGGCGTCGAAGGTGATCTCGGCATGGCTGCGGGTGGGGTCGAGGGTCTGCACCGTCTTGCGGGTCACGCCTTTGCCGGTGAGATCGACGAGGACGAGCGAAGCGCCCTTGCCTTCTTTCGCGAGGACGACGGCATGAGTGGCGACGTCGCCGTCAGTCACGGGGATCTTGGTGCCGGTGAGGGTCTTGCCGTCGAACGTGGTCTTCAGGGTGGCAGCGGTCGGGTGGCCCGGGCCTTCGGAGGCGGCCCAGGCGCCGATGATGTCACCGGCGGCGATCTGCGGCAGGAGGGCGGCCTTCTGGGCCTCGCTGCCGGCGAGCTTCAGCGCTTCGGTAAGGTAATATGCCGTGGAGGCGAAGGGCACGGGCGCGATGGCGCGGCCCATTTCTTCGGCGAGCACGCACATTTCCAGCATGCCGAGGCCGAGCCCGCCATGTTCTTCCGGAATGGTGGTGCCGAGCCAGCCCATTTCGGCGATCTTCTTCCAGAGCGCCTTGTGATAGGGCACAGTATCGTCGTTGAGCACCTTGCGGACTTCCGAGGCGGGGCTTTCGGCATTGAGGAATTTGCGGGCTTCGCCGGCAAGGTATTTCTGGTCTTCAGAGAAATCGAAGTTCATGGCGCGTCTGGCTCCCCATCGCCCGAAGGCGTTCGTTAGATTTATCGCGGATGGGGCAAGAATAGCGCGCTTTACGCGCGCGGAAAGCCGTGACCCAGCGGAAATGGCGCTACGTCAGGCAGGGTTAACCGGTCAAATTTCACCGGTTCGATTCACTGCTCTCCCATACTCCTGTGCGACTGTCGGCGGTTCGTGAGGAGACGCACACATGGCCAAGGCCCTGTTCCACAAGTCGCAACGCGTGTTCGTGAAGCCGGTCGGCACCTGGGCGGTGATCGAGACGGTCGTGCCGCATTGGGTGAAAGATGTCGATGAGCCGCTGCGCGTGTCTTATGATTGCGGGCTCGGCCGGGTGTTCCAGGCGCATGAGCTGGTGTCCGAGCAATCGATGCACAGCCAGTTCCGCGTCGATGATGAAGACGAAGACCTGATGCTGGAGCACTGGCATATCGACCGGCGTGCCATCAAATGGCGGCCGGTGGAGTATGGCGCGGCGAATGCCAGCCCGAGCACGTTCCCGGTGGTGGCGACCGATGAGACCGGCACGAGCGGCTGGCGTGTTTCGGGCACCGAGTATGACCGCGACCCGGCGCGCATCGAGCACCAGGCGCGGATGATCGTGCATACCCCGGACCTGATGCAGATTGCCCGGCGGGTGGCGGAATTTGCGCTGAACAATCCGAATGACCTGCCGGCGGAGCTGAAGCCTGTGGCGCAGCACTGCGCGGCGATCATGCGGCACGTTTACCGGCTTGAGGACGAAGCCGCCGTCGCGGCCGAGTAATCAGCGCCGCCGGCGCGCGATCACCCAGACCAGAATGACACCTGCGCCCGCGCCAAGCGTATTGGCGAGAGCATCGCCTATGGAGGCTTCGCGGCCTGTGCCGGCGAGCCCCTGAGCGATTTCCATCAGGATGCCCCAGACCGCAACAATTAAGGCCGGCACGATGCGGCGCGGGGCGAGCCACATGGCAGTCGGGATGGCGAGCATCGCGTAGGCCCCGAAATGTCGGATCTTGTCGGAAATCTGCGGGGCGGGTGTTTCGCCCGGCGGAACCAGCGAGAAATACGCGATCACCAGCGCCAGCAGGACGGCAATCACCGCGGCGGCACGGCGGATATGCGGCGGATAGGGAATCTGGGCGGGCTGCATCTGCCCCCCTTTGCCACTGCGATGTGTGAGGGACAACATCTCTCGACGGCCTGCCCGGCCCCTTATATGGCTGGGGACTACCCGTTTGCAGACAGAACCCTGACCCAAGGAGCCCGGATGATGCGGACCGATACGCCGGTGGCAGTGAAACTGAAGGACTATGTTCCCTATCCTTTCAGCATTGATGCGGTGGAGCTGTCCTTTGATCTCGGTGCGCAGAAGACGACCGTACGGGCGCGCCTGTCGGTGACGCCGAAGGGCACAGGACCGATGCGGCTGGACGGTGAGGCGCTGCATCTGAATTATATCGCTTTGGCTGAGGGGGGCGGGAAAGCTGCGCCGCTGGACCCGGCGGACTTTGAAGTGGACGCGCGCGGGCTGACCTTGCTGGCGCCGCCGGGGGGGCCGTTTGTTCTGGAAACCGAGGTAGAGATTTCGCCGGCAGCGAATACGGCGCTCTCTGGCCTCTACCTTTCCGGCGGGCGGCTGTGCACGCAGTGCGAGGCGGAAGGCTTCCGCCGTATCACCTATTACCCGGACCGGCCGGATGTGATGAGTTCCTTCCGAGTACGGATGGAAGGGCCGAAGGCGGCCTTCCCCATCCTCCTCTCCAACGGCACGCCGGGCGAGGCGGGCGACCTGCCGGGCGGGCGCCACTTTGCCGAATGGGTCGATCCGCACAAGAAACCCGCATACCTCTTTGCCCTTTGCGCGGGCGACTATGACGTGCTGCGCGATACGTTCACGACAATGTCGGGGCGTAGGGTCGATCTCGGCATCCATGTCGACAAGGGCGACGCGCCGCGCGCGGCCTGGGCGATGGACGCGCTTAAGCGCTCGATGCGCTGGGACGAGGAAGTTTACGGCCGGGAATATGATCTCGGCGTGTTCAATATCGTGGCCGTGCGCGACTTCAATTTCGGCGCGATGGAGAACAAGGGCCTCAACATCTTCAACTCGGCCTATGTGCTGGCGGATGAGGATACCGCTACGGATTTCGATTTCGAGGCGATCGAGTCGATTGTCGCGCATGAATACTTCCACAACTGGACCGGCAACCGGATCACCTGCCGGGACTGGTTCCAGCTCTGCCTGAAAGAAGGCCTGACGGTTTTCCGCGACCAGAATTTCTCCGCCGACATGCGCTCGCGCCCGGTGCAGCGGATCAAGGATGTGATCAAGCTGCGCGCGCGCCAGTTTGCCGAGGATGCCGGGCCGCTGGCACATTCCGTGCGACCGGACACATATGGTGCCATCGATAATCTGTACACGGCAACTGTGTACGAGAAGGGCTCCGAACTGATCGGCATTCTGCGGCGCCTGATCGGGCCGGAGAAATACCGTGAAGGCATGGACCTGTACTTCGAGCGCCATGACGGGCAGGCGGTGACCATCGAGGATTTCTACGCCTGTTTCGAAGCGGTGACGGGGCGGGACTTTTCCGCATTTCGCCAATGGTACGCACAGGCGGGCACGCCGGAGGTGACCTTGGACGAGACCTGGGACGCGGAGACCGCGACCCTGAAGGTGCGCCTTCGTCAGAACACGGCGCCGACCCAGGGCCAGCCGGTGAAGAAGCCTGTGCCGGTGCCGCTGCTATCGGCGCTACTGGACGGCGAGGGCGGGCATGTGGCCGCTTCCGGACGGAAGGCTGAGCCGTTCCTCGTTGTGCTGGAAGGTGCAGAGGCCGAGCTGGAATTCCGGTTGCCTGAGGGCAGCCGCCGGCCGCTGTTTTCGGTGAACCGGGATTTCTCGGCGCCGGTGCGGCTCGTGCGGAAGCTAACGCGCGATGAGCGTCTCGCTCTGGTGCGCGCCGAGACGGATCCGTTCAATACTTGGGACGGGCTGCAGACGCTGGTGAAGGAAGAAATTCTTGCCCTGTCCGATGGCAGCCAGGCCAAGCCGGATGACGCGCTGGTCGGCGCGATTGCCGGCGCCGTGAAGGGCGCGCTAGGTGATCCGGCCTTTGCGGCGCTGCTGACGCGGTTGCCAGAAGTGGGCGAGCTGTTCCTGGAGCGCCAGCCGGCCGACCCGGTGGCGCTGGCGGCGGCGCGCGCGAAGCTGCAGGCGGCGCTGGGCAAGGCGCTGGCGGAGACGATTGGCGAGACGCTGGCAAAGCCGGCGCCGGCGCCGTATCATCCGGGGGCGGAGCAGGCGTCCGTCCGGGCGCTGCGCAATGCCTTCATTGCCCTGCTCGGCGCCTCGTCCGAACCGGAGGCAGAGGCGACCCTCTCCCGCCTTTATGACAGCGCGCCGAACATGACCGAGAGGCTGTCGACGCTGCGGGCACTGATGTTCACAAAGGGCGGCGGCAAGGCGAAGGCCATCGGCCATTTCGAACAGATGTGGAAGTCGAACCCGCTGGTGATGGACAAGTGGTTCTCGGTGCAGGCTTCGACCGGGACGGCAGAGGACGTGAAGCGGCTGATCGCGCATCCGGATTTTGACCTGCGCAATCCGAACCGGGTGCGGGCGGTGATCGGCGCGTTTGCGATGCAGAACCTGGCCGCATTCCATGCCCCGGACGGCTCCGGCTACCGGGCGGTGGAGGCGACGATCCTGGCGGCAGACAAGGCGAACCCGGCGCTCGGCGCCCGCCTGATGACAGCTTTCGAGCAATGGCGGGTGCTGGAGCCGAAGGCGCGGGGCGAGGCGGAGGCCTGCCTGAAGCGGCTGGTGGAGGCCGGATTGTCCGAAAACGCGATGGATATTGCCAGCCGGGCCCTCGCTGCGCCGGGTTGAAAACCGTTAACGAATCTATCGGATAGGTTAACGATCCGGCAACAATTCCCAAAGACACTCGTAGAATCGGGCTGCTGTGCCCGCAATATTCGAGTCGGCCTTGGCAAAAGAGAAGCCCCGCACCCGTACGGCACCCCCGCCCGGCCCGCCCGGCAAATCGGCTATGGCGGAAGACAGCCGGCGGACCTGGGGCCTTGTTCTCGGTATTCTCGGCCTGCTGACGCTCGCGCTCGGCCTGAAGGCCTGGGATGAGCGGCAGGTGAGCGAGCGGGCGTTCCTGGCGCAGCTGGACGGGGAAGCCCGGATGCTGGCCGCGCGGATTTCGGCCCGTGCAGAGTCCGGCGCGGCTATCCTGTCGATTGCGGCGGCGCGGAATCTTCCGACCTCGGAAGTTGCTGCGCGCTCGCCGGGGATCGATGCGGTTGTGGCGCTCAGCGATGCAGCCCAGTCGCCCCCGGGATCGCGGCTCGGCGATGCGGCCTTGGCGGCCGAGCAGTTCGGGCCGGACGAGACGGGCCTGACGCTGACCGGCCACGGGGATTTTGTCTATGTCGCGCCGGTGCAGGGCGCGCGCCGCCTGATTGCGCTGGCGCCGGTGACCTCGGTGTTCAGCAAGCCAGACCATGCGCGCCTCCTGCTGCGCACACCGGAAACACAGTTCGGATACGGACCAACGCATCTGGCAGGCGCCGCATCGATGGCGAAGGACGCCGTCAGCGTGATCCGGGAAGATGCCCGCGGTGTGCGGGCAGGCACGGCCTGCGCGCCGGTGAAGCCCGGCGCCGTGCAGCTCTGCCTGACGGTGGAGCGTCCGTTCTTCACGGCGGCGGACCTGATCCGCCTCGCCATCTTTGCCTTGCTGGTGTCGGCGCCTGCGCTGGCCTTGTTCGGTGTGACGCGGCGGCTGTCGAAACGGCAGACGGAAATGCTGGTGCAGACGACGCTCAACCAGGAATCCGACCGGATCCTCGGCCTCGTGATGCGCGGCGCGCAGGCGGGCTATTGGGAATGGTCGCACCAGTCCAATGCCATCTTCTTCAGCGAAGGCGCGGCGGAGTTGCTCGGTCTTGACCGCAAGGGGCTGCTGACGCTGGAAGACCTGCTCGGCCGCACACCGCTGGAAACGCATGCGCGCATCCGGGAGGCATTCACCCAGGCGCGGAGTATCGGCTGGGTGCACATGACTTTCCAAACTTCAGGGGTGCCGGTGCGCTGGATCGAGATGCGGGGCAGCCTGTCGACGGATCCGGCAACGGGCGAAGACGTGTTCGGCGGCATCATGCTGGATGTGACTGAACGCAAGCAGGCCGAAGACCGCGTACGCGCGGCTGAGCGCCGGCTGAGGGCTGCCATCGAAGGGTTTACGGGGCCTTTCGCGCTGTGGGACGCGCGCAAGCGCCTGCTCTACTGGAACCGTTCCTTTGCCATCGATTTCGGCCTGCAGGATACGCTGCGCGCGGGCATGGGGCATGACACGGTGGCGATTGCGCGCGCGGGCGCTGTGCTGACAGAGCGCCGCTCCGCCGAGGACAGCCGCACGACGGTGATCGCGCTGCGCAACGGGCGCTGGCTGAAGATGGTAGAGCGCTCGACGCCGGATGGCGGCCTGCTGACCGTCGGGGTCGATATCAGCGAGAACGTGCGCAACGAGGAAGAACTGACGCGGCAGAAGGAGCGGATGAAGCGCGCGGCGCTGGACCTCGAACGCTCCGAAGGCAAGGCGAAGGAGCTGACCAAGAAGTATTCCGAAGAGAAGGCCAAGGCCGAGCGCGCAGCCTTCACCAAATCGGCCTTCCTCGCAAACATGAGCCATGAGCTGCGCACGCCGCTCAATGCGATCATCGGCTTCTCCGAGATCATGACCAATGAGCTGTCCGGTCCGCTGGGCGATCCTTCGTACAAAGAATATGCGCGCGACATTCTCACCTCCGGCCAGCACCTGCTCGATATGATCAACGACATTCTCGACATGGCGAAGATCGAGGCAGGCAAGATGACGATCACGCCGCAGCCGATTGACCCGGTTGATCCGGTGGATGCGGCGGTGCGCATGATCCGGCGCAAGGCGGAGGAGAAGGAGATCGACCTCGTGCTGGATTCGGCGCAGAACCTGCCGGATATCGACGCCGATCACCGCGCCATCCGGCAGATGATCCTGAACCTCGTCTCCAACGCCATCAAGTTCACTGACCGGGGCGGGAAGATCACGGTGTCCGTCGAGCAGCGCGGGCCGGAGATCTATTTCGGCGTCATGGACACCGGCATTGGCATTCCGCCGGAAGACCTGCCACGTCTCGGCCAGCCGTTCGAACAGGTCGCCAAGACCAAGGATCGCAACACGGATGGCACCGGCCTCGGCCTGGCACTCACCAAATCCTTTGCAGAGATGCATGGCGGGCGGATGACGCTCGCCTCGGTCTATGGCGAGGGCACGACGGTGGCTTTCTACCTGCCGATTGGCGGGCCGGGCTCGCTTGGCGCGCAAATCCCGCCAGCCAGCAGCGTCGCCTGAGAGCATCCCGAGAGACTTCCCAAGTCGTCCGTACAGGAATATGTTACCCCTCGTCCAGCGGGAGGGGACGATCTATGAAACTGCTACGCTCAGGCGTCATCGCGCTTGCCGTCTGGCTTGCGGGGATGATGCCCGCACCCGCTGCTCTTGCGCAAACAGGCTTGTTCTCAAAAGACTATAGCTGGGGAGCTTTGCAGGCAGGACAGTGCTATGCGATCTTTTTCATTGGCGACCGGCTCGAGATCAGCTGGGCAGGAAATGACATCCGGTACTCATGGTCCGGAGGGTGCGACAGCGAGGGCCTGATTACGGGACAGGGCAAGCTGACGACCGAGTTTTGGACGCCCCCGTCGGACTGGAACCCTTCCCGAACGAATTACCGGCTTGAGACAACCGGCTCAGCCTCGCAGGGTATGTTCACCGGCATGACTTCCGAGGCCACATTCTCGGACGCGGATGATTGGAACGATGCGACCCCGCCCGGAACGATGCAATGGCATGATTTTGGAGATGTCCGGAACCCGATGCCGTCCTTCTATCAGAACGGATGCTCGTACTTTGTCGATGGGAATGGGCAGGCAGATCTCTCTGAGCCGAGCTTTGGCTGTGATCCCGGCGGCGGCCAGCGCCTGCTTGCCGCCATGCGGGCCGGCGACATGTCCTATTTTGCCGGTGGCGAGGATGAGACGGCCGGCGGCAGTTCTGAACCCGCTCCGCCGGAACCTTCGGCGAATGCTTCCGGCGGTACCGTGTCCGGTGCGTTGGGAGCCGCCGCCGGATTGACCGGTGCACCCGGCGCCTGCGCGCGGACGCCGGACGAGACGCTTGCGCTGTTTGATCGCGACTTCGGTGCGCTGACAGCTGCCCGGCCTTTGCCCCCCGGCGCGGGCGCGCGAGACACTTATCAGTACTCGTACTATCTGGGTGTTGAAGGATTGAAACTCCTTGATCCCTATCGGGGCTGTCTCGGTCCGCACGAGGCGCCAAACGATACGCAGCTCAGGGAAATGGTGAAAGCCGGGAAGACCGGGTGCGAGGCGCTGTCCACATCGGCAGCCACATGCGTGCCGCAATACCCGTTCTGACGTTCAGGAGGGCCGCAGGTTCCAGGCAACGATTTCCGCTGCGCCGGACGTAAGCAGGACCTCGCCCCACGCGCCTGTCTTGAGTTTGCGGTCGAGGGCGGCGGGCTTTTTGCTCACGATGTCGGGCAGGAAGCGGGCCGTGCCGTTGCTGGTGACGGTGAGGATGTTGGCATCTGCGGGCAGCGCAGCGATGTCAGCCAGAAGGGCTTTCCAGCCGGTGCGGATGGCTGCCGGGTCGACAAGCCAGCCGGGCGGCGGTGTGCCGTCTTCGTCCCAGGCTTTCAGCGCGGCTTCGCCGAGACGGGCAGTGACCGCCTCCTCAGGCTGGTTTTCATCCGGGCCGTAATCGATTTCGCGCAGGAAGGGCCGGATGAGCAGCGCGGGCGCATCGCTCCGTTTACTGAGGATTGCGCGGGCGGTGGCGCGGGTGCGTTCCAGCGGTGAGGCGAGCGCGGCAGCGAAGCGCGTATCGGCGAAATGCGCGGCGAGGGCGTCTGCCTGCGCGCGGCCGGAGACGGAGAGTGGCAGGTCGGTGCGTCCGCCGACGCGGGTTACCGTGTCGCCCTTGTCGAATGTGTTGCCGTGGCGGACGACGAACAGGCGGGGCATCGCTCAGCCCGCGTCCGGATCGCCATGTTCGGCGACGAGGCGTTCGGCAAGGGCGATGTCTTCGGCGGTGTCGATGCCGGGAATGGCGATGCGGCCGGGCTGTACTTCGACGGCCTGCATGCTCATGCCGTTCTCGAGGATGCGCAGCTGTTCGAGGCCTTCGAGACGCTCATACCGGCTTTCGGGCAGCGCGCAGTAGCGGCGCAGCGCGCCGAGGCGGTAGGCGTAAAGGCCAATATGCTGGAAGACCGGCGAGAGCGGGCCGAGCTTGCGCAGGTCTGCTTCCTTACGCATCGCCGGCAGGATGATCTTGGAAAACCAGATGGCTCGGCCCTGCGGATCCGTGACGAGTGTGGTGCCGGAGAACGGGGTTTCCTGCTTGTGCGCGCGCAGCCGGTCGAGCGCGTCCCAGCTCAGGCGAATGTAGGGTGTGGCGGCATCTGTGCCGGAGGCGGCGAGCGCTTCGACGATGGCGGTGACGTGCGCAGCGGGCGTGAAAGGGGCGTCGCCCTGCAGATTGACGATGAATTCCGGCTCAGCGCCGAGGCCTTCAGCGGCGGCAAGGGCGCGGTCGGAGCCGGAGGGCAAGGCAGGGTCGGTCATCACGACGGGGATACCGGCATCGCGGCAATGTTCCAGGATGCGCATGTCATCGGTGGCGACGACATATTCCGCCTGCGGAAGACCTGCCGCGGCGCGCCGGGCGAGGCCGGCGACGCGGCTGACCATGCTGCGGCCTGCGATCAGGGC
This sequence comes from Hyphomonas sp., assembly GCF_046313975.1. Lineage (GTDB taxonomy): Bacteria > Pseudomonadota > Alphaproteobacteria > Caulobacterales > Hyphomonadaceae > Hyphomonas. The sequence goes on along the minus strand of NZ_JBKBXB010000059.1, from coordinate 1,207 downwards.
GAGCGGTTTGCCGGGCAGGCGCTGCGAAGCATAGCGCGCGGGAACAACGATCAGGGTTTTCATGGGGGCTACTGGTTCGCGTCGATCGCCTGCGCGACGGCGAGGATCGGGCCAACCCATTCGAGCGCGGGTTCGGAGACGCCTTCCTTGCGCAGGAATTCGGTGAAGGCGGGCACGAAGTTCTCGTTGCCGCGGCATTGATTCAGAGAGGTGCGTAGTTCAGGGACAATGACTTTGTTGAAGCTGTTGGCGAACTTCTGCAGGTCTTCCGCCTTGGCGGCGAGCAGGATGGCGCGGACAGTGTCGACCTTACCGTCGGGCCGCGCGACCTGGCGCAGGTCGGAGATGAGGCCGCGATTCTCGCGGGCGAAGCGCGACAGGATCTGGTCGGTGCGATAGTCGATCCAGGCGGCGGTGCATGGCTCCGGCGCAGTGGCGCAGGCGCCGAGCGTGGTGGCCATAGCCAGGGCGGCGAAGGCGGCGCGGAGTTTCATGGCACTCTCCCCTTTTGATCTGCGTGCCACCCTAGCCGCTCAACGCGCAGCCGGAAAGCGGGGCGCGGCAGGCAAAAAATACCCCGGCCTTCCCTGAAGACCGGGGTGTCTCTTGCGGAGACGAGAAGCGTTATTCGCCTTCGAGTTCCGATGTCTCAGGTGTCTTCGGTGCCTTCTGGGGCTTGGGCGCCTTTGGCAGATCCATATCGAAGTCGAAGTCATAATCCATGTCGATGTCCGCGTCGCCGGAGCGGACGACGAAGACCTGCTTGCCGCGATGACCTTTGGCTGCGGCACGGAACTTCGCCTTCTCGGCCTCGGTAATGCCGGGATAGTTGCCGACATAGGCAAGTGCCTTTTCGGATTTAAGTGCGGCGCGGTCTCCCTTCACACAGGCGAGGCGGACGGTGTCGCCGTCGACATCCTTGCGCTCGATGACGGCCGTTTCGCCATCGGCAATCGGCTTCTTCCGGCAATCCTCGACTAGGTCTTCGATGACTTTTGCCTGCGCTTGAATGCGGGCTTCGAATTCCGGGCCGAAGCGCTCTTCGACGATCTTTTCGATCCGGTCAGAATTGGCTTCGATCCGGCGCTCGATCACCGCCATTTTCTTTTCGACTTCCGCTTCCGCGCGGGCGTCGATCTTGATCGTGTGCTTCGCCATCCGCTTTTCCATATCGGCGGCGCGCGCTTCGATGGCAGCAGCTTTTGCT
>NZ_JBKBXB010000058.1:0-14266 GCF_046313975.1 Hyphomonas sp. | reverse complement strand
TTCGGCGGGGTCCGGTTGATCTCGTCAGCAAGCAGGATGTCGGTAAAAATTGGGCCTTTGGTCAGGCTGAACGTGTTGGTCTGGAAATTGAAAAGGTTCGTACCCAGAACATCGCCGGGCATCAGGTCCGGCGTGAACTGGATACGGCCGAATTGCAGCGAGATGGCTCTGGAGAAGCACTGCGCAAGCAGTGTCTTCGCCGTACCGGGCGGGCCTTCCAGAAGGACGTGCCCGGATGAAAACAGCGCCGTCAGCAGGAGGTCCACCGCCGTATCCTGGCCGACGATGGCCTTGCGCACTTCGCTGCGGATGCGGTCGGCGAGGTTGCGTATGTCAGTCACGCTCATGCATGTTTCTCCTGATGATTTCTCTGCGCCAGCGATAAAGTTCCCGGACTCTCGTCATCAGGTCATCGCGGCTTGCGGCGGGCTGTTTCAGACCCGCCTCCATTTGTGAAAAGGTGCGGCCGGTTTCGGGGTCGGGCCCGAGACGGTCAAACATGTCGGAAAGCTGAGTTTCGGTCAGGTTTCGCGGCGCCCCGATCTCGCGCGCAAGGCGCCGCCGCACGAGCGCGAGGAAGCCCGGCGCCATCTTCGGCTCGCGCCGCGCCATGGTCACAAGGCCCGCGGAGTTGTCGGCCAGCGCCTGCTTGCCCAGCGCGATGGCGCGCTCTTCCCGCGCCGGTGGACCGAACCGGATGACTGCCGCCCAGCCGAGCAGGAGGGCGGAAGCCAGAGCCACCAGCGTTGCCCCGACATAGGGTGCGGAGAACATCATCTTCAGAAGGTTCTCTGACCGCTCGAACCCGTGCAGCGTGGCATCCAGCAGGATCTGCTCGCTGGAGTCATTCCGAAGGTAGTCGATCAGCTGCACGGCGAAGCGCGCGTTTTCAGGCTGCGCAAGGCCGAACGTGTTGACGAGGTCCGGGTCAGACAGGATGTAGATATTGCGCTGCGGATCATAGGCGAGCAGGGCGCCATTGCCGGCGCCGATGATCGTGTCCAGCCCCTCGGCCCGGATCAGCTGCAAGCGGACATCCGGCTGGATAGCGGATTCGCCAAACGGTGTTTCGAGCCTCTCAGGCACGTCGATGCGCAGAATCTCCGTATCCGGATAAATGTTGCCCAGCCGGTCATTCAGATCGCGGGCGGGAATGAAATAGGTGTCCCTCTGGCGGCTCGGCGCCGCGGCATCGGCCAAGCCATACCATTTGGGCAGCACGACCAGCGTGGTCGGCGCGAAGGACTTCTCCGTCAGCACGCGCACCGAGCCATAGGCCGGCAGAGTCACGATCATCACGCCATAGGCGCGCGTCTCGAGATCACTTTCCAGCCGCGACACTTTCACAGGATAACCTGCGGACTCCAGCAATCGCACCAGCCCGTTATATCCGAGGGCGGAGGTTGAGTAGGGATGGTCGCCTGCCCGGTTCTGGTCGCGCAGCTCCGGCGCCCATCCGGCCATGACGAGCACGGCGCCGAACGAGATCACGGCAATTGCGATCAGGATCGCCACCACGCGCGCGGAGAAGGGGGATGCGCCCGAGCCGGATGTATCCGTCATGCGGTCCATCCTTCACCGAAAGCGAAGTCTTCATAGCTGCGCCGCGCGTGCTGCCATCCGGCGGCATCCACCGGACGGCCCCCGAAATGGCTGCTTTCGACGACCTGGATGATCGGCGCGAGCGCCCGCTTTGCGCGGTCCGGCAAGCGGCTGAGCCCGGCGATCTCGCGCGAGGTCAGCGAGGTCGGCACGCCGCCTTCGAGCCGCGACTGGATGTCTTCGATGGAGCGGAACAGAAGCAGGTGCACCGCCTCGGCAAACCGTCCCTCGCGGGCGAGCGCATCGGCCTCGTCGAGCAGTGATCGGGCCGCGCCGGCGTCCGGCCGGATATCTGTCAGCACGTCGTCTTCCGCAACGGCATTCGTGTTCCGGCGTCCGCCGAAGCGCATGCGGATCGCCTCGCCGAACAGGAAGTAGAGGAGGCCGGCAATCACGGCCGCGACTGCAATCCAGAAGATCACCTGAAACACCGGGCCGAGCGCTTCCAGGAAGTCTCCGAAGGCCTTGAGCCATCCGGGCGGCGGATCGGGCGGATTGAGTTCAACAGGCGGCGCCTCGGGCCGCACGAGTTGCAGGTCGCCGTCCTTGAGATAAGCCGCGTGTGCACGGTCAACCGCGTCGAGATCTGTCTGGACAGCCGGTGCCCGGATTTCGTCTTCCTCCAGGAATCCGGAGCTTTCGCTGGCCCTGTCCCAGTCCTCATCAGGCTGGGCCAACGCCGGCCCCGTCATCAGGGCGCACAGCCCCAACGCGGCCAGGGAAAGCTTCCACCTGTACATCAGGGACTAACTCTCCTCGCGACTCTGTCGCACCGCCCGCCCCGGGACTATTTCAGAGGTTGTCGGGCGCTTCAACGGGCACTTGCGGTGGGCAGCCATCCGGCGCTACAGGCCCCGGATGACCGCAGAGAGGCAGGATATGGACAAGGCAGAGGCGTACCGGCAGCTGGCAGAGGAGATTGCGAGCGTTGTCGCCGGGGAGACTTCCGAAACGGCGCGCTATGCAACTGCAGCCTGCCTTCTGGCGCAGGCTTTCAGGCCGCGATTCTTCTGGACGGGGTTTTACCTTGTCGATCCGCTTAAGCCGCAGGAGTTGGTGGTCGGACCCTATCAGGGCACGCTCGGCTGCCTGCGTATTCCGTTCGGCAAAGGCGTCTGCGGCCATGTGGCCGCCACCCGCGAACCGATCATCGTGCCGGAGGTTCACGCGTTTCCGGGCCATATCGCCTGCGATGCGGCATCGAACTCGGAAATCGTCGTGCCGGTGTTCCACGCGGATGGCGCGCTCGCGGGCGTGCTGGACGTTGACTCGACGGATTACGATGCCTTCGACGCCGTCGATCAGGCCGGCCTGACGGAGATCTGCCGTCTGCTACTCACCGCCTAGATAGGCTGCGGGCGCGGATTCGGTCTCGGGCTCAGGCTCCGGCGGTGGGGGCGGGGCCGGTGTCGGTCCGGCAATGGTCTCAATCCGGCTGCGCAGCGCTTCTTCCAGGATATCCAGTTTACGCGCCCGGAGGCCTTCAACCGGCTTCGGCGCGGCATTGAGTTCCATCCAGACATCAAGCTCCGGCGTACTTGCGGGCCATGCGGGAAGGCCCGTTCCATTGGGGTCGCCGGTGCGGGCGAAGTTTGTCCAGTAGGCCACCATCTGGTCGGTCAGGCGCCGGTCTGCATCTGTGATCTGCATGCCGGGCAGGTGGCTGTCGAACACGAAGGACAATTCCGCAGCATGATAGGCGCCGATCGTCTGCCCCTTTGCCGGTGGCACACGGGTGAAGTGGTAAAGCCAGGTCGGACCGCCCGCCTTGGCGTTCTGCATGCCGGTGAAGCGCATGTGGACGCCGAACATGTCGTCGCCGAGCATGTCGGTCGCACCTTTGTCCCAGGTCTCGATCCGGTCCATGCTGTACAGCGCCTGCAGCGCCTTGGCAGGGTTTTCGCCGAACACGGATGCAAGCGCCTCTTCGCGCTCCGCCAGCGTCCCGGTCATCTGGGGACGGAGGACTGTGGGCGAGAGGATGTAGTTGTAGAACAACGTCGCTTCATCGCCGTTATATCCTGCCATCATCGGCACAACCGGCACATCGCCGTCGCGGAAGGCGGCGCCGATCGCGCGGGGAATGTTGCGGCCATCGACCACGGGCAGGAAATAATTGCTGAGGTCAGGGCGCGCTTCGGCGCGGGAGATGATTGCAGCTGCAGGAATGGCGCGCAGGTCACGGGCTGTGGATGCCGGGGGTGCCAGCGATGACAGGAACTCGGCACCCGCGTCTTCCGCACTGAGAATGCCCGGCCACGCAGAGCGTTTGAGGTGCAGCAGGTTTCCGCTGCTCGCGCCGCTCTGCAGGATGACCTTGTGATAGAGACCGTCTGCGGCCGGCAGCGCCATCAGCTCTGTCACAGACTGCGCACCCGCGCTTTCGCCGAAGATGGTGACGTTGTCCGGATCACCGCCGAAGGCACTGATATTGTCCCGAACCCAGGCGAGCGCGGCGGCCTGGTCCAGCAGGCCGTAATTTCCGGAGGTGCCCGCTTCCTCGCTCAGCGCGGGGTGGGCGAGATAGCCGAAGGCGCCGAGGCGGTAGTTGAGGGTGACCAGCACCACGCCTTTCTCGACGAGCGCGTTAGCCTGGTAGATCGACTGTGAGCCGGATCCGTACTGGTGCGCGCCGCCATGCAGCCAGACCATGACCGGCTGGCGTTCGGCGCCTTTCAGGTTGCCGGTACGCACATTCAGGAACAGGCAATCTTCGCTCTCCGGCGGCGTTTCCTGTGCCGAAATGGCGATACGGGCAGCAATCCGCTCAACAAAGTTAAGCCCCAGCCCATCTATGATACTGCCAACAAAAGCGCCGTAGCGGCTGCGCGGCTGGATGCATTCCGGGCCGAATTCGCGGGTATCGCGCGAATTGGCGCCCCATTGCGGCGGCGGGGCTGGCGGGGTCCAGCGGCGGGCGGTGGCATAGGGAATGCCGTTGAAGACGCGGATTGAGGGATTGTTGCGGTCAATGCCGCCCACGATGATGCCCTGGTGGATGCGGACGGGTTCCGACATGTCCATGGGCTTCGGCGGCTTGCGCAGCGCGAACCAGCCATAGGCGGCGCCTGCCAGCAGCAGGAAGAAGAGAACTATACTCAGTCGGCGCATGGTCGTTATCCCCGCCCCAGGCTGCAAGCACTATACCAGCATGAATCAGCTGTCATGTTTGCAGACCATGCCCTGCAAACTCAGTCCGGGTCCAGTGCCGAGAGCGTTGCGGAGACCAGATCACCCACAGGCTCGATGCCGCAGGCCATGCGGATGAAGCCTTCGGGAACGGCGTCGCCCCAGCGGACGCGGCATTCGGCGGCGGAATGGACCCCGCCGAAGCTGGTTGCGGCGGCCAGAAGCGGGTGGCGGCGGATGAAGCCTTCGGCGGCGTCGCGGCTTTCGAGGCAGAAGCTGACAATCGGGCCATACCCGGTCATCTGGCGGCGGGCGATGGTGTGGGCAGGGTCCGTTATCAGGCCGGGATAGCGCAGGTTTGTGACCCTCGGGTCGCCGGACAGGGCCGTGGCCACGGCAAGCGCATTGGCGTTGGCCCGCGCAATCCGCAGCTCAAGCGTCTCCATTCCGCGGTGAAGCAGATACGCATCGAACGGGCTGATGATCGCTCCCGCCAGCCTTTTCCAGCTTTTTACAGCTTCGAGCAGTTCCGGCCGGCGGCTGGCGACATGGCCGGCCAGGATATCGGAATGGCCCGCCATTGCCTTGGTATCCGCCATTACCGAGATGTCGGCACCGAGATCGAGCGGCCTTTGGCAGAGGGGGGTGGCAGTGGTGTTGTCGGCGACGAGGATCGTTCCGGCTGCCCGGCATTTCGCGGCGACGGCGGCGATATCACAGACTTCGAGGCCGGGATTGGTGGGTGTCTCGATCAGGGCGAGCTTCACGCCGGTGAAATCTGCTTCCGCGAGCGAAGGGGTGGGCACGGCCTGAACCGTGATGCCTTTTGACACGAACTGTTCGGCAAGCAGGGCGCGGGCGTTGTAGTAGCCGTCGGCATGTACGATGATCCGGTCGCCGGGTTTGAGGTGGGCGTAGAACACCGCTGCAATCGCTGCCATGCCGGAAGGGAACAGGATCGCCTCGGCATCTTCAATCAGGCCGATCTCGGCTTCGACTTCCTCGACCGTCGGATTGCCATAGCGACCATAGACGTGGCTCGCCTGCGGATCGCCGGGCAGGTGGTAGATCGTCGAGGCAACGATCGGCAGGGCCAGCGGCTCGCCCTTCTTTAGGCGTTTGGTGCGATGGTGCAGCAGCCGGGAAATGGGCGAGTAACGGTCAGTCAAGGATGGAGGCTCCGGAGCCGATGAGAGGACGCAGCTGGTCTTTGGCATCCCCGCCCAGCTCTGCCCAGAGCGATCTCAGGGTTTCGAGGCATTTTGCCTGATATTTGAATGTGCCTTGCGAATAGGTCTGACCTTCGAGCGTGACTGAGAAAGTCTCCTCGCCCCGGGCCAATGCATGCGCGTTGGCCTGCAGGAAAGGCAGGTAAGTGTCGCCCGTCTGCGCGAGAAGTGCCTTGACCGGCCCGCTTTCGAGCGCCGAGGCTTCATCGATCCATTCGCCGCTGAGGCCGCTCGCATCATCGGCGAGGTCCAGCCAGCGATAGAGGTAGGGCGTTTCGCGCCGCATCCACGCCATCGGGCTGGGGTCGACACTCATCACCTTGAGCTGGCCGTAGAAGGCGAGGTCGGCGAGCGAAATACGGTCGCCGAACAGGAAGCGTGTCCGGCCGGTCGCCATCTTTTCCAGCTCCCGGCAGCTGCGCTTCCAGCTGGCTTCGATGACCGGCGCCGTCTGCGGCGTACAGCCGACCAGCGGCATGCGCGAGATCTGACGCTCGCGGATGGTCGCCGCCATCTTCTCGACACCGGCCCGGCCGGCATTCGGCAGGGAGTCGAACATGATCCAGTTGGCGCACCATTCCTGGTCTTCGGGATAGGTCCAGCGGTAGTGGAACATTGCCTTCATGAACCATTCGTCGGCCATGTCTTCCAGCAGCAGGCAGGCGAACCGGAGGGCCGGCTGGTCCGGCACCAGCGCGCGGCCCTCGCGTTCGATCGACAGGAGAAAGGGTGTGGAATCGTTCGTCCAGGTATCGTCCGGCTTGCGGATCACCGGGATGACCTGCGCCTTGACGTTCGGCATCACCCGCCCGCGATCCTCGGCGGTCATGCCGGTCCATGTATGGGCGAGGCGCTTGGCGCGCATCGCGGCGCGCACCTTGAGCGAGTAGGGCGACCCTAACGCTCCGTAGACATCGTATCTGGCCATTGTTTCTCCCCGTTCAGCCATGTGGGCCGTGTCACGATCAGGTCCTGCGCGAGCAGGCCTGCGTCCCTGTGACGTGACATGTTCTTATACTCTTTATGGTTCAGCGTGGCGATAAAGGCCTGACGGTTCGAGAAATGGTTGATCAGCACCCCGTCCCAGTCGCCCCCGCCGATGAAGTAGCGTTCCGTATCCCCGACCAGCAGGGTCAGCCCGCCGACCTCTTCCATCGCTTTGGTGAAGGCTTCGGAATAGCGCATGTAGGCATCCCGGCCACTGATCGCTTCGCCGAACTCCGGATCTTCCGGTTTGTATTCCGCCTTCACGCGGAACTTCAGCAGGTTCACCTGCGCCACCGGCCCGTCATGCGGATCGTCGCGAAAGGCCCGGAACTGGGCGGCGGTCGGCTGGAAGGCGGGCATCAGCGCTCTCCTGTCTTGATGTGGCGGCGGAGGAACTCCATCCGTGTGCGCATCAGATGAACCTGTCTTGCCTCGCCGGCAATGCCGTGGCGCTGGCCGGGATAGGTCATCAGCTCGAACACGATGCCGCGCTGCTGCAGCGCGTCCATCAGGCGTGTGGTGTTGTCGAAGGTGACGTTGTCGTCGGCCATGCCGTGCACCAGCATGAGCGGTGCGCGGCTGAGGCCGTCAATATGCGCGAAGACGCTGGAGGCGGCATAGCCTTCGGGATTGTCCTGCGGCGTGCCCATGTAGCGCTCGGTGTAGAATGTGTCGTAGAGTGACCAGTCCGTCACCGGCGCGCCTGCCACCACGGCAGCGAAGGTGCCCTCGGGTGCCTGTGCCAGTGTCATCAGCGCCATGTATCCGCCATAGCTCCAACCCTGCAGCACGATACGCTCCGCATCGACATAGGGCTGGCTTTTCAGCCAGTCGACTCCGGTGAGCTGGTCGCGCACTTCCGGCCCGCCGGTGCGGCGATGGATGACATCCTCGAAGCGGCGCCCGCGGCCATCTGTGCCGCGATTGTCGAGGCGGAAGACGATGAAGCCCTGAGCGGTGTAGAACACATCCGTCAGCGGACCCCACTCATTTGCGACGCGCTTCACGCCGGGGCCGCCATAGACTTCCACGATGACGGGGTATTTCTTCGCAGGGTCGAAATCCGCCGGCTTGCGGATGGAATAGTGGAGCGTCTGATTGTCTTCCGCGGTCAGTGTTCCGAACTCTTGGGGCGCGTGCGACGCGAGATAGGGGGCATACGGATGAGCGGCGTCCAGCCCGTTCTCCTCGATCCAGGTGATCAGCGTGCCGTCGATCCGGTAGAGGCCGGTACGCGGCGGCTGGGTGGCGGAGGAGAATGTGCCGACATAGCTCTGCAGGTCCGGCCCCAGTGAGACCTGCCAGTTGCCGCCCTCCGGCGTGATCCGGCGCATGGCGGCATTCTCCGCATCGGCTGGCCCCAACGGCACGGCGTAGAGATGTTTCTCCAGCGGGGTATCAAAATATCCCGAGAAGTAGACCGTGCGGGTTTCCGTGTCGTAGCCGAGAATGTCGAGGACGACATGATCGCCGGAGGTCAGCGGGCGGCGCTCGAATGTGCCGGCGGCAAGCCACACGATATGGCGGTAGCCTTCGCTTTCGTCAGTAATGAGGGCCCCGCCATCTTCCAGCCCGACGAAATTGCTTGCCAGATTGACCCAGACTGCGTTTTCCTCCGTGTAAGGTGTAGAGACGCGCCAGTCCGGCCCGGCGGCGCGGTTCCAGGCAAGATGCGTCTGTGCCCGGTTGACGGTCTGGAACCAGACTGCGCCATTGGCCCAGTAAACATGCGCAAGATAGGTGTCTGGCCCGGCGCTGGTGAGGGTGGTTTCCTTGCCCGTGGCAAGCTCGCGCACAATCAGGCTGACGATTGCGTTTGGCCTTCCGGCGCGCGGATAACGCTGTTCGACGACCGTGACCTCATCGGCGGCGATATCGAAACGCGGGATGATGTCGACGCCGCTTTCGTCAACTTTCGTATAGGCGATGTGCCGCCCGTCACCGCTCCACCAATATCCGGTGTAGCGGTGCATTTCTTCCTGCGTGACAAATTCGGCGACGCCGTAGCTGATGGCCTTTTCCGGTTCGGCGGGCGGCGAGAGGCGGTGTTCCTTGCCGGTTGTGATCTCGACCGCGAAGAGGGCGCCGTCGCGGATGAAGCTGACATAGCGCCCGCCGGGGGAGACCTTTGCGTCATACTCGAAGGCCTCCGTATTCGTCAGCTGACGGACGGACGGCTTGTCCTTGCCGAGCGTGATGAGATGCAGATCACCGCCGGCCGGAACGAGGATGGTGCCGGCCGTGCCCCAGGCATAATCGACAATGCCGCGCAGGCCTGCGATACGCCGGCGCTCGCGCAGTGCCTTTTCCGCTTCGGCGAGTTCTGCGTCCTGCGGATCGACGAGGACGGAGTCGACCAGCATCGATTGCGCCCCGGTGGCCGTGTCGAACTGCCAGAGATCGTAACGGCTGAGATCGTCCGCGCGGGGCTTGAGGAAGGTCACCCGCTTGCCGTCCGGCGAGAAGCGCACGCCGCGCGGGCTCGGGCCCGAGAGGGAGGGCGATGCGTAGAGGCGTTCGAGGGTCAGTCGGGTCTGGTCAGGCATGAGGCTCGCGGAGGCAGTGTCGGAACAGGCGGGGAAGGCGCACGCAAGCAGCGCCGCGATCCATGAGACGGAGAACAGGGTCCGGATCATGCCCCGACACTAGCCCGGATTCCGGCCCTGTCACCTTGACGCGAAGGTCAGCCCGGCAGACGCACGATTTTCCTTCCCGCCGGCGGGGCCGGTATGCTTGATGGGGCAGAGTGCCGGAGGGAGTCGTCTGATGCGCAAGGTGCTGATCGGTCTGGGCGTTGTCGTGCTGATCCTGCTGGGGGCGGGGTGGTGGCTCCTCCTGTCGGGATCGAAAGCGCCGGCGAAGGCGCCGGGCGTGATGGACCTTGCCGGCTGGCGCGCGCTGGTGGCGGCGGATGCCGGGCAGGGGCCGGAGCGGATCGGCTGGCTGGAGATCGGCCACGCGCCGTTCCCGTCGTTTGCGGTTCAGGCGGGCCGGTTCGAAGGGCCGGTGGAGATGTCGTTCAACTCGGTCCAGCTGTCCTGGCCGGACCGGTACATCCTGATCGACACGGCGGTGGATGAGGCGCTCGTCATGGGCATGGCCAAGGGGGCGAGTTTCGATGTGGCGGCCTATGACCGGATGCTGACCGCGATTTCGGGGGCGGAGCAGGTGGTGATCACGCATGAGCATCCTGATCATGTAATCGGTATCGCGCGCCATCCGGACCCTGCGGGCATCGCCCCGAACCTGTCGATCACCGAGTTGCAGCGCGCCGCGCTAGGCAAGTTTGCGCCACCTGAGGGGCTCGCCGATGAGATCGCCCATGCGCAGACGCTGGATTTCTCGCAACCCGTGCGGATTGCGCCGGGCGTGGTGGTGGCGCCTATGGCCGGCCACTCGCCGGGCTCGCAGGTGATCTATGTGCAGAGCGCTGCCGGGGCGGAGTACCTGTTCATCGGCGATATCGCCTGGACGATGCGCAATATCGAGGAGCTGACGACGCGGCCGGTGCTGCTGAACTTCATGATCTTCGATCCGCCCGAGGTGCGCGAGCGCGTGCTCGCCCAGCTGAGCGGCCTGCATGAGCTGCTGATGACCGAACCCGGCCTGACGATCGTGCCGGCGCATGACCGCGTCTATCTCGGCGGCCTGCTCGCGGATGGGCGGCTGGCAGAGGGATTCCGGTAGCCTGATTGTCCCTTCGGGCGACCTATCCCGCTTGACCCCCGGCCCGCGCCGCGCCACATCGCGCGCTGATCCCGTTTTCTGAGCATTTTGAAGGAATCCCCGCCCATGGCCGGTCCCCAGTACGTCTACCACATGCAGGGCCTTACGAAGGTCTATCCCGGCGGCAAGAAGGTGTTCGAGAACATCCATCTGAGCTTCCTGCCGGATGCCAAGATCGGTGTGGTCGGCGTCAACGGCTCGGGCAAGTCGACCCTGCTGCGGATCATGGCCGGGCAGGACAAGGACTTCAACGGCGAGGCCTGGGCGGCCGAAGGCGTGAAGGTCGGCTACCTGCCGCAGGAGCCGAAGCTCGACCCGGCGCTCGACGTGTTCGGCAATATCGCGTCCCAGTGCCCCGAGAAGCAGATGGTCGACAAGTTCAACCAGATCTCGATGCAACTCGGCGAGGAATACACCGACGAGTTGATGGAGGAGATGACCAAGCTGCAGGAGCAGATCGACGCGGCCGATGCCTGGGACATCGACTCCAAGATCGAGATGGCGATGGAGGCCCTGCGCTGCCCGGACAATGACGCCGACGTGACCAAGCTCTCCGGCGGTGAGATCCGCCGCGTGGCGATCTGCCAGCTGCTGCTGTCCAAGCCCGACATGATCCTGATGGACGAACCGACCAACCACCTCGATGCCGAGACGGTCGCCTGGCTGCAGAACTACCTGATCAACTTCCCCGGCTGCGTTATCCTCGTCACCCACGACCGTTACTTCCTCGACGATATCACCAGCTGGATCCTCGAACTCGACCGCGGCCGCGGCATTCCCTACCAGGGCAACTATTCGCGCTGGCTGGAACAGAAGGCCAAGCGGATGGAGCAGGAGGCGCGCGAGGAGAAGGGCAAGCAGAAATCGCTGGCCAAGGAGCTCGAATGGGTGCGCTCCGGCCAGAAGGCGCGGCAGGCGAAATCCAAGGCGCGTATCCAGGCCTATGAGCAGAAGGCCGCCGAGGCGGAGCGCGAGCAGGTGATGACCGCGCAGATCCGCATCCCGCCCGGCCCGCGCCTTGGCGGCGTGGTGCTGGAGGCCGAGGGGCTCAGCAAGGCGTTCGGCGACAACGTCCTGATCGAAGACCTCGACTTCAAGCTGCCGCCCGGCGGCATTGTCGGCGTGATCGGCCCGAACGGCGCCGGTAAGTCGACGCTGTTCAAGATGATCCTCGGACAGGAGAAGCCCGATGCCGGCACGCTGCGCGTCGGCGAGACGGTGAAGATCGGCTATGTCGACCAGAGCCGTGACAAGCTCGACCCGAACAAGAATGTCTGGGAGGAGATTTCCGGCGGTACGGATGTCATCGACCTTGGCGGCGTGACCGTCATGTCCCGCGCCTATGTCGGCGCCTTCAACTTCAAGGGCACCGACCAGCAGAAGAAGGTCGGCATCCTCTCGGGCGGTGAGCGCAACCGCGTGCACCTCGCCAAGATGCTGCGCGGCAGCCACAATCTGCTGCTGCTTGACGAACCGACCAACGATCTCGACGTGGAGACGCTGCAGGCGCTCGAAGAGGGGCTCGACAACTTCCCCGGCTGCGCCGTCATCATCAGCCACGACCGCTGGTTCCTTGACCGGATGGCGACGCACATTCTCGCCTTCGAGGGCGACAGCCATGTCGAATGGTTCGAGGGCGATTTCTCGTCCTATCTCGAGGACAAGAAACGCCGCCTCGGCGAGGACGCAGTCAATCCGAAACGCCTGAAGTTCAAGAAGTTCGCGCGCTGATCCCTTGCGGCGGCGGATGGGGGCTCTAGTCTTCCGGTCCTGACAGAGGACCGGGAGAGGCTCATGGATATTCGTTTTGCGGCGGCGCTGAGCGCGCTTGTGCTGACGGCGTGTGCGACGGCGGCGGTGGAAGATGTTCCGGTGCCGGTTACCTACGAGGCCGAAGGCCTGATCGCCGGGCCGATGACGGGGGTGGTCGAGGCACTTGCACGGGGCGAGACCAGTTCAGTCGAGCTGACGCAGGCCTATCTCGGCCGGATTGCCGCTATCGATGATGCCGGGCCGAAGTTGCAGGCTGTGATTGCGCTCAACCCCGATGCGCTGGCGCAGGCGGCGGCGAGCGATGTGCGCAGGGCGCGGGCGGAGAGTCTGGGACCGCTCGACGGTGTGCCGGTGCTGCTGAAGGACAATATCGAGAGCCTCGATCCGATGCCGACGACGGCAGGCTCGCTGGCGCTGAAGGACAATGTGACCGGGCGCGACAGTCCGCTTGTGGCGGGGCTGCGGGCTGAGGGCGCGGTGATCCTCGGCAAGACAAACCTCAGCGAGTGGGCGAATTTCCGCTCGAATTTCTCGATGAGCGGCTGGTCCGGCATCGGCGGGCAGACGCGCAATCCGCATATGCTGGACCGCAATCCGTGCGGATCGAGTTCGGGCACGGGCGCGGCGATTGCGGCGTCGCTCGCGGCGGCGGGCGTGGGCACGGAGACGAACGGGTCGATCATCTGTCCGTCGAATGTGAACGGGCTGGTCGGGTTCAAGCCAACAGTCGGACTTGTTCCGCAGACGTACATTGTGCCGATCTCACCGAGCCAGGACACGGCCGGGCCGATGACGAAGACGGTGCGGGACGCTGCGCTGATGATGAACGCCATGGTGGCGGGGGATGAGGACTTTTCGGAGCATCTTTCCGGCGCGGCGTTGAAGGGCGTGCGCATCGGGGTGCTGCGCGATGCGCAGGGCTCCAATCCGGACGTCCTCGCGGCCTTCGAGACGGCGCTGCGCGCGATGCGCCAGCTCGGCGCGACGATCGTGGATATCGAGGGGCAGTCGACGCCGCCGGGCTTCTGGGCGGACTCGCTGCTGGTGCTGGAATATGAGTTCAAGGCGAGCCTGGATGCTTACCTCGCGGACGCTGCGCCGGGCGTGGAGACGCGCGCGCTGAGCGATGTGATCGCATTAAACCTGGCCCATGCGGAGGCGGAGCTGGCCTTGTTCGGACAGGACCTGCTCGAGAGTTCGGATGCAAAAGGTCCGCTTACGGACGAAACCTATCTGACTGCGCTGGCGAATGTGCAGCGCGCATCGCGCGAGGAGGGTATCGACCGGCTGCTGGCGGAATTCGATGTCGATGTGCTCGTCACGCCGTCGGGACCGATAGCGCCGCGCATTGATCCGGTCAATGGCGACACCTGGCCGGACTGGGCCGGGGCGGGGTACCTGGCGGCGGTCGCGGGCTATCCGCACCTGACGGTGCCGATGGGAGAGGTGCACGGCATTCCGCTCGGCGTGTCCTTCATGGGCGCGAAGGGAACGGATGCGCGGCTGCTCGCCTATGGGCACGCCTATGAGACCGCGACGGCGCTGCGTCCTGAGCCGGGATATCTTCCGTCTGCGGAGGAATGGCCGGAGATTGCTGCCGCAATGGCGCGGTAGGGCGCTTTTCTCATGCGCCTGTATCCGGCCCGGCTTTCGCCGTCCGGGTGCGGATCATGTGGCGGCCCTCAAGGACGGGACCGGGTGCGGCGGACGCCGCGGGGCGTCCGGGAAGGAAAAGTTTGGTTGCGGGGTGGACGCCACTCGTCCGCCGCACCGCCCCCGGAGTTTCGGGCAGTTCTCGGGATGACTTCGGCGCTGCCAGG
>NZ_JBKBXB010000057.1:0-15612 GCF_046313975.1 Hyphomonas sp. | reverse complement strand
GGCCTCCGAACTGTTCGGCAATTTCGACCGCGAGGCGTTCCGGGAACGCTGCCGCAGCCCGGACCAGATTCCCTCGCTCGACAAGATGGTCTCCTTCGCCAACAAGCTGCTGACCGAAACCGGCATCGAAAACCTGAAAACCGTGCTGCGACGCATCGCGGCAGCGGACGGTGTGGTGCAGGATGCCGAGGCGCGGCTGCTGGACCTGCTGGATGCCACGCTGCAATCGGAGCCGCCAGAAGAGGCATGAGCGACACTGCGCGCGGTTTCGCGCCCGCGCAGGGTTTGCTATCCCTCAGGCATGAAAGCGCTAGCCGCCGCCTTACTGATTGCCTTCATGGCCGAAACTCCGCTGACAGACCCGGCGGAGGAGGCCCGCGCGCAGGCCCTGATGCGGGAAATCCGCTGCATCGCCTGCGAGAACGAACCTGTCTCCCAATCTTCAGCGCCCATCGCGGGCGACATGCGGGTGCAGATCCGGGAACTGATTGCAGACGGAGCCAGCGACCGCGAGGTGCGCGACTGGTTCGTCAAGCGGTATGGTGAATTTGTCCTGTTCCGGCCGCCCTCCGGTGACCCGGCAGGATGGCTGCTCTGGGGCCTGCCCTTCCTGTTCCTGGCCGGGGGCGCCGCCATCGGCCTGACTCTCACCCGGAAGGACCGAAAGGCCCCCGCCGAAATCCCGTCCGAGGAGGCCTGAACCGGATCGGGACAGCCGCCCAAAACCTGTTCACATCCTGCTGAACTCACCTAACTGTCTTTTAATGACCACATTATGTGTGTCATGTTTATGTTCTGTCCCGTCGCCGGAAATGGCGGCATTTTCAATTCTCTGGAGAGATTGATGTCCAAATTTGGCGTTTCGGCCCAGGCACTTGTCGCAGCGGCTTTCGGCGCAGCAATTATGGGTTCCGCGATTGCGCTTCCGAAGTTCATGGCGAATGAGGCCGGGGCGCAGCCGATTGCCATCCAGGCCCCACCCGGCGCCCCGCTGAGCTTTGCAGATCTGATCGAGAAGGTCGAGCCGGCCGTCGTCTCCGTGAACGTGGTGTCGACCCAGGACCTCAGCAGCCTTGGCGACATGGGCGAGTTCTTCGAACAGTTCCGCGGCATGCCCGGCCTCGAGGAATTCTTCCAACGCCGCCAGCAGGAGCAAGAACAGCAAGCGCCGCGTACCCGCGAATCGCGCTCGCTCGGCTCCGGCTTCTTCATTTCTCAGGACGGCCTCGTCGTCACCAACAACCACGTCATCGACCGCGCAACGCAAATCCAGATCGTGATGAGCGACGGGCGTGAACTGGACGCCGAACTGGTCGGCACCGATCCGCTGACTGACCTTGCCGTCGTCAAGGTGAAGGAGCCCGGCCCCTATCCGTATGTAAAGTTCGGTTCGTCGAAGGAAGTGCGCAAGGGCGACTGGGTCGTCGCGCTAGGTAACCCGTTCGGCCTGGGCGGCACGGCCACCTCCGGCATCCTCTCGGCCTATGGCCGCGAACTCGGCTCGGCCAGCCCCTATACCGACTTCCTGCAGATCGATGCACCGATCAACCGCGGCAACTCCGGCGGCCCGACCTTCGACTTGAAGGGCAACGTGATCGGCGTGAACTCGCAGATCCTGTCGCCCAGCGGCGGTTCGGTCGGCATCGGCTTCGCCATTCCGTCGGAACTGGCGCAGGAAGTGACCGATATCCTGATCAAGAATGGCCGCGTCTCGCGCGGCTGGCTGGGCGTGCAGATCGGCGACCTGACGCCTGAATTTGCCGAAGCCCTCGGCATCGAGAATGTCAAAGGCGCCCTGATCGCCGATGTCACCACCGGAAGCCCGGCAGAGCGTGCTGGCCTCCGCCGCAATGACATCATCCTCTCGGTCAACGGTCAGAAGGTGACGGACTCGACGTCCACCACGCGCCTCGTCGCCAAGCTGATCGCCAACACGCAGAACAAGTTCGATATCCTGCGGGACGGCAAGGCCCAGACTATCAACGTGACGGTCGGTGAGCGTCCGGATGATCCGCTGGCGGCAAACCGCGTCACGCCCGGCGGTATCAACCCCGCCGAACCGGGTGCGCCTTCGGCGATCCCCGGCTCGCTGCTGTCGAATTTCGGCGTGCGCCTGATGCCGATGGACGAGGAAACCCGAGTCCGCCTCGGCCTGCGCGCTGGCGATACCGGCCTTGCGATCACCGAAGTCGTGAAAGATGGCGTGTTCGAGAAAGCCGGCTTCGACAAAGGCATCGTCATTCTCGAGGCGAATGGCCGGGCCGTCCCGACCGTGGAAGCTTTCGAGCGTGCCGTGTCGGAAGCGCGCGCCGCCAATCGCTCGAAGATCCTTCTGGCGATCCGTGTCGGCCAGGTCACCAACTACCGAACTGTCGATATTCCCAAGTAACCCTTCGCGTTCATGGAGCCCAACATGGCGGATACCCTTCATCATCGATCCCTCAAGGTGCTGGTCATCGAGGATGACGCCGACATGGCAACCTTCATCGAGAAGGTGCTGGAAGATGCCGGCCATGAAGTGGAGCGCGCGGCAGACGGGGCGGACGGCCTCGCCCGCGCCCGGTCGCAGGACTTCGACGCCCTGGTTGTGGACCGGATGCTGCCGGAGAAAGACGGCCTGACGCTGATCAAGGAATTCCGCGATGGCGGCGGCACGACCCCGGCCCTTTTCCTTTCGGCGCTCGATGACGTCCAGAACAAGGTTCAGGGCCTGAAGGCCGGCGCCGAAGACTATCTCGGCAAGCCGTTCATTCCCGCGGAGCTGGCTGCCCGTGTCGAAGCCCTCGGCCGGCGCCAGGGCGGCGAGCCGCAGGTGACCGTGCTGAAGGCCGGTGATCTTGAAATGAACCTCCTGACCCGGAAAGTCACCCGGGCCGGCAAGAAGATCGATCTCCAGCCGCGCGAGTTCCGCCTGCTGGAATACCTGATGCGCCATGCCGGCCAGGTCGTGACCCGCACCATGCTGCTGGAAAAGGTGTGGGACTATAATTTCGACCCGCAGACCAACGTCATCGACGTGCACGTCTCCCGCCTGCGCGCCAAGATCGACAAGGACTTCCCGGAGCCCCTGCTCCAGACCGTCCGGGGCGCAGGTTACCGCCTGCAGGGCTAGACGCCCGTGATCCCGGCTGGCAGGTGAGGGGCCATGAAGCTGCCTGCATTCTGGCCGGACTGGCTACGCACCTTCCAGATTCCGAAGCTGCCCGCGAAACTCGCCGGGCGGCTTCCGCGTATTCCGGCCATCCCTCGCCTGCCGATCCCGGAAAAGCTGCGCAAGGCCACGCCGGTCTTCGTGCGCACGACGACCTTCAAGCTGGCGATGCTCTACAGCCTTATGATCGCGGCCTTTTCCGGGGCGTTGCTGGCCTATCTCTATTATTCGACCGTCTACTACATCCGCGTGG
Organism: Hyphomonas sp.; assembly: GCF_046313975.1. Classification (GTDB taxonomy): domain Bacteria; phylum Pseudomonadota; class Alphaproteobacteria; order Caulobacterales; family Hyphomonadaceae; genus Hyphomonas. The sequence goes on along the minus strand of NZ_JBKBXB010000057.1, from coordinate 12,208 downwards.
AATCAGAGCGCCGGATTACAGTCGAGTTCGAGCAACTGGGGATCGCCTATTATGATGGCGGCATGGGGCGCCTCAGCCAGTCCGTGTTCGAACGGATGACGCTTTCGGGCTCGCCCTTCTACTATTACCTCGAAGATGCGACCGGCCGGAAGATCGCCGGCCACTTCCCCCGCTTGCCCGGCGAGGCGCCGGAGGTGGGAATGAAGACCGTCTATTTCGAATTCGAACTGCCACAGCCGGACGGTTCGATCACACTGCGCCCGGCAGCCGGCCGCATTGCGCGCCTGCGCGACAATGGCGGCGCGCTGATGGTCGCCTTCGACACGGCGCAGCAGACGGTTATTGTTGACCGAATCCAAAGTGCCATTTTCATCGCTGCGCCGGTGGCGCTTATCCTGTCTCTGCTCGGCGGCGTGCTGATCACCCGCGGCGCGGCGCGGCGGGCCGAGGAACTGGCACGCACGGCTGAGGCGGTGATCGGCGGCGAACTCAGCCGGCGCGTTCCCGTGCGCGGCACAGGGGATGAATTCGACCGCCTCGCCCAACGCATCAATGCGATGCTCGACCAGATCGGCAAGCTGGTGGAAGCCTCTCAGAACACCGGCAACTCCATCGCGCACGATCTGCGCTCGCCTCTGACACGCCTTCGCAACCGGCTGGAAACAGCGCTGTCAGAACCACTGACACAGGAAAGCGCCAGCGCCACCCTCGGTGAAACGGTGGAAGAGGTTGACCGCGTGCTCGACACGTTCAATGCCATCCTGCGCCTTGCGCGGCTTGATGCCGGCACCGAGGGCCTACGTGTACGGATGGATCTCAGTGAAGTAGCCGAAGAACTCGCCGAGCTGTTCGAGCCCGCCTGCGAAGAAGCCGGCCTTGGCTTCCGCAGCCAGATCGCGCGCCACATGCTCGTGCTGGGCGACCGGGGCCTGATCAGCCAGGCAGTATCCAATCTGATCGACAATGCCATCAAGTACACGCCCGGGGGCGGGTCGATTTCGCTGACAGTTTCGCGCGGGCCAGAAGCGACCATTGACCTGTCCGTGCTCGATTCAGGCCCGGGCATTCCGGAGGAAGAGCGCCCGAAAGTCATCCAGCGCTTCCACCGGATGGACTCCGCGCGCACCCAGCCCGGCTCTGGCCTCGGCCTCGCGCTTGTCCACTCGGTGGCAGAGCTTCACGGCGGCGAACTGATCCTGTCGGATGGCAACGGCCCGAAGGATCGCCCCGGCCTGAAAGCGACGCTCAGGCTTCCGCGCGCTTGACGGCGCGGCCGGGCCACATAGCGAGCATCGCGCCTAAGCCGATCAGCACGACGCCAAGATACAGCACGTCGACCAGCGGATTGTAATAGACGCGGAACACCCAGCGCGTTTCCCCATCCACATCGCGCGCCTCGCCGAGCGCCGCGTAGAGATCTCCGGTCCCTGTCTTGTGAATGGCAGTTTCGGTCGTCGGCATCATCGCGGCGGGATAGAAGCGCTTCATCGGCTCCAGCGTTGCGCTTTGGCTGCCCTTGCGCGCCGTCAGCACGGCGCGGTCGGCGTACCAGTTCGGCCCTTCGATGGCGCGCACTTCGTTGAGGGTCAGCACCCATCCCGCCACGCTGCCCGAACCACCTTCGGCAAGTGCAAGCGTCGACTCATAGCGGCCGGTTGTTTCGGCAACTGCTCCGATCACGAACAATCCGATGCCGAGATGCGCCAGCGTCATCGCCCACACGCGGCGAGGCAGATTGAACACACGGTTGATACGGATGGCGCGGCGTTTGAGTTCCCAGAGGGAACCGAACACGAGCCATGTGCCAAGTGCCAACCCGAACGCAGCCCCCAGGGGAATACGCATCGGCCCCACACCCAGCAGCGCAAACAGCGCGACCAAAGCCGCGCCACTGATCGCCCAGCGCAGCCAGCCCTTTACATCCGCCTTGCCCCAGGCCCAGCCCTGGACGATGGGCAGCAGGACCAGCACGAGCGCAAGGATCGGCACGAAAGTCAGATTGAAATAAGGTTCGCCCACGGAAATTGTCCGCCCAAACGCTTCGGCGATCAGCGGGAACAGCGTGCCAAGCAGCACGGTCAGCGCCGCAACGATCAGCACGATATTGTTGGTCATCAGAGCGCCTTCGCGGCTGAACAATGTCCAGGGTTTTCCGCCCTCCAGCTTCGGCGCGCGCCATGCGAACAGCCCGAGCGCAAAACCGCCATAGGCGAGGAGGCCGATCAGCAACAACGTACCGCGCTCCGGATCCACCGCGAACGCGTGCACCGAAGTCAGCACGCCGGAGCGCACAAGGAAGGCACCGAGGATCGAGAACAGGAAAGCGAGCACGGCAAGCAGGGCGGTCCAGGCCGCAAAGCCTTCGCGCTTTTCCGTGACGAGCACGGAATGCAGGAGCGCCGCACCGATCAGCCACGGCATCAGGGAGGCATTCTCCACCGGGTCCCAGAACCACCAGCCGCCCCAGCCGAGTTCGTAATAGGCCCAGTAGGAGCCGAGCGCGATGCCAAGCGTCAGCGGCGCAAACGCCGCCAGCGACCAGACGCGCGCCTCCTTCGCCCACACGCGGTCAATCCGCCCTTCCATCAGCCCCGCCGCCGCAAGCGCGAAGACGAATGAATACCCGACATAGCCGAGATAAAGCATCGGCGGATGCAGCGCGAGCGCGGGGTCTTGCAGGAGCGGATTCAGGCCTGCCCCCTGGAATGGTGCCGGATCAAGCCGCAGGTAAGGCGAGGACGCAAACAGCAGATATGCAAGCGCGCCGAACGAGAGCAGTCCCTGAATGCCCAGCGCACGCGCCTCAAACAGCGGCCGCTCCGTGCGCATCACGCCCGCCGCAATTGCGCCGAAACCCAGTGTCACGAGACACCAGAGCGCCATCGAGCCTTCATGGTTCCCCCAGGCGCCGGCAATCTTGTAGACCATCGGCTTGAGCGTATGGGAATTGTTCGCCACCAGCGCGACCGAGAAGTCCGAGGTCACGAAGGCATTGATCAGTGTAAGGAAGGACACGCCCATCAGGCCGAAGGCGGCGATGGCCGTCAGCCCCGCCAGCCGACGCTCGCCTCTCAGGCCGAACACGCCCTGCGCCAGCGACAGGGCCAGCGCGAGAAAGGCCGCGAAATGGCCAGCTTCGATCATCCGCCCGCCCCAAGCGGCTTCAGTTCGCGCGGCTGGTAATTCTCGTCATGCTTGGCGAGCAGCCCTGTTCGGGGCTTTGCTACAAAGATTCCGTCGGGGCGGAACTGGCCAGTCGCGACAACACCTTGCCCTTCACGAAACAGGTCCGGTGCGATCCCGGTAAATTGCACCGTAATTTTGTGAGGGCTGTTGTCGATAATAACGAACTGCATTGTCGCGCCCCCGTCTGTATGGGTCAGTGAGCCTGGCTCCACCCATCCGCCCACCTTCACTTCGCGGCCAGCTTCAGGCTGGCCTTTTTGGGCAAGAATCTCAGGCGTGTAGAACAGGTTCGCATTCTCGCGCAGGGCAAAGAATGCGAGCAGCGCCGCAGCTGCGACGAGCAGGGCGGCAATGCCGAATGTATAGAGGCGGCGGGTGCGGGCGCGCATGCTGTAGGGTATAGGGCGCTCGGGACGGTTTGGGGAGTGCGGCAGAAGGGTCCCTGCCGCTATTCCTCGCCGATTGCTTCGATCATCGCCCGGAAACGCTCCCGGCGGGGGTCACCTTCCGGCAGGCGGGAATAGATGTAGCGCATGGCCTGATTGGCCTTCTCCTGGTCGCCAGCCTGCGCAGCGCCCATGGCCGCGTACATACCGGCCCGCACCTGCGTCTCGTCCAGCTGGTAGGCGCGGGCGTAAAGCCGCGTCGCATCCGGTCCCACAGCGCCGTCAGAAAGTTCCACCAGCACATCCGCCAGCGACACCATCGCCGGCACAAAATTCTCGTCGCGCCGCAGCGCCGACTGGTAAGCGCGCAAAGCGTCGTCCGGCCGGTTCTGCGCGCGCAGCATCTCGCCGATGAAGAAATGCGGTTCCGGCTCGTCCGGCCGGTCAATCACGGCCTGCTCGAGGCGAGACAGGGTCTCCGCCGCCGTCAGCGATTGCGGATCGGTCTTGATCTTTTCCGCCAGCGCCGCCTGCCGCGCGCTCATCGGCTCATCCGCTATCCCGGGCCTGCCGATCGCCACATAGCCCGCAACGCCCAGCGCGAGGCAGGCGCCGAGGATCAGCCATTGCGTGCGGGTGAGAGCAAGAGACGTCATGCGCGCGGAAACCGGAGTGTGGCGGCGAGGCCGCCCAATGCCGCCACGCCAAGTTCAAGCTGGCCCTTATGCAGCTCGGCGAGTTCCTTGACAATCGACAGACCCAGCCCGGTGCCGGGCGTCGTCTCGTCGAGGCGCACGCCGCGCTTCATCGCCGCCGCGCGCTCATCTTCCGTCAGGCCATTGCCATCATCCTCCACAGCAATCGTCAGCGCCTGCGGCGTGTCTGTGATCGTCACGCGCACCTCAGTCGCCGCCCATTTGCAGGCGTTTTCCATCAGGTTGCCGACCATTTCCTCGAAATCCTGCTGCTCGCCGCGGAACATTGCGTGCGCAGGTCCTTCCACCGTCACCTCGATGCCCCGCGCATCGAACAACCGGTTGAGCAGCCGCGCCAGCCCGTCGATCACCGGGCGCACATCCGTGCGCGCGCCAATCGTCTCGGCCCGCGCCGCCATGCGCGCGCGCTTCAGGTAGTGTTCGACATTCGTCTGCATCGCATCGGCCTGCCGGCGCACGACATCATCCAGCTGCGTCTGGCCGGAGGCTTCGTTCTTCAGCACCGCCAGCGGCGTCTTCAGTGCATGCGCCAGATTGCCTACATGCGTACGCGCGCGCTCAACCACTTCGCGGTTATGCTCGATCAGCTTGTTCAATTCCTCCGTCAGCGGACGGACCTCTGAAGGATAGTCACCGCTCAGCTTCTGTGCCTCGCCTTCCCGTACACGCACAATATCCGTGCGCAGGCGCGTGAGGGGTGTCAGCGAATAGCGGATGCCCAGAACCATGGCCGCGAACACGCCGCCGAACAGCGCGATCATCGTGCCGAGCAGCAGGTTGCGGAACTGGTTGGCGGCAATGTCGTTCGGTGTCCTGTCCGCCGCTGCCACCAGGATCAGCGGCGTTGCGCGGTTCTCAATCACAATGGCCTGCGCCGCAACGCGAGAGCGCTGGTCGGCCGGCCCGTCATAGTTTCCAAATTGCGTGACGCCCGGCTGACCCGCCGCACGCTCGATCAGCTCTGAGGTGACCGGAGGGTCTTCGTCCCACAGGCTGCGCGAGCGGAAATCACCGGCGACCGTCATATCGGGATTGAGCCCGATGACTGCCCAGTAACTGCCGGAGTATTGCGTCTGGAACCGCGCTTCGCTCGGAAAGAAGGTGCGGTCGGTATTCGTGATCCGCCCGTCCGGCAGGAAGGCCTCTTCCCGGATCAGCTCGCGCGACAGCGTCACCAGCGTTTCCTGCAGGTCCTGCTCGACCAGGGCGAGCGTCTGGGCGCGGTAGACGGCGGAAAGGGCCACCGCACCGCCAATCAGCACCAGTACGCCCCAGATCGCCGCCGCGATCGTGATACGCCGGGCCAGCGATACGCTGGACCAGCGGTCGATCAGGCTCTTGCGGTCCGGGTTTGCGGCGTCGCTCATTCCAGCGGTTTAGCCGCGTTCGGCGTCAGCCTGCAACGCGCGCTTCTTCCTCGGGCACGATCAGGCGGTAGCCAAGTCCGCGCTCGGTCTGGATCCGGTCCTGCCCGATCTTGCGGCGCAGGCGCCCGATGAACACCTCGATCGTGTTCGAGTCGCGGTCGAAATCCTGATCGTAGATATGCTCTACCAGTTCGGTGCGCGGCACGACACGGCCCTGATGGTGCATCAAGTAAGACAGCACGCGGTACTCGTGCGCGGTCAGCTTGATCGGCTCGCCGTTCACGGTCGCGCGGGCGGCGCGGGTGTCCACCATCAGCTTGCCGCACTCCAGCGTCGCCGCCGAATGACCGGTCGCCCGGCGCAACAGCGCACGCAGGCGCGCCAGCAACTCTTCGGTGATGAAAGGCTTGGTCAGGTAGTCGTCGGCGCCGGCATCAAAGCCTGCCACCTTCTCGCTCCACTGGTCGCGGGCGGTCAGGATCAGCACCGGGAAAGCCTTGCCCTCCTTGCGCCAGCTCTTCAGCACACTGACGCCATCGATCTTCGGCAGGCCGAGATCGAGGATCACCGCGTCATAGGGCTCGGTCTCGCCGAGGAACTGTCCGTCCTCGCCATCGGCAGCGAGGTCAACGGCATAGCCGGCCTGCGACAGCGCATCCGCAAGCTGGCGCCGCAGGTCTGCATCATCTTCGACAACGAGAATTCGCATCTCAGGTCTCTCCAATTTCCAACAGGGGTCAGCCGCCGCGCCGGTCGATCACCGCACCGGTCTGCGCGTTTACCGTGATCTTCAGCTTGCGGCCATCTTCGGTCAGCCAGTCAATCTCGTAAACCGCGCTGCCGGCGTCCTGCGAATAAAGCTCCGCATTCAGATGGTAGCCGCCATAGTCGCGCTTCAGGTTCTTGAGAATCTGCGAGAGCGGAACGGTCCGGCCTTCCTTGCGGGCATCGCGCGCTTCGCCCGGCGAGAACTGGTTGCCCCAGCCCTGGTCCTGCAGCTGCGCGACCGGGCCGCCCGTCCACGGGTCGGGCGCTGGCCCGCGATCCCGTCCATTGCCCTGTGCAAGGGCGCCGGGGGCGAGGATCAGGCCGCAGGCGGCAAGAAGGGCAATCGTGCGTCTCATGGCGCTCCATATGCGGGCGAGGCTCTGAACGTTAAGTGAATGGTGCAGTTCAGCTGCAGTCACCCTAGCGCCAGCCCGCAATGATCACCCCTGCAACCAGTATTCCAAGCAGCAGGTGGATACCATCCAGAACCAGATGTCCAATCTTTTCAGGGCTGTAAACGAAGTTGTACATCCGCGCCGGCAGCACCAGGAAGAACCAGATCTGGACCGCGATCACCACACCCACGGCGATATTGTCCACCCGCGCCAGCTTGAACAGGATGGCGAGCCCGATGGCCGTGAGAATCGGCATGACCGGCGACAGAAACATCTTCCAGCTGTGCGGCTGCAGCTGTTCCTTGGTGTATCCGGTCAGCTTCAGCCACAGGCCGGAGAAGACCAGCCCGTAGATCAGGAAGCCAATGGCATAGATCGCCGCGGCCGCAGCCAGCACAGCGAGCCAGTTATCGCCGGCGATATAGACGATATCAGATTGCGGCATCGTACCCTCCCCAGAGTTGCCGCCGGGGAAGCTACGCCTGAAGCCGGGGCGAGTCGAGACGCCCCGATCCTGCCCTCAGAGCCGGGACGAATCGATCTCGACATCCGCATGCATCCACACATGCTCGAAATGCTCACGCAGGTGCATCGCCTCTGTCTTCTTGCCCTGTTTCTCGAGCGCGCCCGCAAGGCCCGCCATCGACCAGCCATTGTGGGGATACTCCTCAAGGTCGCGGCGGTAGACGGCCTCTGCTTCAGCATACCGCTTCGCCTTCATCAGCGCCTCGCCCAGAGATTGCCGCGTCGGATAGTACCAGAACGGCGGCTCCATGTAGGGCAACGTATCCTGAAGGGTGACTGCCGCCTCGAAATGCGCAATCGCTTCCTTACTCTTGCCCTTCGCCTGCGCGATTTCGCCCAGCAGGAGCTGATCGGCAATGTTCAGCAGAACCGAGGCCGGATAGTCGTTGGTATCCAGGAACTGGATTTGAACCGTATCCTTCAGCCCCGCAAGCATCCCCTGTTCGGCGCCGGCAGCCTTGAGATCGCCTGTGCGTGTGAGCGCGACTCCGCGCGCATAGTACCAGATGCCGCGTGAATAATCCCTGTCCGTAGGCGGATCATCCAGACCCAGAACATCTTCCCATTTCCCGAACTGAACCTTCGACAAAAGCGGGATCGTCTTGAAGAATTCGATCGTCGGGAATTCCTCGATCTGCTCCATACGCACATTCTTCGCCACTTTTTCCGCCGCTTCAAAGGTCAGCGCGCTTTGCCCGGACATGCCCGCCGCCGCCCACAGGAAGTGGATATTGTGCGGATAGTACATCGCCGGATAGAAGCCCTGCGCATTGCACTGGGCGATATAATCCTCGTCCACCTTGGCCGCCTGGATGTTCGCCTTTGCGGCATCATCATACCGGCCGACGCGCCAGAAGATGTGCGCCGGCATGTGCACCAGATGACCGGAGCCCGGCACCAGCGTCAGCAACCGGTCCGCCTCATCCTCCGCCCGCCCCGGATCGTCCGAGGCTTCCACGGCGTGCAGGTAGAGATGCAAGGCCAGCGGATGGTTCGGCGAGCGTTCGATGATCGTCTCCAGCGCCTCAATCACCTTCACCGTCTCCGGTTTCGGTGATCCGTCTGCGGACCAATAGTCCCACGGCATCGTGTTCATCAGCGCTTCGGCATAGATCGCCGCGGCGTCATCATCTTCAGGGTGTGCCTCGACATACGCACCGATGGCTTCTGCCCAGGCAATATCCTGCGGATCGCGCTCGGCGTTGAAATCCGCACTGTAGCGTTGTGCGAGCGCATCGATCAGCCCCTGCTCCTGCGGTGTCGCCTTGTCCTTCAGCGCAATGGCCTTCTGGATCGCCGCATACGCCGCCTCCCGGTCCGCCATCGACATGACGGCCTTGCCCTTGCTCGTCACATTGATATTCGGCCCCGTCGCCAGCGCTTCGCCCCAGAAACACATCGCGCAGTCTGGATCGAGCGTCTGCGCCGCGCGGAACGAGCGGATGCTCTCGGCATGGTTGAAGCCGAAAGACAGCACCATGCCCTGGTTGAAGTATTTCTGCGCGTCCGGGCTCGTGGTCGAGATCGTCCGGTGGAAGTCTCCCATTCCTTCGAACAGCGGCGCTCCGGCCCGTTCCGCAAGGCTGAGCTCCGGTTCGGCCACAACTTCCGGCGCAATCTGCGCCTCTTCCACCTTTGGCTCAGGCTTGAACCACTCATACACGGTGTGACATCCGCCGAGCATCAAAGCTCCGGCGAAAGCAGCGAGAATCCTGATTTTCATGGCTATGTCCCCATCACCGATCATCCGGTTCACAGATGATTTCTTATGCTGCGGCCCTCATACCACACCCGGCCACAAAAGTTTAGGCCGCCGCCCTACCGCCCCTCGGCCCAGCGGCGCAGGCCGTCATCCTTCGGGTCGGCGAGGACGATCTCGATACGGACATAGAGGTCGCCCGGCGGCGCCACCTGCACCCCCTTGCCTTTCAGGCGTAGCTGCGCGCCCGTATTCGTGCCCGGCGGTACTTTCAGCGACACCGGCCCGGAAGGTGTGCGCACCTCCACCGTGCCACCGAGAATCGCCGTGCGCAGATCCACGCTCAGCGGCATGCGCAGGTCCTTGCCCTCTCGAGTCCAGACCGGGCTCGGCAGCACCTCAACTTCCAGCAGCGCATCGCCCGGCGCCCCGCCCGAAGGCGAAGGCTGGCCCTGGCTTTTCAGCCGCAGCGTCTGCCCACTGGTGATGCCTGCCGGAATGTTCACGTCCAGCGCGCTGCCATCCGCCATCGTCATCCGCCGCCGCGCGCCGGTGACGGCATCCTCGAACGCGATCTCGACCCGGTAGCGCACATCGCGCCCCTTCTGCGGTCCCGGACTCCGCCGCCGCGCGCCGCCGCCGAACATGCCCGAGAGGATATCCTCAAACGGATCGCCCTGCGCCCCGCCGAACGGACTGCCCCCGCGGCTCTCCCAACGGTAGCCACCCGGATCGCCCCCTGCGAACCCGCGCGGATTGCCCTCGCCGTCAATCTCGCCGCGATCAAACTTTGCCCGCTTCTCGGCATCACCGACAATTTCAAAGGCCTGCGTTACGCGCTTGAATTCTTCTTCCTTCTTCTCATCGCCCTTGGTGCGATCAGGATGAAGCTCCATCGCCTTCTTGCGATACGCCTTCTTGATTTCGGCCTCGGTGGCCGAGCGGGGCACGCCCAGAACTGCGTAAGGATCAAGCGCCAAGACCCGGCCTCCTTGCCACGGCTGATTATGCGAACCTTACAGGTAAGGTGATCCGGGCCCGATTGAAAGCCACGGACCGGTGCGGCCATCCGGCCCGATTTCCGCCACCCGCAGCGCAAGCGTTCCCGGCGGCACAGCGCAGGCCGGCACGTCCACCTCGATACGCCCGCCAAAGCCGCCACCCGTATCAAACTCCGCCGCAAACCGCCCTTCATTCGGCGCGTCCGGAAAGCTCCAGCTGTCGGCAATCTCCCGTCCGCGCCGTATCCAGCTCGCCGCGCCCTCCCGCACCCGCAACTGGCAAGGCTGCCAAGGCAGGCCCGCCCGATTGCCGAACCGCTCCGTTTGCGCCTCCCCGGTGCCCGCTTTCCAGGCAAGCTCCAATCCTGTCTCCAAGGGTGCCAGCGCCGCTGCCTCCACCGCACTGTCCAGCAGCACAAACCGCGCACCCACCTCCACCGCCCCGGTCAGTCCCCCGCCCTGCCCCCGCAGCAAACCGCTCAGCCGCCACGTCTCCGGCGCCACCAGCTCCGCCTCCAGAAATTGCACCAGCTCCCACCCCGCCTCCGTCTCCAGCAGTGCAGAATTGCCGCCCGCCAGCACCGCCGCCTCCGGCAGGCTCACGAACGCGCCCGCAGGCGCCGCCACCATCAGCGCGCCGCCCCTGTCCCACCGGCCCGCAGGCCCTGCCGCCACCGGCTCCATCAGCCGCCCGATCACGGCAGGCTGCTCCAGTGTCACCCGCAAGGACAGCTCCTCCACAGTCGCCCCCGCCCGCACCGCCATCTCCCCCGGCCAAGGGTCAGAAAACGCCGCTACCAGCGGCCCGGCCTCACCTCCTGCTGGCGCGGGCGCATCCATCACCACAAGGTCCGCCTGCGGATAAACCGCTGCAACCTCCGGCGCCCTCCCGGGCTCCCCGAAGCGCGCCCGTCCCAGCTCCCCCGCATCCGCTGACAGCAGCAGGTGCCGCTCCGCTCCTCGATCCGTGATCGCCTCAATGCGCCACACCTCTTCGCTGCCCCCAAACCGCACCCGGTCGCCGGTCTCCAGCGCCGCCAATTCCGGCCCGCCAGACACGTCCGCCACCCGCGCTTCCGTCATCGACGCCAGCAGGTGCGCCGCAATCGCCTCCGCCCGCCCCGCTGACACGGCCAGTGGCAGCGCCACATCCGCCACCTGCCGGGCATCGCCCGTGCCCCGCCGCGCCTCCACCACCATCGGCGCATGGTCCGCCTCCGGATCAATGCATGTCAGCCGCAGCCGCTCCGGCGCCTTGTCCATCAGCTGTCGCGTCCGGCGCAGCTCATCAAGGTTCACCGCGCCTGCGTTCACCTCATGCACCACTTCCTCGCCCGCCATACGGAACACCAGCGTCCCGCCGCGCTCCACCGCTTCAAATCCGAACGCCGCCGCCAGCGGCTCCAGCGCCGCGCGTACTGACGAAACGCCCGTGCGCACATAGCCTTCCACCACACCGTCCAGCCCGCTCACGTCCACCGGCGCAACGCCGCCCGCCTCGCAGATGTCCGCCACAACAGCGCTCAGCGGCGCGAGGCCTGAGCGCCCGTTCAGCCAATGCCCGCGCGCCCAGTTGCCACCATCGCCCCACACATCCAGCCGCATCGGCCAGGCCGGAAACGGCCGCGCATCCCACGCCCACACATGCGCCACACCGCCAAAATGCCCCAGCGCCGCCGCCAGCAATCGCCGCTGCACCACATCATCCCGCCCGCCATTCGAAAACGGTGGTAGTCCGCTCTCGGAGCTTTTCGGATCAAAGAACAGGTTCGGCGCATTACCCGCCTTGTCGACCGCCGCAAAGCCGACCTCCGACAGCCGCACCGGCTTCAGCCCCGGCGACCAACCTGTCGGCGCCTCAGCCCGCACCCCGCCCGGCCGCGGATAGTGATACGCCCCCGCCCAACCGGTCAGGTCCTTCTGCCGGAACACCCAATGCTCCCCATGCGCCGTGTCGATGATCGGTGTACGGATTTGCGCCGCCCGGTCCTCCGCATTGGCGTAGTACCAGTCATACGCCTCCCCGCCTACAAGCTGCGCCGCGAGGTAATCCGCATCATCCGCCGCCCGGTATCCTGCCAGCGCGTCCAGATGTCCCGCCCCGTCCCGCCAGTCCCCCATCGGCGGATACCAGTCGATGCCCACGAAATCCACATCCGGATGCG
>NZ_JBKBXB010000056.1:0-17091 GCF_046313975.1 Hyphomonas sp. | reverse complement strand
CCTTGTAGGCCGCCATCGTCCAGTCACCGGTGAAGCCGGCAACCCCGTGAATGAAGTTGCGCAACAGGCGCGCGCCATGCGTCGTGTGCACGACTTCGGGGTGGAACTGCGTGCCGTAGAAACGCCGCTCCGGGTCTGCGATCACCGCGTAAGGCGCGCCGGGCGATCTCGCGATGACACCGAAGCCGGGGGCCATCTCGGCAACATGGTCGCCATGGCTCATCCAGACCTGTTCGGAATTGCCGCCCTCGAACAGGCCATCAAGGAACGGGTCTTTCGCGACCGGCTCGATAAAGGCGCGGCCGAACTCGCGGCTGGTGCCGCCTTCGATCCGCCCGCCCAGCTGGTGCATCATCACCTGCTGGCCGTAGCAGATCCCGAGCACCGGAACGCCGGCGCTGAAGATCGCCATGTCGGCCATCGGCGCATCGTCCCAATAAACGCTCGACGGGCCGCCCGAGAGGATAATGGCCTGCGGGCCGTAAGCCTTCAGGAAGGCCGCATCGACCTTGTTGTAGGGGTGGATCTCGCAATAGACGCTGCTCTCGCGCAGCCGCCTGGCGATCAGCTGGGTCACCTGGCTGCCGAAGTCGACGATCAGGGCGCGTTGATGGCGGGTCTCGGTCATGCGGCGCAGTAGCCGAGGACTGGGGATTCGTCCAGACGGCTCAGGCGCGACGCTCAAGCAGGGCGAAGAAGAAGCCATCCGTCTGGGCCCGCCGGGGTGTCAGGCGCACGCTGCCGGTCGGGCTGCGGAACCGGCGCACCGTGGCTGCGCCATGCGCCGTCAGCAGGCCGGAAGCAATCGCCGCCTCGGCCGCATCCCGCTCCACAAACGCCGGATGCCCCGCCAGGAACTCCGCAACCCGGTCCTCGTCTTCCTCCATCAGGAAGCTGCAGGTCGCATAGAGCAGCCGCCCGCCGGGCTTCACATAGGCGGAGGCTGCGGCGAGGATTTCGCGCTGGTCATTGATCCGCTTCTCCAGCTGCGCCGGTTTGATCCGCCATTTCGTATCCGGCCGCCGCCGCCATGTGCCCGTGCCGGTGCACGGCGCATCCACGAACACTAGGTCCATCTGCCCGACCAGTGGCTCAAGGCTCGTGCCCTCGCTCGGATGCACTAGCTGCACATTGTGCGTCCCGGCCCGTTTCAGGCGCGGGATCAACGCCGACAGGCGCTTGCCGTCAATGTCATAGGCGTGGATCTGACCCGTGCCCTGCATCTGCGCGGCGAGCGCCAGCGTCTTGCCGCCGCCACCAGCGCAATAGTCGAGCACCATCTCGCCGGGCCTGGCGTTTGCCGCCGCCGCCGCGATCTGGCTGCCGGCATCCTGCACCTCGACCCAGCCCTTGGAAAAAGCTGGAATCCCTTCGATGCTGTCCTCGCGCTCGGTCGGGTCGCGCGCCGGGATATGGTAGGCATTGGTAAGCAGTTTCGAGGGCTCTGCCTTCACGGATTTCAGCGGCAGCGCAGCCTTCTCGGCGTCTGCCTTCAGCGTGTTCACGCGCAGGTCCACGTCCGCCCGCACGGCCATCGCCTGTGCTTCCATCACCGTGTCCGGCCCGAAAACCCGCTGCATGTGCGGCGTCAGCCATTCCGGATAATCGCCCTGCGCATGGATCGGCGCAGACGGGTCCGGCGCCATCACCAGCCGGCTGCGTTCGTCATTGGTCAGCGGCGTCGGCCCGTGATCCTCATAGCAGGCCTGCTCTATATCCCGCGCATTCCAGTCCCAGGCGAGCCTCAGCGCGCCGAGCACCAGCGCGCGCGGATCATCATGGCCCATGTGGTGCGCAATCGAATTGCGCCGCCGCAGCGCGTCCAGCACCAGCCCGGACACCCAGGCCCGGTCCTTCGATCCGGCATACCGCGCGCGCTTGCCCCAGTCGCGCGCAGCGACCTTCACCGGCTGGTGGCGATCCAGCACGTCGCGCAGGATGTCGATGGCTGCACTGATACGGCCGCCATTGCGCATGGGCTTTACTCCGGGTTGCGAACTGGCGCGTGTTAGCGTCCAATCCGGGCCAAGAAAACCGCAAAGGGCTGGAAATGCTTGAAATAGAGCTGCCGGAAGGCCTGCGCCGGGCCGGAAAGGCCGATTGGCGCCAGCTGGGCGACATCACCGGAGAGGCGTTTGCCGAAGACCCGGTCAATCTATGGATTTTCGGGGGCAGGGGGCCCCTGCCCCACGTTTTCGGCAATCTCGCCCGCAACATCTACCTGCCGCGAGGCGTCTGCCACATCGCCGGCGACCGCGGCGCAACGATGTGGGCACACAGCGATGCCAGCCGCGAACTCGGGACATTAGCAACGATGCAGCTGGTATTCACGCTGATGCGGCTCGGCTCGAAGGGCGCGGCGAAGCGGGGGCTTGGCGCGGGCGAAGCGATGGCTCGGGAACACCCGAAAGCGCCACACATGTACCTGTTCACAATCGGCACCCGCGCCGCCGCACGAGGGCAGGGGCTGGGCAAGCAACTCATGCAGCCGGTGCTGAAGGCCGCCGACCGCGCCGCCCTGCCCTGCTATCTCGAAAACTCAAATCCGGCGAACACCGGCTTCTATATGAGCCACGGGTTCGAGCGGATGAAGCTGTTCCATGTCGGCGATGGCTCGCCGGTCATGGAAGCGATGTGGCGCGAGCCGCGTCAGCCCCGCGGCAGCGAATAATTCGGCGCCTCGCGCGTCATCATCACGTCGTGGACATGGCTCTCTTGCAGCCCTGCCCCGGTGATCTGGACGAACTCTGCTTTCGCGTGGAGGTCTGCAATCGTCTTCGCGCCGACATAGCCCATCGCGGCGCGCAGGCCGCCGACCATCTGGTGGATGATCGGGCCGATAGGGCCCTTGTAAGGCACCTGTCCTTCGATGCCTTCCGGCACGAGCTTCTCGGCGGCGGCATCTTTCTGGAAGTAGCGATCCGCCGAGCCGCGCGCCATCGCGCCGAGCGAGCCCATGCCGCGATAGGCTTTGTAGGAGCGGCCCTGGTAGAGGAACACTTCGCCGGGCGCTTCTTCGGTGCCCGCGAACATTGAGCCCATCATGGCAGTCGCCGCCCCGGCGGCGAGCGCCTTGGCAAAGTCGCCCGAGAACTTGATGCCGCCATCGGCGATAATCGGCACACCGGAGGCGACTGCGGCATTGGCGCACTGCTCAATCGCGGTGAGCTGCGGCACGCCGACGCCCGCGACGATGCGCGTGGTGCAGATGGAGCCGGGACCGATGCCGACCTTCACCGCATCTGCGCCCGCATCGATCAGCGCCTTGGTGGCCTCAGCGGTGGCGACGTTGCCGGCGATGATCTGCACGGCATTGGAGATTTTCTTGGCGCGGGTGACGGCTTCGGCAACCGCCTTGGAATGCCCATGCGCCGTATCGATGATGACGGCATCCGCGCCAGCTGCGATCAGCGCTTCGGTCCGCTCGAAACCCGCATCGCCAACGGTCGAGGCGGCTGCGACCCGTAGGCGCCCGGCCGCGTCCTTGGCCGCGTTCGGGTTCAGCGAGGCCTTGTCCATGTCCTTGACGGTGAGCAGGCCGATGCAGCGCCCGGCATCATCCACGATCACAAGGCGCTCAATGCGGTGCTTGTGCAGGAGACGGCGGGCCTCCTCGATGGGCGTGTCCATCTTCACGGTGACGACTTCGCGGGTCATCAGCTTGGCGACGGATTCGCTCACATCCTCGGCAAAGCGGGTGTCGCGGTTGGTGACAATGCCGACGACCTTGCCGGATTTCTCGACCACCGGGATGCCGGAGAAACCGGTGCGTTTTTTCAGCTCCCGCAGATCGCCCAGCGAGGCCGAAGGCGAGATCGTCACGGGGTTCATCACCACGCCGCTCTCATACTTCTTCACCATCGCCACTTCGCCGGCCTGCTGTTCGATCGACAGGTTGCGGTGGATAACGCCGATCCCGCCAGCCTGGGCCATCGCGATGGCGAGGCGGGCTTCGGTCACCGTATCCATGGCCGCCGAGAGCAGGGGGATGTTCAGCGGGATGGCCTTGGTCAGAAAGGTCGAAACATCGACATCTGCAGGCATTACCTCGCTCGCGCCGGGCTGGAGAAGCACGTCGTCGAAGGTGATCGCTTGTCGGATTTTCATGTGGGGAGCTCCCTTTTTGGCGCTTTAAGGGAGTCTTGGGGGCTTGTGAAGCCCCTTCCCCACACGCCCCCGCCGTTCCCTGCAAAGCCGCTTTGACAGGAGACGCGACGCGCGCGAAACAGGCATTAGTTACAAATGCAACCATCCGAGCCTTGGGAGGGGCGCTGATGAAACTCTCCGATTACGGCCTCAGCCGCGAGCGCGGCTTCCTCGCGAATTTCGACCCGGCCGGCGTGACACTGCCCGCCTACCTGCATCCGGCCCGCGACCTTGCCCTTTCGATCCCGCAGCTGATCCCCACCGGGCGTGTGCGGCATTTCCTGGAGCAGCTGCCGCTGATCGACCTTTCCGAGTTCTGCAGGACCGGCAGCGAGGCGCAGCACCGGATCGCGATGCTGCATTACAGCTTCATGGTGCAGACCTATGTCTGGGGCGAGCCCGAGGCGCCGAAGGTACTGCCAGCCTGCCTGGCGGTTCCGATCTGGCAGGTAGGGCAGGCGATCGGCCAGCCACCCCTCCTCCCCTACTCCAGCTACACGCTCGAAAACTGGGCGCGATTTGATGCCAGCGGCCCGATAGACCTCTCCAACATTCACACGCTGCAGCATTTCGAAGGCGGCATGGATGAGGCCTGGTTCATTCTCGTGCACGTCGCCATCGAGGCGCGCGCCGGTGAGATGCTGGACGAAGCGACCAAGTTGGTGGCCGCGGCAAAGGCAGAAGACGGCGCGGCAATGGCGCGCGGCCTCTCGGCGATGAAAGCGGTGTGGGACGGCGTCAACGCGATCTTTGACCGGATGCCGGAGCGTTGCGATCCTTATGTCTATTTCCACCGGGTGCGGCCATGGATCCACGGCTGGAAAGACAATCCGGCACTTGGTCCGGGCCTCATCTATGAGGGCGTGGCCGAAGCAAATGGACAGCCGCAGGCCTTCCGTGGACAGACGGGTTCGCAATCCTCCATCGTACCCGCGATGGACGCGCTGCTGGGCGTCGGACATGCCGGCGATCCGCTGCGCACTTTCCTCGACGAACTGCACATCTACCGCCCGCCGCAGCACCGCCGCTTCATCGATGATCTGCGCGCGCAAAGCGCAGTGCGGGCTGTGATCCAGAAGCTCGGCACGGCAGAATTGCGCGACCTTTACAACGACAATATCCGCAGCCTCGCCCGTTTCCGCACGCGCCATCTCGAGTATGCGGCGACCTATATCAACCGGCAGGCCTCAACCGCCGCCGGCAACGATCCGGATGTCGGCACAGGCGGCACCCCGTTCATGCGCTACCTGAAAAAACACCGCGACGAGGCGGAAGCCCACCTCCTGACATAGCAGGAGGCAATCCAGAAACCGTCCAGACTAGCGTGTGGACTAGTCCACGCAGATCGTGTGCGCGATCTTGCCGTTTTCGACGATGGTGTAACAGCCGAAACGCGCGTCGGTGGTCTGGCAAGTGCCGGTCACGTCCATGTCCGGAACGTGCTCGGCGTCGCCTTCATAGCGGCAATCGCCGATGCAATCCGCGCTGCCCGTGCAGGCGGCGCCGGCATCAGAGAAGGGCTGGACGCAGTTTTCCCATTGCAGCTTGCCGCTGGGAACAATTGTTCCGCCCGCGGCGAGGCAGGCTTCGCGCTCAGCATCGGTTGCTGTCTGGTCGGCGAAATCGATGCGCTGGTACTCGGCCGGCGCTGGCGGCGCACTTTGCTCCTCCCCTTCCCCCGCGATGTAAGGCGTGCAGGCGGGCAGGGCGAGAAGCGCGGCGAAAGCGAGTAGGGCGTATTTCATCCAGGGAACCTCGGAAAAGCCGGAACACCGTCCGGGAACAGGTGGAAGGGATAAGCATCGGCAGTTTGCAGGATCATCTGCGGTCCTCCGTAGACGGAAGGGTCATCCAGCGAGCCTGCCTTGAGGATGACAGCCATGGGCAAGGCAGGCGAGCGCGTCAGCAGCGGCGTTCCGCAGGTTCCGCAGAATTCGCGCGTGTTGGCATGTGGAAGGTCTGTGCGCTTGAAGGCCTTGGGCTGGCCTTTCGTGAAGCGGAAGCCGGCTGCCGGCATCGCCATGAAATCGTTGCCTTCGCCGCCCGTGAAATACTGGCATTCGCGGCAATGGCAGCGCGCCTTCATCAGCGGCTGGCCTTCAGCCTCGTAGCGGACTTCGCCGCAATAGCATCCTCCGGTGATGGTCATTTGCTCCCTCCCTTGAAGCCTTTTGCAATGACATAGATTTCCGGACTGCCCGCGCGGCTGGCCGGCGGCTTTATGTGTTTCACAGTGCGGAAATTCTGTTTCAGTTTGTCGAGCACGTCCTTCGCCGCGCCGCCCTGGAACACTTTTGAGCAAAATGCTCCGCCCGGCGCGAGATGGGCAATGGCAAAGTCCACGGCGAGTTCAACCAGCGTCACTGTGCGCAGATGGTCCGTCTGCTTGTGCCCGGTAGTGTTGGCGGCCATGTCGGACAGCACGAGGTCCGGCGGACCGCTGAGCGCACCGAGCAGTTTCTCGACATCGGCAGGCTCGTTGACGTCGCCTTCGAAAATCGTCGCACCTTCGATCGGGTCAACGGGCAGGAGGTCGATGCCAACTACTTCCGAAGCGCCCTTGTAGAGCGCGACCTGTATCCACCCGCCAGGCGCGCAGCCGAGATCGATAACGCGCTGGCCGCGTTTCAGGATGTGCGCTTCCTCATTGATCTCGAGTAGCTTGTAGGCGGCGCGCGAGCGATAGCCCTCTTCCTTGGACTTGCGCACATAGGGATCCTGCAGCTGGCGCTCGATCCAGCGTTTCGAACTTTCGGTGCGCGCATTGCGGGCAATCACCTTGCGCTCTGTCGTGCGCCTGCCTGAATCCTTCTTGTCCGCACCCGGACCTTTCCAGCGGCGCTTTTCTTCATCCGACATGCGTGTCTCCGCTTCCGCTCGCTGCAGGCTTGCGCCGTTTCGGTCGGCGCCTGCGAACCGGCGCCTGACCATGCATCATGGACAGGAGCACACCTTCGCGAAGACCGCGATCCGCAACGCGCAGTGTATGCCCGTCGAACCTTTCCCAGACCGCTTCCATGATGGCACAGCCAGCCAGCATCAGCGGGGCGCGCTCTTCGCCGATCGTCGGCAGTTTGGCCCGACCGTGAATGCCCAGCTCGCGCAGACGCTGCATGGTGCTTTGCCCGTCCGCGCGGCTGAGCCAGCTGCCGTCCACCTTGTCGCGCCGGTATCGGTCGAGGTTCAGGTGGACGCCGGCAAGGCAGGTCACCGTTCCGGACGTGCCGATCAGGTAGCCATTATCGGCCTGCAGGCGCTGCTGCACTCTTTCGAGGGCCGGCCAGCTGCTGACCGCTGCGCGGGCACGTTCCAGCATTTGGGGCCAGGCGGCGGCTTCATCGGTCAGGTCGAACGCTTCGGAAAGGGTCACGACGCCGACTTTCAGGCTGGTCCAATCGACAATCGGGGCCTGCCGGAGGATGCCTGCAAGACCGCCCTGGCGCACGCCGCGGGCATCGACCAGCGACAGCTCCGTAGATCCGCCGCCGACATCGACGACGAGAACGGACTGGACGTCGGGCTTGATCAGGTCATAGCAGCCGATGGAGGCCAGCCGGGCCTCCTCCTTGGCGCCGATGACCTTGAAGGTCAGGCCGGTTTCCGTCTGGACCCTGCGAATGAAATCCGGGCCGTTGCTGGCCTTGCGGCAAGCCTCGGTGGCGATACAGCGGACCCGGCCGACGCCGTGATGCTTCAGCTTGGCGCGGATGGCGTGCAGGGCGCTCATGGCGCGTTCAATGGCGGCGTCGGACAATCTGCCGGTATCGTGCAGCCCCTCCCCCAACCTTGCGATCTGGGAAAACGAATCGACCACGCGAAAAGACTGGCCACGGGGTTCCGCAACCAGGAGTCGGCAATTATTCGTGCCGAGATCGACCGCCGCAAACAACGGCTTTCCCCGGTGGGAACCGCTCTGGCCGCGTTTGCGGCCGCCGGTTCCGTCTTTTTTGTCAGCCATAGTGTGGCCCGAAACACAAACTTGGGGCATGCTCTATCACAGGAGTCGAAAATGACCAGTAGACGTGGGCCCGCCGCTTGGTTGCGCGCCTTGCTTGGCGGGAAGAAGAAAAGTGCACATCCGCCGCTGGTCCTGACCGACAGGATCGACGAGCGGTATCACTACAATTCCATCTCGAAACACGTCGCCAAGTACCAGATCGGGCAGGTTGTCCGGCACCGGGTTTTTGCGTTCCGGGGGGTGATTTTCGACGTCGATCCGCAGTTTGCCAACACCGACGAGTGGTATGAATCTATCCCGGAGGAAGTGCGGCCGGCCAAGGATCAGCCGTTTTACCACCTGTTCGCCGAGAATGACCGGACCCACTATATTGCTTACGTTTCCGAGCAGAATCTCGTGCCTGACGATTCAGAGCAGCCGCTGAGCCACCCGGATATTCCGGAATGGTTTGACCTGACCGGGCGCGGTACTTACGAGCTGAAGAAGCACGCGACCAACTAGAACGCCCTGTATTTTTAGTCCTTTTTCCGGGACCGGGCGATGGTGGCTGTGGTGGAATGGCCCTCGACCAGTTGCACGACCACGACTTCGCCGCCGCGGGCTTCGACGATGTCGGCGCCGACGATGGTGTCGCGGGTATAGTCGCCGCCCTTGACGAGGACGTCGGGCTTCAGGGCGGTGATCAGCTCCAGCGGGGTGTCTTCCTCAAAGATCACGACGGCATCGACCGAGGCGAGGCCGCAGAGCACCTGGGCGCGTGAAACCTCTGTATTTACAGGGCGTTCAGGCCCTTTCAGACGCCGGACAGATGCGTCGGAATTGATCGCAACCACCAGTCGGTCGCAGCGGATTCCAGCTTCTTCCAGGATCCGGACATGGCCTGGATGGAGGATGTCGAAGACGCCGTTGGTGAAACCGATGCGCAATCCGGCTTCGCGCCAGCGTTCGATCTGGCCGACCATGGCATCGCGGGTGAGGAGGTTCGCCTTCTGGTGGCGGAAACCGGACTCTGCCGTTTCGATCAGTTCTGATGCAGAAACGGTGGCTGTCCCTGCTTTTCCGACAGCAATTCCTGACGCCAGGATTGCAACGGTTACAGCTTCTTCCAGTTTCGTTCCCGCTATGATTGCGGCGGCCAGCGCGGCGAGACTCGTATCGCCGGCGCCCGAAACATCAAAGACTTCCCTCGCCTGCCCCCTCACATGCGCCGGCTTTTCGCCGCGCGACAGGAAGGACATGCCCTGGGCGGCGCGGGTGACGACGATGGCTTTTGCCGGGAGGGTGGCGAGGGCAGAGCTGAGGGCGGCGGCGGCGGTTTCGTCGGAGGTGACCGACTGGCCGATGGCGGAGGCGAGTTCGCCTGCGTTAGGCTTGAGGATATCGACGGCGCCGTAGCGGGCGAAGTCCTGACCTTTGGGGTCGGCGATGACCGGGACCTTGGCGGCGGCAGCGGCCTCGAGGGTGGCGGCGAGGATGGCGGGGGTGAGGAAGCCTTTGGCATAGTCCGAGATGAGGATCGCGGCGACGGTGGGGGCGAGTTTGCGGATGGCGGCGATGGCCGCCTGCTCGGAGCTGGTGTCCGGAGCGCCGGCTTCTTCGGCGTCGAGGCGGAGGAGCTGCTGGCCGCCAGCGACGAGACGGGTCTTGAGCGTGGTGGGGCGGCCCCTGAGGGTGACGAGATGGGCTTCGCAGCCGAGGAGGCCGGAGAGTTCCTTGCCGGCTTCATCATCCCCGATGGCGCCGATGATGACGGGCTTCAGGCCGAGCGAAGAGAGGTTCCTTGCGACGTTGGCCGCGCCGCCGGGCATGCTGGCGAGGCGCGTCTGGCGCAGGACCGGGACCGGGGCTTCCGGGGAGATGCGGTTGACCGAGCCATAGACGAAGCGGTCGAGCATGATGTCGCCGATGCACAGGACGCGCTGGCCTTCGGCTTTTTCCATAATCTGGCGAAGTCGGGCGGGCTGCATCCGGGGCTTTCTCTGGGTCGAGGCCGGGGTATAGCCGCCGCCGCGCAGGCGGGAAAGGGCGCGGGTGCCTGCGGGGTTGATCCAATCCGGAAGCCGTAACGTATTCAGTGTGCTAGAACACAGGAAACGGCCACAGACCCCATGCCTGAATTGCCGACTTCGATCCTGTGGTTCCGCGAGGACCTGAGACTGGCGGACAATCCGGCCCTGGCAGCGGCGATTGCTTCGGGCGGGCCCGTGGTCTGTCTGTTCATCCGTGAGACCGGACCGGGTGCCGGACGGGCGCTGGGCGGGGCCGTCGAGTGGTGGCTGGACAAGAGCCTGCGAGCGCTGGACGCGGACCTGCGAAAGCGCGGCGGGCAGCTGGTGCTGCGCACGGGCGCGGCGGCGGAAGTGATTCCCGCGATGGTGAAGGAGACGGGCGGGAAGGCCGTGTTCTGGAACCGGCGGTATGGCGAGCCGGAACGGACGGCGGATGCGGACATCAAGGCGGGCCTGAAAGCGGCCGGGATCGACGCGCAGAGCTTCAATGGCCGGCTGCTGATGGAACCCTGGGAGCTGAAGACCGGCAGCGGCGGGTACTACCGGGTGTTCACACCGTTCTGGCGCGCGATGCAGGCGAGCTATCGACCGGCGCCTGCGCTGGCCGCGCCGAAGCGCATCAAGGGCGTGGCGCTGGAGAGCGAAAGGCTGGAGGATTGGGGACTGCACCCCACTCAGCCGGACTGGTCTGGCGGGATGGCCGAGGCCTGGACGCCGGGCGAAGCGGGCGCGGCCGCGCGGCTCGCCGCGTTTCTGGACGACGGCATCAATGGGTATGCGGACAATCGCAACCGGCCGGATCTGGATGTTTCGACATCGCGGCTTTCCCCGCATCTGAGATTTGGTGAAATCTCTCCAGTGCAGATCTGGCGTGCGGTGAAGGCCGGCGTTGAAGCGGGCCGCGTGAATGAGCGGGATGCGGCGGTGTTCCTGTCGGAGATCGCCTGGCGGGAATTTTCCTATGTGCTGCTGCACTTCAATCCGGAACTGGCACGGAAGAACTATAACCCAGCCTTCGACCAGATGCCGTGGCGCGAAGACCCGGCGGCCCTGATCGCCTGGCAGAAGGGCATGACGGGCTATCCGATCGTGGATGCCGGGATGCGCCAGCTGTGGCATACGGGATGGATGCATAACCGTGTACGGATGATCGTCGCTTCGTTCCTGACCAAGCATCTATTGTTGCCCTGGCAGGCAGGCGAGGACTGGTTCTGGGACACGCTGGTGGATGCGGACCCGGCGGCGAATGCCGCGAGCTGGCAGTGGACAGCAGGCAGCGGCGCGGATGCAGCGCCTTATTTCCGCGTGTTCAATCCGATCACGCAGGGATCGAAGTTCGACGAGACGGGCGCCTATGTGCGCCGCTGGTGCCCGGAGCTCTCGAAGGTGCCGGACAAGTTCCTGCACGCGCCGTTTGAGGCGCCGGCGAATGTGCTGACGGCCGCAGGCGTCGTGCTGGGCAAGACCTATCCCGAACCGATCGTGGACCATAGCGCCGGGCGTGAGCGCGCGCTGGAGGCCTACAAACAGACACGCACACCACAGGATGCAGAATGAAGAAGATTGCCGTTATCGGATCAGGCATATCCGGCATGGGCGCCGCCTGGGCGTTGCGGGACACGGCGGATGTCACGCTGTTCGAGGCCGGCGACCGGCTGGGCGGGCATGCCTGCACGCACACGTTCAGGTATGACGGCGTGGAGACGGCGGTTGATCTTGGATTCATTGTCTATAACGGGCTGAACTATCCGAACCTGATCGGCCTGTTCGACGCGCTGGGCGTGGAGACGGCCGCATCCGACATGAGCTTCTCGGTGACCGATCCGAACGGCTGGAGTTGGGCATCGACCGCGACGGGCATCTTCGCGCAGAAACGCAATCTCCTGAGCGCGCGGTTTCATCGCTTCTGGCAGACGATCCTGAAGTTCAACGACATTGCGCGCAGCGAATACCTGGCAGGCACGATCACCGAGACCACGCTGGGCGCCTGGCTGGACCGGCACGGGTTTGATACGGACTTCCGTGAAAACTACATACTGCCGATGGGCGCGGCGATCTGGTCGACACCGGAGGGGCGCATCCTCGAGTATCCGGCACAGAGCTTCTTCCAGTTTTTCGACAATCACCGCCTGATGCACAAGGAGCGGCCGAAGTGGCGGACGGTGGCCGGTGGCAGCCAGAATTATGTGCGGCGCATTTCTGAGTCGCTGGGCGAGCGCGTGCGCCTCGGCAGCGAAGTGACGCGGGTGCGCCCGTTCGGAGCGAAGACCGCCGTAGTGCTGGCGAGCGGCGAGACGGTGCTGTTCGATGAGGTGATCCTCGCTTGCCATTCGGATGAAGCGCTGCGGATTGTGGAGCAGGATTATGAGGACCAGGCTTTCTGCCTGCGCTCGGTGAAATATCGTCCGAACACGATCTATTTGCACCGCGACCCGGCGCTGATGCCGGCGCGCAAGGCGGCCTGGGCGAGCTGGAACGTGATGAAGCAGGCAAATGGGGACATCTGCCTCAGCTACTGGATGAACCGGCTACAGGGGATCGATGAGGCGCGGCCGCTGTTCATCACGCTGAACCCGGAGCACCGGCCGGCGGAGCACCTGACCTTCCACGAATACACGTTCGATCATCCCCAGTTCGACACGGCGGCGGAAGCGGCGGTGCGGTCGCTGAAGCGGATCCAGGGGCAGGATGCGCTGTGGTTTGCGGGCGCCTGGATGGGGCGCGGATTCCACGAAGACGGGCTGAAGGCGGGACTTTCGGTGGCGCTGGCGCTCGGCGGGACGGTCTCGTGGGAGGCGAAGGGCGTGGACATTCCGCCGGTTCGGCGCGACACTTCGGCCATCGACGTCAAGGCCGAGGCATCTGCGTGACGCATGCTGCATTACAACTGTGGTCGGGGTTTACCCTGCACAAACGGTTTGTGCCGTTCGAGCGGGCGTTCCGCTACCGGCTTGCGCTGATCGATATCGACATTGACAAGCTGGATGAAGCGGCGCACGTGTCGCCTCTGTTCGCGGTGAACAAGCCGGGGCTTTTCTCGTTTCACGAGAAGGATCATGGCGGCGCGGGGCGGACCGGGACGCTAAGAGAGTGGGCCGACGCGATGCTGGCGCGGGCGGGGGTGAATGTCCGTTCCGGGACGATTCGGCTGGTGACGTTCCCGCGGCATTTCTTCTACAAGTTCGCGCCGATTTCGCTGTGGTATGGCTATGATGCGGCAGGCGCACTGCGCGGCATCATCTATGAGGTGAACAACACGTTCGGCGAGCATCACTGCTATGTTGCGCCGGTCTCTGCGCCACGGGATGTGCATACGGCAGAGAAGGCATTCCATGTGTCGCCTTTCTTTGATGTGAGCGGCGATTATCGCTTCACGCTGCGCGCGCCGGAGGCGACGCTGGATGTGGTTGTGGAGAATGTGTCGGGCGGGACCCGGCAGCATCTGGCGAATATCAAGGCGAAGCCGCTGGCGGCGACGGGCGGAAACTTCCTGCGCCTCGCGCTGCGCAATCCCGTATCCTCGATTGGCGTTGTGTTCGGCATTCACTGGCAGGCGCTGCGGCTGTGGCTGCGCGGAGCAAAATATCACCGCAAGCCCCCTGCCCCGGCGCGGCCGGCGACGCTGGCTTCGCCCGAAGCCCCAACCTTGCCGCAGCAGAAGGAGACCGCTGCATGAGCATGACGGTTATCGCGACCCCGCAATCCATCCGTCAGCTGAGGGATGTGCCGGCGAGTTTCCGGATTGGCGCCCTCGTGCTGTTGCAGACCGAGTCCGGCGCGCTGACTTTCGTGTTGCCGGGCGGGACACGGCTGGTGTTCCGGAACGAGCAGCCGGGCGCGGAGGCGCAGATCCATGTGCACGACTTCCGCTTCATCAAGCGCGCTCTGGCGGGCGGCGATGTGGCCTTTGCGGAATCGTATATGGATGGCGACTGGTCGACGCCGGACCTGACAAAGGTGCTGCAATTCTTCTCCGCGAATTTTGATGCGGCGTCGCGCCTTGCGAGGGGCAACTTGTTCGTGCGCTCGGCCAACATGCTGCGGCATGTGCTGGGGCGGCGCAATTCCCGCTCGGGTGCGCGGCGCAACATCATGGCGCACTATGATCTCGGCAACGAGTTTTACGGCAAGTGGCTTGATCGGAGCATGACGTATTCCTCGGCATGGTTCGAGAATCCCAACCAGTCGCTCGAGCAGGCGCAGCAGAACAAGTATCGCGGCATCTGTGACCGGATCCAGGCGGGACCGTCGAGCCATATCCTGGAGATCGGGTGCGGCTGGGGCGGGTTTGCCGAGCATGCCGCGAAGCAGCGCGGGAGCAAGGTGACCTGCCTGACGATTTCGCCAGCGCAGAAGGCGTATGCCGAGGAGCGGATGTTCCGGGCGGGGCTGAATGAGCGGGTCGACATCCGGCTGGAAGACTACCGCGACCATGTCGGGACATATGATGGCGTCGCCTCCATCGAGATGTTCGAGGCGGTGGGTGAGGCCTATTGGCCGAGTTATTTCGGCAAGGTGTATTCCTCGCTGAAGGACGGCGCGCGAGCGGCGCTGCAGATCATCACCATCGATGATGAGCTGTTCCCGCGCTATCGCAAGAGGGTGGACTTCATCCAGCAGCATATCTTTCCGGGCGGGATGCTGATCAGCGAGACTGTGCTGAAGGAGCAGTTCGCCGCAGCGGGGCTGCGCCATGACGGGGTTGCGTATTTCGGGCAGGACTATGCGCGCACGTGCCGGGAATGGGCGCGCAGTTTCAATGGCCGTTGGGACGAAATCCGCGAGCTGGGATTCGATGAGACGTTCCGCAGGCTGTGGAACTTCTATCTCAGCTATTGCGAAGCGGGCTTCACCGATGGGCGTATCAATGTCGGCCAGTTCCAGGTGACGCGCGCCTGAGGATCAGACCAACCGGCTCTGCTTGACGGCGGCGTCGATGAAGCTGGCGAAGAGAGGGTGCGGCTCAAAGGGCCGTGACTTCAGTTCCGGGTGGAACTGTACGCCAATGAACCACGGGTGCGACGGGATTTCGATGATCTCCGGCAGCAGGCCGTTCGGCGACATGCCCGAGAAGATGAAGCCGTGCTTTTCGAGTTGCGGAATGTAAGCCGCATTCACTTCGTAGCGATGGCGGTGGCGTTCGGAGATGTCGTTTGAGCCGTAGATTTCGGCGACACGGCTGCCGGCCTTGAGGTGGGCGGGATAGGCGCCGAGACGCATGGTGCCGCCCTTGTCGGTGTTCTCGTCGCGGACAACTTTCTCGTTACCCTTGGTCCACTCTTCCATGAGGCCGACGAGCGGGTTCTTCGTTTTCGGATCGTTTTCGGTCGTGTTCGCGTCGGCGAGGCCAGCGAGATTTCGCGCTGCCTCTATGACCGCCATCTGCATGCCGTAGCAGATGCCGAAGCACGGCACCTGGCGTTCGCGGGCGAAACGAGCCGCGCGGATCTTGCCGTGGGCGCCGCGCTCGCCGAAGCCGCCGGGCAGGATGATGCCGTGGACACCCTCGAGGATATCGAGTGGGCGGGCCTCGTCGTCGAACTCTTCGGAGTTGATCAGGCGGACGGTGACTTTGACATTGTTGGCGAGGCCGCCATGGCTGAGGGCTTCGGCAACGGATTTGTAGGCGTCCGGAACATCGACGTATTTTCCGACGAGGCCGATGCAGACTTCGCCGTCCGGATTGTGGATGGTGTGGGCGATGCGCTGCCAGGCGGACAGGTCCGGCGCAGGCGCATCCTTGATGCCGAAATGCTGTAGCACTTCGCGGTCGAGGCCCTGTTCGTGATAGGCGGCGGGCACATCATAGATGTGGCGCACATCACGCGCTTCGATGACGCTGGACGGGCGCACGTTACAGAAGCTGGCAATCTTGCCTTTTTCATTCTCCGGGATCGGACGATCACAGCGGCAGAGCAGGACCTGTGGCTGGATACCTATGGAGCGCAGCTCCTTGACGGAGTGCTGCGTCGGCTTGGTTTTCATTTCGCCGGCGGCCGGGATGTACGGCAGTAGCGTCAGGTGGATGAAGCAGGCGCGTTCCGGGCCGAGTTCCTGGCCAAGCTGGCGGATGGCTTCGAAGAAGGGCAGGCCCTCGATGTCGCCGACGGTGCCACCGATTTCGCAGAGCACGAATTCGACGCCCTCCCCCGGATCGGAGAGCACGAAATCTTTGATCTCGTTGGTGACGTGCGGGATGACCTGGATGGTGGCGCCGAGATAGTCGCCGCGGCGTTCCTTCTCGATGATGCGCTGGTAGATGCGGCCCGTGGTGATGTTGTCCGACTGGCGCGCGGAGACGCCGGTGAAGCGCTCATAGTGACCAAGGTCGAGATCGGTTTCGGCCCCGTCATCGGTGACATAGACCTCACCATGCTGGCGCGGGCTCATCGTGCCGGGGTCGACGTTGAGGTAAGGGTCGAGCTTGCGCAGGCGGACCTTGTAGCCGCGCGATTGCAGCAGCGCGCCGAGGGCGGCAGAGGCGATACCCTTGCCAAGGGAGGACACCACGCCGCCTGTGATGAAAATATAGCGGATCATGGGATCACACACATGCAATGATTCGCGCCGGCGGCGCGCTCCGAAACATGCCCTGTCTTAAAATTACTGGGGATTGGTCTCAGCGGGAACAGGTTCCTCGGGCGCACCTTCACCTGCCGGTGCAGCCGGAATAGCAGACGGGTCCACAAAATCCTGTGTTTCAGGCTGGGGCTGGACCGGCGTTTCGTTCGCGAACGGGTCGAGCGACGGATCGAAGAGATCGCCGGGATTGTCCACGGGAGCGACGGTGCCGCCGCCTTCCAGCGCGCGCTCGATGCCCGAAGCCGGGCCTTTGGTGCGGTTGGCGATGGAGGTGAGCGCCAGGCTGGTGGCGAAAAAGATGCCGCCGATGATGATCGTGGTGCGCACGATGGCGCCGGCTGCCCCGCGGCCGGACATCAGCGAATTGGCGCCGCCACCCCCGATTCCCAGACCGCC
>NZ_JBKBXB010000055.1:0-17351 GCF_046313975.1 Hyphomonas sp. | reverse complement strand
GGTTTCGGTCAGCAGCTTGTTGGCGAAGGAGACCATCTTGTCGAGCGAGGGAATCTGGTCCGGGCTGCGGCAGCGTTCCCGGAACGCCTCGCGGTCGAAATTGCCGAACAGTTCGGAGGCCCGCGCCTCGGCTTCGAGGATTTCCCGGTCATCGACGCTGCCATCCACCGTCACCATCAGGGCGAGGAAGTCGATCAGCAGGGCGAGGAACAGCTCGTCCAGAGACCGCTCGGCGCCATCATCCTTAGGCCAGAGCTCCGCATAGAGATGGTATTGCAGCGCCGTCAGGTCTTCTTCCAGCGCCACCATGTTGTCGAGCCCGTCAGTCACCTTCGGGGCGTCGAAGAAACGGTGCAGCAGCACGTCCTCGGAACAGATCTCGCCGAGGTTCAGGCCGAATGCCTCGATCCGGTCTTCCGTAGGCGGATGGGTGTCGATCGGGTGGGGTACGCTGTCGCCTAGTGCGAATTGCAGCAGCGGCGCAATCCGTGCGCGGTCCACATCCAGCCGCACGCTTTCCGAGAAGTTTCGCACGACATTGCGCGAGAAGCGCCCCTGCATGCCGCGCTGGATCAGCGTTTGCATCTGCCCGTTCCAGATCGAGCTGAGCAGCGAGGATTTCAGCAGCGAGTAGGCGATGTCCTCCGGTGAGGAGACTTTTGCGCCGTGCTGGTCTGCCCGGTGCTCACGCGCCCGCCCGATGCGCCGCTCGACCACCGAGAAGGCATAGATCAGGTCGTCGATCAGCAGCTTCGCCGGCATCGAGAGGATGCGTGTCAGCGGACGGTCCTTTGACTCGAACACTTCGCTTGCCTTGCCGAGGCCCATGTACACCGGCGCAAAACGCATCGAGTAGTTCGTGTCGCCGCCGGAGAAGTGGCCAAGTTCGTGGCCGATCACGGCTTTCAGCTCGCCTTCGGTGAAATGGCTCATCAGGGGAAGGGACAGGTAGAGCGTCTGACCTTTAAGCGGTCCCTTGCCATACGGCGTATAGACCGGCGCAGACGTCGCGAAGAAGGTCGGATCAAGGCCGATCACCACATTGTCCGGCATCTTGGCGTTCAGTGTCTTGGCGATGCCCTTCACGACGAGGCCGAGGCGCGGATACTCATAGAAGCTGACCGGGCGCGCGGCGACGAAGCTCTTCGGCCGGGTGAAGAACACGGCCAGCCCGCGCAGGATGGCGTAAGCCGCGCCGATCAGGGTGATGGCGATCACGCCCAGGAGGATGTTGCTTTCGATACCCCACCAATGTTGCAGCACGAGGTACATCCCGCCGCCAAAGATGACGACGTGCACCAGCGACACGATCCCGACCACCAGGGTGATCACCACCGCGTAAGGCCAGAAGCCGAGCGACAAGATGGACCTGTGCGAGCCGAGAATCGTCGCAACGAGGCGTGACAGGGGCACGATGCCAAAGGACAGGATCAGGACCGCAACCGACAGCAGGGCCAGCCAGCCGAAGGGCGCCGTGTGGCCGCAGGCCGCCCCGGACGGGTCACCCGGGAGCGAAGCGGCACAGCCTGCCAGCAAGTTGGCTGCCGGGAGCAACCCTTCAATCTCGAGCGGTGCGCCGCCCCAGAACCTGGCAATGCCGATACCGATACCGATCAGCGGGATAACGGTCAGAACTCCGATCAGCCGAAGAATCCGCAGCATGGACAGTCCCCCTCTTAACGCCCCCGCAACACGGAATGAGCGAACCGCTGAAATGCGGCGCTGTCAACGCCCTCGCGCAACCGCCTTTTCCGGCAAGGGATTTGTCGGATCGCCGGGCCTCGGCTAAGGCAGGAGGGATGCTGACTGTTCGCCCCATCGCCGCGGATCCGGCGGCCGCCCTTGCGGCTGCGGCGCCCCACGCGCCCTACCTGCGCCGCCTGATGGACCGGGGCATAGGCACGGATTTCGCCGGCGCGCTCGCTGCTGCTGGAGGCCTTCCCGGCGACACGCCGTTGGCCGATGCCATGAGCGCGCTGCGGGCGGCCAAGCTCGTCGCGCACCTGTCGCTGGCGGGCGAGGACCTCTCCGGACGCCAGGACGTAATGGCCATCACCCGTCAGCTGACGGAGTTCGCCATTGCGAGCCTTGAGGCAGCCTTCCGGGTCGCGCTCGCGGCGCGCAGCCTCAAGCCTGACGGCCTCTTCGCCATCGCGCTCGGCAAGATGGGCGCTTTCGAGCTCAACTATTCCAGCGACATCGACATTGCCGCCTTCTACGACCGCGACCGCTTCGATGGCACAGACCGCGATCCCGGCGAGATGGCGCAGCGTGTGATGCGCGATGTCGTGAAGATCATGGATGAGATCACGGCAGGCGGCTATGTCTTCCGCACCGACCTGCGCCTGCGTCCGGACCCAAGCTCCACACCCATCGCCGTCTCCACCGAAATGGCGGAACTCTACTATGAGAGCGTCGGCCAGAACTGGGAGAGGATGGTCTGGATCAAGGGCCGTCCGGCAGCGGGTGACCGGTCGGCGGCGGAGAAATTCCTGTCGCGGATGGAACCGTATGTCTGGCGGCGCAATCTGGACTACTGGGCCATCGGCGACATCCAGGCGATCAAGCGGATGATCAATACCAAGGTCGGCGCGGATGAGTTCAATGCGGTCTCACCGGATGTGAAACTCTCGCCGGGCGGTATCCGCGAGATCGAATTCTTCGTGCAAACCCAGCAGCTGATCCTGGGCGGAAGAGAACCCTCGCTGCGCAACAACACAACCCTCGGCGCGATGGAGGCCTTGCGGGCAATCGGAGTCGTTTCGGATCGTACAGCCTCCACGCTGGAGGCTGCCTACAAGGCGCTGCGTAATGTCGAGCACCGCATCCAGATGCTGCAGGATGAACAGACGCATACAGTTCCCGCCGATGCAGCGGAGCGCGATAGCCTCGCTTTCCTCTGCGGCTACACAAACCTTGCGGACTTCGATCGCGATCTGCTGGAAACGCGCCGCGAAGTGCAGGCAGCCTATGACGCCCTGTTCGCGCAGGAGGGCAAAAGCGCCGAAGATCACGGCCTCGGAAACCTCGTCTTTACTGGCGTCGATGATGATCCGGGTACGGTCAAAACCTTGTCCGAACTGGGTTTCTCCGATCCGTCCTCCGCTATAGACACAATCCGCAACTGGCACCGAGGCCGCGTGCCAGCCACCCGCACGCCGCGCGGGCGCGAATTGCTCACAGCCGTTTTGCCCGGCATGTTGAAAGCCATGGGCGCGACGGGAGAGGCGGATCAGGCCTTCCTCTGGTTCTCGCGCTTCTTCGAGGGACTTTCTTCCGGCGTGCAGACACTCTCGATGCTGCTCGCACGCGAAGACCTGCTCTCCGATCTCGTCGCCACGCTTGCCCTTGCGCCGCGTCTCGCGCGCATCCTCGCCCGCCGGCCGGACCTGCTCGAAGCCCTTATTTCCAATGCCATCCCGAAAGCTCCGCTCCCGGAGGAAACAGTTTCCTTCGACGCCGCGCTTGACGACTGGCGGCGCTATCACCGCGAGCAGAGCTTCCTCACCGGCCACCGGCTGCTGCACGGCCTCATCCGCTCGGATGAGGCGGCTGCCGTATGGACGAAACTCGCGGACGAGACCATCGCGTTCATGTCGGCGGTTGCCGTACGCGAAACCACGCGCCGCTATGGCGATGTGCCGGGCCGCTGGGGGGTGTTCGGCATGGGCAAGCTGGGCGGCGAGGAGATGACGGCGGGCTCGGATCTCGATCTCATCGTGATCTACGATTCCTCCGCAGACGGAGCACAGACCTGGTTTACGCGCTTCACCCAGCGCCTCATCACCGGCCTCACGGCGCCAACGGCAGAAGGCGAACTCTACGAAGCCGACATGCGCCTGCGCCCTTCAGGGCGTGCCGGCCCGGTGGCCGTAAGCCTCCCTGCCTTCAAACACTACCAGAATGAGGAAGCCTGGACCTGGGAACACATGGCGCTGACCCGCCTGCGTTTTGTTGCAGGCGATGAAGCGCTGGGGAGGGAAGTGTTGCGCATCGCCGCAGATGCCATCTGCGCCCGCGCGCGTAGCCCGCGTCGCAAGCAGATTCCTGGTGACATTACCGAAATGCGTCAGACGCTCTATCGGGAAAAACCTGGCAGCGGTCTCTGGGACCTGAAAACCGCCAAGGGCGCGCTGATCGATATCGAGTTCATGGCGCAGCAGGAAATGCTCCTTCGCGCCCGGCCGGACCTGATCCGCGCCAACACGGCCCTCGCCCTGTCGGGCCTCGCAGACGCTGATGATCCGGACAATGAGGATTGGTGCTTCCTGCGCGCGGGGCTGAATCTCCTGTCGGCGCTCCAGCAGCTGCAACGCCTCGCCATTGGCAATGAGCCGGGCGACGCGGTCATGCCTGAAGGTCTGAAGGCCCGCATGTGCCGGGCCGTAGGGGAAGAAGACTTTTCGATGCTGGAAGAGCGCCTCGCCGACGTTAAATCCCGCGTACATACGCTGGCTGGGGAAAAACTGCAGTTGCCCGCGACGGAATCCTGAGACCCCCGCGTTCCATAGGCGCTGGGATCAACCACAGGAGTTACTGATGAGAAAACAGACGCTTGCTGTCGCAACCGCGCTGGCGCTGGTCTTCGCGGCGCCTGCCTTTGCGCATCCGGGGAAGGGTAAAGGCGACCATTTCGCAAAGATCGATACCGATGGTGACGGAGTTATCACCACTGCCGAAGTCGAAGCTGCTTCTCTGGCCTCTTTCGCCAAGATGGACGCAAACAGCGACGGCTTCGTTACCCAGGACGAACTGAAAGCCCATGCCGAGGCCATGAAGGCCGAGCACAAGGCGAAATGGGCCGAGAAAAAAGCCGGCAAAGAAGGCAAGGCCGCCATCGCGGATGCTGACCCCGCCAAGGTCGCCGAATGGAAAGCCAAGAAGGCTGAGCGGGCCGCCAAGTACGAAGCCAAGAAGGCCGAGAAATTCGCTGCCATTGATACAGATGGTGACGGTCGCCTGAGCGCCGCTGAGTTCGCCGCATCGCATGTCGCCCGCATGGCCAAGGTCGATACCGATGGCGATGGCCGCGTGACCGCTGAGGAGCGCGCCGCCGCCAAGGCCAAGAAGAAGGAACACAAGGGCAAATGGCGGGACAAGCCGGCCGAACAATAACAAGGACCCCTGAACCGGGCCTGAGCCAGGCAGAGACGATTGCGCCCCCCCTGCGATTGTCTCTCGGGTCTCAGGCCCGGAATCGGGTAGTCTCGTGCGCGTGGCATTCACGTCTGACCTCGACCAGATCACGCGTGCCGCAGCCGGCGATCCGGCTGCGGTCCGCGCGCTTGTTGGCCGCTACAGTCCCGGCGTGCTCAGTCTCGCCACCCGAATGCTCGGCGACCGGACGGAGGCCGAAGACGTGACCCAGGAAACCTTCATCCGCGCCTGGAAGGCCCTGCCGGGTTGGGAGCCGCGCGCCAAATTCTCGACCTGGCTGCACCGGGTCGCGCTGAACCTTTGCTATGATCGCCTGCGCAAGAAGCGCGAGTCGCTGCCCGGCGAACTGCCGGATCAGGCGGACCGCAGCCTCGGCCCGGCGGAGGCTTATGACCAGACGCAGCGCGTCGGCGCCATCGAGCAGGCGATCAGCCGCTTGCCGGAGCGCCAGAGTGCCGCCTTGACGCTGTGCGCCCTGCAGGGACACTCGCAGGCGGAAGCTGCGGAGATTCTCGATATCAGCGTGGAAGCCCTCGAAAGCCTCCTCGCCCGCGCGCGCCGGACCCTGCGCGCTGAGCTGCTGGAAGGGAGTACCAGCCGATGACCGAAGACCGGCTCTTGGAACTCATCGAAGCCTGGGGCGCAGACCCCAACGGCTTCCCCGAAGCGGAGCGTGCCGCCGCCAAGGCGCTGCTCGCCGCTCACCCGCTGCGCTTCGCTGCGGCTCTGGAGGCTGCGCGCGCCCTCGATGCCGCGCTGGAACGCCTGCCCGAAATCCTGCCCTCGAAGGCGCTGGAAGACGCGCTGATCGCCTCGGCGCCGCAACCGCGCGGCGCCCCACGCGGCCTGCGCCTGCCGAAGTTTACGCCCTGGGCACCTGCCAGCGGCTTCGCCGCGCTTGCTGCCGGTCTCTTCATGGGCATCATGGTCGCCCCGGCGGCCAGCGCCACCAGCGATACGGACGAAATGGCAACCGTTCTCGAACACGCGCTCGGATTTGATCCGGCGGCGTACACGGAGGAACTTGGCGAATGAGCGAAGCACAGGTTCGGCGTTTCCCGTTCTGGCTGACACTCTCTGTGCTCGGCAATCTTGTCTTGCTCGGCCTTCTTGCGGGCATCTTTCTTAATGCGCCGAAACCGCCCCGCCATGATGGCAAGAGCGACCGCCCGCACATTGCACTGAGCGATGAGGAGCGCCAGGCCGTCCGCCATCTGATGCGCGAAAGCTTCGAGGCCGCGCGCCCCGCGATGGAGATCCGCCGCGAGGCTGAGCGCTCGCTTGCCGAAACACTGAAGACCGAGCCTTACAATGCCGAGGCTGCCCGCGCCGCACTCGACCATCTTCGGGAGACTGATCGCACCGCGCGAGAGATCGTCGGCAACCACATGTTCGACCGCCTCGACACGCTTTCGCCCGAGCAGCGCGAAGTCATCGCCATGATTATCGCCGGCAATATCGAGAAGCGCGGCAAGCGCCACGACAAGATCAAGAAATTCCGGGAAAATCGCGGCGATGGCCCACCCCCGCAGACCGAGGAATAAGCTGCCGCCTCAGTCTTTCGATTTGTGCGCGAGGCGCGCCGCGTTCGCTTCCCAGTTCTGCCCGTCGAAAGGCACGACCGTCACCTGCAGGTCCATCCAGTCATCAAGGCAGCGCCAGGTGACGGCGAACCCATCCGGGTTTGAGCGCGGCACATAGAAACTCTTGATGCCGCAAATCCTGCAGAACCGGTGCTTCGCAGCGCCGGTATTGAAGGTGTATTCCTCAAGGTTGTCCGCACCCTGAACAAGCCTGAACCGACTCGAAGGCACAATCACATGGATATTGCCGCTCTTTGCACAGATCGTGCAGTTGCAATCCTCCACCTCGAACGCATCCGGCAGCTCCGCTTCAAACCGCACCGCGCCGCAATGGCACCCGCCTGCACGCCAGCGCCACATCACCCCACCCATACCGGCGGCCTCCGCTGCGCCCAGAGCGCAGCGCGCTCCAGCTGCCCGGCGAGCGCCAGCAGCAAGCCTTCCTGTCCAAAGCGTGCGCCGAACATCATGCCAATCGGCAAGCCCGCCGGTGCGCCCGGTTTTGGCGCCGTCCAGTGCAGCGGCACGCTCATCGCCGGAAAGCCCATCTGGTTGAACACCGCGCAGTGCGGTGCAAAGCCCGCGATCGCGGCGCCCATTGTCTGCGGATCACTCGTCAATGCCATCGTACCCAAGGGGTCCGGCGCGCGGTGGATCGTCGGCGACAGCGTCATGTGAAACCCGCCTGCATCCAGGAAATGCTCATACTGGATCGCCGCCGTGATGAACGTATTGTTGGCCTTCGCCAGCTCCACCATCGGCACAGTGCGCCCCAGCCGCACCATCGACGCCGTTACCGGCTCCAGCTCATCGTCCGTCACCGGAGCACCGC
This sequence comes from Hyphomonas sp., assembly GCF_046313975.1. Lineage (GTDB taxonomy): Bacteria > Pseudomonadota > Alphaproteobacteria > Caulobacterales > Hyphomonadaceae > Hyphomonas. The sequence goes on along the minus strand of NZ_JBKBXB010000055.1, from coordinate 9,779 downwards.
GAGCCGCGCTGCGCTCGTCCACAGTGGCGGCGATGTTCGCGGATATCGTGAAAAGCGCCGCCTTGCCCAGCGCCTCACCGTCAAGCATTGGCCCGGCCTCGACCACTGTATGACCAAGCGCCTCGAGAAGTTTCGCCGTCGCCATCAGCCCCGCTTCGGCGTCCGCATCCGGCTTGGTACCGTTCGGCGCAGTCCGCCACAGTGCCACACGCAGCGGCTTCGGATCACGCTCAAGCTCGGAGAGGAAAGGCCGCACCGGCGCAGGGGCCGCATACCGGCTGCCCGTCTCCGGCCCTTGCGTCAGGTCCAGCATCGCCGCCGTATCGCGCACTGTCCGGCTGACGACGCCTACCGTCGAAAGGCCGTTCCAGCCTTCCGTCTTCGCGGGGCCCATCGGCATGCGCCCGCGCGAAGGCTTCAGCCCGAACACGCCGCAGCACGCCGCCGGAATGCGGATCGATCCGCCGCCATCACTTGCGTGCGCCACCGGCAGCACGCCCGCCGCAACCGCCGCCGCTGCCCCGCCGGACGAGCCACCGGTCGTGCGTGTTACATCCCACGGATTGCGCGTTTGTCCGTACAAGGTCGATTCCGTTGTTAGCGTCAGCCCGAATTCCGGCGTCGTCGTCGAGGCAAAGAATACAAGGCCTGCCTTTCGGAACCGTTCCACCAGCGTCGAATCCCGGCTCGCCACATTGCCGCGATACGCCCGGCTGCCGCCTGTCATCGGCGCGCCTTTCACTTCGACGCCCAGATCCTTCACCACAAACGGCACGCCTGCATATGGCCCTTCGAGGCCGCCCGCCGCCAGTTGCGCGCCGGCAATCTCCGGCCAGATCGCCGCGAAACAGTTGATCTGCTTCTGCGCCGCCTCGGCCCGCGCCACCGCCGCCTGTAACAACTCCTCCGGCGAAACCTGCCGCAGCCGCACCAGTTCGGCGAGATCGAGGCCATCCATGTCTGACACTTTTATTCCTCCAGTTCCGGCGCTTCCTCCGGCACATCAATCCGCTGCGCATCCGGCGGCGGATTGTCGAAGGAGTAAAGCGGCTGCTCAGGCGGCGGCGCTGCGGGCTGCGCGCCGGCGGGAACCGCTTCAATCGGTGCGGCCTCTCCGATCTCTTCATCCGCCAGGTCTTCCAGTGGCGCCCGCTCCGGCGCGGCGCGCTCTTCCTGTGGCGGCGCAGCCGGTGAGCACGCGGCCAGCAGAAAAGCGAAAAGCAGGATCGGCAGTCTCATGCGGCAGTCTCCTTGAGCGAAAGCAGCCGGAGCCTGTCACAGATCGAAACGGCTGCAAACCGGCTTCAGTGCCCGTCTTCGCCGAGCGCCAGATCTATTTCTTCATCCGACCAGCCGAAGTGATGGCCAAGTTCATGGATGAACACATGCGTCACCAGCTCCTCGATGGAGGCGTCGCCGCGCCCCGCCCATTCGAACAGGATCGGCATGCGGTAGAGATAGATCAGCGGGCGCTCCAGCGCCGGCTGCGTCACGCTCTCCAGCGTCAGCGGCACGCCGGAATAAAGCCCGGTCAGCTCCAGCGCATCCTCGATGCCCATCTCGTCGAGCGTCTCGTCCTCGGCATAGTCCATCACCACGATGCGCACATCGCCGGCGGCCAGCCTCATGAACTCGGGCAGCTCCGCGAAACACTTCTCGGCGCAGGCCAGCATCTCGTCCGCGCTGGGGGCGGGGGCATTGAACAGGCTCATTCGACCACGACAGCTGTGCCAGATACCGCAACCATCATCATCGATCCCTGCTGGCCCACCACGCCATAGTCGAACTTGACACTGAGAATGGCATTGGCGCGCAGCTTTTCTGCCTCTTCGATCATTTCGCGGATCGCTTCATCGCGCGTCTCGCGCAGTGTGCTTTCGTAGGATTCCGAACGCCCTCCGACGAGGTTCGTGATGCTCGCGAGAATGTCCTTGCCGAGGTGCGCCCCGAACACAACCTCGCCGCAGACCACGCCCTTGTAGCTCAATATCTTGCGGCCTTCGATGTTCGATGTGGTGGTGAGGATCATGCTGTGCTCCTGTTCATTCCGCCGCCGTCAGCGCCGGGTCATCCTTGCCTGCCAGCAGTTCCAGCATCCGGATTGCGCTGTCGGCAATGACCGTACCCGGAGGGAAAATCGCCGCCGCGCCGGCTGTGCGCAGCGCATCGAAATCCTGCGGCGGGATCACGCCGCCCACGATGATCCGCGCATTCGCCGCGCCTTCATTGCCCAGTGCCCGCTTCAACTCCGGCACCAGCGTCAGATGCCCCGCCGCCAGCGATGAGGCCGCAACGATATCCACGCCTGCCTTGCGCGCATCACGCGCGGCTTCCTCCGGCGTCTGGAACAGTGGGCCGATCACGACTTCCCAGCCAAGGTCCATCAGCGCAGAGGCGACAACTTTCTGCCCGCGGTCATGTCCGTCCTGTCCCATCTTGGCGATGTAGATTTTAGGCTTGCGGCCGTTCTTGCTCACGAACGCGGCGGCAAGATCCTCGGCGAGCTTCGCCTTGTCCGTGCCCTTCACGCCGCCGCCATAGACGCCCTTGATCGAGCGGATCACTGCCTGGTGCCGCCCCTGGCTGCGCTCCACCGCTTCCGAAATTTCGCCCACCGTCGCCTTCGCGCGCGCTGCGTCCACCGCCAGCGCCAAGAGGTTGCCTTCCGTGCCCGCCGCCGCCTTCGCAATCGCGTCCAGCTTCGCCGTCACCTCAGCCTCGTTGCGCTCCGATTTCAGTCGCGCCAGCTTCTCCAGCTGCATCCGGCGCACGGCGGCATTGTCGACCTTCAGGACCGGAACATCTTCGTCCTCATCCAGCAGGAACTTGTTGACGCCCACCACGGTCTGCGTGCCGCTGTCGATACGCGCCTGCGTGTTCGCAGCGGCTTCCTCGATGCGCAGTTTCGGCAGGCCCTGTTCGATGGCTTTCGCCATCCCGCCCATCGCCTCGACTTCCTCGATATGCTTCAATGCCTTGGCTGCAAGGTCATGCGTCAGCCGCTCGACATAGTAGCTGCCGCCGAACAGGTCGATGGACTGGCAGGCGCCCGCCTCCTGTTGCAGCAGGATCTGCGTGTTTCGCGCAATCCGCGCCGAAAAGTCCGTAGGCAGAGCAAGGGCTTCGTCAAAGCTGTTGGTGTGCAGGCTCTGCGTCTGCCCGCCCGCCGCCGCGATGGCTTCAAGGCAGGTGCGGATGACGTTGTTGTACACATCCTGTGCCGTCAGGCTCCAGCCGGAGGTTTGCGAGTGCGTGCGCAGGCTGAGCGACTTGTCAGACTTCGGTGCAAAATTCTCCTTCACCAGCTTCGCCCAGATCAGGCGGGCGGCGCGCATCTTGGCGACTTCCATGAACGTGTTCATGCCAATCGCCCAGAAGAAGGAAAGGCGCGGCGCAAACGCGTCCACATCCAGTCCCGCCGCTATACCCGCGCGGATGTACTCTATGCCGTCCGCCAGCGTGTAGGCCAGCTCCAGGTCCGCCGTCGCGCCGGCTTCCTGCATGTGATAGCCGGAAATCGAGATCGAGTTGAACTTCGGCATCTTCTGCGAAGTGAACGCGAAGATATCCGAAATGATCCGCATGCTGGGTTTCGGCGGATAGATATAGGTGTTGCGCACCATGAACTCTTTCAGAATGTCATTCTGAATCGTTCCGGAAAGTTTCTCCGGCGGCACGCCCTGTTCCTCGGCGGCGACGATATAGAGCGCGAGGATCGGCAGCACGGCGCCGTTCATCGTCATCGACACGCTCATCTGGTCCAGCGGAATGCCGGAAAACAGCGTGCGCATGTCGAGGATCGAGTCGATCGCCACGCCCGCCATGCCGACATCGCCGACAACGCGCGGATGATCGGAATCGTAGCCCCGGTGCGTCGCCAGATCGAACGCCACCGAAAGGCCCTTCTGCCCCGCAGCGAGGTTGCGGCGGTAGAAGGCATTGGAATCCTCTGCCGTCGAAAAGCCCGCATACTGACGGATCGTCCACGGTTGGTTCGTGTACATCGTGGGGTAAGGCCCCCGGCCAAACGGCGCGAGCCCTGGATAGTCATCGAGGAAATCGAGCCCCTTCCGGTCTGCCGCCGTGAAGGCCGACTTCACCTCAATGCCCTCCGGCGTCATCCATGTCTCGCCGAGTTTCGGCTTCGCGGCTTTCGCCGATGGCGCGCCGAGGTCGAGCTTTGTGAAATCAGGGAACCTGGTCATTGGGCCACTCCCAGTTCGGCATGGGCAAGTTTGAGAAGGTGTAGCACATCCGCGCCGGTGAAGATGTTCGTGTTGATGCCGTCGCCTTCGAACTTCCCGGCGAGCCACACGCGCTGCGCTCCGGCTTTCGTCAGCGCGTCCGCCGCCACCACCGCGCCCGCCTGATACGCCTTGTCCGTTCCGCACAGCACGGCGAGCCTGCAGCCCGAGGCGCGGAACGCCGCCGCCAGCTCCGCCACGTCGCGCGGCGGCACGGGCGCATCTTTCGCCGCAACGCCGCCGGCGGCAAAGAAGTTGCGCGCAAAGTCCGCACGCGGCGTAAACTCTGCGAGGCTGCCCAGCGTCGCTAGGAACACGGCAGGCGGTTTCGCAGCACGCGCTGCCGCATCGCGCAGCGCCTCAAAAGGTGCCGCCAGCCGGATCGGTGCCAGCGCTTCCGCCGCCACATCCGCGCCCGGTGCAGGCGGGGCGGTCACGAACTGCTTCAGCCCGGCGTCAGATACCGCCTTCGCCTTCGGTGCATCCACGTCCGCCACCGGCGCCCCGATCTCCTCGAGCAGCGGATATTCGCTCACGCCCGTGATTGGAATTTTCCGGCGCGCCACATCCTTTGCCCGCGCTTCGCTTACGGCTGCCACGCGCGACTGGAACGCGCCGGAGATCAGCGAGGCCGCAAAGCCGCCTTCGCTCTCGATTTTCTGAAACTCCGCCCAGGCCGCTTTTGCAAGGTCCTCAGCCAGTGTCTCGGTAAACCATGCGCCGCCCGCAGGGTCGGCCACGCGCCCCAGCTGGCTTTCTTCCATCGCGATGATCTGCGTATTGCGCGCAATCCGGCGGCCAAGCTCTTCCGGCTGACCCAGCGCTTCATTGAAGGCGCGTACCGTCAGGATATCCGCCCCGCCCACCGCGCCCGCAAACGCCGCTGCCGTATTGCGCAGCATGTTCGTCCACGGATCATATTTCGTCAGCATCCGCGCCGAGCTGATCGCTTGCAGCTTCATCGGCGCCGCCTCAAGCCCCAGCGCCTCAAGGCACCGCGCCCACAGCCGCCGCGCCGCGCGTAGCTTGGCAATGCCGACGCCGTAATTCGCGTCCAGCGCCACCGCGAACACTGTCCGCCCCGCCGCCGTCTTCGTGTCCAAAATCCCATCCAGCCGCCGCAGCGTATCAATCGCCGCCGCGATCATCGCGCCAAGTTCCTGCGCCTCCGATCCGCCTGCCTCATGCACCAGCGCGCCATTCGCCCGGAACAGGTTTGCCGCCGGAAATTTCTCCGCGAGCACTGCCGCCAATGCGCCCGCCTTGGCAAAGGCCGCATCCAGCCCGCCTTCAATCTTGCCGGTCTTTGCGAGGGCGCCCACCGGATCGAGATTGAAGTCCAGCTTCAGCTTCTCAGGGTTGCCCTGTCCGTCCGCCCACTGAGCAAGCAGGCCCGCCGCGCGCGCCCCCACGCCGCCCGCCGAGTCAATCGCCACCGCCGCCATCGAGGCATCCACGCCCGCCAGCGCAGTCTTGAAATCTTCCGCCGTGCACAGCTGCACACCGGCGCGTCCCGTGCCATCAACGCGCAGCTCGATGGAGGAAACCCCGCGCTCCAGGTCGCGCAGGATTTCAGCATTGGTTTGTGCAGGCGAGGGATGCGTGAACAGCTGGCGGATGTCCCAGGGCAGCCACTTGTCCGGCGCCGCCGTTTTCCCGCGCAGGTAAGGCGCCGCGCCCGGCACACCCAGCGGGTCGCCTGCGCCGCCAAAATCACTCTCGCGGTAAAGCGCGCGGATGCTGAGGCCGTCGGCCGTCTTGCGCGTCAGCGTCTCCGGGCCTTTGCCCTTGAGCGCCTTTTCGACCTCGCGCAGCCAGTCGGCTTCGGTGGCGTCTGGGAATGCGGAACTGAAAGGGAGGATATCGTCTGCCATGCGCCGGGTTTAGGCCATTCCGGCGGCGCTTGTGAACTGCTTCCTTGAGGGAACTGCGACGCTTCTGCCTTCTGTTAGCGCACCCCCGCCAGACAGGTCTTGACGGGGCATGGCAATTCCTGCAATTGAGAATCATTCGCAATTAGGAGATTGCCATGCGCCCCGCTCTCCGGCCCCTTCCGTGCCCGCAGGTTTCACCCGCGACGCCTACGGACAGGCTTGCGCGGCTCATGGCCCAGTCACAGGGCGGCGCCACCGGCGCTGTTTCCTCCCCGGTATCCGGAAATGGCCCGCTCTGTGACTGGATCGATACCCAGGCCGGCGTGCTCGGTCTCTGGCTCGACCGCCTGATCGAGCAGGGCGACCCCGACGATCTCGTCTCCCTGGTGCACCGCCAACAGGCCTGGCTCGAACTGATGCGCGACCGTATCAGGCGAGGTTAAGAATTCGGGCGGCCCGATTAAGCGCTGCCTTAATTGCGTGCCGGGTATATACTATAGTTTCAGTCTTCTCTGTTACGGATTTGCCCGGATACGCAGTGTCGGGGCAACTTCCTATCTGCAGGATGCTGAAGCAAAGGTAGTATTATAATGGCAACGACAGGATCGAATACTTCCAAAGCCGCCAAGGCGGCTGTCAGGAATCTTGAAGCCCGCCTCGCGGAACTCCGCGGCGAAATCGACGAGGTGATGGCCGAACTCGCGGAAAAAACCGGTGCCAAGGCATCGGCAACCGCTGACGATGTCGCCGATACCGGCGAATGGCTGCTCGACGACCTGCGTGCTGCTATCGCGGATCTGAAACGCCAGGCGACTGATGCCGAAAAGAAAGTCGTGGAAACGGCCCGTGAGCACCCTGTCCAGACGCTCGCCGTCGCCTTCGGCGTTGGCTTCCTCGTCTCCATGCTCCTGCGCCGCTGAGTCCGGGCCGGTTCCTTGCAGCAACTCCTCACCCTCCTGATGTCGTCCTTCGGTGACAGGGTCGGCGACCATGTTTCGCGCCATGCGAAAACCGCGGTCTTCGTCTTCGTCGCGGGTGTGTTCCTGTTCGCGGCCTTCGTCATGGGCGTTGGCGCACTGACGGTCTGGCTGTCCCAGCATATCGATCTCTGGGCGGCGCTGGCGATTGTCGCGCTTGGCCTGCTCGGTATTGGGGGCATCATCCTGGGCTTCGGCGCCCTTCGGATGATGTCGGCAGAAAACGAGAAAAAGCTAGAAGAAACGGCACTGAAACGCGACGCCATGCTCGGTGCCCTGTCCGCACTGGGCACCAGCGGGCGCGCCGGCACCGGAAAGGCGCTCGCCGTCGCCGCCCTCGTCGGCCTCCTCGCCGGCACCCTGTTGCTGGGCGACCGCAAGCCGGACGACGATCAGGCCTGAACAATCTTTTGTCGCAAATCGGTGTATGCTCACCTCGCGTGACTGCCATAAGCAGGCCATGCCAGCGGAGGGACACATGGGCCGGATCATCACCATTCAGGGCGTCGGCGACATCGATCTCGACAAGGTTTCAAGGCTGCTTCCCGGCCGCAATGGCTGGGATATTCTCTCGCTGGGAACGCAAGGCCGCTATATCAAGGCGATCATCGATTCGTGGGATACATTGCAGCGCTACGAGATCAACACGCCGCTCCGCCTCGGCCATTTCCTGGGGCAGGGCCTCGTGGAAACCGGCTGGCTGAAATACACCGAGGAAGGCTTCAGCTACTCCGCCGAAGGCCTCATCGCCACCTTCCGGCACTACCGCCGCAATCCCGACCTGGCCAGGCAGCACGCCCGCAAGAAGGAACTGATCGCCAACACCGTCTATGGCGACCGCGCTGATCTCGGCAACACTCAGGAAGGCGACGGCTGGAAGTTCCGCGGCCGCGGTTTCATTCAGCTCACCGGCCGTTACAACTACACGAAATACGGCGAAGCCGCAGGGATCGATCTCGCCAATGATCCCGACATCATCAAGCGAGACCTGACCAAGTCCATCGAAGTCGCCGCGGCCTTCTGGAAAACCAACGGCCTCAACGCCTACGCCGATCAGAACGACGCGGCGAAAGTCTCGCGCGGTGTCAATCGCGGCAATCCCAACGATCCCGCCGCCGCCAATCACGAAGACCTGCGCATCCTCTGGACCAACACCGCCCTCGGCGTCACGCAGGCGCCGCAGACCGTCGCACCCGATGCCGTGCCGCCCCCCGGAGCGCCCTCACTCAAACCGCTTCAGGTCGGTAGCCGCGGCGACCGTGTCCGCGCGCTGCAGGAAGACCTGAACGCTCTCGGTTACAGCACCAATGGTATCGACGGCATCTACGGGCAGGGCACCAAGCGCGCCATCCTCGCCTTCCAGCAGGAACACGGCATTCCCGTCACCGGTATCGCCGACGCCGCCACCATCGACGCGGTCGATAAGGCCGCCGACGATCCTGCGCGTGCCCGCATTGACCGGTCGGACCCCCGCGTCTTCGGCTGACGCGCCGCGAGGGCTTGCCCGCCCGCGCGGGTCAGGCTTTGCTCTCCGGCAATATAAAAAGCTGGAGGAAACGGATGAGACTGAAGAGCCCGCGCATACCGCCGCTCACTGACGAAGCCTTGAGCCCGGAGCAGAAGGAAGCGCTCGCCGCCCAGTTCGGGCGCGGCTCTGTCTTCAACATCTTCCGCACACTGGCGCATGCGCCGAAGGCATACAAAGCCTTCATGCGCTGGGGCGGCTACATCCTCTCGGACTATAACAGCCTCGCCCCGCGCGAGCGTGAACTCGTCATCCTGCGTGCCGGTTACAACTGGAAATCCGGTTATGAATGGGCCCAGCATGTGCGCATCGGCAAACAGTGCGGTCTGACGGATGAGGAAATCGCCCGCATCAAGAAAGGCCCGGATGCCCCTGGCTGGAGCGCTATCGACGCTGCCCTCCTGCGCGCCACGGATGAACTCACCTCCGACGCTTTCATCACCGACAAGACCTGGGCAGAGCTCTCTTCCCTCAGCGAGAAGCAGCGCATGGATCTCGTGATGACGGTCGGGCAGTACACACAGGTCTCGATGATGCTGAACTCCTTCGGTGTGCAGCTAGATGACGATCTGACCCTCGACCCGGACCTCGTGAAATGAGCGCGCCGCCGGTCGCCGGCCGCCTCGCCGGAAAGATCGCCATTGTCAGCGGGGCAGGGCAGACGCCCGGCTCCACCATCGGCAATGGCAAGGCCATCGCCCTCCTGTTCGCCCGCGCCGGTGCCAGGGTTCTCTGCGTCGACCGGGAACAGGATCGCGCGCAATGCACCGCCGACGAGATCACCGCCGAAGGCGGCCTCGCAGTTCCCTGCGCCGCGGATATCACCAGCCCCGAGTCCGGCGCGGCAATCCTAGCCGCCTGCATCGCCGCCTTCGGTCCGCCGGATATCCTCGTCAACAATGTCGGCATCGGCGACCGCGGCGATGGCCCCGCGCACAAGCTCACCGAAGAGGCGTTCGACCGTACGCTGCGTATAAACCTCAAAGGCGCCTGGCTGCTCAGCAAGGCCGTGCTGCCGGGTATGCTGGAGCGGCGCAGCGGCGCCATCGTCAACATCTCCTCGCTCGCCTCCATCGCGGGCGGATTCCAGCTCGCCTACGAACTCTCCAAGGCCGGCCTCAACCGTATGACCGCCAGCATCGCCATGTCCGGCGCCTCG
>NZ_JBKBXB010000054.1:0-17559 GCF_046313975.1 Hyphomonas sp. | reverse complement strand
CGCGCATCGTTTACATCGCCGAGACCGGACCGAAGACGGCCCGGGTCAAGCGCCTGGCCATCATGGACAGCGACGGCGCCAACCAGCAGTACCTGACCTCGGGCCGCTCGACCGTCGTGACGCCGCGCTTCAGCCCCTCGGCACAGGAAATCACCTACATGTCGCTCGAGGACAACCGCCTGCGCGTCTATCTGTTCAACATCGAGACCGGACGTCAGGAACTGCTCGGCAATTTCCCCGGCATGGCTTTCGCGCCGCGCTTCTCGGTCGATGGCCAGAGCGTGCTGCTGAGCCAGGCCCAGCGCGGCAATACTGACATCCACATCATGAATCTGCGCACCCGGGTGACCACCCGTCTGACGGACCATCCGGGCATCGACACCTCGCCCTCCATGTCGCCGGACGGCAAGTCGATCGTGTTCAACTCCGACCGGGGCGGCACACCGCAGCTCTACATCATGAACACCGACGGCTCCGAACGGGCCTGCCCCTCAGGCGGGCGCGACGTTGCCTGCCGGATCACCTTCGGCAAGGGGCGTTACTCGACCCCGGTCTGGTCTCCCCGGGGAGACCTGATCGCCTTCACCAAGCAGGAAGGCGGCAAATTCTCGGTCGGGGTGATCGGCATCGACGGCAAGGGCGAACGCCGGCTGACCGAGGAAACCTACCTTGTCGAGGGGCCGGACTGGTCGCCGAACGGCCGGGTCATCGTGTATTTCCGCGAAAGCCGCCCGGGGGCAGGGCCCCAGCTCTGGTCGGTTGACCTGACCGGACGCAACGAGCGGCGGGTGGCCACCCAGACGGATGCGTCCGACCCGGCCTGGTCGCCCCTGCTGCAATAGGGTCATTCTGCCGCAGAATCTGCACATTACAGGGATTTAAGCAGGCGGCAGCCGCCCAGCCTGCTAGCTCCCTGAGCGATGCCACGATTTTGCCTGAATTGGTGCGAGAAGCGATTGTCGTCCCAATCCGGCCAGATTATGGAATTAACGTTGGAGCGTTCAGGGGGCAGAAATTCTCTTCTCCTAACAAGCCAGCGCATCGTCCCATCCTTAGGAGCCAACGACCTATGCACACCTTTCTGAAAGTCACTGCAGCCGCCGCGCTTCTCGCCACGGGCGCTTGCGCCTCGAAACCGAAGCCGGTGGAACAGACCAAGCCTGTTGAAACCGTGACCACGCCGGTTGAAGAGAAGACCGAGACCGTCAAGACCGACCCGGTGGTCGAATCCTCGATCAAGCCCGGCTCGCTGGAAGACTTCCGCGTCAATGTCGGCGAGCGCGTGTTCTTCGACCTCGACCAGTACCGCCTCGACTCGGAAGATCAGGCGATCCTGCAGCGCCAGGCCGCCTGGCTGAAGTCATATCCGAACGTCCGCGTCCTGATCGCCGGCAATGCCGACGAGCGCGGCACCCGTGAGTACAACCTCGCCCTCGGCGAGCGCCGCGCCAATGCGGTTAAGGAATATCTCGTCAGCCAGGGCATCAGCGCCTCGCGCATCGACACGGTATCCTACGGCAAGGAGCGCCCGATCGCGTCCGGTTCGGACGAGCAGTCCTGGGCACTGAACCGTAACGGCTGGACGCAGATCGTTTCAGGCGCCACCAGCTAAGACGCGGCGTTCCGGAACGGACTGCCCGGCTTCCGGGACAACGCCGCGACGGAACCCGGAATGACTGCGAAAAGCAGATGCTTCGGGCAGCCGGGCGCCATAATTTGGCCCCGGCTGTTCTTTTTACTGCAATGCGCTCTGCCTCCTGCCGCTGACGGAGATTTCCCGCCATGATGAAAGCTGCCCTGACCACCGTTGCGATCGCTGCCCTGTTTGCGGTGCCGATGTCGGCCCAGACGGCCGGGCAGGTGCAGACGCGTGCGGCGCCGATCACCCGCGGGGTCACGACCGGCGATCTGTCTGCCCAGGTGGAACAGGCGCGCCAGCAATCGTCGGATCTGCTGATCAAGGTGAACCGTCTCGAGGATCAGGTGAGCGTGCTGAATGGCCGGATCGAAAGCCTCGAATTCGAACTCGCCCGTACGCGCAAGACGAATGAAGACCTGCTGACGGACAATGACACGCTCGGCCGCGAGACTCAGGCCATGCGCCAGCAGCTGGACCGGCAGGCCCGTGCCATTGCGGCGATGCAGGCCCTGCTCGGCATAGAGCCCGAGCCGGCCGATGCGGCCGGCTATGGCGCGCCGTCTCTCGCCATGTCCGTGCCCTCCTCGGCCGGCCGGGGCATCGACAGTTCGGGCCCGTCGCAACTGGGACCTGAAGGGTCGCTCGGCACCTTGCCCGCCAGCCAGCTGCCTGGGGAAGCCGGACCGCTCTTCGCCGAGGCCAAGGCGCGTTTCCTGCGCCTCGACTATGCCGGGGCGGAGGAGGCCTACCGCGCCTTCATCGACAAGTTCTCCAAGGACCCGCAGGCGGCCGAGGCCTATTTCTGGCTGGGCGAGGCCCTTCACCAGCAGAACGCCTATGCCGAGAGCGGCCAGGCCTATACCACGATGATCCGTTCGTACCCGGATGATGTGCGGGCACCGGATGCCTTCGTGCGGCTCGCCCGTTCGATGCGCCTGCTGGGCGAGACGGCGAAAGCCTGTCAGGCACTCGACACGCTGCCAAGCCGTTACCCGAACGCCTCCAAGGTGGTGCGAGACCTTGCCGCCGTCGAGCGGACCCGGTCCGGGTGCCGGAACTAGCGCCGGACCGCGCATTTTCTGCCGCGCTCGCCGCGGTCCCGGAAGATCTTGCATCCGGTCCCATCGGCCTTGCCGTCTCCGGAGGCAGCGACTCACTCGCCCTGATGCATCTGGCGGCGCGCTGGGCCGCGCCGCGCCGGACGGCGCTCCTGGTGCTGACGGTCGACCACGGCCTGCGCCCGGAAGCGGCCGCGGAAGCCGCCTGGGTGGCCGGGGCGGCCCATCGCCTTGGCCTTGCTCACCGGACGCTGCGCTGGACTGCGCCTGAGCCGCGCCAGCCGGCCGCGCGCCGCGCGCGCCATGCCTTGCTGTCTGCTGCGCTCAAATCGGCCGGCGGACAGCTGCTGCTGACAGGCCATACCGCGGATGATCAGGCGGAGACGATTCTTATGCGTATCCGGCAGGGCTCCGGCTGGTATGGGCTTGCCGGTATGCGGCGCCTCGCCCTCTCGCCGGTCTGGCCGGAAGGCGAAGGCGTGTGGATCGCCCGGCCGCTGCTGGGGTGGCGCCGCCCCGCTCTGCGCCGCTGGCTGGATGGGCAGGGGGCGGCCTGGATCGATGATCCTTCCAATGACAACCCTGCGTTCGAGCGCGTGCGGGTCCGCACCCTTCTGGCAGGCCGTCCGGAACTGACCCGGCGCCTGCTGCGCCTGCAGGCCGGGTTCGCTGCTCTGCGCGCCGTCGAGGACGCTTTCCTGAGCCGGTGGCTGGATGCGGAGGTTTCCGTGCCGGCCTCAGGCCAGCTGACGGCCCGGTTCAGCGGTCTGCCTGCCGGCCGCGCCGCGCGGGCCCTGGGCCTGTTGATCCAGGCTGTTTCCGGCCGCGAGACGCCGCCCCGGTCGGAGGCCCTGGTGGCCCTGGCAGCCCGGCTGGGCGAGGTTTCCGGTTTCCGGGGCGCCACACTCGGGGGGGTCCGCCTGCACAGGCAGGGGGGGCGGATCAGCCTGTCCGCCGAAGCCGCCCGTGTGGCGGATGCACCGTCCTCAGCCGGAATCCAGGCCCGTCTGGCCGCCTTCCGCCGCCTGTTCATCAATTCTGCGCAAGATATTGCCGCAGGCAGCGGAAAGGAGTCGTTTTTAAGGGAATTGGCTCCTATCTTGCCTGAAACAGATTTTTCCCCGAGCGAGACCTGACATGAACGTTCGCAACCTTGCCGTCTGGGGCGCCCTTGCCCTCCTGGTGATCGGTATGGCCGTGATGATGGGGGGCAACCCCGAAGTCGCCCGCGCCAAGCCTGTCCGGCTGTCGGACATCTACACCATGGCCCAGCAGGGCAAGCTGACCGAAGCCACGCTCGGCGACACCAAGCTGATGGTGACCACCTCCGATGGCCAGAAGCTGATATCGGAAATCCGCCAGCTCGACATGACGACCGAGCAGGTGCTTCGGGAGAACAATGTGCCCTTCAAGGTCGAGGCGGATGTCGGGCGCAACAATGTGGCCTCGGTGCTGCTGTCGCTGCTGCCGATCGTGCTGATCGTCGCGTTCGTGTTCTTCATGATGCGCCAGATGCAGGGCGGCGGCACGCGCGGGGCGATGAGTTTCGGCAAGTCGCGCGCGCGCCTGCTCACCGAGAAGCATGGCCGGGTCACCTTCGACGATGTGGCCGGTGTCGACGAGGCCAAGGAAGAGCTGCAGGAAATCGTCGAGTTCCTGCAGGACCCGTCCAAGTTCCAGCGGCTCGGCGGCAAGATCCCGAAAGGCGCGCTGCTTGTCGGCCCGCCCGGCACGGGCAAGACGCTGCTTGCCCGCGCGGTGGCGGGGGAGGCGGGCGTGCCCTTCTTCACCATTTCCGGCTCGGATTTCGTCGAGATGTTCGTCGGTGTCGGCGCCAGCCGCGTGCGCGACATGTTCGAACAGGCCAAGCGCTCGGCGCCGTGCATCATCTTCATCGACGAGATCGACGCGGTCGGCCGCTCGCGCGGCGCGGGCCTCGGCGGCGGTAACGATGAGCGCGAGCAGACGCTGAACCAGCTGCTGGTCGAGATGGACGGCTTCGAGGCGAACGAAGGCATCATCATCATGGCGGCCACCAACCGCCCCGACGTGCTCGACCCGGCGCTGCTGCGTCCCGGCCGGTTCGACCGCCAGGTGACCGTCGGCAATCCGGACATCATCGGCCGCGAAAAGATCCTGCGCGTGCACATGCGCAATGTGCCGCTGGCGAAGGATGTCGACACCAAGACGATCGCGCGCGGCACGCCCGGTTTCTCCGGCGCCGACCTTGCCAACCTCGTCAACGAGGCCGCCCTGCTGGCGGCCCGCCGCGGCAAGCGCGTCGTTGCCATGCAGGAGTTCGAGGACGCCAAGGACAAGGTGCTGATGGGCCCGGAGCGCCGCTCGATGGTGATGTCCGAGAAGGAAAAGGAGCTCACCGCCTGGCACGAAGCCGGCCACGCCATCGTGGCGATGAAGGTGCCCGCGGCAGACCCCGTGCACAAGGCGACGATCATCCCGCGCGGGCGGGCGCTGGGCATGGTGATGCAGCTGCCGGAAGACGACAAGCTGTCGATGTCGAAGCTCGAGATGACCTCGCGTCTTGCCATCATCATGGGCGGGCGCGTGGCGGAAGAGCTGAAATTCGGGGATGACAATGTCACCGCCGGCGCCGCCTCCGACATCCAGCAGGCCACGCGCCTCGCCCGCGCGATGGTCACCCGCTGGGGCTATTCCGACATCATCGGCCCGGTCGATTACGGCTCGGACCAGGGGGATGTTTTCCTTGGCCAGCAGCTGATGCAGTCCACGCACATCTCGGAGGAAACCTCGCGCAAGATCGAGGAGGAGGTCCGTAAGCTGATCGAAAAGGGCAAGGAAGATGCCCGCCGGATCATGACCGAGCACCGCGCCGAATGGGAAGCGGTGGCCCGCGGCCTGCTCGAATACGAGACGCTTACCGGCGAGGAAATCGCCGAGCTGCTGAAGGGCAATCCCCCCTCGCGTCCGGATATCTCCGACGATGATGCCGGCCCGGCCTCGGCCGTGCCCGTCATCGGCAAGCGCAAGAAGCCGCGCGATGGCGGCCTCGACCCCGCGCCGAACCCGGCCTGACAGCCTGCGCCTGCGGCTGGAGCATCGCGCAGGGCCGGTGTTCACGCCGGTCAGCCGCTTTGTCCACCGCCCGCTGGACGGCGCCTTCCATACCGCCACGCGGTTTGACCCGCCCTTTCCCCCGCCTGCGCCGGGGAAGGGGCACCCTTGCTGGATCCTCGAAGAGCGCGGCCACGAGCTTTACTTCGCCAGCCCCGAGGAAATGGCGCATGTGGCCGAGGTGCTGGGGCACCGCGTGATGAAACGCCCCCGCGCGCTCGGGCGCGAACAATCGGCCGTCAATTCCCACTGGCTCTCCCGCATGGACAAGGCCTGGCTCAGCTGGAAGGTGCGCCAGGAGATCGTCCGTAAGCTGAGGGATGAGCTGGAGAGGCTGGGACGGCCGTAGTTTCTGCGCCGACCATCCCCGCGAAGGCGGGCGTTCTTTGCAGCGGGATTTATCCTGCCATCCGGAAGGCGCAGTGCTCCCCGCGGTATTTTAGTCCGCTCTTCAAGCTACTGAGTCCCGGCCTTCGCCTGCGGCGAAACTGAGATAACGACAAACTTCATCCGTATATGGGACGGACGAGGCCAGATTCGTTGCGTTCGCTCGTTTCAATTTAACCAATTGCGAGTGCGAAGGCGCAGGGGAGGGGTGAACAAAAACAGAACATTATTGACTTGGTGACGCTTAGCGCTCATGTTTTCTTTCGAATCATAGGTGCGAAATGATCCTCTACAATCGAACAAGTTTATTCACATCATCGGCGCAAACTGTAGTAAACACAGTCAACTGCGTGGGTGTCATGGGAAAGGGTGTGGCCGCCGAGTTTAAGCGGCTCTACCCGGATATGTTTGAGGCATACAAAAGGTTTTGTGATGACGGACTATTGGAGCCTGGCAAGCTTTGGTTGTGGCGCGGTCCAGAGCAGTGGGTCCTGAATTTTCCAACCAAGAAGCATTGGCGCAGTCCATCAAAGATCGAGTGGATTGAGGCGGGACTCAAAAAGTTTGTCGATCAGTACGAGCGACAAGGAATACAGGAAGTTGCCTTTCCTAAGCTAGGTTGTGGAAATGGAAATTTGGATTGGGAGGAGGTCCGACCTCTGATGGAGCACTACTTGGAGCCGCTCTCGATTCCCGTTTTTATCCATGACTATGAAGTCAATGTCGGGCTACCTGAACATCTAGCTGCAATTGTTGAGGCGAACGAACATCGTGCTGCACCAACATCGTTTGACGAGGTATGGGGATACATTCAGAACCTATCCATGAAGGTCGGGCATGAGATGTTCGATCTCGAGTATCTCGAGCCGTTCCGAATTACGGTGAACGGTTCAGAGCTGTTGGTTGAAACTGACTCAGATCGGTCCTTCGTCGAACGCGATGAAGTTTCTGATGTTTGGAGAATACTAAACAGTGGGTTGCTTACAAAGCAAAAGCTGGGGCTTTTGGACCCTCGAGAGGCCAGCCGATTGATCTCTCTTTTTTGTTTGTTCCCGAATGTTCGAGCAGTATCTGTCGCACGCCCTTCATCTGAAGCCGAGGTCGCTGCTGAATTCCGGTTCAATTCTCCAAAGGTCAACCCGGGTGCCGGTAAAGAACAGTCTGAGTTCTCGTGGCAATAAGCGACGCTGTAATTGAAGAACATATTCGTGTGCATACGGAGCGTCTGGCGCGCTCGCGCTTTCCATACGCAGCTAAATGGCCGGAGCAGATTTTTCGGCACGAGCCGATCCAAAATTTAGCTGCGATACTGAACTCCGGACAACTCCTGTCACGCAATGCGGCACAGGGCTTAGCGGCGATGGATGTGGCAGCGGCGGAGATTGTCAACAACAACAACCGCGCTCATGACTTCGCCAGGCTTTATTTTCGTCCCAGAAATCCCACTCAATACTCTATTGAGGGAATTCGGAAGGCTCAGGAAATTCGATTCGGCGCTCACGCCCCCATGCTTGGGATGCTGGTCTTTTGTGCGCGTCGTATTCTTAGTAGCGAGGGCGTTAGATTCTCAACATGCAATATGCAGAACGACGAAGCGATAGTTGGCGACACAGATCAGTTCTTCACTACACAGATGGACTTCGCTCGAATTTATCACAATGGAAGCTTCGGTGGAGACGTGACTATAAAGGCAAAACGATGCGCTGAAGTCCTCCTGCCATCGCCAATGGAAATCGCTCCGCGGTTGTTATTCGTGCTTTGCCGATCAGAAGCCGAGAAAGAGACCCTTCTCAATTTGTTGAATCCGCGCGCAAAACAACAGTGGGCTCGTATCATAAACACTTCTGATGATCTCACGTACTTCGAAAAAAAGTTCGCTCATGTAGAACTGGTTTACTTAACAGAGCGGGGCGTCGTGGTGCAGTTCGCGCAGCGAGAAGATGGGAGGACAATTGATCTTCACTTAGAATGCGTGAATGCTCGAACTGGCGCTAAGCTAATAAACTATCAGTCTGCTTCATTTGCGCCGATCCCGGATGGAAATGCGCGTAGGTGGCGCTTTGATGGGCGCATCACGCTTGGCACATATCGCGTTACGATCCATGTCGAGAACTGTTTGGCATATGATGCGCACTTGGAGTTCGCTCGCGACCCGTTCTAAAATCGTCGCTTCAATGCCGGAAATGCCGCATCCCCGTGAACACCATCGCGAGGCCCGCCTCGTCGGCGGCGGCGATCACCTCATCGTCGCGGATTGAGCCGCCGGGTTGGATGACGGCGGTGGCGCCGGCGCTGGCGGCCTGGAGGAGACCGTCCGGGAACGGAAAGAAAGCGTCGGAGGCGGCGACGCAGCCCTTAGTGCGCGCCTCGGCCCAGCCGGCGGTGGCCTGTGCGTCTTCGGCCTTGCGGGCGGCGATGCGGGCTGAGTCGATGCGGCTCATCTGGCCGGCGCCGATGCCGGCGGTGACGCCGTCCTTCGCATAGACAATCGTGTTCGATTTCACATGCTTGGCCACGCGCCAGGCGAACAGCATGTCGGCGAGCTCCTGCGCGGTCGGCGCGCGCTTCGTCACCACTTTCAGGTCTGCCGCGGTGATCCGCCCTGCGTCGCGGTCCTGCAGCAGGAAGCCGCCGGCCACGGTTTTCAGGAACAGGCCCGGCGCGGCCGGGTCCGGCAGGCCGTCGGTGATCAGCAGGCGGAGATTTTTCTTCTTGGCGAACACGGCCTCGGCGGCAGCATCCGCGCCGGGCGCGATGACGACTTCGGTGAAGATGTCAGTGATGACCTTTGCGGTCTGCTCGTCGAGCGGGCGGTTCAGCGCGACGATGCCGCCGAAGGCGGAGGTCGGGTCGCAGGCAAGCGCGGCGCGGTAGGCGTCGATGATCGTGGCGCCGAGGGCGACGCCGCAGGGGTTGGCATGCTTGATGATGGCGACGGCGGGCGTCTCTGGCCCAAGCTCGCCGATCAGCTCATAGGCGGCATCGGTGTCGTTGATGTTGTTGTAGGACAGCTCCTTGCCCTGCAACTGGCGCGCGGTGGCCACGCCCGGGCGCTTCTCGCCGGTGACATAGAAGGCGGCCTTCTGGTGCGGGTTTTCGCCATAGCGCAGCGGCTGGGCGAGGCGCCCGCCGAGGGCCGCCCAGTCCGGCGCGGTCTCGCCGTTCTGGCGGGCGAACCACTGGGAGATGGCGGCGTCATAGGCGGCGGTGCGCGCATAGGTTTTCGCGGCAAGGCGGCGCAGCAGGGCGTGGCTGACCTCGCCATTGGCGTCGAGTTCGGCCAGCACCGCCTCGACATCGGAGGTGTCGGTGCAGCAGGCGACGAAGGCATGGTTCTTCGCCGCCGCGCGCAGCATGGCGGGGCCGCCGATGTCGATATTCTCGATACAGGTCTCGAAGTCCGCGCCGGAGGCGACGGTCGCCTCGAAGGGGTAGAGGTTGACATAGATCAGGTCGATCGGGGCGATGCCGTGGGTGCGCGCATCGGCGACATGCTGGTCATTGTCGCGCAGGAAGAGGAGGCCGCCGTGGACGGCGGGGTGGAGCGTCTTCACGCGCCCGTCCATCATCTCGGGAAAGCCGGTCAGCTCGGCCACGTCCATCACGGGGATGGCCGCATCCTTGAGCGCCCGGGCCGTGCCGCCGGTGGAGATCAGGTCCGCCCCATGACTGCGCAGGCGGGTGGCCTGGCCGATCAGCCCGGTCTTGTCGGACACGGAAATCAGCGCGCGGCGGATTTTCAGGGGGGCAGACATGGCGGTTCTCCTCGCGGGCTGTCGCGCGCGGGGTATCACGGCATGTGCCGGGGTCAAGTTTGTTGGTCGCGGCGTTTTCCCGCAAACCGGTCCCCGCTTTGCGGCACGCCGCTCAGGACTCGCGGATGAACGCCCAGCGCACGCAGTTCGGCGGCTGGCTGCCATCGCCGTTGGGGTCGGCAAAGCCCGACAGCACGATCTGCTCCGGCTGCTCGACGATGCCGCGGGCGAGATACACGGTGCGTTCCAGCCGCGCGCCCTCATGGCTCGTGCGGAAGCGCCAGACATGGCCGTTGTCCAGCATCAGGCGGATGGCGTCCTTGCCCATCATCGCGGTCACGGTCGGGTGCAGATGAAAGCGGATATCGAAGGGGATGGGCTTCTTCTCCTCCGCCTCGGCCTGCGCCACGGGCCGCACCAGCGAATCCTCGCCGGTCAGCCGGTCGCCCTCGCCGGAAACGAAGATGCGCCGCCGGTGCAGCAGGCCATAGGCGGCCTTGTATCCGGCGTGCTGCGCGTCAAGCCAGATTTCATTGGCCTCCTCCAGGCGCTTGGCGGCAATGCCTTCCGGCCCGATCAGGGCACGCAGGCGGGTGGCGTCGTTCAGCTCGAACGCCGCCGAGTCGCGCCCGGCCAGGATCAGGGTCGAATGCGCGCTGGTGCGGCGCACGGCGGCCTGCCAGTCGACATTCACTTCCGGGCTGAAGCCGCAGGAGGTGACGATGCGCGCCGTTCCGTCCGACAGTTCGAAGCCGAGCGCGCCGGCGCGGGCATGATCCCCAAACGGGCGGGGCGGGGCTTCCCCGCAATCCAGCACCAGCCGGATCGAGCCTTTCTCTACTTTCTGGAACCCTGACTTCGGCGCGAACATAAACTTGCGGGGCGGGGCGGGCAGGCGGGCGAGCGCGGCGCTGACCACTTCGGCACGGGATTCGTCACCATCATTGAACGTGTTCAGCGCCCCGTCACCGGTCTGGAAGAAAGCGAGCATCGCGCCCAGCCGCGGGATCCACTTCTCCATCCAGTCCGGCTGCGGCCGGCCGGCCTTGTCCAGGGCGCGCGACAGCGTCTGCAGGTGGATCAGCGAAGCCAGCACATGCGCCGGACTGCGTGACACATGCCCGCCATCCGGCAGGATCTGCGCGGTGGTTTCCGCTTCCAGCCGGTCCAGCGCCTCGCCGAGGCCCGCCCCGGCCCTGAGGCAGAGGGACTTCGCCACCAGCACGACCGCGCCCAGCCAGCGCGATTTCGGATCGTGCGCGGAGGTAATCGTCTCCTGGATGTAGCGCAATTGCCGGGCAAGGGCATCGATGCGGGCATGGCGCGCAGCCTCATCGCCGGCTTCCAGCAGGTCCGGGCCACAGCGCAGCCAGTTCCAGCAGCGGCTCGCCGTCGGCTCGAGCCGCCAGGCAAAGCCGTGGAACTTTCCGAACTTGGCCACCCAGTCATCCACCAGGGCGATGGCGCGCGCCGTGCCGGCCTCACCCTGCGCCATCACGTCTGCAATCCATCCGAACCGGTGCACGCGGTCAGCGAAATGGCGCGACGGCATCTCGATCGACCAGGGTGACTGGCCGGGCTGCAACACGATGCGCTGCTGGCCGATGCGCCAGACATCGCGCATCAGTGCTTCGCCGCGCCGATCGTCCGGGGGCAGAAGGTTTTCGAGATGCAGGCTGAATGTATCCGGTCCATGCCCGGTGAGTTTCAGCTTCTGCAGGGTGGAGACCCGGGCATCCTCGCCGGCGATGCCGCGAAAGCGCCGCCACAGGGCCGCGTCATCGCTGCTCGTCCGGGTCCGGTCTGCCTGGAACGTATCCTCAGTGCCGTCAGACAGGTTCCTGCCGTCCACGCTCACGGGCGGCTCACACTCTGACTTTGGGGCGAAGGGCCCGGATATTGTCCGCATAGGCGGCCGGTCCGCCCTGGAACACGGCGGAGCCTGCGACGATGGCCGTCACCCCGGCCGCAATCGCTTTCGGCGCCGTCTCGGCGTTCAGGCCACCATCGATTTCCAGAATGATGTCGCGGCCCGTGGCATCGATCATCCGGCGCAGCTGTTCGGTTTTCTTCAGCTGGCTGGTGATGAAGCTCTGCCCGCCGAAACCGGGGTTCACCGACATCACCAGCACGAGGTCGATATCGTCGATGACGGGCTCGATCACACTGGCCGGCGTGCCGGGGTTCAGCGCCACACCGGGGCGCATGCCGGCGGCACGGATGGCCTGCAGGGTGCGGTGCAGGTGGGGACCCGCCTCCGGGTGCACGGTCAGGATGTCGGCGCCTGCCTTGGCAAAGGCGGCGATATAGGGATCGACCGGCGCGATCATCAGGTGCACGTCGAAAGGCTTCTTCGTGTGCGGCCGCAGTTTCTCGATCACCGGCGGGCCAAAGGTCAGGTTCGGCACGAAATGACCGTCCATGACGTCAACATGGATCATGTCGGCCCCGGCGGCATCGATGGCGCGGATTTCCTCGCCCAGCCTGGCGAAATCGGCCGACAGAATCGAAGGGGAAATCAGGACGGGGGTCATGGTTCATCCCTAAAAGGGAACAGCCGGCCACACAAGGCAGCCGGCTGTCCGTTTGCTTCAGGATGCCGCCGGGTCAGCGGGGAACGAGTTTCCAGCCATCGGCGCCGGCAATCGCGTTCACCGGGGTGCCGGGCGGAATGTAGAGGTCTGCCCCCTGGATGATCTCTTTCACTTCGCCATTATCGAAGCGCACGATGTAGGCATAGCCGCGCTGGGTGCCCATGGCCTTGCCAGCCGCGTTGCCCGCGATGCCGCCGATCACCGCGCCGCCGATGGCGCCGGCCGTCTGGGCCTTGTCGCCGCCCCCGATTTCCGAGCCGGCGATACCGCCGAGCACGGCGCCGGTGGCCGTGCCGATGACGGAGCGGTCGGGCCGGATGACGACTTCACGGGCCGAGGTGACAACGCCGGTGTAGACCGTCGAAGCCTGTCCCATCGAGCGGGTCGAGGCCTGGCCGACCCCGCCGGTGCTGGCGCAGCCTGCGACCGCCAGAGTCAGGGCCGCGAGGGCGCCGGCAAGGGCCTTCCGCGAGGCCGAGTTAGCAGAAAGCTGCATCATCATTGAATTCTTCCTTTCGCATTGCATACCTGCGATGGGGCCATATAGCCGGGTTCGGCCTGAATAGGACATGAATTTCAGTTAGGAAAACCGTTCAGGATCAGGCCTCACGGCCGGCCGGGGCCAGCCGGGCGATATAGAAGGCATCACAAGCGTGTGAGGGGCCCGGCAGGGTCAGCAGGTCTCCGGCAGGGGTCAGGGCATGTTCGAAACCGGCACATTCGCCGGGGCGGATGGGCCGGCGCACATAGTCGCCCCGGGCAATCGCCGCCTCCACAATCTCGCGCCCTTCCGAGGGCAGGGGGGTGCATACACAGTAGACCAGCGTACCGCCCGGCGCGAGCATCGCCCGCGCGGCTGACAGGATGCGCGCCTGCACCGCCGGGAAACGCCCGACATCGGCGATCGACTTGATCCACGCCCCTTCCGGATGGCGCGCCAGCGTGCCCAGCGCCGAACAGGGTGCGTCAACGAGGATTTTCCCGAACTTTTCTGGCGGTTGCCAGGTCTCCGCATCCGCCACCAGGATCTCTGCCTTCAGCCGTGTGCGGTCGAGATTCTCCTGCAGCCGTTTCACACGGCTGGCGGAACGGTCCACCGCCGTCACCCGGGCCCCGCTGGCGGCCAGCTGCAGCGTCTTGCCGCCCGGCGCCGCGCACAGGTCCAGCACCCGGTCATCCGCCTGCGGATCAAGCAGTCTGGCCGGCAGGGCGGCGGCGGCATCCTGAACCCACCAGTGTCCTTCTTCATAGCCGGGCAGGGTCTCGACCGCGCCGGCCGCCAGCCGCACGGAACCCGAGGGCAGGATGGTGCCGCCGGTCATGGCTACCACTGCGGCCGCATCAGTGCGCGCCGTCAGGTGCAGTTCCGGCTCGGCCAGCTGCGCGCGGGCCAGCTGCCGCGCGGCTGCATCTCCCAGCCCGCCGGCCATCGCCAGCCGCAGCCAGTCCGGCCAGATGTCCTCCGGGTTCAGCGACGCGGCGGGCGAGGAGGTTTCGCTCACGCGCCGCAGCGCGGCATTCAGGAAACTGCCACCCGAGCGTGCGCCCGGCCACAGGCGGGCCGCATCCACAGTCTCCGAAACCGCCGCATGTGGTGCCACTTCCATGAACCAGATCTGCGCGGCCCCTGCACGGATCAGCGCCCGGATTTCCGGGCTCGTCGCCGCCAGCGGGCGTGAGATCAGCGGCTGCACGGTCCGGTCGATCCAGCCGAGATGGCGCAGCGCCGAGGAGGCGATGGCGCGGGCAAAGCCACGGTCCGGGCCTTCCAGGGCGCGAAACGGTTCGGAGGCGGCCATGGCCTCGTCCAGCGTCCGTTTCCGGTCGAGCGTAAGGTGCAGAAGATCGCCGGCGGCGCGCCGGGCGGCAGCTCCGCTCATTGGCCGGGGCCCGCGCTCAGCCCCATGGGCCTGCCGTGCGGCGGGCCGTCCCGGCCGGACGGATCGAGGAGATACCCATCTCGCCGGCCAGCCGGCGAAGCGCCTCGACACGGTTCGCCGTCGAGGGATGCGTGGAGAAGAGGTTGTCCGGCCCGCGCCCGTTCAGCGGGTTGGCGATGTACATGTGCGCCATTGCGGGTGAGCGTTCCGCATACGGATTGATCTGGGCGCGGGCGCCGCGTTCAATCTTTTCCAGCGCCGAGGCGAGCCACAGCGGGTTGCCACAGATTTCCGCGCCGCGCGCATCCGCCTCGTATTCCCGCGAGCGGCTGATGGCCATCTGCACCAGGCCGGCGGCCAGCGGCGCCAGGATCATGATCGCGATGCCGAGAACCGGGTTCGGCCGGCCGCTGGTATCGCGCGGGCCGAAGAACAGGGCGAAGTTGGCCAGCATGCCGATCGAACCGGCCAGCGTGGCCGTCACGGTCATGGTCAGCGTGTCGCGGTTCTGCACATGCGCCAGCTCGTGCGCCATGACGCCGGCCACTTCCTCGCGCGTCAGCACGTTCAGCAGGCCGGTTGTGGCAGCCACGGCGGCGTTCTGCGGATTGCGCCCGGTGGCGAAGGCGTTCGGCTGGGGCGTGTCGATGATGTACACCTTCGGTTGTGGCAGGCCGGCCCGTTCCGCCAGCCGTGCCACATCCTGCCGGAAAGCCCTCAGCATCGGGTTGGCCGTGTCTTCGGGCACTTCCTGGGCGCCCTGCATCCGCAGCACGATCTTGTCGGAATTCCACCAGGCAAACACGTTCATGCCCGCGGCCACGACGAAGGCGATGGTCATGCCGGCCGTTCCGCCGACGAAATAGCCGATGACGACGAACAATGCCGTCATCACCGCCAGCAGGATAAAGGTCTTGGCTGTGCCCATGAGCGGGGGAACTCCTGTCACGCGAAGAAATCAGCATACGGGCGGACAAGCCGCGCCGCGCAGCCTATATGGGTGAAGGTAAACACAACGGGAAGACCGCGAATGACCGCAGAGCCTGCAGAATCGCACCTGCTCTCCGAGGAAGAGCGCGCCCGGCGCGCCGCGCTGCCGGAAGCCGCCCGCCGCGCGCTGGAGGAGGCCGACGCCCGCAAGCGCGCCGACGCGGCCCTCCCGGCAGATGAACGCGGCGGTCCCCGGACCATCGAACCCACCCGCTACGGCGACTGGGAACGCAAAGGCATCACCTACGACTTCTGAGGCGCTGCCCAAGCCTCAGACCACCTTGAAGTCGATCAGGCTCTTCGCACCGGAGATGATCGCTTCTTCGGCGGAACGGGCCTGCCAGCCCAGAACGCGTTTCGCCTTTTCGCTGGAGATATGCCGTTCGCGGCCGATCTCCGGGATGATCTGCCTGGCCGGCGGATTGACCATGGCGATCAGCTTCACCATCCAGCCCGGCAACTCCTTCGCCGGCACTTTCTTGCTGTAGGCCGGGAACTCGCGGCGCAGAACGGCGGCGACTTCTGAAAACCACATGAACCGGTCACCGACGAGGAACCGCTGGCCGGCCGCTGCCGGATTCGTCATCGCCAGCACATGCGCGGCGGCGACATCGCGCACATCCACGATCACGAAGCCGACGCGCGGCGTGCCCGGCAGCTTGCCGGAGAGGAGCTGCGTCAGGATTTCAACGGAGGCTGAAAAGTCGCCGCTCATCACCGGCCCGAGCACGGCGGCCGGATTGATCGCCGTCAGTTCCAGGCCCTTGCCTTCACCATTCACATAGTTCCAAGCGGCACGCTCCGCGATCGTCTTGGAGCGGGTATAGGGCGTGGTGTCGCTGACGGCGTCCTCGCGCGACCAGTGTTCCTCCGTCACCGGGTTCGGCCGCTGGTCGCCCCAGCCATAGGCGCACGCCGCCATCGACGAGGTCATCACCACCCGTTTCACACCCGCCGCCTTCGCCGCCCTCAGCACCCGCAGGGCCCCGTCACGCGCGGGGATGATCAGCTCATCGGCATCTTTCGGAACGTTGCTGGGAATAGGGGAGGCGATGTGCTGGATGAAATCCATGCCCTGTGCGGCCTCGGCCCAGCCCTTGTCGGAGGACAGGTCCGCCTCGCGGATCGGGATCGACACGGGCCGGCCCGCATAGGCGCTGATCGTCTGGCTCAGAGCTGCGCCCCTGGCAGCGGAACGCGCCGTTCCGGTCACCTCGTGCCCGGCTTCCAGCAGCTGGTGGATGACATGACCGGCAATGAAACCGGTCGCCCCTGTCACGAGAACTTTCGCCATGTATCCTCCAGGACTTGTTTTTGAATAATGAACGATTCATTTGTCATTCACAAGCGGAAACTTGTTGCCGGGGAAGACAGTGTGGGGCGGGTCTGCGCGGCGAAAGGGGGGGGAGGGAAGCACGCCCAAGCCCCTTGGCCTGATGCTCCCGCGCGCACGGCGAAGGCATATGCGCTATAGGCGACAGCCCGCGAACAGCGCCGAGCAAAAAACTAAAACGGCTTGGGTGGCACGACGGGCTTCTTCTGGTTCCGCCGGTGCTCGCGCCAGGTGATGTAAAGGGTGGAGACGACGATGAGGCCTGCGCCCGCCCAGACGAACAGGCCTGGCAGGGCGCGGATCATCACCCAGTCGGCCACCGCGCCCATCGGAAGGCGCAGATAGTCCATTGGCGAGAGGAACGAGGCGTCTCCGATCGACATGCCCTTGATGAAGCAGAACTGGGCGACGAAGCCGGCAAACGCCATGCCGAAGATCAGCAGCCAGGTCGCCGGTTCCGGCCAGGACCAGACGGCCAGCGCCGCCGGCAGGATGAAGATTGACGATAACAGGTTTGCCCAGATCAGCAGCGCCATCGGCGAATGCACCCCGGTCAGCGATTTGACCAGCACGATGGTGAAGGCAAAGCAGAGCGAGGAGAGGATCGCAAACAGGCTGCCGGCATTGAAATGCGCGCCCCCCTCAGCCCCCAGCAGGCCCGGCACCAGCGTCATCACCAGCACCCCGCCGAAGCCGGCGATCACAGCCGCCGTCCGGTGGATGCCGACTTTCTCATGCAGCAGCACCACCGCGAGCAGGGTGACGAACAGCGGCCGCGTGAAGCTCAGGGCATTGAACTCTGCCAGCGGCAGGCCGAACACCGGCCAGAT
>NZ_JBKBXB010000053.1:0-18273 GCF_046313975.1 Hyphomonas sp. | reverse complement strand
TTGTATTTGGAGGGGAAACCTTCCTTGTACGAACAATTGGCTGACGCGGGATGGAGCAGTCCGGTAGCTCGTCAGGCTCATAACCTGAAGGTCACAGGTTCAAATCCTGTTCCCGCACCCAAAAAGCCCCCGAAGCCGAAAGGCTCCGGGGGTTTTCCTTTTTCTGCTTGTGCCCATGAGGCGATCCGGCCGGAGTGCGCCGCCTGCCTGCCGGCAAACCCCCAGACCCGGACGCCCCCGAAGCCGAATGGCTCCGGGGCCGCTTCCAGGACATGACCGCACCGGGGCCGGGCGCAAAAAAATGGCCCGCCGAAGCGGGCCATTCCGGATCCTGAGATCGAGGCTCAGACTTAGTCGTCTGCTTCGTCGCCGCGCAGGCGGTCAACCGGGGCGATCGTGCTGGCGAGCACGGCGCCGCCAGGGCCCGTAAGCCACTGAACTTCGACTTCGTCCGCGCAGTTGGCCACGTCGCCGCGCAGGCGGTAGTTGGCATAGGCGTTGTTTGCTTCGGCCACCGGCGCACCGTTGGTGACGGTGATATCCGTCGCGCCCGGGAAGCGCATGATGGCGCGGATTGTTCCGGTTGCGGCAGAAGCTGTCGAAATGCCGGCCGCGTTCACGGGCTGGTGGACCCAGCCGCGAACTTCGAGGCGATCACCGACATCGCAGCGGATGCGGAGAACCGAAATCTCGCGAATGCCTTTGTTCTTCAGCAGGTCGGCGCGGATGTCGCCGAGCTCGAAGGCCCAGTAGACGACTGCCTGTTCTGCAGGTGCGTCAACAGGGTGGATCGGCGTCTGCGAGAAGTAGCCTTCGCCGCCAAAGAGGGCGCCGTTGAGGTTTGCGCCCTGCAGGTTCAACTCGAACAGGCCGGCATCGACGATCGCATTGGCCGGAAGGCGCGGATCCTTGTTCGGAATGAACACGGGGCCAGTGGGGCCGTTGCCGCGGATGAAGTCGCCTTCATTGTTGCACTCGGCATTCGTGCACTTGGTCTCGGATACGACGCCGAGAACAACGTTCTCTGCGACATCCGTGAACACTTCCTGCGCCGTCACGACGCCCGTTGCCGGATCGACAACGCCGGTGACAATGACCGTCGCGCCGAGCACGCCCTTCGGATTGCGGCCATAGTAGGAATCGCCGCGGATCCAGTTGGTGACGTTGTAGCGTGCGCCAGCCGAGTTGCGGGCGTTCGATGCAAAGAGTTCGTCGCGCGTTTTGGTCGGCGTCACGAAGGCTGTATCGGGCGAAACGACAACCTTGGTGTTCATCACCGTCATGGTGCCATTGAAACCATCGGCGGCGACATAGCTGTTGAGCGGGCCTTCCAGCTCGACGACGACCTGCGCGTTCGCGGCTGCGAATACGCCTGTAAGCGCCACGGCGGATGCCGCAGCCAAAATAGTTTTCCTGAACATAGCGTCCCCTATTATCCTTTTAGAACCCAGACTGATCTTATGGCGCGCCAATATGTCCCACGACGCCCATGCTCTATAGAGACTCAATACTGAATTCGTCGCAAGTAAATTCGCGGCTTAGGGGATTTTACTTATATTACGGGGTTCTATTCAAAGAAGCAGCGGCTGAAGCAGCCAGACCGCGTAACCGCCAAGTGCGATCCATGGGCCGAAGGCGATGGCAGACTGGCCACTGAGCGGTGTGGATCTGCGGACGGAAAGCGCGAGGGCTGCAGCGATTCCCGAGAGCGACGCGATCAGGAGCACGGGCGGGATTCCTGTGATGCCGACCCAGGCGCCAATGGCGCCGAGCAGCTTTGCATCGCCCCGGCCGAGCCCGTCGCGCCCGCGCAGGCGGCGGTAGAGCGTTTCAACGCTCCAGAGCAGACCGAAGCCGAGGGCGGCGCCGGCGGCGTGAAGCGCCCAGTCGTCCGGGCGGGTGAGGGCGACCATCGCTGCGCCGAGGGTAAGCAGAGCCGCGTTGAGGCCGTCGGGCAGCAGGAAGGTGCGGAAGTCGATGGCGGCGAGGGCTAGCAGCAGCCAGCCAAAGGCGCAGGTGAAGAGGACGAGCCCGTCCGGTGCGAAGAAGACAGCGGCAGCGGCAATCAGCGCGCCGGCCATTTCGGTGGCGGGCGCGGACCAGCCGATGGGCGCGCGGCAGGTGCGGCAGCGACCACGCAGGGCGGCCCAGCTGAGAAGGGGCACGAGCTCATACCAGACGAGCGGACGTGAGCAGGCGGTGCAGCGCGAGCGCGGCATCATCCAGGCTTCCTCGCGCGCAAAGCGGGCGGCGGCGGCATCGATGGCGGAGCCGATGAGCAGGCCGGCGAGAATCAGGGTTACTCCGAGAAGTGTCATGCACCGTCTCGCGGCTGAGGCGCATTGGCTTGGCGCGGCGCGAAAAATGCGTATCTTTTGGCCGGGTGGGACAAGGACATATTGTGATGACACGCGATGCTCAGAGCCGCCGGGCGGACGCCGGCTTCAGCCTTATGGAACTGCTGGTGGCGCTTGTCATCCTGGCGCTGGTGATGGGCCTCGTGGCGCCGCGTGTGATCGGATACCTCAGCCGCGCGAAATCGCAGACGGCGGAAGCGCAGGTCAAGCATATGCAGGCTGCGCTCGACCTGTTCCAGATCGATGTGGGCCGTTACCCGACCGAAGGCGAAGGCCTTGAGGCGCTGATGACGCAGCCGCCGGGCGCGATCGGCTGGGCCGGGCCTTATCTGGATGAAGAGGCACTGCCGGCGGACCCGTGGGGCCGTCCCTATCTTTATACGTCTACGGAGGATGGGCTGCGGGTGCGCGTCTATTCCTTCGGGCGCGATGGCACCGAAGGCGGCAGCGGCGAAGATGCCGATGTGGGCCGTCCGGCCCGCACTCAGTAACACGGACGCAGCGCCGGGATGACGGCGCCGGCGGCGAGTGCAGGCTCCGGTCCCGCTACGCGTTCCTCGATCAGGCGGCGCAGGCCCGGCAGGGCGCGTTCCTCCGGGCCCAGGGTTGCGGCGCGGCCGGTGATGTAGCCGGAGGGCATCTGAACGATCACTTCGACGACGACCGGAATGGCGGTGAACGCGGCCCGGCCTTCGGCGGCGGCGTCCCAGGCATCATCTTCGAGCGTGATCCCGATGGCATTGCCGAGACCTTCGATGGCGGCGCGCACTTCGCGCGAGGCGTAGAAGGGATCGACCTGCACGGTGTGGGAATGCGCCGTGAGGTGCGGCAGGGCGGCAGCGAGCAATACGGATGGCAGGCCGGGAATTTCCGACAGCTCGCCCGTGCGATTGAAGGGGCGGTTGGCCGGGCCATAGGTGAGGCCCGCGGTGCGGTATTCAGCGAATTCCGCGCCGCCCGGACGCACGGACCCGTCACCGTCGCGGTAGTCCGCGATGCGTGCGGCATAGCCGGCAGCATCCGGCGCGCGGGCGCCAAGCGCGACGAAGAGGGCGGCGAGCGTTTCCTCCGGCGCGGCATTGATATCGATGAAGGCGGTGACCGGGCGCGCGTTGAGGAGCAGGCGGGCGCCGTCAATCTCGCAATGGATCGGGAATGCGGCCTGCGCGGGAATCGTCGCGTCGGCGAGACGGGCAAGCGCCATGCGCTGGCCGCTGTCGAGCAGGAGGCCGGCATTCAGGGAGTCGCGCAGGAGATTGCTCTCGCGGGCATCGAGATGGGCATCGCGGGCGATCAGCGCGCCGATGACGGCCATCAGGCCGACCGCCCAGACCACAAAGATGAGCGCGGCGCCCCGGTCCTGCGCCTTGCGCGCACCGGAGCGCCGCCGGATCATGAGGCGGTGTCTTCCGCAGGCACCACCGGCGCCTCGAGCGAGGTGCGCAGCACGAAGGCATCCTCGATGGATTTCATGCGGCGCACGAGATCATCGGTGACGACGAGCGAAGCGTCAGTAGAGCGCACGACACGGGGCGTAATCATTACCAGCAGCTCCGTGCGGCGCGCCTCGGTGGTTGTCGTCGTGAACAGCTTGCCGAGCAGTGGCACATCGCCGAGCAGCGGGATCTTGGTCTTCGTGTCGGACAGGCGCTCGCGCATCAGGCCGCCAAGGGCAATGCTCTGGCCATCGCGGACGGAGACAGACGTGGTGATGCGGCGCTGCTGGATGGTGGGCGAGTCGATACCGGAGCTTTGCGTGGCGACGACATCGCTGACTTCCTGGTCGATTTCCAGGATGACGAGGCCGCTTTCGTTCACGCGGGGCGTGACGTTGAGGATGATGCCGGTGTCCCGAAGTGAGACAGAGTTAACGATCGGCGCGTCGGGATTGGTGACCGAGACCGAGGACTGAGTGACGATCGGAACCTGATCGCCGACCTGCAGGGTGGCGGTGCGGTTGTCGAGCACCATCAGCGACGGCGCCGAGAGGATTTTCACGTCCGTCAGGCCGGCTACTGCGGAGAGCGCAGCGCGGCCGTCCTGGCCAGAGAACAGCACCGAGAAGCCGGGGAAGGTCTGCGCGACGGCGCCATTGTCCGCATTGCTGAAGCCGGCTGAAAACTCGCCGCTCTGGAAGAACCAGGTGAGGCCGTAGGAGAGGCTGTCGGTCAACGTCACTTCGGCAATCGTGGCTTCGAGGAAGACCTGATTGGCCATTGCATCGAGGCGCGAGATGGCGTTCTCGAGCACGCCGAACTGTTCGGCCGTGGCGAAGGCGACGATGGAATTGTTGGCGTCGTCCGCGATGATGCGGGCGGCCGGCGTGTTCTTGCTGCCGGCGCCGAGGGAGGCGCCGCCCAAGCTGGCGCCCGAGACGGAATCGCCAGTGGCATCGCTGGTGGCGGAGAAGACGGCATCGTCACCGGGG
This sequence comes from Hyphomonas sp., assembly GCF_046313975.1. Classification (GTDB taxonomy): domain Bacteria; phylum Pseudomonadota; class Alphaproteobacteria; order Caulobacterales; family Hyphomonadaceae; genus Hyphomonas. The sequence continues at coordinate 13,488 of NZ_JBKBXB010000053.1, read as the reverse complement.
CGCAGGCCGTAAGAGGCGTTGCCGCCGGTTTCGCCGGCGAGTGCATCGGTGATGATCTGTGCAACCTCCGTAGCCGGACGGTTCTGGATCGGGATGACGTAGAGTTTCTGCCCGCCCTGGCCGCCGGTCTTGTCGAGACGTTCGATCCAGGCCTTGCCTTCGGCGATATAGTCCGGCTGCGGACTGACGAGCACAACCATGTTCAGACGGTCGAGCGGCACGAAACGCACGACACCGGCGAGCGGGCCGCCAGAGCCGGCGCCGAGGACGGTTTCGAGATCGGAGACGACCTGGCTGGGGCTGGAGAAGCCGACGGGTACGGCAGCGAAAGACATGCCGCGCATCCAGTTCACATCGAACACCGAGACGAGCTTTTCCGCTTCGGCGACAGCGGTCGGATTTCCTCGCAAAATCAAGAGATTGCGGACAGGATCGACTTCGGCAGTCAGCGTGCCGTCATTGCGGCTGGCGAAGATCTGCTTCAGCGCCTCGGCAGAGACATAGCGCGGCGAGATGATCTTGCTGCCCGCGCCGCCGCCGGCAACGTTCGAGGCCTGGCCAGCGCCCACGACGCGGTAGAAGCCGCCGCCATCGACGAGCTGCGCGCCGCGGCTGGCAAGGACGCTTTCGAGCAGGCGCAGGGCGCCGTCGCGCGTGACCGGGCGGCTCGTCTGCAGGGTGACTTCCCCGGTGAGCGGGGTTTCGATGACATAGTTCTCGCGCAGAATATCGCCGAGGACCTGCTGCACGGCGTCGGCCACCGGCACAGCGTTGAGATTGATCGTGATGGTGCCGCGCCCGGCGCCGGCGCCGGCATCCTGTGCGCCGGTGAGATGTGCGGGTGTGCCGATGATTTCAAATCCGCCTTCCGGCGTGGCGCGCACTTCGGTGATCTCAGCGGCGTCGTCCGGCGCGGCTGGTTTGTATACGGAAGAGGGCGGCGGCGTGAGTGGCAGGCCGTAGGTCGGCTTGGGCTGTCCGTAGGTCGTCGTCGTCGTGCAGGCGGCGAGCGCAAGCGATGCGGCTCCGCTCAGCAGGATGCCCCGAAGGCCCTTCATCGCTGGTTGTGTCGTTGTCATGTCACCCATTCCCACATTCTGTCGTTCTGGGGGTTCTGTTAACGATCCGGGTAGAGAAGGAGCGTCGTCCTGTACCCCCCCCTTGAGAGAACGACCCGGTCGGATCGCACGCTTTCAAGGGTCCACCCGTCGATATCAGTTCCCCGGTTCACCCATTCGATGTCGCCCTCGACATCCCGCATCAGGGATGCACGGGCCATGCCATTCGCCATGACCACGCCTTTCAGGCGGAATGGGGCGACTGTTGCGGTCTCGGCAGAACTGGCGGCGCCGGCGTCGGCGGCGGCCAGGTGGGGTTTGCGGTCGGGGTGGAAAAGCGGTTTGTCGGCGGAGGCGCGTTCGCGGTCCGGCAGCGAGGTCAGGGCCGGCAGATCCGGCGCCGCAAGCGTGGGCTGGACCAGGGCCGGCGCATCGGACTTTCCGACCGAACCGGTTGTCAGAAGGGTTAACGCCAGAAGTAAAAATGCACAGATTCCCGCAAGGAATGCGGAAACAACAGCCGTTGGTGCACGGACGAAACTCATAACTCTACTCCTCACTCCTCACTGAGTGCGTAAGCGTAAACATCCAGCCTGAGCTGCAGCATGGGCGCGGTTTCCTCGCCTGCAACCCGGCTCCCTGTCGAGGCGAGCTGGATATTCGCCTCACGCACGAACAGGCGGGGATTGGCATGATCGAGCGCGAACAGCGTGTCGTCGAGCTGGCGCTGGCTGGCGACGGCGACAATGCGCACACCGGCTTCGCGCAGGTTGCCGGTGCGGCGGGTGTCGAGCGGCTGGACGCTCTTGAGATCGGCGCCGGCATTGTCGAGTATGCGCCGGACCATCGCCTGAACGCTGGCGGCGGCCTGTGCGTCGGTGGAGGCGGGCAGGGCAATCGCGCCGGCGCGGACGGCGGCAGACGGGTCTTCGATGGCGGCACGCATCACATCGCCCGAAGCAGCAATGCCGCGCCAGCGGGCGAGTTCGGCCTCGCTCTTGCGGATGGCTTCCTGCTTGCCGGTCACGATATCAGAGACCGGCGCGGCAACGCCGAGCCCGAGAATGGCGAGGGCGGCAACCAGCAGGCTAACGGCGATGAGGCGCTGGCGGTTTTGGGGAAGGCCGTAGAGGTTCATCCGTTGTCCTCCTTTTCGGAGGCCGGTGCGGGCGGTGCGACGTCTTCCTGTTCGAGCATCAGCTCGATGCGGAAACGATCCGCATTCAGACGATTGTCCCGCGCCATGGAAGAGACGACGCGCGCGCTGGTAACGCCGGGAATGGCCTCGAGATTCGAGACCAGACTGTCGGAGGAGCGCGACAGGCCGACGAGGGAAATCTGCTTGCCGTCATAGGCGAAGCCTTCGAGCCAAGAGTCCTGCGGGATCGCATCGGCCACTGCATCGAGCAGCACGGAGAAGCGCAGCGGGCTGGAGGTGCGCCGTTCGATCAGGCGGATGGCTTCGACCCGGGCAAGGGCTTCGCGCTGGAGGGCGAGCACGCTGCTGGCCTCGGCGCGGACAGCTGCGCTTTCGGTCTCAAGCGTCTTCAGCTTGCGGTCCATCGCCATCAGCCCGAGCGTTCCGGTAAGCGCGGCGAGAACAAGTGCGGCGAGGGCGAGGCCCCGGTTCAGGGAGGGCAGGAAGGCGTCGCTGCGGGCGCGCTGGCGTTCCGGTAGAAGGTTGAAACCACTGGGTTTTCCGTCAGGTCCGGCGATGTCGATGCCGGCGAGGTCAATGCGGTTGGCGCTGGCGAGATCGACAAGTTCGGCGACCCGATCTCGCTTGACGAGGGCCTGCTCGGCGAGGATCTGGCCGCCTTCGGCGCTGCCAGGGAGTATGCGGCAATCGTCATGGACCTCATCAATCTCGAACGGCGTGTCGGCCGCGATTTGGAGGCGCAGGGCATTGCGCAGGTGTTGTTCGGAAGTTGCGGGCAGGCGGCGCTGGCGCAGGAAGGCTTCCTCGGGCGGCAGCAGGGCCAGTACATCGCCGGAGCGAACTTTTGACCGTGCACTCCCGCTTTCGGCGAGTGTGCCGACAGGTTGTCCGTTGTCAGAGTAAACGACGAACGTGTCGCCCTCGCGCCGGATGATCACCCATTTGCGGTTTGGTATGAAAGCGGCCTTCAGCCAGGCGGGTAAAATGCTGGCGAGGGTGGAGCCCCACCACACGAAAAACTCTTTCGCCGTCATCGCCTTGCCGGCGGACGTGCGATCGTTTGCCGGGGAAAGTCCCTGGTCGAGCGGCATTTCTGGTCCCCACACCAACCGCTCTGTCCCTTGAGCGGCCAAGTATCCGTCTATAGTCGGCGCAAATGAAGAGCTGTCAATTCTTGTGCTTTGCGATCTGCAGTCTTCGTGATGTTATGCAAGTGGCACACCAAATGCTTGCTTAGGGTGGCAGACAGGGTGCGCTGAGTAGTGTGGGGACATTGCAGGCATGAAGACGCAAGCGAAACCGGGCGCGGCGCGGCCCACTGATGGCCGGGCTGCCATATGGCCGGTGCTCGGAGAAACGCTGGTTGCACGCAAGCATCTGAACGATGCGAAGCTCTCGCGCGCAATGGCATCGGTGCAGAAAACCGGCGAACCGCTGCCCTCTGTTCTCGTCAAGCTTGGTCTCTGCCCGGAGGATGTTGTCGCGGCAACCCTCGCCGAGGTACTGGGGCTGCAGCACGCAAAACTCTCGGGAACATCGAGGATTCCGGCCGATCTGGCCGGCCTGCGTCCGCGTTTCCTGCTGGATACCAATGTCGTTCCGCTGTCGGTTTCGGACGGCTCGGTCGTTCTGGCGATGGCCGATCCGCTGGACGACGAAGCGGCGAATGCGGTGGCTTACAAGACCGGGCTGCAGGTGACACGGGCCGTAGCGACGCGCTCCGACATCCGCGCCTGGCTCTCCGCCATCCGCCCCGGACAGGATACAGTCGCCGATGAGGCGAGTGTTTCAGTTTCAGACAATGACATTGAACGGCTGATCGATCTGGCGCGCGGCGCGCCTGTGATCCGCTGGGTCGAAGACGTGCTGGCGATGGCAGTTGAGGCGAAGGCGTCCGACATTCATATCGAGCCGGAGCGGGACCATGTGCGTGTGCGCATGCGGCTGGATGGGGCGATGTCACCGGTCAGCCTGCCGGTGGAGGGCACGCCGGAAGCAGTCGTCTCGCGTATCAAGATCCTGGCGAAACTGAACATTGCCGAGCGCCGCCTGCCGCAGGACGGACGCATCCGCACCGCCGTTCGCGGGCGCGACATTGACCTGCGTGTCGCAACTATGCCGAGCCTGCACGGCGAAACGGTGACGCTGCGCCTGCTCGACCAGTCGGCGGCGCACCTCGATTTCCCGGCGCTCGGTATGTCGGATCATGCCCTAGGCCGGCTCAAGGACGCAATTGCGAAGCCGAACGGCATCACGCTCGTCACCGGCCCGACGGGCAGCGGCAAGACGACGACGCTGTATGCGGCCTTGCGCCACCTCATGAGCCCGCAGGTCAAGTTCATGTCGGTGGAAGACCCGGTGGAATATGAAATTCCGGGTGTGTCGCAGATCCAGGTGAAGCCGGAGATCGGCATGACCTTCGCGCGGGCGCTTCGCTCCGTGCTGCGGCATAACCCGAACGTCCTGATGATCGGCGAGATCCGCGATCTTGAATCCGCCTCTATCGCCGTCGAGGCGGCGCTGACAGGCCATATGGTGCTGTCGACCATCCACACCAACAATGCGCCGGCGACCATCACGCGCCTGCTCGAAATGGGCATCGAGGATTATCTCGTGGCCAGCACGGTGAATGCGATCTCGGCGCAGCGGCTGGTGCGGCTGCTGTGTGACAAGTGCAAGCGCGCCGAAGCGCCGCCTGCGGCCCTGCAGGCGAAACTTGCGCCGCTGGCCGGAAACGCTTTCCGCACGAACTGGTGCGCGCCGGTGGGCTGCGAGCATTGCCGCGGCACGGGCTATCGCGGGCGCATGAGCCTGGCAGAGATCATGCCGATGTCGCCCGCCATTGAAGCGGCGATCACCGAGAAAGCCCCGGAGAGCCGCATTCGTGCAATCGCCCGCGAGGAGGGGATGCTGACCTTGTTCGAGGAAGGCGTGCGCGCCGCAGCAGAGGGCAAGACCTCGCTGGCGGAGGTTTATGCCGTGATCGGAATGGGCGCGTCCTGATGGCCCGCTACCGCTACCGTGCCTACCGGGCGGATGGCCGCGTCGTGGCTGACGTGGTCGCTGCCGGTTCGGAATCGGATGCGGTCCGGGAACTGATGACGCAGGGGCTGACGCCGTTCGAGATTTCGGATGCCGCGGCTTCCGGAAGCGCAGCGGGGGGCCGGGGCGGGAAACTGCCCGCGCGGGTGCTTTCGGGCTTCTGCCGGAACCTCGCCTCCATGCTTGCAGGCGGTCTGCCGCTGGATGAAGCGTTGAAACTGCTGGCGGAGGATCCGGAAGACCGCAGCGGGGCGCGCCTTGCGGCGAACCTGCGCAGCGGGGTGCTGAGCGGCCAGTCGCTGGCCGAGGCAATGGCAAGCCTGAAGGCGCCGCCGCCGGATTATGTGATCGGTCTTGTCCGCGCAGGCGAGGAAGGCGGCTCCACCGTGCCGGTGCTCAACCGTCTGTCCGTTTCCATCGAAAACGAGATGCGCCTGACGGAGGCGATCCGCGGCGCGCTGATCTATCCGGTGATCCTGCTGATCACGTCGCTGATCTCCGTCGGCGTCATCCTGCTGGTCGTTGCGCCGGCGCTGGAGCCGGTGCTGGCAGCATCAAGCACGGGAGCGCCAGCCTCGGCGGAGGTGCTGATGGTGGCCTCGCGCTGGCTGCGCGGGAGCTGGCCGGTGTTACTGATTGCGCCGCTGGTGATCTGTCTGCTGGCGATGAGCTGGTCGCGCACGGGCAGCGGCAGGCGCTGGCTTAGCGGGTTTGCGCTGAAGCTGCCGGTGATCGGCCCGCTGGTGCGCGATATGGAATCGGCGCGCTGTCTCGCCTCGCTCTCGGCGCTTCTCGAGAACGGCGTCAGCCTGGTTCCAGCGATGGAGATTGCGGGCCAGGGCGCGCGCAATCCGCTGGTGAAGGATGCGCTGGACCGTGTCGCGGGCGAGGTTCGGGTCGGTGTGCGCTTGTCGGATGCGATTGCGGCCGATGGGTTCCTGCCGGCCGTGGCGGCGCAGCTGGCAGCTGTCGGGGAACGTTCCGCCGACATGGCTGGCCAGCTCGGGCAGGCGGCAACGCTGCTCGAAACCCGAAGCCAGCGGCGGATTTCCACACTGACGACCATTGCGGCGCCGGTGATGACGCTGATGCTCGGCGTGCTCATCGGCGGCATCGTGCTGACGCTTCTCAGCGCCATCATGAGCGTCAACGATCTGGCGGTCTGACGATGGCCGGCGCGGGTCATCCTTTCAGGCGCGAGGCAGGTTACTCCCTGATGGAGCTGCTTGTGGCGCTGACCATTCTGGCGCTGGCGATGGGCGTCGTGTCGTTGTCTGTCAGCCGCCGCAGCCCGGCATTCGAAATGCGCCGGACCGCTTCCGAAACCGTAAGCCTTGTGCGTGAGGCCCGGCTTACGGCGCAGTCCACGGGCCGGGCGGCGCGGATCGTCTTCGATGCCGAGGCGCGGCGGATCACCGGACCGGGAGAGGCGTCAGTGACCGTGCCAGAGGGTATAGAGACCAGCCTCGTCTCCTCGGCATCAGCGGGTCCGTCCGCGATTATCTTTTTTCCGGATGGCTCTTCGACCGGCGGGAAACTGACGCTCGAAATTCTCGGGCGGCGCGAGACCGTGACCGTCGACTGGCTCACCTCGCAGGTGGAGCGGGAGGTTGCCGGATGAACGCGCGCGGCTTCACCCTGATGGAAACGCTGGTCGCGCTGGTTGTGTTCAGCCTGTCCTGTACGGCGCTGATGGAGCTCTATTCCCAGACGGCCCGCTCACGGGCGGCGCACGAGTCGCTTATCGGGAGGATGGAACGGGCAAGGGCGCTGATGCTGGAAACGGACATGCAGCGCAGTTTCGAAGCCTCGCGCTCGGGTGTCGATGCGAACGGTCTGCGCTGGCAGGTGCGGATGGAGCCGCTCTCGCCGCAGCTTGTGCGCGTGACGGTCGAGGTTGTGGACCGGGCCGGGCGGACACAGCGGCTGGATACCCTGCGCCTGCCATCAGAGCTGGGGATGGAGCCATCGCCATGAACCGGACGCGCCGCCGGCAAGCCGGCTTCAGCCTGCTTGAAATGATGGTGGGCCTCACCCTGCTGGCACTGATCTTGGTCGCCGTCACACAGTCCGTGCGCACAGGCCTGCGCATGTGGCAGGCAGCAGAATCCAATGACGCGATGGCGGAGTGGCAACAGACCGAGCGGTTGCTGGAACACTGGCTCTCCCGTGCCCTGCCGCCCAACGCCTATGATACAGACAGCAACGTGATCTTTGAGCATACGCCGGCCGGCTTGCGCTTTCTGGTGGACGGCGAAGTTGGCCGCAAACCGGCGGGATATTCGCGGATATCATTGCAGGCAGCGGACAATCCGGCCTGCCGCGACCGGCAGGATCTGGTGCTGACCTGGGAGGATGTCGCCTTTGCTGCCAACTTTGCGCCTTCGGCCAGTGATCGCCGGGTCATTATGGAATGCGCGGATGCGATCTCTTTTGAATATGACCGCGGTGTTGCATTGCCGCCGGAAATGGAAATGCAGGCCAGTATCGCGCTGAGCAAAGAGCTGCCGCGAATCGTCAGGATTCGTGTGACACGGGATGGCGTGACGAAAGTTCTCGCGGCGAGGTTACTGTATGCGCGCTGAAGTCGTGCACTTTCCGCAACGGTAAACTCCCGAACTACTGATCAAATCAGGAGCATTCCTGAGCGATATACCGGCAATACTAGTATTGACGCGAAAAATGCCAAGTTTCGCCGTATTTGCTGTGGACGGCCCCTCAGGTGTGACTTATACAGACAGAGTGCTCGGATCGGGACAATCCGTGTACGGCTTTCTTTTATAACGTCACTTTTTTGGGAGGGGGACGTGTTGGGTGGGATTTCAAAGCTGGCCGTCGGGCTGGCTGTGTGCGTATTTAGCGCCATTTCTCTTGCTTTTGATGCAAACGCGCAGCTTCCGGTGTGCAGCCGGACGGTGAAAGCCGACGTTGTCGCGCTGGACCAGCCGCTGATGTTCAACCGCCTCGGTGCGCAGAACGTCAACGGCATGATCTATGCCCTGCGCTCGGATGTTGTGAACCGCAGCAATGGCAAGCCGGAGGCGAATGGCGGGGTTCTGAGCCCCGGCAACGTGACGCTCCGCAAGGACAAACGCCCGCGCCCCATCGTGCTGCGTGTCCGCGAAGGCGATTGCCTCGAAGTGAACTTCACCAACCTGCTCAGCGCCCAGCACAACCCGTTCAACGCCAACCCGCCTGTCATGACGATCAATGACCAGGTGGCTGAGCGCCGCGCCGGCTTCACGCCGCTCGGCATGAGCGCGCTCACATCCTCGCTCGACACGTCGGCCTATGTCGGCAAGTCGGCAAACTCGCTGGCCGCCCGCGGCGAGACCAAGACCTACCGCTTCTATGCGGACAATGAAGGCGCACACCTCGTCCTGTCACATGCCGTGACGTTTGGCGGTGAAGGCACCGCCGGCAACACGTCCAACGGCCTGTTTGGCGTTGTCGTCGTCGAGCCTGCCGGGGCGAATTTCTATCGCAGCCAGGTGACCGAAGAAGACATGCGTCTGGCGACCATCGGAACCACGCCGGGCGGTCATCCGATCATCAATTACGAGGCGCGCTATCCGAACCGGAATCCCTGGAAACAGGAAGGCAAGGCTGGCAAGCCGATTCTCAACATGCTCGATGTCAATGGCTCGAGCATCCAGACGGTTTCGGCGGACATCAACGCCATCATTTCCGGGCCCAATCCGGACGGGTCTTTCCCGGCCTCGACATACCCGCTTGAAAACCGGGGTGAGCGCAACCCGGCCCTGCCGAACCGGCTGGAGCCGTTCCGCGAATTCATCGCGCTGTTCAACGACGAAACGGTGACCAAGCAGGCCTTCCCGTTCTGGTTCGAAGACCCGGTGTTCGAGCATACCCTGCACGGCGTCGGCGACGGGTTCATGATCAACCAGGGCTCCGGCGGCGTCGGCTCCACAGTGATCGCTAACCGGCTTGGTGTTGGCCCGGCTGCGGACTGCCTGAGCTGTTCGTATGAAGAGTTCTTCCTGTCCTCGTTTGCCATCGGCGATCCCGCGATGCTGGTCGATATCCCAGCCAATGCGGGCCTCGAATTCTGCACGCCGCAGCCCGGCGACCCCTTCTGCGAGCGCGATCCGACGATCCGCGCGACCTATGCGAAGTACCCGGATGATCCGGCGAACGTGCAGCATTCCTACATCAACGACTTCGTGAAGTTCCGGAACCTGCATGCCGGCCCGAAGGAGCACCACGTCTTCCACCTGCACAACCACCAGTGGCTGTCGGACCCGGATGACGACAATTCCAATTACATGGACGCGCAGGGCATCGGCCCGGGCGGCGCGTATTCCTACGAAATCGCTTTCGGTGGTTCGGGCAACCGCAACAAGTCGGCCGGCGATGCGATCTATCACTGCCACTATTACCCGCATTTCGCGCAGGGCATGTGGGCGCTCTGGCGCAATCATGACACCTTCCAGAAAGGCACCGTGCTGGATGTGGCTGTCGGCGCTGACGGTTATCACAAGGACGCATTCGCTCTGGAGCGCGGCAAGCCCGCATCCGGCGCGCGCGCGCTGCCGGATGGCGAGATCATCGTGGGCACACCGATTCCGGCCATCGTGCCGCTGCCGGGCAAGCCTCTGCCGCCGATGCCGGGCCGCGTCTTCATCGCCGCGGTCGACAAGAACAATGACGGCCTCGCCGATTCCAGCCAGGCGGTGATTGACCGCACGGATACAAGTCCGGCACTCGTTGATACGCGCCCTGTGCTTGCTTCGCTCAACCCGGCAGATCCGGCGAACCAGCTGAACCCGACGGGCCTGAAGAATCCGGGCTTCCCGTTCTGGATCGGCGGCATGGAAGGCGGCGTCGGCCAACGCGCGCCCTCGCCGCCGCTCGACATGGCGCCGAACCCGTCCAACCCCAATTCCGGTGGCTGGGATGGCGGTCTGCCGCGCCACTACCTCGACGGCTATGCGGTTGGCGGTATCACCGACCAGCACCAGACCCGGTTCTCGTTCGAGAAGCACATCCTGAAAGCCAAGCCGAAATATATCAGCGAGTATGGCAACGATGTTGAGCGCGCAGCCATGGCCTTCCACGCCCGCCGCCAGCATCCGACATTCCGCCAGTTGCTGAACGGCACGGTTCAGCCGGCCTCATACATCACGAACGGCGCGCTGCCGCAGCCAGGCTCCCCCTTCTTCGAGCCCTGCATGGATGATGAAGGCACGGTCTTCAACACAGGCGCGCTCGGCAAGTTCTTCTCGGGCACGGCAGGCGGGCTTGCGAACACGTTCACGGCGGCGTTCGGCGCGGACAATCCGCGCGTCTACAAAGGCGCAAACATCCAACTCGATGTCGTCTTCAACAAGCTCGGCGATCACTTCCCTCAGCAGCGTATCATCACGCTCTGGGAAGATGTGGCCCCGACGCTTGCCAAGACCCGTCCGCCGGAGCCGTTCGTGTTCCGTCTGAACTCGTACGACTGTGCGATGTATTACCAGACGAACCTGATCCCCGAATTCTACTATGTCGACGACTATCAGGTGACGACGCCGACCGACATTATCGGCCAGCACATCCACCTTCCGAAATGGGACCTCGTTTCGGCAGATGGCGCGGCAAACGGCTGGAACTATGAGGACGGCGTGCTGGGCGCAGATACCGTCCGTCACCGGATCGAGGCGATCAACCGCTACACGCTGGAAGAAGGCACCGGCGACCCGCTGCTGACGCCGAAGGCGCACCCCTTCTTCGGGGCAGGCCCGGGCGGCAAGTATCTGGGTGCCCGCACGATGATCCAGCGCTGGTTCATCGATCCGCTGCACAATCTGGAAGGACGCGATCGCGGTCTTGGCGTGACCTTCACGCACGACCATTTCGGCCCCTCGACGCACCAGCAGGTCGGCCTGTACGCTACCCTGCTCGTGAACCCGGCGGGTTCGGTGTGGAAACACAACGAAACCGGCGAGCCGATGTACACCCGCGCCGACGGTGGCCCGACGTCCTGGCAGGCGATGATCCTGTCCGGCGATATCGATGGCGACGGCTCCGATGATTCCTACCGGGAATTCTATCTCGCGGCCCAGGACTTTGCGCACGCCTACAATGCCAACGCATGGACCGGCGTGAACGCGTCCGGTATGCCGGCGCCGCCGAACGAGGATTCCTTCCGCTTCGCGCTGAACCCCTCGCACCGGCAGTCGGCCGCCTTCCCGGATGCCGTTCGCATTCATGCAATCTGCCCCGGCGGTGTGCCGCGGCCCTGCCCGGAAGCGGTGTCTGCGGCGGATATCGGCACGTTTGTGATCAACTATCGCAACGAGCCTGTCGGCTACCGCGTGTATGATCCCAACCGGAACGGTCCGGATGGCAAGCCCGGCGCGCAGGCGCATGGCCTGGCCGGCGATCTTGCCTATGCCCTGCAAACGCGGACGGATCGCAAGATCCCGCAGCTCAACACGAAGACCGGCTCGACGCCCTATCCGTTGCTGACGAAGGATATCCGCAATGGCGACCCCTTCACGCCGATCCTGCGCACAATTGCGGGCGATATCGTCCGTGTAAAGATCATGGCAGGTGCCCACGAACATGAGCACACAGCTGTTGTTCATGGCGTGAAATGGCTTAGCGGCGGGTCGGCCTTCGGCACAAGCGAAAATTCCGGCTGGCGTTCGGCGCTGCAGGTCGGTCTCTCCGAAAAGGCGTCGTTCTCGACGAACATCTTCGGCGATGTCGACCAGGCCTCGGCTGAATCGGATTACCTGTACGCCTGGGATGCGTCGCAGGAAGGTCTGTGGACCGGCACATGGGGCGTTGTGCGCTCCTATGATGTGTCACGCGCCGACCTGGCCTCGCTACCGAACAACCCACGGACATCACCGATCACGATCAGCAACCGCAGCAGCTTCAACGGCGTCTGTCCGAAAACAGCGCCAGTCCGCAGCTATGACATCACGGCGGTGTCCGTGAACCAGGTGATCAAGACGCCGTTCACGACGTCGATCATTCCGGGGGATTCCTCGGCTGTCATGCATGTTGGTGGTCCGCTGGATCCGAATGGCGGGACGCTGCGGTACAATACCCGCACGACCCAGCTGTCGAACGGCATGCGCGGCCCGCTGCACGATCCGACGGCGCTCGTCTATGTTCCGACGGCGGATCTCCGGAAGGATATTGTGACAACGGCAGACCAGGCCGCATGCGCCAACAGGTTTGGCGGTGTGGAGAATCCTGACTGTCCGGTGAAGCTGCCGAACCAGTACAAGTTCGAGCCGGTCAGCATCCGCGCGGCTGCAGGTGAGTGTGTCGAGGTGACGGTGCGCAACCGCCTGCCGGAAAATGTGCCGGACCTCGCAAGCTATGTGATGCAGCACTACACGGTGATCCGTGACCGGGATGACCCGCGGGGTTACACCACCTTCAACAACAACCTGATCAAGGCCTCCAGCCATGTCGGTCTGCATACGCAAAAGGTCGAGTATGACATCTCGCGCGATGATGGCGTGAACGTCGGCATCAACCCGGTGCAGACCGTGGCGCCGCGCAGCTCGCGCACCTATCGCTACTTTGCCGGCGACCTTGAACTTGCTCCGCGTGCCTACAGCACAGGGAAAGGCAAGTCCGGGGCCTATGGCGCGCTCTACGGCAACACCTTCGAGCTGGTGGCACGCCCGGTGGAATTCGGCGCGATGCCGATCTTCCCGGCGGACTATATCAAGCAGGGCCAGAAGGGCCTGATCGGTGTGATGACGATCCTGCCGCAAGGCTCGACCTTCACGCTCGATGAGGGCACCACGGCGCAGGCAACCGTCACCATGCCCGGCGGCCAGCAGTTCCGTGACTTCTCGATGGTGTTCCAGAAGGCGGTGAACCTGCGGTACCGCGATGGCACACCCGTCGAGAATATCGCGGGCGAAGGCCCCGGCGTTCCGGAAGATGCCCATGATGCCGGCGGTGCGGCGATCAACTTCGCCACCGAACCGCTCTGGTTCCGCTTCGGCTTCCCGGCCGGCGCTGACTGGGGCTTCGGCGATACCGGCGGCGGAGATGCGCATGCCGGAGCGGGAGATCCGTTCGGTCATGAAGAAGGCGCCCTGCAGGCACCGACAGGTCCTGGCCTTGCCTCTATCAACAACGCTTTCCGCGCCTATTCCAACGTCATGACAGGCGGCAATGATCCGGAAACCCCGGTCTTCAAGGCCCGCCCTGGCCAGGAAATGCGGTTCCGAGTGGCGATTCCGAGCGGCT
>NZ_JBKBXB010000052.1:0-18784 GCF_046313975.1 Hyphomonas sp. | reverse complement strand
CGCTCGAGCCGGGCGCCGCGGGGCAGTTTGGCGTGGTGGTCGAGCCGGCGCCGGTCGAGAGCTTCGAGATTGTCGTCAGCTTCGTGGACCGCAGCGCGGTGCCGAATGAGCCGCCTGCGGAAGATCCGCGGGCGGAGGAACCTGCGTTGCCTGAAATCCCCGCCGAGGACCTGAACTGATATGCCTGACCTGCCGAAGTTTGACGTTGTCCTCTCCGAGGCCGACCTGATGGCGCGGGTGGATGAACTGGCAGATCGCCTCGCGCCGCGCCTTGCGGGCGGGGACTGGACGGCAGTGTCGATCCTGATCGGCGCGACGCCGTTCACCTCCGACCTGATGAAGGCGCTGGCGCGTCGTAATGTGCATCCGGTGCTGGATGTGATCTGGCTCGAAAGCTACCGCGATGCGCGTGAAAGCTCCGGCCGGGTCGTCGTGCGCGCAGACCTTGCACGCTCGGTGGAGGGCAGGGGCGTGGTTCTGATCGATGATGTGTACGATACCGGCCGCACAATCGATTTTGCCAAGGGACACTTGCTGGCCAAGGGCGCGCGCGAAGTGATCACCGTGGCGCTCACCCAGAAGCCCTGGGCGCCGCGCGGCGCAGACGGGATCGACTATTGCGCCTTTGATGCGCCGGGCCGCTACCTTGTCGGCTACGGCATGGACGATGCGGGCCTTTACCGCGGCCTGCCGTACATTGGCGCGCTTGATTAGGTGCTACTCCGCCGCTTCGATCTTCAGCAGCGCATTGCCGAGGTTGGAGATATAGACCGGGCCGCCGCCGGGCGTGTGGATCACGCCGGTGACGAGGCCGGGCATCGGGTCCCAGACAACGGAAGACAGAAGCTCGAGGCGCGGCTCGCCGGTGGCCGCGCGGCGGTCGAACTCGGCCGCGAGGGCAGCGGCCTCTTCCGTCTGTGCGGAGAAGGCGACGCGGCTTTCGCCCGAATCCGGATTGATCGCCAGCACCTGGTTTGACATCGGCGTCGCGACCCAAAGCGTGCCGTCTGCTGCCTGCTCGACATTGTCGGGCGAGGTGAGCGTGGTCAGCACCGCGCGGTCAGACAGGGCGCCGGTGGCAAGGTCCACTGTGTAGCTGGTGATGTGGCCGGCAACGGTTTCGGCGAGGAACAGCTTGCCGCGCGTCTCGTCCAGCGTGAAGCCGTTGGCGAAGAGAAGGCCGTCCAGAATGCGTTCCGGCGCGGGCAGGGGTTCGCCGTCTGCTGAGGGCGCAATGCGAAACAGCGCGCCATCCGGCATTGGGCCGTTGAGGGCGCCGAACAGGCGCACTTCGGACTGTGGCGGAGCATTCTCCGTGGACTGAGTAAACCAGATCGCTCCGGTGGAATCGCGGTGGGCATAGTTGATGCCGAAGGGGTGCTGGTAGAGGCGGGTCGTGGTCTCGGTCTCTGTATCGGTGCGCCAGAGGCTGCCGGTGAACACATCGGCGACCAGCACATGGCGCCCGTCCGGCTCGAAGGCGGCGCCGTTCGGGCCGGCGGCATAGTCCGGCGGGGAATGGCTGTAACCAGCCGCAGCGAAATTGCCAAACGGACGGATGCTGCCATCGGGCGCAATCGCGGTGAGGCCGTTCACCTGATCGACGACAACCAGCGTGCCATCGGCCAGCACGACGCCCGATTCCGGGCGCGTCAGGGTGCGGCCTGCGGGGAAGACTTCGCCATCCGCGAAACTCCAGGTGCGCGGCGCGGGCGGCGCTTCCGGCTCTGGGCTCGCGGGCGTAGGCGCAGGCGTGCAGGCGGCGAGGCCAAGACCCAGAATGGCAGCTGTCAGCGCGTGGCGCATGGTGTTCCGTCTCCCCGTTCGCGGCCTTTGCGGCCGATTCCTCGCAGGACGCTAACACGCGTTCGAGTATCCGGATAGGGCGTGCCTACCACACCCCGATATTCGGCGCGCTTGCCCAGGGTTCCTGCGGCGCGAGCGGTGTGCCTTTCTGCAGGAGTTCGACCGAGATGCCGTCCGGTGAGCGGATGAAGGTCATGCGGCCATCGCGCGGCGGGCGGGAGATGGTGACGCCGAGATCGGCAAAGCGCTGGGTGGCGGCGTAGATGTCGTCCACGCGGTAGGCGAGGTGGCCGAAATTGCGCCCGCCGTCATAGTCCGCCTCGTCCCAGTTATGGGTCAGTTCGACCATGGGTATGTCCATCTCGGTCGGGCTCTTGCCAGGCGGGATGCCGCCGGCGCGTTCGATGTCGGCCGGGGAAGCGAGGAAGACGAGCGTGAAGCGGCCAGCCTGATTGCTGTAGCGGGTGATCTCGGTGAGGCCGAGACCGTCGCAGAAGAAGCGCAGCGCCGCGTCGATATCACCGACGCGAATCATGGAGTGCAGGAATTGCGGGGATTTCATGCGTGCGATTCCTTCAGGCTACGGATGATCTGTTTCAGGTTGGGCGGCATCAGCGTGTAATAGCGATGCAGGGCAAGGGCGAGGATGCCGATGGCGATTCCCATGAAGGTGAGGAAGAAGCTGAACGTGTGGATCAGCGTGCCTTGTTCGAACACGGGCGAGCCGCCGGTGAGTTTCCAGAACGTATCCCACACCGTGTTGAACACAGCCGAAAGCGGCGCGAGGCCCACGGTCATGAAGGCGCCGCAGGCATAGATATAGGTGCCGGCACGCGGGCCTTCGGCGCGGACATAGAGATCGGTGAATTCGGCTTCCCCAACCGTTTCGGGTAACTCGCCGCTCGCCTTGCGCGACTTCAGGAGTTCGGGCGCGAAATCCTTCGTCTGCTTCCAGCGCCAGACGAGATGGGCGCCCCAGGCGATCACGGCAAGAACGAGAAAGAAGTAGACGAACATACCAGTCAAAGGAACCATCCGGGGCTGGCGCACGGAGCCCGGCCGCAGGGTTCAGGCTGTATGCGCGCTTTCATAGACGAGCATGGCGCGTTTGCGAGCCACACCCCAGTGATAGTTATGCAGCCGTCCATCGGCTGCAAGGGCCCGGTGGCAGGGGATGAACCAGCTGATCGGGTTGGCGCCGACTGCCGCGCCCACAGCCCGGGCCGCTTTGGGGGCGTCGATCCGGGCGGCAAGGGCGCCATAGGTGCATGTCTCGCCGGGCGGAATCTCGAGGAGCGCGCGCCAGACCTGGCGGCGGAACGGCGTGCCATAAAGGCAGACGGGCAGCGCCTCGCCCGCCTCGAACACGGCGGCGGCCATCTTCTCTGCTGCGGTGTCATCGCGGCGGATCGAGGCGCCGGGATAGCGGGCGGCGAGGTCAGCGAAGGCTTCCTCCTGCGGCCGGCCCTGATGTTCGAAGCCGGTGCGCGCCGGCGCGCCGTCATCGATGAAGCCGAGCGCCACGAGGCCCCGCGGGCCGATCAGCCAGGCGCCGAGGCCGAAAGGCGTGGGCGCGCGTCCGAGGGTCAGGTCAGCGCCCTTGCCGCCGGATTTGGCTTCGCCCGGGGTGAGGCCTTCATGCGCGATGAAAAGGTCGTGCAGCCGCGCCGGGCCGGAGAGGCCGGTCTCCAGGCTTGCCTCCAGAACGCTGGCGCCCTGTCTCAGCAGGTCGCCGGCCGCGCCGTGGGCGATCGCGCCCTGGAACTGTTTCGGGCTGACCCCGGCCCAGCGGGTGAACTCGCGCTGGAAATGGTGGGGCGACAGGCCGACGGCGCGCGCGGCGGCTTCAAGGTCCGGCCAATCCTGCCAGGTGTCTCCCAGCCAATTCAAGGCCGTACCGATCCGCTCATAAGCGGTGGCGCGTTCGGGAAGGGGGGCGGCATCAAACATGCGTGCAATCTGGCCCTCCCGCGCGGCCAGTTCCACCCGAAACTTGCGGGCGCGCTGCGGCAAGGCAAAAAGCCCTCTTTACCTCGCGGGGCGAAAACGCTCAGAGTGCGCGCCTTGGATCGGGGAGGTTCAACAGACCACATGGCGGACGCCCGCAGCATTATCCTGCATGAATACCCTTCCTCGCCCTTCTCGGAGAAAGTGCGCCTCGCACTGCGGCTGAAGAATCTCGCCTATTCGCGGGTCGAAATTCCGATGATCATGCCGCGCCCGGACCTGATGCCGATGACCGGCGGCTATCGCCGCACACCAGTGATGCAGATCGGCGCAGACGTATATTGCGACACGGCGATCATCCTGCGCGAGATCGAAGCGCGCTATCCGCTCTACTCCCTGAAACTGCCCGGGCATGAAGGCCTTGCCCAGATGGTAGCCGGCTGGGCCGACGGGCGCTGGTTCCAGTCGTCGGTCGCCGTGATCTTCGGCAAGATGGGCGACAGTGTGCCCGAAGCCTTCATCAAGGACCGCGAACAACTCTCCGGCCGCCCGTTCAATGTCGAAGCGATGAAAGCCGCCGCGCCGATGATGCGCGACCAGTGGCGCGCGCGCCTGATGCTGCTGGAAGAACGCCTCGCCGGTGGCAAAGGCGCGGGCAGCGGCAATTACCTGATCGGCGCCAAGCCCGGCCTCGTCGATGTGCATGCCTACATGAATGTCTGGTGGATGAAGCAGGCCGTGCCGGAATTTGCCGATGCGTGTTTCGAAAGCGCGCCGCTGACGGCCGCCTGGTATCGCCGCCTCGCCGAAGCAGAAGGCCAGACACCGGAAACCATCACTTCGAAAGAGGCACTGGAAATTGCTAAGCACGCGGCCCCGCGCCTTGTTGCGGCGACGACGCGCAACGAGCCGCAGGAATTTGCACCGGGCGAACGGGTCGCTGTGTCGCCGGACGATTACGGCATGGTCTGGGTCGAGGGCGAACTGGTGCACGCCGATTCGCAGCGCATCATCCTGCAGCGCTTCACGCCGGAAGCGGAAACGATCCATGTTCACTTTCCGCGTGCCGGCTTCCTCGTCCGCCGGGCCTGATGCCCTTGCCAAGCGGCCCTGTGCGGTTAGGCTCCTGACCATAAAAGGGAGGAGCCAACATGAAACGTATTCTGCTCGCCACGACGGCGCTGCTTGCCGCCTGCAGCCAGTTGTCCAGCGGCATTGCCGAGCCGCCTGTCACAAGCGAAGCGGCTGTGCGCGGCGAATGGTATCCTTCCCGCTACGGCCCGGACGACCGTCTCGGCGCGATGAACAATCTCTCGCCGGAGAAGACCGCCGAAGCGGCGAAGCTGATCACCACCGGCAAGACCTATGCGCTGGGTCAGGTGACCGGGAAAACGACGCCGGCCTATGGCCCGCGCACCTTCTCCATGACCATCCTTCAGCTGTCGGACGGTTCCGGCACGCCGCTTGGCGAGAACAAGGCGGTGGGCAATGACGATCTCGTCAACACCTATATCGGCATCGGCAGCCAGCTCGACGGGCTCGGCCACATGGGCATCGACCACCGATACTATAACGGTGTGCCCGTTTCGGAGTTTGTGACGACCGCAGGCCTCACACAGTTTGGTACGCACACGCTGCCGCCGGTAGCGACGCGCGGCGTGCTGCTCGACATGACGAAGCAGTTCGGCGATCCGGTTGCTCCGGGTACGGCCTTCAACAAGGCGGAGATCGACGCCGCCGCGAAAGCGGCCGGCGTGACGATCGGGGAGGGCGACATTGTTCTCTTCCACACGGGCACGATGAAATCGCAGGAAGGCTCAACCGAGCTGTCACCCGTCGAGCCAGGCCTTGGTGTCGGCGGCGCGCAATATCTGGCAGATCTCGGCGTCGTTGCTGTGGGCGCCGATACCTGGGCGCTGGAAGTGATCCCCTTCGAGAAGGAAGCGCGCCCGTTTGACGTACACCTGACCCTGCTCGCCAAGAACGGCGTCTATATTCTCGAGAACATGGTGACGCACGAACTCGCGGAAGATGGTGTGTCGGAATTCTTCTTCACCCTCGGCGCGCCGCGCCTGGAAGGCTCGGTGCAGGCAATCATCAATCCGGTCGCCATTCGTTGAAGCAAGTTCGGAGCAATCGGGATTCGATTGCGAACGGACACTTGCGCTTCAGGACCTGAGGAAGGGCACGATCTCGCCGAGCAGTGTGTCCACCATGCTGTCCGGCAGGTCGTGGCCCCAGTTTTCCAGGGCGCGGAACTGCGCGCCGGGAATGCGGCGCGCGATATCTTCACCGCAGGCGGGGCGGATCAGCGGATCGGCGGCGCCATGCAGCACCAGCGCCGGCGCGGTCACGCTGCCGAGGCGCTCATGCCAGCGTTTCTGGGCGAGCACGGCGCCGTTCTGGCGCAGGATGCCGAAGGGCCGGTCGGAACGGTGGAAATCCTCGATGGCGCGCGTACGGATGATTTCCGCAGAGTTGCGCACACCGGGCGGTGAGCCGATGCCGTGCTGTGCCACGACCGCAATGTCGCCAATGGCTTCTGCCGTGCGCACCGGCGGCAGCGCCGTCAGGGCGGCGACCGCTTCGGGTGTGGGCGGGGGCAGGGCGGGATTGCCTGAGGTCGTCATCACCGGAATGAGCTTGTGCACCTTGTGCGGGTGATCGAGCGCCATCAACTGCGCAATCATGCCGCCCATCGACATGCCAATGATATCGGCGGACGCAACGCCGACCGCGTCCAGCAGGCCCGCGGTATCGGCGGCCATGTCGTCCAGCGTGTAGGGCACGAGCTTTGACGCATCCTTGCCGGACATCACCGCCTGCATCACCTCCATCGGAGAGGGCGGGGTGAAATGCGCGATCTCGGTCGAGAGGCCCACATCGCGGTTGTCGAACCAGATCACCCGGAAGCCGGCATCGGCAAGGCCGCGCCTCAGCCCTTCGGGCCAGCGGGTCATCTGCAGGGCAAAGCCCATGACCAGCAGCACTGCCGGATCATAGGCGCTGCCCAGCGTGTCATACTCGATCTCGATTCCGTTCGTGCGTGCGCGCGGCATGCCGCCTCCTTCATCGGTTGCCGCGACCCTAATGAAAAACGCCGCCCCGGGAAGGGGCGGCGTCTGTGTGTGAGCGGAATATCCGATCAGAAGTTCAGGGTTGCCTTCGCATACACGAAGCGGCCCGAATAGCCGAATGGCGAGTAGGTGGAGAACGGCGTGTTGCCGGTCGTGTTGAGGCCCAGCGGGGCCGCATCCGGATACTCGTCGAGCAGGTTGTCCGCACCGACCGCGAGGGTCAGCTTGTCTCTCCAGGTGTAGCGGCCTTCCAGGTCGATCACCGTTTTCGGCGACAGCGTGTAGTCGAGTGCTGCGTTGGTTTGCGGCACAAGTACCTCGCCATAGCGCACCGCGCGGAGCGTTGCCCCGAACGGACCGAAATCCCAGTTCAGCTGGCCGGTGAACTTGTCCTTCGGCGCGCCTTCCTCGAATGTCAGCACGTTGACGCGGGCAAACAGGACGGGAGCGGGATTGAGCGCCGTGAGTTGCGGAACCGCCGGGATTTTCGTTACATCGGTCTTGTTGAAGTTAGCGCCGAGTGTCGCGTTGAACCGGCCGATCTCCGTTTCCGGGAAGGTGTAGTTCGCAATGATGTCGATGCCCTGCGTTTCGGTGTCGACGCCGTTGATGAAGAAGCGGCCACCGCCTGCACCGATGAAGCCCAGGTTCTGCAGATAAGCCTGCACGTTTGCGGCGGTGAGGTTTTCCGACAGCACGATCCGGTCGGTCACGTCGATGCGGTAGCCGTCGACGGTGAGGCTGAAATCGCCTGCACGGAAGACAGCGCCGAGCGCGTAGTTGACCGAGGTTTCCGCATCAAGGTCCTGCGCACCGAGGGCGCGGGCAATCGGATCATCGACAGTAAAGGTCGTGATGTCGAACGGCACGCCGTTGATGAAGTTCGTCGATGTCGTGGTGAAGTATTGCTGCTGCAGCGAGGGGGCCCGGAAGCCGTTCTGGACCGAGCCGCGGATCGCGAAGTTGTCGTTGAAGTCATAGCGCGCTGCGAGCTTTCCGGTCAGCGTTTCGCCGAAGTCGGAATAGGATTCGCCGCGCACGGCGCCCGACACCAGGAAGGCATCGGTCAGGTTGGCTTCCAGGTCGAGATAGACGCCGACCGCGGTGCGGTCCTTGTCGAGCTCGTTCTCCGGACGGAAGCCGGGGAAGACCTGCGAGCCGGAAGCGGTCGGGTTGCCATTCAGAAGCACGCCGCCATTGCGGTAGGAGTCCGGTTCACCGGCAAAGATCTCATACGTCTCGCGGCGCGCCTCCACGCCCCAGGCCACGTTGAGGTCCGAAGCGAGGCCATCAACCGCAAAGCCCTTCACGAAGGACACGTTGCCGACGAGCTGCGTATGCTCGAAGCCGCCCGCATCAAAAGAGGTTTTCGATGCCGGGCCGAGCGAGCGGTTCAGCGTGTCGATGATCTGAAACTCCATCTTGTTGGAACCATAACCGATCGATGCATCGGCGTCCCAGCCGGCCCAGTCGAAGCGGACGCCGCCAAGGGCAGAATAGTCCGTGGTCGTCGGGTTGATCTTCGGCAGGAAGCCGTTGGGGTAGATCTCGATAACGTTGCGGGCATCCTGTGCCACGCGGATGAAGCCTGCCGAGATCGTTTCGCGGTCCTGGAAGCTGGCCCAGCCATAGAGCTCTGCGCCGTTGGCAAGGTCGTAGCCGGCATTGGCGAACAGGGTGACCTGCTCGAGTTCCGGCTCGCCGGTCCAGGCGTTGAAGCGGTTGATGATCGCTTCGCTGGCGGCATTGCCCGCCGGGTATTGCTGGCGGTGGTCATAGCCCGAACGTTCGGTGTGGTTCTGGTCCTTGTATTCGCCGGTGACAGTCAGGAAGCCGCTGTCGCCGAGGGCGAAGCCTTTCCAGCCGGCAAGGGTGAAGACGTGGCCGTCAGAGCGTTCGCGGGTGACCGAGCGGCCGGGGTCCGGCACGCCGGGGGCGGTCGGCTGGATCACCGGAACAGTGTATTCTGTTTCGCGCCAGCCATAGCTGGTGGAGATGGCGCCGCCTTCTGATGCTTCCCGCAGGCGTACGTTGACCACGCCGGCAATGGCGTCAGAGCCGTACAGTGCCGAGGCGCCATCGCGCAGGACTTCGACATTGCCGACCGCGAGGTTCGGGATGGTGTTGAGGTCAACCGCGGAAGAGCCGCGGCCAATGGTGCCGTTGACGTTGACCAGCGCAGCCTTGTGCCGGCGTTTGCCGTTGATAAGAACCAGCGTCTGGTCGGGCGCAAGGCCGCGCAGCGCGGCGGGGCGCACCGAGTCGGTCCCGTCCGCGAGGGCGGGGCGGGGGAAATTCAAGGCCGGCAGGTTAACTGACAGGGCCTGGTTCAGCTCGCCGATACCCACGTTCTGGATTGCTTCGGCAGCCACCACATCAACCGGTGCGGCAGTATCGAGTGCCGAGCGGTTGGCAACGCGCGTGCCGACGGTGACGACGGTTTCAAGCTTGCGCGCAGACTCCTCGGCTGCAGGCGTTTCTTCCTGAGCGAAAGCAGGCGCAGAAGCGGCCGCGAGCGCGATGGACGCGGTCGCTGCGAAAAGCAGAGTGCGATACTTCATGGTGTCCGTTCCTTGCATGAGCGCGGGTTCAGCCCGCACGGCGTTGTGTTTCCCCTACAGGACCGTAAGTTGGGCCTCTGCGCAGGTGCAACAAGGCAGACAGGCTAACCGCACACTTTAGCCCGCATCTTGTGGCATTTCTGTCACATTTTCGCATTTCAGGTGATCTTTCAGGCCATGAAGAGAAGACTTTGCCTCATCACGGGCGCCTCGGCGGGCATCGGGGCAGAATTTGCCCGCCAGTACGCAGCCCTCGGATGGAACCTCGCCCTGACGGCGCGGCGGGCAGACCGGCTGGAGACGCTGGCGGCGGAACTCACCGCGGCGCATGGTATCGAGGCGCATGTCTTCGCCGGAGACCTTGCTGATCCGGCGGCGCCTGCCCGGCTGGTTGCGGCGCTGGACGGGAAGGGGCTGGAAGTCGACGCGCTGGTCAACAATGCCGGTTACGGTTTGCCGGGCACTTTCTTCTCGACGCGCTGGGAAGATCAGGCGGCCTTCCTGCAGGTGCTCTACACCGCGCCGGTGGAGTTGACGCACCGGCTGCTGCCGGGAATGGCGGCGCGCGGCTTCGGGCGCATCATCAATGTAGCCTCGCTGGCAGGATACGCTGCGGGCAGCGCGGGCCATACGCTGTATGCCAGTGTCAAAGCCGGCCTGATCAAGTTCTCGGAGAGTATCGAGGCCGAATGCAACGCGCTGGGGCATACGGATATTCATTGTACGGCGCTTTGCCCCGGCTTCACCTGGAGCGAGTTCCACGACGTCAACGGCACGCGCGAGACGACCAACAAGATGCCGAAATGGCTCTGGATGGACGCCGCGCCTGTCGTGCAGGCGGGCATCGATGCCGTCAATCGCGGCAAGCCGGTGGTCGTCCCCGGCGCGGCGAACAAGACCCTGGCAACGCTGACGCGCATCCTGCCGGAACCCTGGGGCCGGGCGATGGTGCGCGCACAGTCGTCGCGTTACCGAAAGCTCTGAAACGAAAACGGCCCCTCCGGGGAGGGGCCGTCTGATCCTGCTGCGAGGGGCGTCTCAGCGCCGGGCGTAGCGGTTGCGGATGAGGACAGGCTCTTCCTTGTCGCCTTCAGCATCTGCCTCGTTTTCTTCGGCGTCTGATTCGTATTCCTCTTCTTCCTCAGCCTGGATCTCTTCGTCTTCTTCGGCTTCGAACTCTTGTTCTTCGAGGTCTTCTTCGTCGTCCTCGGAGGCTTCGTACTCTTCTTCCTCTTCGGTCTCTTCCTCGGCTTCCTCTGCGTCCCAGGTGTCTTCTTCGGCGCCGGCATCTTCAGCCGTCATGTCGTCTTCGTCCCAGGTCTCGGCTTCCGCCTCGATCTCTTCTTCCTCTTCCTCTACCTCTGCGGCGTCTTCCATCATCCGGGCACGGATACGGTCAGCGGTGGGCGTTGTATCGTCGGAGCGCCAGTCGCTGGCACGGCGGCGCTGGATGACCGGGCCATCTTCGCTTGCCTCGCTCTCTCCGCTGCGGCGATCGACAAAGGCAGGCTGATGTGTTTCCACAATCACCGGACGGCGGATGGCCGGCGGCTCGAAGGCTTCCTGCAGGTCCGCCATTTCCGGCACGTCCGGCAGGGCTTCCTCAGGCGTCACAGCCTCGTTGAAGAATCTCTCCCAATAGGCCGCCAGGATTTCGGCCTGCATGTCGCGCTTCTGCAGGCGACGCAGCTCTTTCCATTTGCGCACCTTGACGCCTTCGATGCGGAAGCTGTGGCGCATTAGGTCGGATTGTCCGTACCCGGTATAAGTGAGCGCCCGGCCGCGGAACGGACGGAAGCTGAGATAGGCGCGGCCCGAGTCCGAACGCTCGCCATCGCTGCCGGGAAGGGTGGCATAGAAATAGGAGATATCCAGCGGCCCGCACCGCATCATCTCGACGGGCGACTGGCTCATCACATTCAGGTTGCGGTCAAAGATCTGGCCGGAGAAAGTGTAGCCATAGCCCTGCGGCCTGATCTGGATCAGCGTCAGGCGGTTGCCATTCTCGTCATCATGCTCGGCCTGCAGCCAGAGGCCTTCCAGGTAATGCTGGCCCAGCACCATCCGGCGCAGGAAGCCCATCCGGAACAGCAGCGGGAAAACCGCGCCACTGATCGTCAGCGAGACCAGCACAGCCGTCAGGGCTGCACCGGCTGTCGCCGCCCAATAGGCAGGCGTGAGGCTGCCGGTCGCGGCCGCGATCATGCCGGAGGCGACGGGCCAAATCGCAAAGACAGCGCCCATCAACAGCGCTGTGGTCGTGACATTCGAAATCATCCTGAAGCGGGAATAAGGGGTCATCCGGCGGGCCGTTCCTTTGTGACTCGTTACCAATGTCGGGGAGTTAGGGCTTCTCGCCCCAATATTCTGTTAAGAAACTGAAGGTTAACGAAACCTTATTCAACCGCCTGCTGGTTAACGCGACTTGCGGTAGCGTTAACCTCCCTCAGGCGCGCGGTTTCTCGGCGTCCCGTGATGCTGCGCCGCACAAAATCGGACTGGCAGCGCGCCAGCGCGCGCCTATAATGTCTCTCAGACAAAGATATGCGAGGGAGTGGCAAATGGGTGAGGCAGGCACACTGACGGCGCCGGTTCAGATGAAGGGTCTTGTCCGGGCAATGGCTGAGGCGTCGGCTGCGGTCGAAGCCTATGTCGATGCCGCGACCCGCGCGGCGCGCGCCTCCCTGTCGCTGCCCGATGGCAAGCCTGACCGCGCCGCGTTCGAGCGCCACCAGCACCGGGCGCATGGTCTCTCCTGGGTCGCCACCTATCTCGAAACGCTGCGCCAGACTGCCGGCTGGGCTGCGCGTCTGGAAGCCGAAGGCCAGTTCGGCGAGATCGAGGCGCTGCTCTCGCAGATCCTGTTCGGTGAATATTGCGCGCAGCTGCGCGGCGGCATTCCGATGAACCAGGGCGAAATGGTGCGCCCCGCCGATCTCGGCTGCGGCCCGGCAGAGACCGCGCTTCTCGCGCATCCCGCCATCGAGCGTTTCATCACCGAAGGCAAGACGCCGGAAGCTATGGCCGCCGCCGCCGCACTGCTGCCGGACGCGCTGACGCGTCATACGGCCGAGCGCACGGGTCTCGACGAGACGATGGAAATGGTGCGCGAGCAGTTCGCGAAATTTGCCTCCACGCGCATCAAGCCCCACGCCCATGGCTGGCACCTGCGCAACGAATACATCCCGATGGACGTCGTGAACGAGATGGCCGAGCTCGGCGTCTTCGGCCTCACCATCCCGGAAGAGTTCGGCGGCCTCGGGATGGGCAAGACGGCGATGTGCGTTGTCTCCGAGGAGCTTTCGCGCGGCTATATCGGCACCGGATCCCTCGGTACACGGTCTGAAATTGCAGCCGAACTGATCCTGATCGGCGGCACGCCGGAGCAGAAGGACAAATGGCTGCCCGCGATCGCCTCCGGCGAAATCCTGCCGACGGCTGTCTTCACCGAGCCGAACACGGGCTCCGATCTCGGGTCGCTGCGCACGCGCGCCGTGAAGTCTGCAGACGGACAATATTACGAAGTCACCGGCAACAAGACCTGGATCACGCATCCTGTGCGCGCGGACCTGATGACTCTGCTTGTGCGCACCGATCCGGCCACCAACAATTTCTCCGGCCTCTCCATGCTGCTGGCCGAAAAGCCGCGCGGCACCGATGCCGAGCCGTTCCCGGCAGAAGGCATGACGGGCGGCGAAATCGAAGTGCTTGGCTATCGGGGCATGAAGGAATACGAGATCGGCTTCGACGGCTTCAGGGTGAAGGCGGAGAACCTGCTCGGCGGCAAGGAAGGGCAGGGCTTCCGGCATCTGATGGCGACTTTCGAAAGCGCCCGCATCCAGACCGCCGCGCGCGCCATCGGCGTCACGCAGAACGCATTCGAGATCGGCCTGCGCTATGCGCTCGACCGCAACCAGTTCGGCCAGCCGATCTTCGGTTTCCCGCGTGTGTCAAACAAGCTGGTGATGATGGCGGCCGAACTTCTCGGCGTGCGTCAGCTCACCTATTTCTCGGCGCGCCAAAAAGACGGCGGCAAGCGCTGCGACCTCGAGGCCGGCATGGCGAAACTGCTCGCCGCGCGCGTCGCCTGGGCCGCAGCGGACAATGCCGTGCAGATCCATGGCGGCAACGGCTTCGCCCTCGAATACCAGATCAGCCGCGTGCTGCAGGATGCGCGCATCCTGAACATCTTCGAAGGCGCCGGCGAAGTGCAGGCGATGGTGATTGCCCGCCGCCTGATTGAAGGCGGCAACTGACGCGGCATTGATACGCGGTTTACGCGGCGTGTGCTAAACCCTTCGGGGCACCTGCTCGGAAGGGCAGGCAAGGAGGCTTCGGCATGACGGAGACGGAAATTCAGGGCGCGCCTCAAAACGCGCCGCAAGACGCTCCGGAGCGCGTAAGGAAAAAGCCGGAATGGCGCCGCCGTATGCGCGTCGCGCGCTGGCGGGGCATTCGCGAAATCCATCACAAGGAGGTGGTCGAGTATATCCGCGGGGAAGGCGAACTGACCGGCCGCTATATCTTCATGACCGTGATGTCCTGTGGCATCGCGATTCTCGGCCTGCTCCTGTCTTCGCCCGCCGTGATCATCGGCGCGATGCTGATTTCGCCTCTGATGGGGCCGATCATGCTGATGGGTTTCTCGCTGGCGATCCTCGATCTCGCCGCGCTCCGGCGGGCCGTGATCTCCCTTGCCATCGGCAGCGCCGTGGCCCTCGCCACCGCTTTCCTCATCGTCTTCGTTTCTCCGCTCACGGAAGTTACGACCGAAATCCTCGCGCGCACGCGGCCGAACTTCTTCGACCTTCTGGTCGCCGTATTCTCCGGCTTCGCCGGCGGCTATGCCGTCATCCACCGCAAGGGTGAAACCATTGTCGGCGTTGCCATCGCCACCGCGCTGATGCCGCCGCTCGCAGTGACCGGCTATGGCCTGGCCACCGGTCATTTCCTGTTTGCAGGCGGCGCCTTCTTCCTGTTCATGACGAACCTTCTGGCGATTGCGCTCTCGGTCACCATCCTTGCGCGCTTCTACGGCTTCGGCGAACGCCACAGCCCGAAGCATGCGGCCTGGCAGAATGCGCTGATCGTTTCGGTCTTCCTTGCCTTGTCGATTCCGCTTGGTCTGTCCCTGCGCGATATCGCCTATGAAGCGCGTGTGCGCGATGTGGCCCGCGAAGCAATGGCGGCGCCGTTTGAAGGCCTCGAAGTGCGCATTTCGGATTTCGACGTCACGTTTCCGCGCGCAGGCGACCATCGCATCGCGGTGCGCGCTACCGTGCTGACCCCGGAGCGGGTGCCGGCGGCTGAAGCTCAGCTTGCGGAGCAACTCAGTGAACGCTTCCGCCGCTCGGTCGGTGTCACCCTCGACCAGTTGATCATCGATGATGATATCGGTTCAGAGCGCGCGCGCCTTGCCGCCGTGGCGGAATCGTCGTTCGGCGCGCCGATGCGGGCGCAGATGGCGCAGATCGAGGCGGCCGCTGCTGACCGGCGCACGGACCGGGAACTACGCGCCGCCTTCCCGTTCGGCCTGGCCGCTGCCGACATAAATCCTTCCGCGCGCCGTGCTGTCTTTTCCGCTGCGCCGACAGAGGGTGTCTCGCTCTCCGCTTTCCGCCGGCTGGAGGCGGGCCTGCAGCGCAACTATGCCGATTGGGAAATCCGCGTCGATCCTCCGAAGGCGGAGTTTGCGCCGCTCGTGTTCAGCGGCGATGGCGCCGATCTCGGCGCAGGCCATGCCGACGCGATCGCTGATATCGTCTGGGCGCTTTCCCGCTGGAGCGTGAAGGCTGTCGATATCGTGGTCTTTCTTCCGACAGCGAACGCAGCAGCATCTTTCAACGAAGCAAGCATTGGCCATCGCCGCGCATCGGCCATTGGCGCGGAACTCGCGAGGTCGGGCGTCGCCTACACGATCACCGGCGAATTCCGGACAACCGGAAACGCAGCGCAGGACCGCGAGGTTGCGCTGCGCCGCGCCAACGAAATCCTGATCCGTCCGTCAGCAGACTAACGGATCACGCCGCCCAGCGGCGCAATGTCCGCTGGCTCGTGCTGGATGATCACCTTTGCCCCAAGGCGCTGTGCGCGCTCCTCGAATGCGGCCATTGAGGCCAGCGTCTGCTCTTCATTGAAATTGAAGCGCGGCACGCGCGAGAGCGGGCGGCTTTCGGCGCGGTGATAGAGGTCGCCGGTCAGCAGCACATAGCCGGTCTCGGGCATGTTCAGCTGCAGCGATGTATGCCCCGGCGTGTGGCCCGGCGTTTCGAAGATGATGACGGATCCGTCGCCGAACACATCCTTCTCGCCGGTGAAGGCTTCGCGCTGCAATCCGCCGAAGGCCTGGAACAGGGCAGCCTGGTCGGCATCGACCTGCGGCGCGGAACCGTCCGGCGGAATGATCACGTCAAGCTCTGACTGATGCGCGAGCCATGTGGCGCCCTGCACCTGATCGATCTGGCCGATATGGTCGAAATGGCTGTGGGAGATCGAGACATAGGTGATGTCTGCCGGCGTCAGGCCGAGCTCGGCGAGCTGGTCCGTGATCGTTGCGTCCAGCGAGACCGTGAAGATCGCCTGCGTCGTCGGGCCCGCTTCTGCGAGGATGCCGGGCAGGCCTGTGTCCCAGAGCAGGCGTCGGCCATCGGGATGGTTCACGAGATAGCAGGTATTGGTGAACTCGTCGGCCAGTCCGGTATAGTCGCCGGCCGAGGAGAAGGCATCGAGATCGGAGATCGCGATGGTGCCGCAATTGAGCACGTTGACATTCAGGGCCGGGGCTTCGGCGACTTCGGTCGCCTCCGGTTCAGCAGGCGCGGAATTGTTTGGTGTGCAAGCGGCAAGCAGGACCGCGCTCGCGGCGGTGGTCAGGAGAAGGGCGAGGCGCATGGGCGTTTCCTTTCGTGCCATTGGGTCTCTGTTCAGTCTTCGAATGTCAGTTTGCCGGGATCAGCGATCCGGTAGAAGCAGCTGTCGCGGCCCGTATGGCAGGCGCCGCCGGTCTGGAGGACTTTCAGGAGCACGGCGTCCTGGTCGCAATCGACGCGCACTTCGACCACTTCCTGAACGTGTCCGGACATCTCGCCCTTGACCCAGAGCGCGCCGCGCGAGCGCGACCAGTAGGTGGCGCGTTTCGTTTCCAGCGTCAGGCGCAGGGCCTCGGAATTCATCCAGGCGAGCATCAGCACCTCGCCGGTTTCTGCATCCTGCGCGATGGCGGCGATCAGGCCGCTGGCATCGAAGTTCGGGCGCAGCTCAGACGTTTCGTCCTGCGCGCTGCCTGTGAGGGGAGGGGGAAATCTGGTCATCGCCCCCGAGGGGTAGGAGCCCCGCTCCTTCGGGTCAAGCGGCATCCCGGGCCGCTGACAAATGGGCAGAAACAGGAATAAGGTGACCTCACAGACAAGGGAGACGAAAGATGGCGGCTTACCGGGAGATCCTCACATCGGTTTCGGACCATGTGCTGACGATCACGCTGAACCGTCCGGACCGGCTGAACGCCTGGACCGGGATCATGCAGAGCGAGGTCGAAAACGCGATCCGGGCGGGCGGGGCGGATGAGGCTGTCCGCTGTATCGTGATCACCGGTGCCGGGCGCGGTTTCTGCGCCGGGGCGGACATGAACAATCTCCAGACTATCCAGGCGAGTGCGGGCGAGCACTACAATGACAAGACGCCGGACCTGAAGCCGAAGGAGGTCTCTCCGCTAGAGCAGACTTTCCCGGGCCGGTTCGGACATATGTTCGCCTGCCCGAAGCCGATCATCGCGGCGATCAACGGACCCTGTGCCGGGATCGGCCTGATCCTGACGCTGTTTGCGGACCTTCGCTATGCCGCCGCCGATGCGAAGTTCACGACGGCCTTCTCGCAGCGCGGGCTGATTGCCGAGCATGGCATTGCCTGGCAATTGCCGCGCCTCGTCGGCGAAGCAAATGCGCTGGACCTCCTGTTCACCGCACGCAAGTTCAGCGGCGCGGAAGCCGAACGCCTCGGCCTCGTCAACCGCGCCTTGCCAAGCGAGGAGCTGATGGGCTTTGTCGGCGAGCTCGCGCATCATCTGGCCACGCAGGTGTCGCCGCGCTCGGTCGCGATCATGAAGCGCCAGATCCGCGAGAGCTATTTCCAGTCCTATGCGGAGTCTCTTGCAACTGCGGATGCCGAAATGGAGAAGAGCTTCGCGACACAGGATTTCAAGGAAGGCATCGCGAGCTTTGTCGAGCGACGCGCGCCGGCCTTCACCGGGAAATAGGAGCATCATGACCCGCCGTATCGATATAGTCGAAGTTGGTCCGCGTGACGGGCTGCAGAATGATCCGGCCAACCTGACGGTTGAGCAGAAGCTGGAATTCATCGCGCGGCTGGAAGTGGCCGGTGTGCGCCGGATGGAATCGGGCAGCTTCGTTTCGCCGAAAGCCGTGCCGAAGATGGCGGACTCGCCGGCGGTTTTCGCAGGCCTCGACCGGACGAAACCGACCCGGCATATTGCGCTCGCCCTCAACGAGACCGGCATGCGAAGGGCCATCGAGGCGAAAGCGGACGAGATCAATTTCGTGCTGGTGGCGGGCGAAGGATTCGGGCGGCGCAATCAGGGCATGAGCCCGCAGGAGAGCGCTGACATGCTGGCGAAATGTGCGCCGCTGGCGCATGAGGCGGGCATTCCGCTGACGGCGACCATCTCTGTGGCGTTCGGCGATCCCTATGACGGCGATGTCGATATCGCGGTCGTCGGCAATCTGGCGGCGCAGGCGCAGCGGGCAGGTGTGGGCGAACTGGCGCTGGGCGATACGATCGGGGCGGCGACGCCCTGGGAGGTGCGCAAACGGATCGACCGTGTACGGATCGAGGCGCCCGATGTTTTCCTGCGCCTGCATTTTCACGATACGCGCGGAGCGGGTCTCGCTAACGTTTTTGCCGCGGTCGAGGCGGGCGTGGATGTCATCGATGCAAGTTGCGGCGGCATTGGCGGCTGCCCGTTTGCGCCGGCGGCGACCGGGAATGTGGCGACGGAAGATGTCGTCTGGATGCTGGAGCGCGCCGGGTTCGAGACGGGGCTTGATCTGGCGAAGCTGATCGACACCGCGAAATGGCTCGAGACTGTGCTGGGGCACAGGGTCTCGTCCGCGCTCAGCCGGGCCGGCGCGTTTCCGGCTTTATGATTCTTGCTCGGGGGGCATCTGGTGTTGACGGCAGCGCCTGTGACCGGAGCGGCGGGGCCGTCCGGTGTTTGTGTCTGGGGCTGGTGGTGTTCCTCCCCTCTCCCCCGCAAGCGGGGGCGAGGGGGCTTCAAGAGCGGCTAGGTCGAATCGAGGATCGGGGGTTGCAATAAAGAAATGAGCTCGGCGGCGGCTTGTGCCAGACCAAAGATTGTTCCTGTACGGAGCACTGGCGCGG
>NZ_JBKBXB010000051.1:0-19171 GCF_046313975.1 Hyphomonas sp. | reverse complement strand
GCCATCACCGGCCCCTCGGCGTCACCAATGTCCAGCGCATGCGCCGCATGCCAGATCAGCGCGCGCGATGGCTCCAGCTTCGCGGCCATCTCGGCGCACATATGCTTCACCGCCTGGAACGAGCCAATCACGCGGCCGAACTGCTGGCGCTCCTTGGCATAGGCCACCGCCTTGTCGATCATCGCCTGCGCCGCGCCGAGCGTGTCTGCAGCCACCAGAAGGCGCGCGAAGGCCAGCGCGTCATCGCCCGGCTTCACGCTCGCCAGCGCCTTTGCATCCCTGAACATCACCACATGGAAGCTCCGGGTACGGTCAATCGTCTGCATTACCTTGATGCCCGCGCCCTTCGCCTCGACCGCATGCAGCATCCCGCCCGCATCGGCTACGAGGAAATGGGTTGCGCCTTCCGCCGACTGCGCCAGCAGAGACGTGCCCGAGAGCTTGCCACCCTTCAGCGACACACCCGCCCCGTCCCGGCGCGAGAACAGTTCCGTCAGCGCCAATCCGAACGCCACCTCTCCGGCGGCGATCCCGCCCAGCAGCGCCGCCTCGCCCGCAAACACTTTCGCTGCCACCGCTGAGGCAGTGAAACGTGACGGCGCAATGGTATAGCCGAGCGCCTCCTGCACCAGCACCGCGCCCAGCGCGCCCAGCCCCAAGCCGCCAGCGTCTTCCGGCACCATCAGCGCCGCGAGGCCAAAGTCCGCCAGCGCCGCATCCAGCGCAGCCGTCTCCGCTGCCTCGCCCGCGGCAATCTTCCGTACACGGTCCAGCGAGGCGGCATCCGAAAGGACACCCTTCAGGCTGTCTTGCAGCATCCGCTGGTTTTCAGAGAGTGCGAATTCCATCTGCTTATCCCTTCGCCAGCTTCGGCTCGCGCGGCATGTCCAGCCCGCGCTCCGCGATGATGTTCTTCTGGATCTGCGCGGTGCCGCCGCCAATGATCAGGCCGAGATCGTACATGTAGCGCCACTGCCAGCTGCCGCCGGATCGCAGATGCTCACCGTCCTCATAGAGAATGCCGAGTTCGCCGAGCGCATCGATCGCAAGGCGGGCAATCTCATGGTTGAGGTCGCAGCCCTGCAGCTTCACGATCAAGCCCGCCAGCCCCGCGCCCTCGCCTTTCAGGCGGCTCGTGGTAATGCGCAGGCCGTTCGCCTGCATCGCATACACTTCCGCCTGCAGCTTCATAAGCCGGTCGCGCAGCAAAGGATTGTCGATCAGGCGCGCGCCGTTCACCGCTTCCGTTTTCATCATCTCGACCAGCTCGAGAAACCGCGCCTTCGTCGCATTCGGATCGCCCAGCATGCCGCGCTCATGCGTAAGCGTGGCGTTTGCCACATACCAGCCCATGTTCGGCTTCGCGATCACCCCGCTCTTCGGTACACGGACATTGGTGAAGAACACTTCGTTGAAGTTCGCCGTGCCGGTCATGTCGACCAGCGGGCGCACCTCGATGCCGGGCGTCGACATCGGGAAGGTGATATAGGTTATGCCCTCATGCTTCTTCGCGGCCGGGTCCGTGCGCACGAGGCAGAACATCATGTCGGCCTGTTTTGCGGTCGAGGTCCAGATCTTCGAGCCGTTGATGATGTAATCGTCGCCGTCTTCCACCGCCGCCGTGCGCAACGCCGCAAGGTCCGATCCCGCGCCTGGCTCGGAATAGCCCTGGCACCAGATCATTTCGCCCTGAATGGTCGGGCGGATAAAGGCCTGTTTCTGTTCTTCGGTGCCGAGTTCCAAGAGCGTCGGCACGAACATCGAAATGCCCTGCCCCGCCATCGGGCCCGGAATGCGCGTGCGGGCAAATTCCTCGGCGATGATGCGCGCCTTCAGGATGTCCGGCTCGGCGCCGTAGCCGCCATACTCCTTGGGGATGGTGCGCGCCGCGAGGCCGTTTTCGATCAGCAGCTTCTGCCAGGCGATGCGCCTCGCATTCTTGTAGCCCTTGTCCTCCGCCGTCGGCGCAAGATGACGGTTCTTCGCGAGCGTCTCGGAGACTTCGGCGCGAAAGGCTTCGTATTCTGGATCGAGTGTCAGTTTCATGGGGCCAGAGTCTCCCCCTTGCCCCAACGTCCGGCAAGAGGGACGCTTGCGCGACGTTGCGGAAAGGCTCTTAGCTCTCCCCAACAAAACTACAGAGGGAGACCGCACCCATGCCCGTCGAATACGTCAAGAAAGGCAATGTCGCCATCATCACCATGAACCGTCCAGAGGCGCGCAACGCCATCAACGGGGAAATGGCCGCCACGATGGAAGCCGCCATCGACCAGATGGAAAACGACCCCGAAGTCTGGGTCGGCATCCTCACGGCTGTCGGCAAGGCCTTCTGCGCGGGTGCGGACCTGAAGGAAATCTCCGCCGGCAATGGCGGCGCCCTCTCCACCAAGAAAGGCGGCTTTGCCGGCATCGCCAAGCGCGAGCGCACCAAGCCCCTGATCGCCGCGATCACCGGCTCGGCGCTTGCAGGCGGCACAGAAATCGCCCTCTCCTGCGACATGATCATTGCCGCCGACGACACCAATTTCGGCCTGCCAGAAGTGAAACGCTCGCTGGTCGCCGGCGCCGGCGGCCTCTTCCGCCTGCCCCGCCAGATCGGCAAGGCCGTCGCCCTCGAGGCGATCCTTACGGGCGACCCGCTCTCCTCGCAGCGCGCCTATGAACTCGGCATGGTCAACAAGGTGGTTCCCGAAGCGCAGGTGATGGACGAAGCGATGAAGCTCGCCGCGCGCATCACCGCCAACGCGCCGCTCGCCGTGAAGGCCAGCCGCGCGGTCGCGATAAGCGCGACCAGCAAGACCGACGAGGAGCTCTGGAAAGACTCCGGCGCGGCCTTCGCCAGCATTGTCGGCACCGAAGACTTCAAGGAAGGCCCGAAAGCCTTCATCGAGAAACGCGCACCAGTCTGGAAGGGGAAGTAACGACTTCCTCATCCCTGAAAACAGTTGCGGCCACTCCCCGGAGTGGCCGCAAGCATTTTGTATCCTGACGAAAGAAGCTTGATCAGGCCGCGGCGCTGACTTCGCCGGAAGAGGCGTAGAGCGAACCGTAGATCACGTCTTCCGGGAATTCGGCCATGCGCGCGATGATGTCCTTGCACTCGGCTTCGCCTTCGGCATCATCCCAGGTCATGGCGGAAGCTTCGCAGATCCATTCGGCTTCGACGAGGTCGTAGCCTTCTTCTTCGAACGACTCTTCGATTTTCGCCATCGCGTCATCTTCGCTCGAAGCGTAGACGCCGACGATCAGGGAGGCGCGGTCCATGCCCTCGAGAGCGCCGTCGCTCCCTTCACCACACAGCACTTCGCAGGAAACCAGGTAAGCAGTTTGCGACACAGTCAATCTCCGTTTTTGTTCGCACGAATCCAGCCCCCGGCACCCCCGGCGGCAGAATGCTCACGAAACCCAACAGCCCATGCAACGCGGCCAGGCCTTGCCCGCCCGGCTGGCTTTTCGTTCAAGCTTCTTGCTTCGTGATCATGGAGAAATTTGCGGAAGTTGATTAAGAACCTGCTAACACTTTTGGCAGCCCCCCAAGATTTAATCCTCCCGCACAACCCGCGCCTTGCCGCGCCCCAAAGTCAGCGCCTTGATCGCCCCCCGGAAGGTGCGCACCTCCTGCTCCGTCCACTGAGCACGCACCAGGGCGCTGCGCAGGTTGGTGATCATCACCGGGGTCTTTTCTGGCGGATAAAAATAGCCGGCGCGCTCGAGTTCCGCCTCGAAATGTTCGAACATGCCGATCAGGTCTTCACGGCTCGCCGGCGCGCCGACGCCTTCGCCCTTGCCCTCGAACCTTCCGCCGAGGCCTTCGTTCGCCCCCCACTGGTGGCAGAACACGCCGACCGCCTGGGCGAGGTTCAGCGACCAGAAATCCGGGTTCACCGGATAGGTCAGGATCGCGTCGCATAACGCCACTGCCTCGTTCGGCAGGCCGGACTTTTCGCCCCCGAACAGGATGCCCGCCTTGCCCGGCCGGCCGCGCACAGCCGAGACAGCGCCCACCGCATCGAACACCGGCTTTTCCAGCCCCCGCGGGCGGGCGGTGGTGGCGATGGCATAGGTGAGGCCGGCCATCGCGGCTTCCAACGTATCGAACACTTGAACCTCGACGCCCTGCCCGAGCGCCCCGGCGGACATGGTCTCCGCCACCGGGCTCGGCCAGCCGTCGCGGGGCGAGACAAGCCGCAGGTCCGTCAGCCCGAAATTCAGCATCACCCGCGCCGCCGCGCCGATGTTTTCGCCCAGCTGCGGGGCGTGCAGGAGGATGGCGGGAGAGGTCAGGTCTGCCATGCTGTATCCGGTTTTGACGGGCGCGCGGCGTCTGCTATAGGCCTGGCCAACCCGTTACAGCGCAAGGATTCCAAAACATGGCGAAGATCAAGGTCAAAAACCCGGTTGTCGATATGGACGGCGACGAGATGACCCGGATCATCTGGCAGATCATCAAGGACAAGCTGATCTACCCGTATCTCGACATCGACCTGAAATATTACGACCTGTCGATCGAAAGCCGCGACGCGACCGATGACCAGATCACCATTGACGCTGCGGAAGCCACCAAGAAGTACGGCGTCGCTGTCAAGTGCGCGACCATCACCCCGGACGAAGCCCGGGTGGAGGAATTTGGCCTCAAGAAAATGTGGAAGTCGCCCAACGGCACCATCCGCAACATCCTCGGCGGCGTGGTGTTCCGCGAGCCGATCGTCATCTCAAACATCCCGCGCCTGGTGCCCGGCTGGACCAAGCCGGTGATCATCGGCCGCCACGCCTTCGGCGACCAGTACCGCGCCACCGACTTCCTCGTGCCCGGCAAGGGCAAGCTGACAATGAAATTCACCGGCGACGACGGCAAGGTGATCGAGAAGGACGTCTACGACTTCCCCGGCGCCGGCATCGCGATGGGCATGTACAATATCGACGAGTCGATCCGCGACTTCGCCCGCGCCTGCTTCAACTACGGCCTGCAGCGCAAACTGCCGGTCTACCTCTCCACCAAGAACACGATCCTGAAAGCCTATGACGGCCGCTTCAAGGACATCTTCCAGGAGCTGTGGGACGCCGAGTTCAAGGAGAAGTTCGCGCCCTTCAAAGGCACCTACGAGCACCGCCTGATCGACGACATGGTGGCGGCGTGCATGAAATGGTCCGGCGGCTATGTCTGGGCGTGCAAGAACTATGATGGCGACGTGCAGTCCGACACCGTGGCGCAGGGCTATGGCTCGCTCGGCCTGATGACCTCCGTGCTGCTCTCGCCCGATGGCAACACGGTCGAGGCCGAAGCCGCACACGGCACGGTGACCCGCCACTACCGCAACCACCAGAAGGGTGAAGCGACCTCGACCAACTCGATCGCCTCGATCTTCGCCTGGACGCAGGGCCTCGACCATCGCGGCCGAATGGACGGCACACCCGAAGTGCGCAAGTTCGCCCAGACGCTGGAGCGCGTCGTGATCGAGACGGTGGAGAAGGGCTTCATGACGAAAGACCTCGCCCTGCTCGTCGGCCCGGATCAGGGCTACCTGACGACCGAAGGCTTCATCGAAAAGGTCGCCCAGAACCTTGAAGCCGAAATGGCGAAGGGCTGAGCCTGAGCCTCATCCATATTCCGCTCACCCCGGCGAAAGCCGGGGTCCAGCACCAGACAGCATTGCGTTTGAAAGGACTGGATCCCGGCACACACCGGGATGAGCGGAAAAGGGGCGGGGCATGAGAACGACCGAAAACGTGGCAAGCCGCGTTCGCCCCCTTCTCCTCCCCTCTGCCCTGATCCTTGCCACCTGCGCCATTGCTTACGCGGCATGGTCGACCGGCAATGCCAGCGCGCTTGAAGCCGCCGCCTTCGTTTCCGGCGCGATCTGCGTCTGGCTGGTGGTGCGCGAGAGCATCTGGAACTTCCCGCTCGGCCTGATCAATGTCGCCATTTCCGGCTACATCTTCTACCAGTATCGTCTGTATGCGGACTCCGGTCTTCAGGTCGTCTATTTCGCGCTGAACCTTGCCGGCTGGTATCTCTGGCTGTTCGGCGGAGAGAACCGCACGGCGCTGAAAGTGCAGCGCACATCGCGCCTTGAGCTTGCCCTCATCGGCGGCTTCATTGCAGCCTCCACCACCTTCCTCTGGTGGCTGCTCGACAAGGCCGGCGGCGCCGCGAAATTCTGGGACGCGCTCACCACCTCCATCAGCCTGTCGGCACAGTGGTTGCAGAGCCGCAAGAAGCTCGAATGCTGGCACCTCTGGATCCTGGCGGATGTGCTCTATGTCCCGCTCTACATTTCACGCGAACTTTACCTGATTGCTCTGCTCTATGCCGTCTTCCTTGCCCTCGCAGTCCTCGGCCTCCTCACCTGGCGAAAGTCTCTGAAACAATGGTCAGCAGCAGACCTCTTCGCATAGTCCTGATCGGCGCCGAGTCGACCGGCAAGACGACGCTGTGCCAGCAGCTGGCAGCGCATTACGGCACCGAATGGGTGCCCGAATATGGCCGCGAGCATTGGGAACAGAAGATTGCGGACCAGCACCTGAAGGGCGGCGAGATTCCTTCGTGGACAGAGGATGAGTTCATCCACATCGCCGAGGAACAGCAGCGCCGCGAGAACGAAGCCGCCACCCGCGCGGGCCGAGTGCTGATCTGCGATACCAACGCCTTCGCCACCGGCACCTGGTTCGAGCGCTATGCCGGCCATCGCCACCGCCTCGTCGATGCCATCGGCGCGCGCGACACGGTGGACCTCTACCTGATCCCCACCCCGGACGTGCCCTTCGTGCAGGACGGCGTGCGCGACGGCGAACAGATCCGCGACTGGATGCATGGCCGCTTCCTCGACCTCGTGCAGGCCACCGGCACGCCCTACATCCTGCTGTCGGGCAGTTGGGAACAGCGCATGAAGCAGGCGACGTTTGCCATCGACCTTCTGCTCAGCGGCGTCACACCCATGCAGTCTGCAGAGTATCGCATCCACCGCGCCACGGCGCGCGATGCCGGCATGCTGGCGCAGATCGGCGCGGCGACCTTCCTTGAGACCTATCCCGAAATCATCCCCGGCCCGGACATGGTCGAGCACTGCGCCGCGCAGCACTCGGTTTCCGTGTACGAACGATATCTTGCCGACCCTGCCTGCACGGTGTGGCTGGCGGAGTACATGAGCACCGGCGCGCCAGTCGGCTACGCGGTCAACTGCCCGCCGGACTTGCCCGTGGCGAAGGAAGAGGGCGATGTGGAGCTGAAACGCATCTACGTCTTCTCGCGCTTCCACGGCGCAGGCCTCGGCCGCATCCTGATGCTCGCCGCGTTGCACGATGCGCGCCTGCGCGGCGCCCCGCGCCTGCTTCTCGGCACCTACAGCGAAAACCGTCGCGCCATCAAGTTCTACCAGAAACACGGCTTCGAGCAGATCGGAACGCGCAAATTCCTCGTGGGCGAGCAGTTCTTTGACGATGTGGTTCTGGCGGTGCGGCTGTGACTGCGGGAAACTACCT
Source organism: Hyphomonas sp. (assembly GCF_046313975.1). Lineage (GTDB taxonomy): Bacteria > Pseudomonadota > Alphaproteobacteria > Caulobacterales > Hyphomonadaceae > Hyphomonas. The sequence continues at coordinate 11,692 of NZ_JBKBXB010000051.1, read as the reverse complement.
ATATACCCGCCTTGGCCTGCCCCATAGGGTCGGCCCATGACTGACTACCGCATACGGAGCGCTGCAGAGCGGCGCGAAGACATTCTTGCCCAGGCCGCCGCGCTTGGCATCGATGATGCCTATATTTCGCGGCTGGTAGACACTTTCTATTCGCGCGTGCGGGCCCATCCGCTACTGGGCCCGGTGTTCGATGACGCGATCACCGACTGGGAACCGCACCTCGCGAAAATGAAAGATTTCTGGGCCTCGGTCGCCCTGAATGCGGGCCGCTATTCCGGAAAGCCCGTGCCGGCCCACACCCAGCACCGAACCATCGCGCCCTGGCATTTCGACATATGGCTCGGCCTGTTCGAGCAAACCCTGCGAGATACCGCCCCAACGTCCGCGGCCATCCCCTACTTCATGGATCGCGCCAACCGCATCGCCCAGAGCCTGCAATACGCCATGTTCGGATTGCCGGGGCTGGAGCGGAAGTAAGACCCTAGACCTTCCGTGCGCTGCGCACATAGCGCACGAGGCCGTCATTCGAAGTCATCACCAGCGTGTGCGTCAACACGCGGCCGTCCTTGTGGTGGACGCCGTCGAGGAGGGAGCCTTTAGTGACGCCCGTGGCGCAGAAGACGGTTTCGCCTGAGGCGAGTTCGTTCAGCGCATAGGTCTTGCCGAGATCGGTGATGCCAACGCGGGCGGCGCGCTTCTTTTCGTCGTCATTGCGGAAGACGAGACGGCCGAACATCTGGCCGCCGACGCATTTCAGTGCGGCCGCTGCGAGTACGCCTTCCGGCGCGCCGCCCTGGCCGACATACATGTCAATGCCGGTGGCCGGGTCTGTTGTGGCGATCACACCGGCGACGTCGCCATCGGTGATCAGGGCGATGCGGGCGCCCGCGTCGCGCAGGGAATCGATGATGTCCTGATGGCGCGGACGGTCGAGTACGCAGACGGTCATGTCCTCAACCTTGCGGCTGGAATGTTTTGCCAGTGCACGGATGTTTTCTGCAGGCGAAGCATCCAGGCTGATGATGCCTTCCGGATAGCCGTGGCCAATGGCGATCTTGTCCATATAGGTGTCGGGGGCGTGCAGCAGCCCGCCGCGCGGCGCAATCGCGAGCACAGCGCAGGCATCCGGCATGGCCTTCGCGGTCAGCGTCGTGCCTTCCAGCGGATCGAGCGCGATATCAATCTCCGGGCCCTTCCCTGTGCCGACTTCCTCGCCGATGAACAGCATCGGCGCCTCGTCGCGTTCGCCTTCGCCGATGACGACGCGGCCGCGGAATTCGACTTCGTTAAAGGCCGAGCGCATGGCGTCTACCGCGGCAGCATCGGCCTTCTTCTCGTCGCCCCGGCCGGCGAGTTTCGCTGCGGCGATAGCGGTAACTTCCGTCACACGCACCATTGCGTCCGCAAGGCTCGGCGTCAGAACGTTGTTTTTCATAAGTTTATCTCCAAACGCGGGATATCGGAATTCGACCCCGCCCTCTATGCAATCAGCTTGCCGCCTCGATGCGGATCAGGCGCGGATCCTCCACGGAGACGGACAGTCCCGCAATCCGGTTAACAGCCGCCTGCATTTCGGCGCGCGGGCAGCGATGGGTGACAACCGCCACGGGGCTCGCGCCGCTCTCGTCGGCGGAGTCCTGCAGGAGCTTGTCGACCGAGATGCCGGACTCGGCCAGCGCCTCGGTGAGCGCGGCGAGCGTGCCCGGTTTGTCGGCCAGCCGTACACGGAGGAAAAAGGCCGCGACTTCGCTGTTGTCGCCAGTCACGAAAGGTTGCGCGACATGGTGTTTGGCGCGGCCGAAAGCATTGCGGATGGCGGGGCGGAAGAGTTTGGCGATGTCGCCCATCACGGCGCTGGCGGTCGGGCCAGACCCGGCGCCGGGGCCGGTGAGCACGACCGCGCCGAGCGGGTCGCCTTCGACGCGCACGGAGTTCAGGGAGCCATCGACGCGGGCTAGCGCATGGGCATGTGGCAGGGCCATCGGCTCGACGCGGCAGACGACGCCGCCCTTGGTGAGAACGCCTTCGGCGATCAGCTTGATGCGGAAGCCGAGACGGTCAGCCAGGCGCAGGTCCAGCAGGCCGATTTCCTCGATGCCGCGCACGGAAACCTTGGAGAAATCAAGGTCTGCAGAGAAGGCGATGGCGGAGAGAATGGCGGCCTTGTGGGCCGCGTCCATGCCCGACACATCCAGCGTCGGGTCGGCCTCGGCATAGCCGCGCTTCTGGGCTTCGGCGAGCACTTCGTCATAGGCCCGGCCGGTTTCCAGCATGGTGCTGGTGATGAAATTGCAGGTGCCGTTGAGGATGCCGGAGACGCGTTTGATCTCCGTGCCCGCAAGGCTGTCGCGCAGTACACGGACGACCGGGATGCCGCCCGCGACAGCGGCCTCGAACAGGAGGTCCACCTGCTTTTCGGAGGCGAGTTTGGCCAGCGCCTGGCCATGCTTGGCGATCAGCGCCTTGTTGGCGGTGACGACATGCTTGCCGGCCTTCAGCGCGCTCTCGACCGCGAATTTCGCCGGACCGTCAGAGCCACCGATCAGCTCAACGAACACGTCGACATTGGGGTCTTCGGCGAGGGTCGCGGCATCGTCGAACCAGGCGTAGCCGTCGGTGTTCACGGGCCGGTTGCGGCTCTGCGAGCGGGCGCTCACGCCAGTGATCTCCACCTGCCCCGGCAGGCGCAGGCGGTCCTGCCGCTGCACCAGCTCGATCAGCCCGGCGCCGACATGGCCCAGCCCCGCAATCCCGATCCTCAACGCCCCCATAGGGTGCCCTCACGCAACAGTTTCCGAGGGGGCCATAGCCGGTTTGGGTCGTTAGCGGAAGGGCTGGAAGCGCGGCCTTCAGGGTGGGTTAGGCCGGAAGCCGTAACCCACCATCCAGTCAGGCATTTTACCTATGATTTAGACCGACACTGTCCCAGAGTGGAACTAGCGATTCTACCACAGTAAAGTGGTGTTCGGAGTGCCTCCTAAGTGGCAAGCCACTCATCTCGAGCTTGAAGCTAAAGACTTTGCCTTCAGCATCGCGGTAGAAATGGTCTTCCCAAGTCGCATCCTTCTCCTGGCATTTGATCACTGGATGCCGCCTGTGATACTGATCCCAGAGGTAGAATTTTTGCACGACATAATGATGCACTTTGAGCCTCCTTTTCTGCTGCTAAGCAGAAAGACTAAGCGCCCCAACGTATGTGGGGATTTCGCGCAACGAGATTTTCTAGGCCATTGAACCGAATTGGGGGTTACGGCCTGCGGCCTAACCCACCCTACAATGTCACCCCTGCCCTCTCCCCCAAGGGGGAGAGGGATTCAAGGGAAGCCTACTCCGCCGCCACCGGCTTGATTTCCTTCACGCCTCTTGCCGCGAGGAACTTCCGGATGTTGCGACCCGCCTGGCGGATGCGTTGTTCGTTTTCGACGAGGGCGATGCGGACATAGTCGTCGCCGTGTTCGCCGAAGCCGGCGCCGGGGGCGACGGCGACGTGGGCTTCGTTGATCAGCTGCAGCGAAAACTCGAGGCTGCCGAGATGGCGCAGCTGCTCGGGGATCGGGGCCCAGGCGAACATCGAGGCTTTCGGGCTCGGCACAGGCCAGCCGGCTCGGGTGAAGCTGTCAACGAGGGCATCGCGCCGTGTACGGTAGATCTTGCGCAGGTCGTCCACACAGTCCTGCGGGCCATCGAGCGCGGCGACGGCGGCAACCTGGATCGGCGTGTAGGCGCCGTAATCGAGATAGGATTTCACGCGGGCGAGCGCGCCAATGAGTTTCTCGTTGCCCGCCACAAAGCCCACGCGCCAGCCGGCCATAGAATAGGTTTTCGACATGGTGGTGAACTCCACCGCGATGTCCTTCGCGCCGTCCACCTGCAGGATGGAAGGCGTCGGTTCCTCGAAATAGATTTCGTTATAGGCGAGGTCCGACAGGATCCAGAGATCGTGCTTCTTCGCGAACTTCACGGCCTCCTTGTAGAAGTCGAGATCACAGACAGCGGCGGTCGGGTTCGACGGGAAGCACAGCACCATCGCCGTCGGCGGCGGCACGGAATATTTCACCGCGCGGCCAAGATTCGACAGGTACTGCTCGGGCGTATGCGCCGGCACGCCGCGGATGGAAGCGCCGGCGATGATGAAGCCGAAATGGTGCAGCGGATAGGACGGGTCTGGCGCAAGGATCACATCGCCCGGCGCGCTGATCGCCTGCGCGAGGTTGGCAAAGCCTTCCTTCGAGCCGAGCGTGACAATCACCTCCCGGTCCTTGTCCAGCTTCACATCAAAGCGGCGCTTGTAGTAATCCGTCAGTGCACGGCGCAATCCCGGAATCCCGCGCGAGGCGGAATAGCCGTTCACGTCCGGCTTGCGGGCGGTTTCGACCAGCTTGTCGACGATATGTTTCGGCGTCGGCTGGTCCGGGTTGCCCATGCCGAGATCGATGATGTCTGCTCCGCGCGCGCGAAGGGCCGCCTTGGTCCGGTTGACCTGTTCAAAGACATAGGGCGGCAGGCGCCGGATCTTGTGAAAGTCGGTGTTCATGGCTGGTACAGGCCTTCAGTGACGCGCGGCACGTTGAAGCTGGCCCGGATTGCCGCGATCTCGGACTCGCTGAGGAACTCCGCCTCGGGGAGCCCCGGTTCAAATTCGGCGCGCAGTTCGGCGCCCACTTTTTCAATCCCTTCCGCGCCGGCGCCAACCTCGGCGCGCGGATCGCTGAAGAACTGCTGCTGCAGCCCGGCCAGCACATCGCCGGAGGCTGACAAGCTCTTGACGGGCTGGGCCGCCGGCGTTGCGGCGGGTATATCTGCGATGTCGGGATAGCCCTCCCCCCGGATCTGAACCCGGCGTTCGGCATACCAGTCGGGCGCTTCGTTAATGGCCGAGCGCACCTTCGTGAACGAAGTCGAACAGCCGGCCATCAGCATCAACGGCACGCCACAGAGGAGAATCGCAGTGTTTTTCATGGTTAAGATCATTAAATCACAAACATTGTGATGGATAGAGAAGCCCCAGAAACAGGGCAAAACCAAGACTTATGAGCAGCGCCAAGCCACCTGCCAAAGATACGGAGCCGCTGGCCGCCCTGATGGCGGCGCAGGACCCGATGAAATGGCAGATCCTGACGACCACGCTGGCCCTCGCCAACACCGAGTCCCAGGCCCTGCTCACCGAAGTCATCACCGGCTCCGGCCCCCTCGGCACGATTGCCGATGGCGACCCGATGGGCGCCGTCGATGCCTTCCGCGAGGTCGGCCTTGGCTTGGCGCGCAATCCGATGGCCCTGATGCAGGCCAATATGGAGCTGATGCAGGGCTGGATGAAACTCTGGCAGGAGATGGTGCTGGAGTCCCTCTCCCCCGAGGCGCCGCAGGAGAAGGACAAGCGCTTCTCCGATCCGGAATGGCAGATGAACCCCGCCTTCAAGTTCATCCGCAAGGCCTATGACGTGAACGCCACCTGGATGAACTCCCTCGCCGACCGCGCCGAGGGCATCGACCCCGCCGTGCAGCTGCGCGCAAAATTCTTCACCCAGCTGCTGACCGACAGCCTCTCGCCCACCAACTTCCTCGGCACCAACCCGCAGGCCCTGCGCGCCTTCATCGAGAGCGGCGGCGAGAGCGTTCTCGCCGGCCTGCGCATGGCGCGCGAAGATGTGCGCAAGGGCAATGGCAAGCTCTACATCTCGCAGACGGACGAGACCCCATTCGAGCTCGGCGTCAACATCGCCACCGCCCCCGGCGAAGTGGTGTTTCGCAACGACCTGATCGAGCTGCTCCAGTTCGCCCCCTCGCAGCCGCAGGCCTATTCCAAGCCGCTGCTGATCTTCCCGCCCTGGATCAACAAGTTCTATATCCTCGACCTGCAGGAAAAGAACTCGATGATCCGCTGGCTCGTCGACCGCGGCCTCACGGTCTTCGTCGTCTCCTGGCGCTCCGCCGACAAGGTGACGAAGGACTATGACTGGGACGACTATGTCAAGAAGGGCATCTACGCTGCCGTGGAGGCCGCCCTGCAGGCCTCCGGCGCGAAAAGCCTCAACGCGGTCGGCTACTGCATCGGCGGCACGCTGCTCACTTCCGCCCTCGCCCACATGTCGGTCACCGGATACGACAAGATTTCCTCCGCCACCTTCTTCGCCTCGCAGTCCGATTTCGAACTCGCGGGCGACCTGAAAGTCTTCACTGACGGGCCCGGCCGCAATTACGTCTACGGCCTCATCGACGAGCATGGCGGCATCATGCCCGGCAAGGAGATGTACGAGACGTTCAACTGGCTGCGCCCCATCGATCTCGTCTGGCGCTATGTCGTTGACATGTACATGCTGGGCAAGCCGCCGCGCCCGTTCGACCTGCTCTACTGGAACGCTGACCAGACCAACATTCCCGGCCCGGTGCACCGCCGCTACCTGAAGGAATGCTACGCCGAAAACCAGCTCGCGCGCGGTGAATACACCGTACTCGGAGTAAAGGTGAACCCGAAGGATATCACCATCCCGGTGATGCTGCAGGCCTCGAAGGACGACCATATAGTGCCCTTCGAGAGCGTCTTGCGCACCGCGAAACTCTTCGGCGGCGACGCCACCTTCGTTCTCTCTGGCTCCGGTCATATCGCCGGCGTGGTCAACCACCCCGACGCGAAGAAATACCAGCACTGGACCAATCCCGGCCCGCTGAGTGCGCATGCCTCAGCGAAAGACTGGATGTCCGGCGCAACCGAAACCCCGGGCAGCTGGTGGCCCACCTGGTGGGACTGGCTCAAGCCCAAATCCGGCCGCAAGATCGCCGCCCCGCAGCCAAAGGACATGGGCCTCGGCCCCGCCCCGGGCACCTACGCGAAAGTCCGCCTCGCAGACATCAAGCTGCCAGCGGAGTGATCCGCGCGGCCCAACCCCTCTCCCATTCATGGGAGAGGAGGGGCCCATCGCGAAGCGATGGGAGGTGAGGGCTTGAAGCTATGGTGGTTAGTGACTGAGGTCTGCGAAGCTACGCCACCAACCCCGCCCCTTCGTCCAGACCCAGCGCAATATTCAGGTTCTGCATCGCCGCGCCCGAGGCACCCTTGCCGAGATTGTCCAGCCGCGCCACCAGCCGCGCCTGGTCATCTGATCCGAACACGAACAATTCCATCCGGTTGGTATCATTGCACGCTTCCGCGCCCAGCGTCCTGATCGCATCGGCCTGCGACAGCCCGGCCACTTTCACGAACCGCTCGCCCGCATATGCGCTCTCCAGCACCATGTGCACATCCTTGCGCTTTACCTTCGCCTTCAGAGCCCACAGCGGCAGCGGCACTTCGATGATCATGCCCTGCGCAAACCGGCCCACGGCGGGCATGAACATCGGCAGGTGCGAAAGGCCGGTATGCTTCTTCATTTCCGGCGGATGTTTGTGCGCCTGTGCCAGCCCGTAGATGCGGTAATTGTCCTCGGTCTGGCGCTCTTCGAATTCGGCGATCATCGGCTTTCCGCCACCGGAATATCCGGACACGGCATTCACCGTCACCGGCCAGTCCGCCGGCACGATCCCCGCCAGCACCAGCGGGCGCACCAGCGCGATGAAGCCGGTCGGATAGCATCCCGGATTGGAGATCCGCGTCGAGGCCGCAATCGCCGCGCGCTGGCCCTTGTCCATTTCCGGAAAACCATACACCCAGCCCGCTGAAGTGCGGTGCTCCGTCGAGGCATCGATGATCACCGTGTTCGGATTGGTGACAAGGCTCACCGCCAGGCGCGCCGCCTCGTCCGGCAGGCACAGGATCACCGCATCGCACTTGTTCATGATGCCCGCGCGCGTATCGGGATCCTTCCGCTTCGCCTCCTCGATCGACACGAGCTCGATATCCGCACGCCCCTTCAGGCGCTGCGCAATCTGCAACCCGGTCGTGCCGGCTTCGCCATCGATGAAGACTTTGGGTTTCACGCGCCCACTCCTCTGAAGTCAGGGGCCAAAACAAAACGGGCGCCTCGTCTCCGAAGCGCCCGCCAGAAATCTGGATAAACCTTGTGCGGTTTAGCGCTTCGAGAACTGGAAGCTGCGGCGGGCTTTCGCCTTTCCGTACTTCTTGCGCTCGACCACGCGCGGGTCGCGCGTCATGAAGCCGAACGGTTTCAGCACCGGGCGCAGGCCCGGCTCGAAGGCCACGAGGGCGCGCGAGATGCCGTGGCGCACAGCGCCGGCCTGGCCCATCAGGCCCGAACCCTTGACGGTGCAGATCACGTCATACTCGGTGGCGCGGCCGGCTTCGATCAGCGGCTGGGCGATCACCATGCGCAGCACGGGGCGCGCGAAATAGGTTTCCTGGTCGCGGCCGTTGATGGTGATCTTGCCGGTGCCGCGCTTGATCCACACGCGGGCGGTGGCTTCCTTGCGGCGGCCGGTGCCGTAGGCGCGGCCTTGCGCGTCGATCTTCGGCTCGGCTTTCGCGGCAGGTTGCGCTGCGGGCGCGCCGGTCATGGTGCCGAGGTCTTTCAGGGACGAAGCAGTGTCGGTCATATGGATCAGGCCGTTTTCGAGTTCTTGCGGTTCATCGCCTTGAAGTCGACGACTTCCGGCGACTGGGCGATGTGCGGGTGCTCGGCGCCGGCGTAAACGCGCAGCTTGCCGAACTGCTGGCGCGACAGCGCGCTTTCACGCGGCATCATGCGCTTGACGGCGAGTTCGATGGCGCGCTCCGGGAAGCGGCCCTCGAGGATCTTGCCGGCAGTGGTTTCCTTGATACCGCCCGGATAACCGGTGTGGCGGTAATAGACCTTGTCGGTCAGCTTGTTGCCGGTGAACTTCGCCTTTTCGGCGTTGATCACAACAACATGATCGCCGGTGTCGACATGCGGGGTAAAGTCAGGGCGGTGCTTGCCGCGCAGGCGCTTGGCGACGTATGAAGCAAGGCGTCCGACAACGACATCGCTCGCGTCGATCACGACCCACTTATTCTCTACCCCAACGGGTGCGTTATAGGTTTTCATCGCTCTGCTCAGAGCCTCTACTTTCGGAGTTCCAGGAATGCAAATTAAGGGCTGGCGTTTAGTCGCCGCTTCTCCCTTTGTCAACGCGGCTGCCGGGGCGATCCTGCTTTTTGGTTTATCGGCCTGTTCGCGGCAGGAAAAGGCGGAGGATACCCCCCCTCAGGCTGCCCCGATTGCTGCAGGAATCGAGCTTCCGGCGGTATGGGCCACCCGGGCTCTGGCCGGGCCCATCGAGGATGTCGCCCTGTCCACAGGCGGCGGCGCGGTCCTGGCTGTGGCGTTCCAGCGCGGCGGGCTCGAGTTTTTTGACCTCGAAGGCGAGCGGATCGGCCAGCCAGCCCTGTTCCGGCTGCGGGCGTTGGCCGATGGCCGCTCCACCACCATCGCCGGCACCGATGTCACCCTGTTCCCCGGGGTCACCGATTCCGGCGCCCTGAAGGGCTATATCTACAGCCCCGGCCTGATGGCCCCGGCCCAGATCGACCTGCCGATTCCCGAGGACCGCTCGGTGGCGGGCCTGTGCACCGGCGATGCCGGCTCGCAGGGCCTCATCCGCGTCGCCTACTGGACCGTCGCCAATTCCATGCAGCTCGTCACCGGCATCCTGTCCGAATCGAATGGCGACCTTGCCTGGAAGCCGGAGGCCCTGACCCCCGCGCCGATGCCGATTTCCTCCTGCGTCTTCGCCGGCGGCGAGCTGATCGCCTCGGCCGCGGCCGATTCCGCCCCGCTCACCCGCGGCGACATCTCCGCCCTGCTCTCGCTCGACGAGGCCAGCGCCCTGCAGATCTCGACCGATTACGGCCTCACCAACACGGAAATCAGCGTGCGCGACGGCATCACCATCGATGCCCCCCGCAACCCCACCGCCCTATCCGCCCACGGCACTCTGCCGGCGGGCGGCTTCCCCGGCGGCGTGGTCGTGGTGGCCGGTGAAACTGCCGGCGGCGAGCATCAGGTCGTGTTCATCGACCCGAGTTCGATCACGCTGGAACCGGCTGGCGACTGACCCGCCAGGCGGTCCACACCGCCGTCAGTGTCACGATCACACCCAGCCCCTGGTGCGCCAGCGCCAGGGGCAGCGGGGCAGCGTTCAGCAGGGTCAGGATGCCCCACAGCGCCTGCGCCGTCACCAGCGCCGCCAGCAGCGCGAACGGCCGCGCCATCGGCCCCGCCCGGTAGCGCCACGCCGCCCAAAGGCTCAGGCCCCACAGAATGTAGGCCAGCAGGCGGTGATTGAACTGCGTCGCCGCGCGCCCCTCGATGAAGCTGCGAAGGCCGAGATCGGCCTGGATATAATGTGAAGGCACCAGCTCACCCGCCATCAGCGGCCAGTCCGTATAGGTGCGCCCCGCGTCCAGCCCCGCCACCAGCGCGCCCGCCGCCATCTGCACGAACACCAGCGCCAGCAGCACCTGCCCGGTCCGCCGCGCCCCCGCCGGCACCTCGCCGCGCCCGTCCCGTCCGAGGTCCAGCCACAGCCAGGCAATCAGGCACAGGATCAGCAGCGCCAGGCTGAAATGCGTCATCAGGCGGTAAGACGCCACAGAAACCCGGTCCGTCTCGCCAATCCCGCTCGCCACCATCCACCAGCCGATTGCGCCCTGCAGCCCGCCCAGCGCAATCAGCCCGGCCAGCTTCCAGCCGAGCCCGCCGCCCAGCCAGCGCTTCCACGCAAACACCGCAAAGCCGAGCACCGCGACCAGCCCAATCAGCCGGCCCAGCTGGCGATGGCCCCACTCCCACCAGTAAATGAACTGGAACTCGGCAAGGCTCATCCCCTTGTTCATCAGCTGGTACTGGGTGGTCTGGCGATACTTGTCGAACTCGGACTGCCAGTCGGCATCATTCAACGGCGGCAGCGATCCCGCCACGGGGCGCCATTCGGTGATCGACAGGCCGGAATCCGTCAGGCGCGTCGCCCCGCCGACCAGGATCGTGCCGTAAACCATCAGCCCGAGCAGGACCAGCCAGAGGCGGATCCAGCGTGCGGCACCGGAAGACGTTGCGCTTTCTGCCATGTCGCCTAGATCACCCGTCAGCCGTTTCAATCAAGGGGCAGCGTGGTCGCAGCACCGATGCAGGAAAAGCAGAACCTTCGCAAACCCATCGGCACCCTCGTGCTGATCGCCTTCCTGCTAACCTGGCTGTGGGGCGCCACCACCCTCGCGCCCGTCGCCGGGCGCCTGCATTTCCTCCTCGAAATGGGATACTACCTCGCCGCCGGCACCTTCTGGGCCATCCCCCTCAAGCCCCTCTTCGACTGGATGAACGCCGGCGAACCGGAAAGTGAAGACTGAGGGCGTTTCCCACGCATCTGAAGTGGGGCCTTATGCAACGACATTTCAGGCCAAACGCCAAAAATCCCCATACGGATCAAAGCGCAAAAATAAATCACAGAAAACTTACGCTACACTCCCTCAACCGGGGTTACACTCTCCCCATGATCCCGATGCGCGCCCTCCGAGCCAACCCGCACTTTGCGCCCCTGTTCGCGCATGTGCATGCGCTGTGCTGGCCGATCCTCTGGTGGTCGCTGAACCGGCTGCTCCGCTGGTACGCCGCCTCGGGCTATGAAGAGATCCTCTACGGCACAACCCCATGGGGCTATGTGTACATCGCCTATCTCGGCGACCGGAAACCCGATCCCTCCGCCTACAGACCATACGTCCGCGAGAAACCCCGCTGGGATGATCCGGTGTGGAGCACGAACGTGCCCGTGCCTTTCCTCAAGC
>NZ_JBKBXB010000050.1:0-22165 GCF_046313975.1 Hyphomonas sp. | reverse complement strand
CGCCTCGGCAAGCCGGAAGAATATGCCTCGCTGGCGCTGCAACTGGCCACGAACAGCTATTTCAACGGCCAGTGCATCCGGCTCGACGGAGGAATCCGCATGGCGCCGCGTTAAAGCTGCGCGCCCTCCGGGCTTGCTGCTCGGCGCTGTTCGCGGGCTTGCGCCCGCGGCACCTGCGCCTGCGCTTTGCTTGTGGGGAGCGCCCCACGAGCGAAGCGAAGGCGCAGCGGCACCGAGCCGAAGGCGAGGGAACAGCCGCAAGCAGCAAGCGCGGAGCGCGCGCAGCCAAGAAACCCCGGCTTGACTCCCCACCTGCCCTGCCGCACTCCCCGCCTCCATGATCATCGCAATTGACGGCACCACGGCCTCCGGCAAAGGCACCATCGCGAAGCGGCTGGCGGCGTATTACTGCCTGCCGCACATGGATACCGGCCGCCTTTACCGCGCCGTCGCCGTTGCTGCGCTGAAGCAGGGCGTGGCACTGGATGCGGCCGGGCCGCTGGCCGACATTGCCCGCACGCTGGACCTGAATGACTTCGTCGAACACGAGCTGCGCTCCGCCGAGGCCGGCAAGGCGGCGAGCGTGGTGGCCGCCATTCCGTCTGTCCGCCAGGCCCTGTTCGAGCTGCAGCGCGCCTTTGCCACCCGCGAAGGGGGCGCCCTGCTGGATGGCCGGGATATCGGCACGGTCATCGCCCCGGACGCCGATGTGAAGCTGTGGGTGGACGCCGATGTGACCCAGCGCGGGGTGCGTCGCTGGAAGGAACTGATTGGGCATGGTGAACAGGTGACGCTGGAATCGGTGATCGAACAGCTTAAAATCCGCGATTCCCGCGATCAGGGCCGGGCAGACGCCCCGGCTGCCATGGCCGCCGATGCCATCTTGATCGATACCACCGACCTCACTATAGACGCGGCTGTGGAAAAAGCGCTGGCGGCCGCCGAGGCGGCGCTCGCGCGTGGAAAAACTGCCTGAGGGCCTTTCAGGGGCTCAAATCCAAACAGGCGGCGCCGCTACAGAAAAGACCCTCAGGGGCTGAATGTCCGCAGGCCGCAATGGTGCGCGCCCGCCTTTGAACCATTCGCTGCCTCTTACCGGAGACCCCATGACCAACAAGATGAACCCTACCCCGGACGATTTTGCCGCCATGTTCGAAGGCTCGGCCGCGGCCGCAGCCATGCAGGAAGGCCAGGTTATCCCGGCAACTGTCCTGCGTATCGACAATGACGCCATCGTCGTCGATATCGGCCTGAAGACCGAAGGCCGCATTCCGTCAAAGGAATTTGCCCTCGAAGACAAGCAGCCGGCCCCCGGCGACATAGTCGATGTTTACCTCGACCGGATCGAGAACGCTCTCGGCGAAGCCGTCCTCTCGCGCGACAAGGCCCGCCGCGAAGAGCGCTGGATCAAGCTCGAGAAGTCCTTCTCGAAGGGCGAGCCCGTCAAGGGTGCCATCTCCGGCCGCGTCAAGGGCGGCTTCACGGTCGACCTCGGCGGCGTCAACGCCTTCCTTCCGGGGTCGCAGGTCGATATCCGCCCGGTGCGCGATGTCGGCCCGCTGATGGGCGAAGTTCAGCCCTTCGCGATCCTGAAGCTCGACCGCGTTCGCGGCAACATCGTTGTCTCGCGCCGTGCGATCCTCGAAGAGAGCCGCGCCGAACAGCGCGCCGAAATCGTGTCCGACATGGCCGAAGGCGATGTGCGCAAGGGCGTCGTCAAGAACATCACCGATTACGGTGCGTTCGTTGACCTCGGCGGCATCGATGGCCTGCTGCACGTCACCGACATGTCCTACAAGCGCATCAACCACCCCTCGCAGGTGGTCGAAGTGGGCCAGGAAGTCGAAGTCCAGATCATCAAGATCAACCCCGAAACCCAGCGTATCTCGCTCGGCATGAAACAGCTGGGCTCCGATCCGTGGAGCAACATCTCGGCCCGCTACCCGACCGGCGCACGCCTCAAGGGTATCGTCACCAACATCACCGACTACGGCGCGTTCGTGGAACTGGAAGATGGTGTCGAAGGCCTGATCCACGTCTCCGAAATGAGCTGGACCAAGAAGAACGTCCACCCCGGCAAGATCCTCTCGACCTCGCAGGAAGTCGATGTGGAAGTGCTGGATGTCGACAGCGACAAGCGCCGCATCTCACTCGGCCTCAAGCAGACCATGGACAATCCGTGGAACGCCTTCCTTGCCGAACATCCCGTCGGCTCGGAAATCGAGGGCGAAGTCCGCGGCATCACCGAGTTCGGCCTGTTCGTCGGCCTCGGCCCGGACCTGGACGGCATGGTGCACATCAACGACATCTCCTGGGACAAGCCCGGCGATCAGGCGATCGAAGGCTTCACCAAGGGCGACCGCGTCAAGGCGAAAGTCCTCGATGTCGACGTTGACAAGGAGCGTATTTCGCTCGGCATCAAGCAGCTGTCAGGCGACCCGATCGAAGCGGCTGGCGATGCCGGTGTGAAGCGCGGCGCGACCGTGACCTGCACCGTCACCGAAGTGACCTCGGGCGGTATCGAAGTCGAGTTCGGCTCGCCGGCGATCCGCTCCTTCATCCGCCGCTCCGACCTCTCGCGCGACCGGGCTGACCAACGGCCTGAGCGTTTCGCGGTCGGCGACAAGGTCGATGCCAAGGTCATCACCGTTGACCGGGCCACGCGCCGCGTCTCGCTGTCGATCAAGGCCCTCGAAATCGCCGAGGAAGCTGAAGCGGTTGCCCAGTACGGCTCGGCCGATGCCGGTGCCTCGCTCGGCGACATCCTCGGAGCCGCCCTCGCCTCTTCGGGTGCCAAGGGCAAGGCCAAGGCCGCTCCGGCTGCTGCGAAGGGCGATGCCAAGTCGCTTGACGCCCGCGGCCGTCTGACGGCCCCGCAGGGCAATGCCGACGATCTGAAAAAGATCAAAGGCGTCGGCCCGGCCTTCGAGAAGAAGCTGCACGATGCCGGCATCTTCCACTTCTGGCAGATCGCGGCCCTGTCGGCCGATCAGGTCGCCAGCCTCGAGGAAGAGCTGGCCTTCCAGGGCCGCATGGAACGCGATGACTGGAAAGGCCAGGCCGAAGCCCTGATGGGCTGAGACCTGCCAGCGGGCAGCCCGGAACGGGCCAGCCCCTGAAAAAAAGGCAATGTTTGCGGCGGGGGCCTAGCGCTTCCGCCGCAAATGCGTTTAATATCAACAGGATGTTGAAATCTCAGCTGATTGACAAACTTGCAGCGGAATACCCGCACCTCCGCCACGAAGATGTGGAGAAGGTCGTCAATGTCATTCTGGATGAGATCGGCGGCGCCCTTGCACGCGGCGACCGGGTGGAGCTGCGCGGCTTCGGTGCGTTTTCGGTCCGCAAGCGCGATGCCCGCAAGGGGCGAAACCCCCGCACCGGCGAGGCCGTCAAGGTGCCCGCCAAGGCGGTTCCCTTCTTCAAGGCCGGCAAGGAACTGCGGGCCCGCGTCAATGGCGGCGACGATCCCGAGGCGCGATAAGCCGCCTTCATTGCTCGCCTTTCATGCGGTCCCAGCTTGACGCTCGGTCCGAACCCCGCAAACTGAAACCGGAGTGCATAACGCTCCAGGGCACTGCAAAGGGGTAGAAATGCTGAAGGAATTCAAAGAATTCGCGATGAAGGGCAACCTCATCGACATGGCCGTGGGCTTTGTCATGGGCGGCGCCTTCGCCACCGTGGTCACCGCCTTCATCCAGGGCGTCTTCCTGCCGGTTCTCGCACCGATCATGGGCGGCATCGATCTGTCGGCGCTGAAGTTCACCATCGTCCCGGCAGAACTCGACGCCGCCGGCGCCGTCGTGAAAGAGGCCGCCATCATCGAGCTTGGCGCGTTCATCTCTGCCGTCATCTCCTTCATCATCGTCGCCTTTGTGATGTTCATGATCATCAAGGCCATGAACAACCTCAAGAAGGCCGAAGCCGCCGCACCACCGCCGGCCCCGCCGCGCCAGGAAGTGCTGCTGGAAGAAATCCGCAACCTGCTCGCCAAGCAGAGCTAGGGGCGCCAGCCGTTCATCCGGTGTTAGGGAATCACCTGCATTGTGATGAATAGTAGAGTACCCGAGTAGAGTAGTGAGGGGCGGCCAGACGGTCGCCCTTCTTTCTTTTGTGGTTCCGTATCGGCGCTAAGGCGCCTCACATGAACCACGCTCAGGGCTGCTTTGATCCCCGCTCCGCGATGGATCAGGCTCTAGGGCTGCAAACCCAGCGCATTGGACAGATCGCCGTGCGAACCGGGGGTGAAGTGGAAGGCCTGCCAGCCTCTTCCGCGGGCGGCGAGCACGTTCTCGTGCAGGTCGTCGACCAGCAGGATATGCGCCGGATCAATCTCCAGCGTCTCTTCGATATGCGCGAAATAAGCGCTGTCCGGTTTGGCGATCTTCATCCGGCCAGCGGCGAAGATGCGGTCCATGTGGGCGCCGAAGCCCATGTCATGCTCGATGAAATGCGTGCGGTGCACTTCGTTGTTGGTCGCCATCACATTGCCGATACCGCGCGCCTTCAGTCCACGGACGATCCCGAGCGTGTCGTGGTCCGGCATGGCGTCTGTCCGGAACCAGTAGTCGAGGATTTCCCCTGCCCGGCCGGCCGCGCCGTTCTGCTCGCTCCATTCGGTCACGAGGTCCTTCAGGCAGGCCTCGCCCACCATCGCCTTCTGGAAGCGCCCGCCGAACAGGTAGCGGCTAAAGGATTGCAGTGACAGGCCAAGATCCTGCTCGAAGGTCTTCGACCAGAGGAACGTGCCCTGCTCGATGTTCCGGTTGAGCACGCCGTCGAAATCCCAGGCGACCACTTTCAGCCGCGACGGGTCAGGCCCGCTCAATAGGTGTACTCCGTGATCCGGTCGAGCTTGATCGTGTAGGCGGCATCCGCCAGCTCGCTCTCCTGGATCTGGGTATAGATCGTGCCTTCGATCCAGACCGCCTGGGCCAGGTCTTTCATCTTGATCGCCTTGTCGGCCATCACGAAGATGGTCTGGTTCGGCGGCGGCGGAGGATTGTGCAGGCACTGGCCGAATTGCGGCACGAGCAGG
Organism: Hyphomonas sp.; assembly: GCF_046313975.1. GTDB lineage: Bacteria > Pseudomonadota > Alphaproteobacteria > Caulobacterales > Hyphomonadaceae > Hyphomonas. The sequence goes on along the minus strand of NZ_JBKBXB010000050.1, from coordinate 17,127 downwards.
AATTCCTTGATCTGCGCATCCGGGCCGAACTCGAACGGCACGGTATAGCCGGGGATCATGATCTTCTTGCCGTTCAGTTCCTTCACGGTGTTGAACGTGCCGATCTGGATGCCGACATCGCCGGCGCCGCCTTCGGCGACCGGGCTGGAGAACAGCATCGCCATCTGTGCCTGGTACATCTGCGCAAGGCGTTCATTCTCGCCTTCCGGCATCAGGTCTTCCCAGCCGATGCGCTTCACGCCGCGGGCGGCGAGGTCTTCGTCCATCTTCTTGCGCTCGGCGGCGCGCTGGGCGGCCTTCTCGGCGCGGGCAGCGGCGCGCTCCTCAGCCGTCTGGGCAGGCTTGGCCACCGGACGGGCCGGGCCGGATGCGCTGGGAACCGTCTTCGCGGCGGGCGGCGCGGCTTCGGCGGTGTCCGTGCCTGCGGCGCCGCAGGCCACAAGCGCGAGCGAGAGAAAGGCGGCGGTAATCGGTTTCATCTGAGAGGTCATGCCATCCTTTTAAGGCTGCCGGCAGCATCCTGCCAGCACCTGATTTCACATCTTCCGGGCGCGCTTCCTACAGGCGGACGCTCAGCCCGTCTGCAAGGGACCGGCGCATCGCCGCGATCGCCGGAACCGCGCCGATCAGCAGGGAGGCCCCCGTCACGGCGCCCAGCACGGTCAGGTCGACACGGCCCGGAAGCCCGGTACCGAAGGCGACACCATACTGGGCCTGCAGCATCGGGGCGAGCGCGCCGAGGATCACATATACGAGAACAATCCCGAGCACGGCGCCGATGAAACCGACAAGGCCGGCCTCCAGCACCAGCAGCAGGAAGATGTGATGAGGCCGCGCGCCGGTCGCCCGGAGAATCGACATCTCGCGCCGGCGCTCGTTGAGGCTGGTCAGGATCGAGGTAAGGATCGAGACAAGACCGACGGCGATGACGAAGGCCGAAACGGCCAGCAGCGCGCGCTCGGCCACGGCGGTGACGCTCCAGAGTTCCGCCAGCGCCTCGCCGGGGATGATCGCCATCAGCGGCTCGCCCTTGTTGGTGTTGATGGCGCGGCGCGTCGTCAGGATCGTGCCCTTGCGCTCGAGGCCGACGAACACGGCTGTGACGGTGCGCGGGGTCAGGTTGAAGGAACGGATCATCTCTTCGGTGATCGTGTCAGCAAGCGGATTCTTCGCGCCCGATTCCCAGCCAACATGGATCGCCGTGATCGCTTCCAGCGAGACATGCACCGAGCGATCAACCGGCGTGCCGGTGGGTTTGAGGATGCCAACAACCCGGAAAGGCCGGTTATCATGCGCCGCTTCGAAGCCGGCAGAGCCCAGCCCGTGCGTCAGCACCAGCGGCGTGCCCACTGTATAGCCAAGATCGCGTGCCACTTCAGCGCCGATCACAGCATCGAACAGGTCGTCAAAGATCGCGCCTTCCGCAATCTTCAGCGGCTTGCCGCCGCCATGCTTGTAGTGTTCGAAATAATCCGTGGTCGTGCCCATCACCCGGTAGCCGAGATGGTTGTCGCCAAGCGAGATCGGCACGGTCCAGGCGATATCCTCGCGCGCCGCGATCTGCTGATAGGTCGGCCAGGAAATCTCCGCCGTCGCATTGCCCATCCGGAACACGGTGTAGAGCAGGAGGTTCACCGAACCCGTCGGCGCGCCGACGATCAGATCCGTTCCCGAAATCGTGTTGCCGAACCCTTCCCGCGCCCCGTTGCGCGCCTTCTCGACCCCGAGGAACAGGGCGACGGAGAGCGCCACCGCGAGAATGGTGAGGATCACCGAGCCCTTGCGGTTGAGCAGGCTGCGCCAGGCGAGAGAGAGCAGCGCGATCATGCCAGCGCCCCTGCCCGGTTGATGGCGGAAAGATCGACCGCGCGCGTGAACAGCGGCGCAAGGCTCGCGTCATGGCTGACGAACAAGAGGCTTGCGCCGGAGCGTTCGACTTCTTCCGAAAGCAGCGAGATGAACCGGTCGCGCGCATCGGCATCGAGCGCCGAGGTCGGCTCGTCGGCGATGATCAGGTCCGGCGCCCCGATCAGCGCACGCGCCGCCGCAACCCGCTGCTGCTGACCGACCGAAAGGTCTGATACCCGCCGGCTTAGCAGCGCTTCATCTGTCAGGCCAAGGCGCGCGAGCAGTCGCCGCGCCTCCCCTTCCGCATCCGGCCCGGCCGCCTTCCGGCGAGAGGCCGAAAAGCGCAGCGGCAGCAGAACGTTCCCGGTCACCGAAAGGTACGGCACCAGATTGAACATCTGGAAAATCACGCCGACATGATCAGCCCGGAGCTTGTCCCGCTTCGCTGCCGACAGAGCCGACATGTCCTGATCCAGCACCCGGATCATGCCCGCCTGAGGTGCCAGCACGCCGGCGATCAGGCCCAGAAGGGTCGACTTGCCGGAGCCTGACGGCCCGCGCAGGAAAACGCGCTCACCGCGCTGAAGCGAAAACGCCGGAATGCTCAGCACTTCAGGCCCGCGCGCCCAGGCGAACCGGACATTCTCGATGCCAATAACGGTGTTGGTCATGCCTGCCTTATTTCAGGGAAAGGCTCGGCGAGGAAGGCGACAGTTCGCCCGCCTTCTGGACGGTGTCTGTCAGGTAGATCGCGTTCACCCGTTCAAAGCTGGAAAAAGCTGGAAAACCCGAGAAGGTCAGGGATGAAACTCCAGGCGGATTCGCGCAGGTCCAGGACAATTTGATGTGCGCATCGGTGTGTCCTGTCGATTTATCGACCTTCGCCACCGGCGGCTCAGCCGTGCAATTGCCGCCCGTTATCATCACCAGCCCCGGCAGTTCGGCCAGAACCGCATCGCTGATCACGCCTTCCGCTTCCGACAGTCCGAAATTTGCCAGCGGCGAAATCAGCTCGCCCGTCAGCTTGCTGCCTTCCCAGCTCAGCGCCAGTTCTGCAGCGCCGTGCACATGCGCAGCGCCAGCGCCGCTTGAGCCGTGATCATGGTCGTGGTCGTGATCATCCGCCTTGGCTTCGCTCTCATGCGCCTGCGCGTCTTCGGCATGCTCTTCCCCGGCCGCTTCTGCCTGCACTTCCGGCTCCTCGGCCGGCGCCGGTTGCTGCGCCGGTGTTTCGCTGGCGCCGCAGGCCGACAGAAGGGCGAGGCCGGCGGAGGCCATCAACGCTAAGACAGGGGTTCGGGACAGCAGCATGGGAGGCTCCGGGGCAGGTGGGACATTGGAAAACAGGTCAGCGCGGAATTTACCGCTCGCCAAGGCGATAATGAAACATTATAACACTTTTCGCAAGCGCCGGGCGACCCGTCTTCCAGCCGCTTCCTGTCGATATTAACGGAACCGCCCGCCCCATGCCGATTTCCCTGCAGGCCTCTGTTTCCTTTGGCCTAATTGCCGCTGTTGTCACCTCGCTCGGCCTGATCGCCGTGGCGCTGCGCAGCGACTGGTCGGCGCGCCAGTCCGGCCTGTTCGCGCTCTCCGCCGGCGGCATGTTGATCACGCTGTGCCTTTTGCATGTCGTTCCAGAAGCGCTGGCCGCAGGACATGATGCGGCGAAGTTCCTGCTCGGCGGGTTCTTTGCCGGACTTCTGCTCAGTTTTGCGGTGCGCACCTTCCTGCCGGAAGGCCACAATACGCAGGCCCGTGCCGAAGCGATCACGCCGCTGCTGGCCGTCGCCGTGCATTCCTTCTTCGACGGCGTGATCTATTCCGTCGCCTTCGCAGCGAGCTTTGCGTCGGGCGTCTACGCCTCGGTCGGGCTGATCATGCACGAGTTTGCCGAAGGCATCATCGCGTTTGCGATCCTTGCCCGGCATGGTTTCAGAGTACGCGATGCACTGATCTGGGCCTTTCTGGCTGCGGGTGCGACGACACCGCTCGGCGCGCTGGTCTCCGGCGTATTCGTAACCGGATTGGGCGTGGACGCCATCGCCGCGCTCTATGCCGTCTCGGCCGGTCTGCTGGTTTATGTGGCAACCGGCCCAATGATGAAGCCGCTCACGGAAGTGTCGCCAGGACGCGGCATTGCGGCACTTGCAGCGGGGGTCGTCTTTGCACTGATCATCGAGACGCTGCCCCTTCCCGGCCATGACCATATCGATCATGCCGACCATGCGGACCATTCAGACCACGAGCATACAAGACCGGATTTCAGCGTCTACCGGGGCGACCGCTAACCTTAACATGCACCCGGCATACCGATTGCACATCTGCGCTCCGGGAACGGAGGAGACTGCGGATGAAACTGTCGAGACGCGTGCGGGAAGTGATCGGCGCTGCCATCGGCGCGCTGGTGGTGACGTTCCTGGCCTATCCCTCAGTCCTGAAGATCGAACGCAGCGAGGGCGCGCCGGACTGCGAGATCACAGCGGAAGCTCCGTCGTGTTCTTGATGCACTCCATTGCGAAGGTCGCGCTGACATCGGCAAGGTCGATGCGCGTGATCAGCTGGCGGTAGACGCGGTCATAGTCGCGCACACTCGCGACCTGCACCTTCAGCAGATAGTCGACATCTCCGGCCATGCGGTAGAATTCGACAACTTCCGGAATGGCCCGCACCGCCTTCGCGAATTTTTCGAGCCAGCCGGCAGAATGATCGCGCGTGCGGATGGCGACGAACACGGTCTGCCCGAGCCCGGCCTTTTCCGGATCGACCAGTGCCACCCGGCGCATCAGCAGCCCGCTTTCTTCCAGCCGTTTCACACGCCGCCAGCAGGTGTTGACGGAAATGCTGGCTCGCGCCGCGAGCGCTTCCAGCGACTCACTGGCATCGGCCTGGAGGGCGCGGAGCAAGAGCCGGTCTGTATCATCAAAGTTTTCTGACATAACGCCTGATATACGAAAGTTCTGATCATTTGAACCGCCATGTACCAAAAATCCGGAATGAAATTTGGAAGCCGATGTGGGAGTTTGCGGGCGTTGACCTGGAGCGTCGGATGTCCCAACCGCAAACTCGGAACGCCATGGCCAGCAGGCTCCCTGCCGCCTCCCACCCCGGCAGGGAGCCACCCTGCCTGAAGGGGCTCAGCGCGCTGATCGGCCGGACGCCGCTGGTGTCGATCCGCCTGCGCTTTCGGGGCCGCGAGCGCGTCATCCATGCCAAGGCCGAGCACTATAACTTCACCGGCTCGATCAAGGACCGGATGGCGCTGTCGATCCTGACGCGCGCCTACCGGTCCGGCGCGCTGCAGCCGGGCGACACGATTGCCGAAGCGACAAGCGGCAATGCCGGCATTGCGCTGGCTGCCCTTGGCCGCGCGCTGGGCCATCCGGTTGAGATTTTCATGCCGGACTGGATGAGTGAAGAGCGCAAATGCCTGCTGCGCAGCCTAGGCGCCCGCCTCAATCTCGTGAGCCGGGAGGAAGGCGGCTTCCTCGGCGCGATCGCCGCGACGCAGCGCCTTGCGGGCGAACGGGCGGATGTGTTCCTGCCCTGCCAGTTCTCGAACTGCGACAATGCCCGCGCGCATTCGGAGACGACCGGGCCGGAATTGCTGGCCCAGCTGGCGCGCCTCGGGCTGAAGCCGGACGCGTTTGTGGCGGGCGTTGGCACAGGCGGCACGGTGATGGGCGTGGGCGGCGCGCTGCGTACGGCGCTGCCGGACGTGCGCATCCATCCGCTGGAGCCGAAGGAGTCACCGACACTTTCGACCGGGCACAAGGTGGGCAGCCACCGTATTCAGGGCATCTCGGATGATTTCATTCCGGCGCTGGTGAACTTCCGTGAGCTGAGTGAAGTGATCTCGGTCTCGGATGGCGACGCGATTCGTATGGCGCAGCGGCTCGCGCGCGAATTCGGGTTGGCGGTGGGCATTTCATCCGGCGCGAACCTGATTGGTGCGCTTATGGCGGCGGAGAAACTCGGGCCTGACGCAGTGGTCGCGACCGTGTTCAGCGACTGCAACAAGAAATATCTCTCCACCGCGCTTGCGCAGGAAGAGCCGCACCGCGAGGGTCACCTCACGCCGGCGATCGAGCTGATCGACTTCGAGGCCCTGCCGTACGCCGTTTAACGCTTCGCGGCGGCGTCTTCGGCTTCGCGCTTCGTGAAGCGGCGCGTGAACTGGGTGACGCGCGGGGCGATCTCGGTTTCGAAGCGCGAACCGTTGAACACGCCGTAATGGCCGACACCTGGCTGGATATAGTCCGTACGCATCTCTTTCGGAATGCCGGTACAGATATCGTGCGCGGCCTGTGTCTGGCCGATGCCGGAGATATCGTCCTTCTCGCCTTCGACCGTCATCAGCGCGACATCGCGGATCACTGACGGCTTCACGAGGCGCTCGCCGCGATACTTGTAGATGCCGCGCGGCAGGTGGTGTTCCTGGAAAACGCGCTGGATAGTCTGCAGGTAAAACTCTTCCGTCAGGTCGAGTACCGAGAGGTATTCGTCATAGAACTCGCGATGCTTGGCCGCGTTGTCACCATCGCCGCCGACGAGGTGGTTGAAGAATTTCCAGTGCGCGTCGACATGTCGGTTCCAGTTCATGTTCATGAACGAGGCGAGCTGCACGAAGCCCGGATAGACGCGGCGCAGCATGCCCGGATAGGGCGCCGGGACGGTGTGGATCATGTTCTGCTCGAACCAGTCGAAGCTGCGTTCTTCGGAAAGCTTGTTCGGTACGGTCGGCGAGCGGCGCGCATCGATCGGGGAGCCCATATAGGTCATCGAGGCCGGAAGCGCAGGATCGCCATCTTCCGCCATCATCGAGATGGCGGCGAGCACGGGCGGGCCGGGCTGGCAGACCGCGAGCACATGTGCGCCGCCGCCGAGTTCCGTCAGCATACGGCGGATATGATCGATGTAATCGTCAAGATCGAACCGGCCGAGCCAGACCGGCGCCATGCGCGCGTCCGACCAGTCTGTAATGTAGACATCATGCGTTTCGAGGAACCCCTCGACTGTGCCGCGCAGCAGCGTGGCATAATGGCCGGAGAGCGGAGCGACGATCAGCAGGCGCGGCAGCGGCGCCGCATTCTTGCGCTGCGTGGTGGCGAAGACGTCTGCATCCTTGCGGAAATGGATCAGCTGGCACCAGGGCGAGCGCCAGACCGGGGTGGGCGTGACCGGCACGGGAACGCTGTTGATGCGCACACTATCAATGCGCCATTCCGGTTTGCCATAATAACGCGTCGCACTCTCGAACACATCGGCCATCGCGCTCAACGATTTGCCGTAGCTCGTCTGTCCGAGCGGGTTCAGCGGCGATGCAAGCGCCGCGCGGCCCGCTCGCGCTGCCAGGCGCATCGGGGCCATCACCACGCGGTTCATTTCAACAAGGGAGTAGAGCATCGCTTGGCAGACCCTTCATGTTGCAGTGCAGCGTAAGTCAGGGATTTCGATCCGGCAATGGCCCTCGCCAGCCAGGCGCAAAGTGCGAGGGTTAACCCAAGGTGTTGATGAAGCATTGATTTTCGCCTGTCAGGCGAAGGGTCCGGTCACGGGGCGCTGTTAATTTTCGGAGCATTGGCGCGAAATGGAGGAGCCTGACATGTTCCTGTCGACACAGCCGAACCCGCATGATGGCGGGCGGATGACCCGGGCGCTGATCTACGAAAACGTGCCGGGAACCAAGTTTGCGATTGATGCCGAGGCGTTGCACCGGCAGCCGGAATTGCTGAAACCTTTCGGCCGGTTCCTCGATATCCGCATACGCCTGCTGGACGCCCTTGCCTACCTGACCTGCCTGCTCGGCGTCATTGCGGCCATGATTGTCGGCTGGTGGATGGCAGGGGCGGGCCTGCTGATCTGTGTGCTGATGCTGGCGGCAAATCGCAAGACTGCCGGCCGGCTCGCCCGGGCAGCTGCCGACCGCTCCACCGTGGCTTTCCGGCAGTTGCACGAGATGGGCTGCCTCTGGCTGATCAAGGGCTAGAGCCCGAAAAGCCCGAGGATGGCCGCGATCACCGCTGTGCCCGTAAAGATCAGCGACAGGCTGACAGATGTGCCGCGCTGCTCTTTGCGGCGGGTTTTCACGCCGGGCTTGTTCTTGCCTTCCTTCGGGGCGAGCATCATCCGGGTGGCGTAGAAGCCGAACGCGGCCACGAAGGATATGATCCCCGCAATCCAACTGCCGCCCAGCAGGAACAGACCGCCAGACACGGCCATGAGGAAGCCGAGCTGAGGGCTGGTGCGATGAATGAGTTCACGCACATGCCCGTCGGCGCGGGCACCGGTCAGCTTGTCGAAGCTGCAATTGGGCGAAACGATCGAGGCAACCCAGGATGCGCCAATCGCCAGCGCACAGGTGATCAGACCGAGATTGTTGAACAGGGATTGCAGATTCTGGAACATCGCCCGGCAGTATCTGCGGATTCGGCCGCTCCGGCATAGCCCCCATCTTAGCTCCAGAAACCTGTAGTCGCGGACCGCGCGAGAGGATTGGCGCGGGCAATTTGCCTGTGCAATCTGGGCCGAGGAGGCGATGCGGCACCGATGGCCTACAGGTTCAAGTCCAGTGACCGGACCATCACCGATGGCGTTCGACGCATTGCTGCGCGCGAATTTCTGCTGGTTCGCGAAGTGCTCGCGGACAAGAGCCTGCCGGCAAGCCGAAAGGTGCATGAGGGCCGCAAGGCGACCAAGCGGCTGCGCGCGCTGCTGCGTCTGATCGGCCCTGCCATGCCGGAGGCCAAGGCCGAGATTGCCGCTCTGCGCGATTCCGCCCGGCGGTTGTCTTCGCTCCGCGACCGCGGCGCGATGGCGGAAACCCTGGCCACATTGAAGATGCCGGATGATCTGGCGGAGCGTCTCACAACTCTGATCGCACCCGGCAAATTCCTTGCCCCGCGGGGAACCTCGAAACTGCTCATAACCTTTGCCGGGGAAATGGCAGACGCCGAATCCCGGGCGGAAGGCTGGACTGTGTCCGGCAAGGGCTGGCCCGCCCTCGAGCCTGGTCTTCGCAAGAGCTACCGGGGACTTCGCCGCGCCCTTGCAGCCGCAGAGACGACGGATGACGAGGAGCCCGTGCACGATCTGCGCAAACGGGCGAAGGACTATTGGTATCACACGCAGCTGCTGCGCGACGTGTTCCCGGACGTGATGGATGTCTATGCCGCCGCGGGGGAGAGGCTTTGCGACGACCTTGGCACATGGCGTGATCTTGGCCTGCTCAGCGAAGCGATTGGGGCGCTGCCGGCGCATCGCCTTGCAAAGGCAGACGCTGCGGATGCGGACGGGATCATCTCAAAAGCCCGCCGCCGGGCATTGAAGCGCGCCTTGCGCACCGTCCGCCTGCTGACGGCTGAGCCGGCTGCGGAATATACGGAACGACTCGGGACCTGGTGGCGCCGCACGCGCTGACGAAACGCAAACAGGCCGCAGCAATGTGCTGCGGCCCGCCTATGCAAATCAAAGAGACAGATCAGAAAGCGTAGCGCGCCATGATCTGGAACACCGGACCGGCCTCTTCGGACTCAAGCTCATACTCATCGAACGAGCGATCAATCTGGTCCTGGATGGTGGTGAACTTGTTGAACACTTCGTCTTTCGAGGCGTTCAGCAGGTTCGATCCGACAGCGCGCAGCGTGAACCTTTCGCCGAAGCTCTTCTCGACGAAGATTTCGAGATCCGCGCCATAGGAGGTCGTGATCTCTTCGCCCACGATCCGGCCAAATGCGTCACCCTGTTTGCGATACGTCGCACCGAAGGCGGCACCGAGGTCAACGAGATCGTGAATGAAGCCGAAATTGTAGACGAACTCGGACTGGTCGTTGAAGCGGCGCGAACCGAGTGCATCATCGATATCGCTGTCGAGCCAGGAGTAGTTCGCAAACACACCGGTATTCGGCAGGCCGGCAAATGTCAGCGGCGTCGAGAGATCGAATTCGATGCCGTAGACACTGCCATCACCCGTATTGCGCGGCTGCAGAACAAACGTTCCCGGACCTTCCGCACCCTCAACGCCTGTATTGGCGATCTCGATCAGATCCGACACGTCGCGGTAGAAGACGTTGACGCCAAACACGCCCTGACGGCCCAGGCGGCGCTCGTAGCCGACATCCAGACCCCAGGCGGATTCAGGCTTGAGTTCCGGATTGCCGAGGAGGTCATTGTCGCCAAGCTCTGCCTCAAGCAGCGCCGGTGTGATGAAATTGAAGTTCGGACGGCGAACCGTGCGGGCTACCGATGCTGAAATCCGGTCGACGCTCGTCAGGTCATATTTCAGGTGTGCCGACGGCAGAAGGAACTCATATTTGGTCGACTGGTTCTGATCAGCCGGCGCAACCGTGAAGTCACGGATCGAAACATCCGTGGTTTCATACCGCAGGCCGGCTTCCCAGGCGAGCGGGCCAGCGTCACCGTCAATCACGGCAAAGAGATCAAGGCGCTCTTCGCTGAGCTCGTTCAGCCCGCCGGGGACCGGATCGAGGGCGTTCCATGCGATACGCGGTTCATTGGGATTGTTCTGGAACTGGTTCCAGTTATCCCGGACCGTGACCGGCACATTGAACCGGTTGCGCTGGGTCCGAATGTCCGTGTCGCGGGACTTGTCCTGGAAGAATACACCAAATTCGACAGCGCCGGAGCCGAAGTCGAACTTGTGCGTGGCTTCGGCCGACGTCTCCTTGTCTTCCAGCGAAGTCAGGGTCAGGTCGCCGGTATAACGCGGCGTGGCGCGGTCAAAGTCGATTTCGTCTTCGGTTTCGTAGACATCTTCTTCGAAGTTTGCGAAGCCGAGTTTCACCTTCGTCGTGCCGGCCGACCAGTCCTGTGCGATGACGCCGCGCAGAGCATAGTTCTGCTGGTCGATGGACGCGATGTTCTCATTGTCCGTGAGCAGATTACCGGTCACGGTGCGGCGCACCGGACCCGTGATCGCCGTCGGATCGTCATACTCGAACGAACGTTCCATCTCGGTACGGTCGGTTTTGACATAGAAGCCCGAGAAGGTCATATCGAGACCAGAGCCAGTTTCGACGCCGTATTCGGCGTTGAAGGAATAATCGGTGCCGTCGCGCGTATCGGTTTGGTCTTCGCGATTATCGAAATCGTCGGTGCGGAAATCGGGATTGTTTTCCGGGCTGTCGCCATAGCGCAGGGACTTCTTGATCTTCGGATTGTAGCGGCCCTGCAGGTTGGCACCGAGCAGGATCCGGCCCGGCCCCAGTTCGCCGCCATACACGCCGCCAAGGCTTTCCTTCAGTTCGCCATCATCGAAATACAGGCCGCCGGCGCGGACATAACCGCCATCCAGCTCATAACCGTCACGAAGCACGATGTTGAGCGTACCCGCCATGGCGTCGCCCGAGCGGCGCGCCGAGGACGAACGGACGATTTCAACGCGGTCAATGAGCTCGGCCGGGATACGGTCAAGGAAGAAAGACCGGTCCGCACTGGAGCCCGGAACTTTCTCTCCATTGATCAGGATCTGGGTATAGCCCGGATCAAGACCACGCAGGCGGGCGCCGTCGCTTTCAATCACGTCCGACAGGAAGGTGACCGAGGGGACCCGCTTCAGGGCGTCACCCGCCGTCAGCGGCTCGAAGCGCTGGAAATAGTCCTGGCCATATTCGAGCGTCTGGACAGTTTCTTCCGAGCGGTTGCGGTAGGCGATCTCGCCTTGCACCACGACCGTCTCCGCGCGGAGAATCGGATCGTCGCTTTCAGTGACAGCAACTGGCGTTTCCTGCGCCGCGGAGGAAAGAGCCATGCCGGCACAAAGGCAGGCGAAGCTGACGCCACCAAGAAGGGAAAGTCTGGTTTTCATGGAACACCCCGGTTTGAGATGCGGCGGCGCTATCATCCCAGTTTCGCAATCCGGTGACGGATTGGTACAAGTTTTGTGACAGTCGCTTTTCTGTCACATGGCCGCGGTATGGCGGCGCATCGCTCAACCTGGCACAGGGACCTGTTATGCTCCGTTCACTGCTCTTTTCAGCAACCGCTATTCTGACGATCAGCGCCTGCGCGTCGGCGCCGCCGGTTTTGCCGGACCAGCGTCTCGTGATGGCGGCCATGGAAACAGACCCGGCCGGCGCGCGCGGCGATGCAGCGGATGACCCGGCACTCTGGCGCCATCCGGTGGATGCCGCGAAGTCCCTGATCCTCGGCACGAACAAGCAGGAAGGACTGGTCGTCTACAATCTCGCCGGCAAGGAAGTTCAGCGCCTTCCGATCGGGCTCATCAACAATGTTGATCTTCGTCAGTCTACGGATCGTCCTTATGACGTGGCCGTTGCCAGCAATGATCAGGTCAATGCCATATCCATATTCCTGATCGACCGGGCGACGGGCGAGGTGTCCCATCGCGGCGACATTCCGACGAACCGCCAGGAACCCTATGGCATCTGCTCGGCCCGCGAAGGCAGCCGGGACTATGCCGGCGTTACCTACAAGGATGGCACTGTCGAGATCTGGGCGATCTCTGCAAGCTCACTCGAGATAGCAGGCCAGCTGGTCAAGACCATGAAACTCGCAACCCAGACAGAGGGCTGCGTCTTCGACGAGCCGCAAGGCCTGCTCTTCGTCGGCGAAGAGAACCGCGGACTGTGGAAGTTCGCCTATCGCGATGAGGCGCCGGCTGCGGTTCTGATTGACGAGATCGGCGGCCTGTCCGGTCTGGTTGCGGATGTTGAAGGTGTGACGATCTGGCGAGGCAAGGAGAACAAGGGCTGGCTTGTCGTGTCGGCGCAGTCCGCCAACCGATTCGTGATCTATGACCGCGAGGCACCACACGCCCATCGCGGCAGCTTCACCGTCGCCGAAAACCCGGATCTCGGAATCGATGCGGTGACGCACACGGACGGTCTCGACGTCTTCTCCGGCGCCCTTCCCGGCTGGCCTCGCGGCATCGTGATCGTGCAGGATGATGGCAACCCGAAATCCGGCGTCGACCAGAATTTCAAGGTCGCCAGCTGGGCCGACATCGAAGCCGCACTTGATCTGCCGCAGTACGACGCAGAATAAGCCTCAGGCGAAATATACCCTCACTGCCTGGCCGATGAGCGCCTCATCGGCCGGGACCTGTCCGTCGAGCATAAGCATGGCGAGCCCGTGCACCAGCGCCCAGGCCTGAAGCTGGCGGACCCGGCGCTGCTCATCGCTTGCCTGCTCCGGCAGCAGGCCTGACAAGGCCTTGTCCAGTTCGCCAAGCCGCGCGTTCCACGGCGTGCCTTCTTCCAGCTTGTGCGTCATCAGCATGCGGAACAATGACGGATTCGCGAGCGCGAAGCGCACATAGGCGCGCCCCATCGCTTCAAACGCCTTCCTGGGATCGGATATGCCGGACATGGCGTCCCGGAAGGCCGCGGTCATCTGCTCCGCCCCGATCAGGCACAGCGCACCGAGCAGCGCCGCCTTGTCCGGAAAGTGCCGGTAAACTGCCGTCGCCGAAACGCCCGCCTTGCGCGCAATCTCCCGCAGGCTGACCTCTTCCGGCGGCTTGGTCTGCAATTCTTCGAGGCCCGCCTCGATCAGGGCGGCCCGCAGGTCGCCGTGATGGTAGCGGCGTCCCTCATTTTTTATGTTGACAGTGTTATCATTTCCACTCATGTTATCACTGTAAACATATTTCCGGCCCAGGCAACCGTGACAAGGAGTCCCCACATGCCCAGCCCAGTGGAAGCGGCCATCCGCGGCGTTGTCACCAAAGGCGTGATCGCGATCGGCACCTACAACAAGGAGCACAAGAAGGCGAAAAGCCCGAACCCGTTCCTGGAAGGCATTCACCAACCGGTTTCCAGCGAGCAGATTTTCACGGACCTGAAAGTCACGGGCGAGATTCCGGCGGGCCTGAACGGACTCTACGTCCGTAACGGGCCGAACCCGCTTCAGAAAGTGAACCCGGCGACGCATCACTGGTTTGTCGGCGACGCGATGCTGCATGGCATCCGGCTCGAAGGCGGGCGCGCGCTCTGGTATCGTAACCGCTGGGTCCGCTCGAACGCAGTCAGCGACGCACTCGGCGAACCGCGCGCACCGGGCGAGCGCAATCCGCGCACCGACACCGCCAACACCAACATCGTCGGCCATGCCGGCAAGCTGTGGGCCATTGTCGAGGCTGGCGGGCACCCGGTCGAGATCACGGCGGACCTTGATACGCGCGAGCATTCCACGTTTGGCGGCACGCTCGGCGAAGCCTTTTCCGCCCACCCGCATCTAGATCCGGAAACCGGCGAGATGCATGCGATCTGCTATAGCGCGATGGCGCCGGGCAATATCTGGCATGTTGTTCTGGGTACGGACGGAAAAGTCCGGCGCAACGAGCCGATACCTGTCGAGAACGGGCCGATGATCCATGACTGCATGATCACGCCGAACTATGTGATCGTTATGGACCTGCCGGTGACCTTCTCGATGGGCGCCCTGATCGGCGGCGCATCCTTCCCCTACCACTGGAACCCGAAACACAAGGCACGCATCGGCTTGCTTCCGCGCGAAGGCACAGCGGCTGACATCATCTGGTGCGACGTTGAGCCCTGCTACATCTTCCACCCGTCGAACGCTTACGAGACGGATGATGGCAAAGTCATAATGGACGCCTGCGTCTACGAAAGCATGTTTGCTTCCGGCATGAATGGCCCGGACACGCAAGCTTCGCGGTTTGAATCGCTCACGATCGATCCCGCCGCGCGACGCGTGACGCGCGAGGTGGTGGACGCCGCGCCGCAGGAGTTCCCGCGCTATGACGAACGCCGCACCGGCAAAGGCTACCGCTATGCCTATGTGGTTGCCCTGCCCCCGCGGCATGACGCCTCGTTCGTAAGCGATACGCGGCTGTTCAAGCACGACATAGCGAACCGCGCCCGCGAAGTGCGCGATTTCGGCCCCGGCCGGCATCCGGGCGAATTCGTCTTCGTGCCGAAGCATGAGAATGCCGCCGAGGATGAAGGCTGGTTGATCGGCTATGTCACGGATGCGAACACGGACAGTTCCGAATTCGTCGTTCTCGACGCACAGGACTTCACAGGACCCGCTGTGGCGACCGTGCGCATTCCGGCGCGCATCCCGCCTGGCTTCCACGGCAACTTCGTACCGTCCGCATAAGGACGTTCAGCCAACGCTCAGTGCGAGCAACCGGCTGATCTGGGCGCGCGGCAGGCCGCTGTCATCGTGATACGCGTTGATGGCGGCCTGCAGGCTTGCAAGATCGCGCTTGCTTGTGGCTTCCGGCTTCGTCAGAACGCCTTCGCGCACCAGCGCCGCGCAGACATGGCTGGAGGCGATCCACGCGTCCCAGCCCACAAAGCGCAGGAAGTATTGGCCCGTTGCGCCCCCGAGGCGTGAGCCGCGCTTGTTCAGAACGTCCAGAAGACCTGTCTGATCCTCGCCCGGCCATTTCGCCAGGAAGCGGCCGAAGCCGCCTTCCTTCGCTTCGATCTCTGCAACAAATTTCGCGTTCTCGAGCGCCGCCTTGATCTTCTGCCCGTTGCGCACGATGCGCGGATCGGAGACGAGCTGGCTCATCATCTCGTCGCCAAAGAAGGCAAGACGTCCGGGATCGAAGCCTTCGAAGGCCGCTTCGAACCCGTCCCATTTGGCTTCGATGACTTTCCAGTTGAAGCCGGCATTGAACACGCAGCGCGTCATCTCCGACAGGAGACGGTCCGCCGGAACCTTCGCCAGGTTCTTCAACGCATGCGTGTTGCGCGACTTTTCCAGCACGGCTTTCTCCCCGCCATGATGGCTGGCCGCCATCTTCAGGATCGGAGCGAAGCGCCGTGCCATGTCCCTGCCCTCAGCCGAGCGCGGTCTCGTAGACGCGGGCATAATCGTCCGCGCTCATCGGTTTCGGATTCCCGAAATGCGCGAGGTCTTTCAGCGCATACTCGACGATTCCCGGCCCATCCATGACGGCAAGGCCCATTTCGCGCAGGGTCTTCGGAATGCCGATGGCGTTGTTGAGATCCTGTATCGCATCCGCGAGATCGGCACTGGGCTTCAACCCCATGACATCGCGCAGGCGAACATACTTCGCGTCCGCCGCGCCGTTATGGAAGCGCAGGATGTGCGGCAGGAACACGGCGTTCAGTGTGCCGTGGTGCAGCTTCTTCTCGTGCAGGCGTCCGGCGGCATGGCTGAGCGCATGTACGCCGCCGAGCCCTTTCACAAAGGCCAGCGCGCCTTCATAGCTCGCCATCATCATGTGCCAGCGTGCCTCGGCATCCGATCCGTCCTTCACGGCGCGCTTCAGCATGCCCATGCCGAATGCGCGGTGCGCACCATCATAGCCAATACCCTCCGCAGGCGGATTGATGGACGGTGTAAGCACGGCCTCGATACAATGCGTCAGCGCGTCCATGCCCGTCGCGGCAGTCAGGTGCGCCGGCAGGCCCAGCGTCAGGTCCGGATCGCACAGCGCGACGACCGGAATGAGGTTTGGCGAGGCAAAGGTTTCCTTGCGGCCATTCTCCATGATGATGACCATGCCGACCGAAACTTCCGAGCCCGTTCCGGCGGTGGTCGGAATGGCAATCAGCGGCGGAATCTTGCCGATTTTCTTGGCGCCGCCGATGATCGCGGCATAGGTCTCCAGCGGCTCGGAATGGCTCGCGAGCAGGCCGATAGCTTTCGCATGGTCCATCGAGGAACCGCCGCCGACGGCAATGATACCGTCCGCACCTGACTCCTTGTAGAGTTTCAGGGCCTGCTTGGTCTGCGTTTCGGTCGGGTTCGGGATGGTCTCGGCGAACACACCGGCAGGCGGCACGCCCAGCGCATCCTCGACCTTCGCCAGGATCCCGGACGCCTTGATTCCGGCGTCGGTGACAATGAACGGGCGCGTGATGCCCTTCCCCTTGGCAAGCGCGCCGAGTTGCTTGAGCGCGCCGGCGTCAAACACGCATTGGGTCAGGAAATTGATGACAGGCATACGGGGTCACTCCAGCGGGAACAGGGAAAGATCCCATGTTCCCAACTGGAGCCCGGAAGTTCAAGCCTTTCCTTAGGACAGGCGTTTCGCCGCCCCGCGCGTCCCAGCCGCGCCTTCCAGGCCATCTCTTCCTGTGCGGGTCCCCTCCGCAGTTCGCTGAAAGTGCGCTCTGCCGGGAATAGTCTCAATACGGACGATTACCTAAGCGGGCGCACGTGTCGCGCGGCCCGCAGACGCGCGTCAAACTGGGCAATTTCATCACAGATTTCAGAGGCTTAGCTGGAACCAGATTCCCCCGTAAACAGAAGGAAACCCCGCATGAAAAAGCTCCTCTCCGCCGCCCTCCTGGC
>NZ_JBKBXB010000049.1:0-23396 GCF_046313975.1 Hyphomonas sp. | reverse complement strand
ATATGGGTTTCGATGTCGACCGGGTTCTGCTTCAGGACCGTGAGCAGCTCATGCATCAGGCAGAGCAGGTCCTGATAGTCCTTCTTCTTCCACTTGGCGCCCTTGAATGCAGCGACGACGTCGCCAAGCGTGTGCTTGATCGTCGTGAAATCGTTCGCCGCAAGGAACGCGCCGGTGGCCGCGCCGCCGATCATCATCATCTCGAACGGCAGAGAGTGCAGGATGATTTCAAGTTTCCCGCCGGCCAGAAGGTAGCCGCCGAACACCATCACCACTGTGACTGCCAAACCTAAAATCGCATTCACTGCCTGTCTCCCTGCTCCGGACCATCTGCCCGGGGCTGTAGTCCCCTAAGCGTCAAAGTTTCGACAATTCCCGTGTAAAAGGTTCAAGGATCGGGGTGTTGAGCTTCAGCGCGCGCTGACGCTTCCAAACCCCCATCTCCGCAACGCCGATCGCGACGCTTCCGTTAACTGTCTCCGCCTGCAGCGTGATCCGCGCCGTATCGGCCTCGGCAAGCGGCAGGATCTGTCCGATCTCGAGCCGGGAACACTGGCCGATCGTCATCTGCAGGCGCTCGAGGACACCGTCGAGCCGGATGGTCGACGTGCGCACGCTGGCGCGCAGGGCGTCCGTATCGCGCGCATTTGACCCGCCGCGCCGGGCACCGGCCTGGTCCTGCGCGGCAAGGGCGTGATGCATGACAAAGTCGTTGTCAAAGACCAGCCACAACCGGCCACGCGTCTCCCCCCGGGCGAAGCCAAAACCGATCATCAGGTAACGATGCACCGGGTCAAACCCGCCCGCCGCGCCTGCATAATCCGACAACGGAGCATGTCCGGGTGTCGGGATATGGCCCTCCAGGCTGGCCGCGAGTGAGCGCCAGAGCGACAGGCCCGGCGCCTCGAACAGGAGCTTGAGGAACAGGGCCGAGGCGCCTTCCATCGGGTCATCACCCTGGGCAAGGCGCACGCCAGCATTCATCGCTGCGCCGGCCGTATCGACGGCCACCGCGCAGAGCCCGGGAGATATTCTTGAATTGAAAACAAGGCTTTGTGACGCCTCAAGCTGTGCCGCAGCGACATTTCCCGGCACAACCTTGCGCACCTCCGGCGCAGGCTTTGCCTCGACACCGTAAGTGTCGAAGATCCAAGCTGCGATCTTGGCCTGCAGCATGTCCCAGAATTCCTGGTACTGAAGGATCGTCGGAGGGATGCCTGCCCCCGCATCGATCTTCTTGCGCAGTACTGAGGACATGACAAACCTTTACGGAACCGGGCGCGCTGTTAACCCTCTAGTGAATTGGCCGGAATTGGTTGAAGAATGGTTATCGGTAAGCCGGTAACCATACGGGAATTCTACGCGGATATTTGAGATCGCTCTGGTAATCCGGGCATCTGAACAGTTCAGGTGGCCCATGAAGTCCGAGCCGGTTGCAGCAGTGCAACCCATCATCATCAAGCGGAAGAAAGTCGTCAAAGGCGGCGGCCACCACGGGGGTGCGTGGAAGGTTGCCTATGCCGACTTCGTGACCGCGATGATGGCGTTCTTCCTGCTGATGTGGCTGCTCAACGCGACTACGGAAGAGCAGCGCAAGGGCCTTGCCGACTATTTCAATCCGACCATTCCGATCAGCCGTATCTCTGGCGGCGGCCCGGACGGCCTCAATGGCTCGTCCATTTTCACCGAGGAAACACTGGCGCGCATGGGCACCGGTGCTTCGCGCGAGCGCAGCGTCGAGTCGCCAGCCACCAGCCAGGCCGAAACCGACGCCAAGAACAAGCAAATCGAACAGAATCTTCAGAGCCTGAAAGAATCGCTTAGCAAGGAAAGCAAGGCGCTGTCCGAGCACCTGCTGATCAAGATGTCGCCGGAAGGCATCGTCCTCGAGCTCGTCGATTCCGAGAGCACGCCCCTCTTCCCCGTCGGGCGCAGCGAGCCGTCCGACCTGCTGGTCGAACTGCTCGGCCTCGTGTCAGGTTCGTTCTCGAACTTCAGCAATGATCTCAAGATCGTCGGCCACACCGACAATCTGAGCTACCGGAACAATGCCATCTACGACAACTGGAACCTCTCGGCCGACCGGGCGAACACGGCCCGGCGCCAGCTGATGCGTGCCGGCATCTCCCCGTCCCGCATCCGCGAAGTCTCCGGCAAGGCCGATACCGATCCGCTGATCCCCGAGCGGCCGTCAGCGGCCCAGAACCGCCGGATCTCGATCACCATCCTGACTGAATAGGCCGTCGCCCTCTTCCCGAATGACCGCACACGGACACTCCGGAAGTGAATCTGTATGAACGCCGGTTATCAGCTTATTTACGAGTTGCTTTCAATTTGCGGAGTATCTGACGCAGGAGCAACCAGATATGAGCATTTCATCCTCCCTGAATGCGGGGGTCATGGGGCTTAACGTCAACTCGACGCGCCTCGCCACCATCTCCGACAACATCGCCAACTCAGCGACCTACGGCTACAAGCGCAGCCTCGTGGACTTCTCCAGCATGGTGCTGCAGCAGCGCACGTCGGCCTATGCCGCCGGCGGTGTGCGCGTCGACACCTTCAAGGATATCGCGGCCACCGGCTCGCTGATCTCAACCGGCAACGCGACGGACATCGCCGTCTCCGGGCGCGGACTTTTTCCGGTTACGGACAATGGCGGCCTGGCCCTCGGGCCGTCGGAGCGTAACCTGATGCTTGCGCCTACGGGCTCCTTCTATGCCGACCAGAACGGTAACCTGCGCACGCAGAGCGGATTGTTCCTGCTTGGTTGGCCGGCTGACTCTGCTGGCGAAATCGGCAATGTCAGCCGCAACAGCGGCGTGAGCCTTCAGCCGGTAAACATCGCCACCTCGCAGTATATCGCCACGCCGACCAGCCGTATCGATCTCGGCATCAACATCCCGGCGGACGCAACTCGCTCCACCTCGACCGCACAGACCTACACGCTGCCGGTCGAATATTTCGACAACCTGGGCCGCGCCCATGTTCTCACCTTTGAGTTCAATCCGGTCATTCCTGCCTCCGGTGCCAGCAATGAGTGGAACGTTCAGATCTTCGACGGCGCCGGCAATCCGTCGACATCCATCGGCGACCTGCAGATCGACTTCCTCGACACGTCTGCAGCTGGCGGCCGCATTGGTTCCGCCGCCGCGTCGAACGGCGCAAGCTACGATCCGGCAACCGGCATTGTGTCGATCAACCTGGTGCATGGCCCGGTTGAGGTCTTCATTGGCCGGCCGAGCGACTCCTCGGGCATTACCCAGCTTGCCGCGCCGTTTGCGCCGACCGCTGTCACGAAGGATGGCGCACCGATCGGTGACCTCCAGGCTGTCGAGATCGACGAGAAGGGCTACCTGCAGGCGATCTACGATACCGGCTTCCGCCGCACGTTGTACCAGATCCCGGTGGGCGATGTTCCGAACATGAACGGCTTGCGCGCCCTTGATGCTCAGGCCTTCTCCGTCTCCGCATCGAGCGGCAACCTGTATCTCTGGGATGCCGGCACCGGCCCGGTGGGCACCATCTCCGGCTTTGCGCTGATGGAATCGACCACCGACATCGCAGCCGAACTGACCGACCTGATCGAGACGCAGCGTGCGTACTCGTCTAATGCCAAAATCGTTCAGACGGTAGATGAAATGCTTCAGGAAACAACGAACCTGAAGCGATAGATCGAAGCGTCCTGAGGGATACGCGACGTGAGCATATCATCCGCCATCAACACCGCCCGGTCCGGCCTTCAGGTTTCCAGCCTGAGGGCCGAGATCGTGGCGACCAACGTCGCCAACGCGACGACGCCGGGATATGTCCGCCGCTCCGTCTCTCTCAGCGAAACAGTCCTCGGCGGAACCACCGCCGGGGTCCGTATCGATGGCATCGCGCGTGCCTATGATGATGCCATCAAGACCCAGCGCCGCGACCTGACCAGCGGCCTGTCGCAGGCCAATGTGATGGCCTCGACCTGGAAATCGATATCCGCCCGGATCGGTGACAAGACGACCGGTGCAGGCCTGTTCAATACCTTTGCGAACTTCCAGACCGCGTTGTCGCGTGCCGCGACCTCACCGGAATCGACATCGAATGCCGCTTCCCTTCTCGATGCCGCCAAAGGTATTGTCCGTGAGCTGAACAGCCTTTCCGACATGGTGCGCACGCAGCGCGCCGAAGCGGACCGCGAGATTTCGGACGGCGTCAATGTCGTCAACAACGCCCTGAAGAAGGTCGAATACCTCAACAAGCAACTCGCCGGTATCGACCGGACCAGCGGGCAGGCCGCCGCCCTGATGGACGAGCGCCAGCGCGTCCTCGACACCATTTCCGAATACCTGCCGATCCAGACGGTCGACCGCGACAGCGGCACCATCGATGTGCTCACGAAAGAAGGCGTCTACCTCGTTGCCGGAAAGGCACGCGAAATCGAGTTTTCTGCCTCATCTGCATTCGGGCCAGGCCAGACCCTCGCCGGTGGGCAATTGTCAGGCCTCACGGTTGACGGCGTGTCGCTGACGCCCGGCACGGATTCCTTTGCGGCCATCTCGGGCGGCATGTTCGGCGCGCTGTTCACGCTTCGCGACACCGATCTTCCCAAGTTCAGCGCGCAGCTGGACACGGTCGCCGCCGACCTGATCGCACGTCTCTCGGACGACAGCATCGACCCCACCAAGACTCCCGGCGAGTATGGTCTGTTTGTTGATCCTGACAGTGCCATCGGTGCCGGCCTTGCGAGCCGCATCTCCATAAACGCTGCCGTGGACCCCGCGCAAGGCGGCGCCCTCTGGCGCCTGCGTGATGGCCTCGGCTCAGGCGCGCCAGGCGATCCGGGCAATTCTTCGATCCTGCAGGGCATGTTTACCGCCTTCACCAGTATGCAGACAATCAATTCAAACGGGATCAGCGGCACTTTCTCGGCGAGCGAACTGGTTGCCCAGCTCTCATCGCTTGCAGGCCAGTCGCGCATTCACCACGAATCGGTTCTCTCCTCCGTCAATGTCCAGCATGCGGTCATGGTCGAATATGAGCAGGCTGAAACGGGCGTCGATATCGACGCACAAATGCAGGAACTGCTGCTGGTCGAGCAGGCCTATGCCGCGAATGCGCGCGTCATCGAAGTCGCCAGCCAGCTGATCAAGATTCTGATGGAGCTCTGAGGTCATGACCATCACCACCACCAGCAGCAACATCATCTCGGCCCAGTTCACGCAGAACATCTCCGATCTGCGCAAGGAACTCACCCGCACCGCCGAAGAGGCAACTACGGGGCGCTGGTCGGACCTGACCGCGCACCTCTCCGGCCGCATCGGCACCGCGATGCTGAGCAAGCAGGCGCTCGACAATCTCACCCTGCAACGCGAAACCCTGAACATCCGCGCGGGGCGTCTCGACGTTGCGCAGCTGAGCCTCAAGACCATTCAGGACCGCGTCCAGGGTATCGATGTTGCGATGCGTGCCGCCATCGGCATCGGCAGCCAGACGGACCAGGCGCTCGCCGCGCGCAATGCGGAAGCAGCGCTCGGCGTTGTCTTCACCTCGCTCAATGTCCGCTTTGGCGAACGCTACCTGTTCTCGGGCGATGCCACGGCGAGCCAGCCGCTCGTCCCCTCATCCACCCTGCTGAGCGATCTGCGCCAGCTGGCGGACGCTTCGGCAACCGGCGCGGACTTCCAGGCAGCGCTCGATACCTATTTCAACACGCCGGGCGGCACCTGGCAGTCTTCGATCTATACCGGTTCGGCCAACACATCCGATCCGGATGCTGTAACGGCGGTGCACCCTGCCCTCACCGAACTCATTCGCGGGCTGGCCGTGATGGCGCTGGCGGCGCCGTCGACCCAGCCAGCGGTGTTCACCCAAGAGCCCGGCATCGTCACACTCGCCGCCGAGACAACCTTCACGGGCCTCGGCTCGCTGACCAGCCTGCGCTCCGATATCGGCGTGACCCAGCAGCGGATCGAATACCAGCTGAAGACGCTCGACATCGAAGAGACAATCTACACCAGCGCCTTCAACGCGCTGACGGCACGCGACCAGTACGAAGCGGCCTCTGCCCTGAAACAACTCGAATCCTCGCTGGAGGCGTCCTACATGCTGACCTCCCGTCTCTCTTCCCTCTCGCTTCTGAATTATCTGAGGTAATCCGATGAAACGGACCCACTGGCTCTTCGCTGCCCTCGCCCTCACGCTTCCGCTGATCGCACCTGCGGCGACTGCGCAGACACGCATCCGGGACATCGTGGATGTCGAAGGCGTGCGCCACAACGACCTCGTGGGCTACGGCATTGTCGTCGGTCTCAATGGTACGGGCGATACGGTCCGCAATTCACCGTTCACGGAGGATTCGCTCACCCACATGCTCGAGCGCCTCGGCGTCAATGTGCAGGGCGAAGAGATCAAGCCGAAGAACGTCGCGGCCGTACTCGTCACCGCCTCCCTGCCCCCGTTCGCGCGCGCCGGCTCTGCCATTGATGTGTCCGTCTCCTCCATTGGTGACGCCTCGAACCTGCAGGGCGGCACCCTGATCCTGACGCCGCTGAAAGGCGCCGACAATGAAGTCTATGCTGTCGCCCAGGGCTCGATCCTTGTCAGCGGGATAGATGTGAAGGCCAAGGCTGCCCGCGAGACGCGCGGCACGCCCACCGGCGGCACGGTGCCGAACGGCGCGCGTGTCGAGCGCGAAGTGAATTTCGACTTCAACCACCGCGACAGCCTGCAGCTCGCCCTGCGCAATCCGGACTTCTCGACCGCCGCGAGGATTGAAGAGACGATCAACGATGCGCTGGGACTGCCCATCGCGTCGATGCGCGATTCCGGCACCATCCAGCTTGATCTGCGCGGCATGCGGGACACTCCGTCGCGCCTGCTCGCAAGCATCGAGAACCTGCCGGTAACGGTCGCCTCCCGGGCACGCATTGTCATCGACGAGAAATCGGGCACGATTGTGCTCGGCGAGGATGTCACCATCTCGCGCGTCGCCATCGCGCAAGGCAATATCTCGATCAAGGTGACCGAATACCCCGTCGCCTCTCAACCGAACCCCTTCGCGAAGGGCGAAACCATCGTATTGCCGCGCTCGGACATCCAGATCACAAATACCGGCAGCAACCAGATCGCGATGCTGCAGCCGAACGTCACGCTGTCCCAGCTGATCGCCGGCCTCAATGCACTCGGTGTCTCACCGCAGGAAATGGCCGATATCATCCGCTCGATGAAGACGGCCGGGGCCATTCACGCGGAACTGGTCATCCGCTGACGGGACAAGGCAGGACAGCGGCGCCGCCCTGCCCTTCCGCATGCAACAGGATTGAGACTCAGGACGGGTAGTCGCTGCCCTTGGCCATGGTGATCAGGCCGCGCCGCTTCATGTCCATGAGCCGGGTCAGGAAGTCGCGTTGCAGCGTATCCGCCTGCTCCTGCGGTACTTCCGGCATATCGTTGATCTGGTCCTTGAACTGCTCGGCCATCCGCGACGAGATATTGCCCAGCAGATAGTCGTTGACCTGCGGATAGGACGTCCGGAGGCTCGCCAGCACCTTGGCGATATCATCGCCCTGAATTTCGCGGAACACGACTGGCACGGAATTGCGCGGCAGGATATCCGGCAGCTCCTCGATCGTGAACAGACCCTTCTGGATGATTGCCAGCTTGCCTTCATGCTGCGCGCGCAGGAAGCTGACGAGACTGTCCCGCTTCTGGTCAGGAATCAGGCTCAGCACTTCCCCGATGGTCTCAAGATAACCATCGCCGGATTGGGCTTCTTCTTCCTTGTTGTTCAGGAATTCCAGCTCGACCATCCGCTCAAGGACGGAATCGATGCTCGGATCGACTTTCGCCGCCTCCACCATATGGCCGAGCGTCGGGCTGACCTTATCATCCGGCAAGAGGCAGAGAATGCTGGATGCAGCCCCGGCGTCCAGCTTGCGCAGGATCAGCGCAATGACGTTCGGCGAGAGCCGACCAAGATACTCGGCCACCTGACGCGGCTCGCGCTGGCGCAGCCGCTCCCAGACATCCGCCGACTCAGGCAGTTCGTCTCCGCTCTCCGTCCCGAACAGCGCGTTGAGGCGCGCCGGATCAACCACGCCCGCCAGAAGCTCGCGCGCCTTGCCCCGCCCCCCGCGCAGCGCGCCGGACGTGGCCCGCAGCTGCGTCAGGAAATCGATCACGATCTCTGCGAGTTCCTCGCGCGCCAGCACGGAAATATGTTCCAGCGCCGTAACCACCTTGGCGAGCGCCGCATCATCCAGCTTCTCGACGATGGGCTTCGCTGCGGCCTCACCGAGCAACGCAATGATCACGGCCGCCCGCTGCGACGGCGTAATCGCGCCGCCGCCCGACCGGCCCATGCGCGCCGGCGCCGCAGAAGCCGGGCGAAGCGGCGTCACATTCGATTTCGGCGCGGTTGTCATACAGCATATCCTCTGAGTACCGCCTCGGTAATCTTCAGCCAGCCATCGGCCAGCACGAAGAAGCCAAGCTTGAACGGCAGCGACACGACCGTCGGCGGCACCATCATCATGCCGACAGCCATCAGCACCGACGCTACCACCAGATCAATTACCATAAACGGAAGGAAAATGACGAAACCGATCTGGAACGCATGCTTGATCTCGCTGAGCATGAAGGAGGTCGCGAGCAGCGAGAACGCAGGCTCCTCCCCGTCCACCACCGGCCGGTTCACGGCGTCGCCCAGAACCATCAGCGCTTCCGGGTCGGTGCGCTGCATCATGAAGGCGCGGAACGGCTCGGTCGTCAGCGTCCAGGCCTGCGCTTCGGTCAGGTTGCCATCCATGTAGGGCGTGATGCCGTTCTGCCATGCCGCCATGAAGACCGGTTCCATCACGAAGAAGGTCAGGAACATGGCAAGCGCCATGATCATCATGTTCGGCGGCGCCTGCTGCACGCCGATCGCCTGCCGCATGAACGAGAAGACGATCACCATGAACGGCAGGCAGGTGACCATCATCGCGATGCCGGGCACGAGGCTCAGCACGGAGACCAGCACGAGGAGCTGGATCACCGAGCTGGACAGGCGCCCGTCGGATCCGGTGATCAGGCCGTCCAGGCCCGCCGGGCCCAGCGCTTCCTGCGCCTGCGCGCCGCCGGCCAGAAGAATGGCCAGCGCGATCAGCAGGATCGTCCGCAGGAAGACGTTCATGTCAGCCAATTCCGTCGCCAGACCGCTCGACAATCTCGATGATCTTGACCGCAATGCCGCCATCGCCAGTCTCGACCAGCTCGCCCTTCGCAATCAGCTTATTGTCGATGGTGAGGTCGACCGGATCATCAATCCGCGCCGTCAGCGGCACGATGGATTCTGGTTGCAGCTCGAGGATTTCGGAAACGCTGAGGCGTTTCTGGCCAATCGACACCGTCACCGTCACCGGCACGCTGTAGATCGACCGCCTGAAGGCGTTGCGTCCGGATGCTTCGCGGCGATCCTGGCCGGCATCATCCGGCGCTTTTTCGGGATTGGCCATTCCTCTACTCCTTGGTCATGGGTTGAGACGGGTTGAGCTGCGCCTGCAGGGTCGCCAGCAGGGCATCAAAATCGAAACTGACGCCGCCGCTCTGCCAGGAAATGTCGGCCTGTCCGGCGCTCTCGCTTCCCGAAGACAGCACGGTGCAGCGATTGGCAAGACCGGGCATGGCCGCGATCCGCGTCTGCAGCTCAGCCGCCAGCGCCTCCCCTGCCCGGATCTCGATCACCGCCGCCGACTGGGGCACCAGCCTCGGCAGGCTGCGCCCGATCTCTTCTGCAAGAAAGCGGCGCGAGAGTTCCGGAAAAAGCTTCGCAGTCATCGTCTGCACGGCCTGCATAGCCTGCGCCTGCGCATCGCGCTCGATCCGGTCAAGCCGCGCGGCAATCGACTTCAGCGCAGCTTCCACCTGTACAAGATCGGCAGGACGCACCGGGGGCGCTTCAGCCGCAATAGCCTGAGAGGGAATATCCTCCCTGGGCGGAGCAATGGACGGCGCGGCGGGACGCGCAAGCGGTGCCTCATCGAGCGGCCGCCGCCAGTTGCCCGGCGGCGTTGCGGAGACAATATCAAATCTCGGCAGGCCCGCGAAAACCGGCTCACTCATTGACAGCGACCTTCTGGTCTTCATTCAGCCATTGCTGGAGCAGCGCGGCGGTCTCGTCCTGGCGCTCCTTGGCATAATCCTTGAGGTAGCTGAACGGATCGGTTTCCGGATTGCCCACCGGCACGCCGCCTGCTGCCCCAGCGGCCACACTCCCTGCACCCGCAGCTGCAGCAGCCGCCTCTTCCTCATCCTGCGGCTTCTGCGACAGGAGCGGGCGCACGACCCCGAAGGCCAGCACGATGACGACAACGCCAAGCAGCAAGGCCTGTAGCCCGGACCAGAAATAGCGCTGGATCAGTTGTTCCATCATGCCCGGTGCCGGTGTCATTTCAGAAGCCGGAATTTCCTGGAAAGGCATGAGCTCGACCGAAATAGCATCGCCGCGATCAATGTTGAGGCCCGCACCGGAGATCACCAACTGCTGCAGGTCCGCGATCAGGGTCTGGCGCAGCGTGGCCGCATCCGCTGCGGCCGGATCAATACCCAGCGCCTGCTCGTTGAGGAGAACGGCAATCGAGATGCGCTCAATCTGACCCGGAAGTTTCTCTGTCTCGCGGCGGGTCTCATTGATCTCGTAACTGATGCTTTCCGAAGATGTTTTCGACGTGTTCGACGACCCGCCCGCCGCCCCGCCCTCTTCCTGTGGCAGGTTGCTGGCCACGGTCAGAGCTCCGGCGCTGCCACTGCCGGTCTGGTTCGTATCGTTGACCGTCCGGTTACGGACGACCCGCGACTGGGGATCAAACGAGACTTCCGAAATTCTCTGCCGCTCGCGGCTGACATCCACCGACACGGAGACCCGCGCATTGCCGTCGCCGACACGGGCGCTCAGGAGACGCAGGATTTTCGCCTCCAGCAGGCTCGCCTGGTCTTCCGCGGCGACAGACGGCTCAGCCAGCCCCTTCTCGACCTTGGGACCGGCAATGATGCCCTTGCTCGGATCAATGACGGCGACGTCTTCCGGCTTCAGGCCGGAGACAGCGAGTGCCACAAGATACTGGATGGCTTCTGCCTGGCTCTGCGACAGTCCGCGTGCGGAGGAAAGCGTGACGGAAGCCGTCTGGGCCGGCTGGGAACGGGCAAAGCCCGAACGCAGGCTCGCGCCGATATGCACGCGGGCCGAGGTAACGCCCGGGATCGCCAGGATGGTCCGCGTCAGCTCGCCTTCCTTGGCGCGCCAGTAGGCGGCGTTGTACATTTCCGAAGTGACGGAGAAGCCATTCACCTCGTCCAGCAGTTCATAGCCCTGCACGGACTGGCGCGGCAGGCCTTCACGGGCGAGCGCAAAGCGCACCTGGTCCCGCTTGCCCTGCGGAATGAAGATGGCGCCGCCTTCGATCTTGTAGGGCGTGCCAGTCTTCTCCAACTCTTCGATGATCTCGCCGGCATATTGCGGCTCGAGCCCGGAATAGAGCAAGGCCATCGGATCCCGGGTTGCGCCCTGGACCATGAAGCTCATGGCCGCGATGATCCCCAGGACGGCTGCCCCAAGCATGATCTGCCGAGACAGGGGCAAACCCTTAAGCGTTTCGATGAATTTCATAAACTATTGGCCCCGGCCGGCGTCGATTCTGCTACAATGGTAAAAATCTGACCCGAAATCGTTAAGGTTATCTTTACTAGAGATTGGTCTAAGCAGCCGTGCGGATGTGGTGACATCGGGGTCAAAATGGCCAAGAAGCCAGACAAACCAAAACCGGAGAAAGCACCGGCAGCAGATGCCGGTGGCGGAGACGCCAAGAAGGGCGGCGGCGGCATGATTGGCCTGCTGATGCTCGGCGCGGCTTCGCTCGCCAGCTCCTTCGGCCTCTTCTACTTCCTGACGCCCGCCCCGGTTGACGCAGCGGCAGCCTGCCCTGCCCCCGAAGTCGTTGCGGAAACTACCACCCCGCTCGCTGCGCCCGGCCAGTCCTATGTCGAACTCAAGGAAATCCTGATCACGGTCGGCAGCACGCCTGCGACCCGGTACCTGAAGATGAACGTTTCGGTCGTCACGGACGCGGCCGGCGCCCAGGCCGTGAAGAATGCCGAACCCATGCTCATCGACGCCTTCAACACCTATCTGCGCGCGCTGGAGCTTGAGGATTTCGAGAATCCCGCCTTTTATTCGAACCTGCGCGAACAACTGGCGCGCCGTTCGGAGCTGGTTCTCGGCAACTCGGTCTCGAAGGGCGTCCTGATCACCGAGTTTCTCCTGAGATAGGCCCAGCCCATGCCCTTCAGCATCGAGCCCACGGACATCGCCATCTTCCTGGTCTCCTCGGCGGCCTGCATCTACTGTTTCGTGCTCAGCAAGCGCCTCAAGGCGCTGCAGAACACCCGCGACGGACTTGGCGCGACGATTACTGCCCTGTCGAACTCCATCTCGCAGATGTCCTCGACCACGCAGGACACCCGCGTGCGCGTTGAATCGATGGCCACCCGGCTTGCCCACCTGATCTCCGAGGCGGAGAAAACCTGCAAGAAGCTGGAGGAGACCATCGCCTCGGTCGACTCCGCCAAGGCTGCCGCGACCGATGAAGTCCAGACAGCGCAGATGGACCTCTATGTCATGATGCGCACCGTGCTCGACCAGTCGAAGGAACGGATCGCAGAGATGACCACTCTCATGCGTCAGATGCGCTCGATGTCGGATGACGCTGCGGCCAGCACGCTGACGCCTGCCGGTGCCCCTGCTCGCTCGCGCACCGTCTGACGCGCGCATCCCGCCGCCCTAAGAATTCGTGAACACGCGAAACCTTTTGGTAACCAACCCCGAAGACATTGCGCTCAGATCCAGACATCTGATCGAAGAATGCGAACAGTCTCATGGCCATCGGTAAGCCCAATACGTCTCACGTCCTCCTGACACTCGGCGTCCTGTTCACGATCGGCGGGGCAACCCGCTTCCTGCCCAACGATCTCGCCTTTGCCGAGAACACCAAGGCTGCACCGGAAACCGACACCGCCGCCGCGCCTGCAAAGACCGATATCAAGGCCGCAACCGACGCCGCCCAGGGCGGCCCTCAGGAAGTCTGCTTCACCACCGAGTCTGCGGCCCTTGTTGCAGAGGACCAGTGGCTGTTCGAATCCCAGAAGGAAGAGCTGAAGCAGGAACAGCTCGCCCTGAAAGCCTGGGAAAAGGAACTCGAAAATCAGACCGTGGAGCTGCAGACCCTTCAGGCGACGCTCGAAGAGCGCTGGAAGGAAATCCAGGCCGCCTCGGACAATGACATCCGCCATCTGGCGCAGATGTATTCGGTGATGAAGCCCGATCAGGCGGCGACCATCTTCAACCAGATGGACCCCTCCTTTGCCGCCGGCTTCCTGCGCCTGATGAATTCCGAGCAGGCAGGCCTGATCCTCGCCAACATGGAATCGAAAAAGGCCTATGTCGTCAGCGTCCGGCTCGCCAGCATGAATGCTGACGTGCGCAACGCCCCGAACAACGGCTGATCCGGCCCCTTTTCCCAGCGATATCTGACCCTACGTCGCGCCTTTCTGGGGCGCGTCATCTGCGTTAGATTCCGCCATGTTCCGGAGGCGGAAGATGGACGCACCCAAAACCTATCTCGGCTGGAAGGTCGACTATACCCAGCCTGCCGGCGCGCCCGCCTTTGCCGGGCCTGACTCCGTTTCCTGGCAGGTGTTCAAGAACCCCGTCGCGCTCGCCATCGGCGGCATCTGCGCCGTGCTGCTGGAATTCGCGGACGCCCGCATCCGCTCCGGCGTCTGGGATCATTCGGTTTTCAA
Source organism: Hyphomonas sp. (assembly GCF_046313975.1). GTDB lineage: Bacteria > Pseudomonadota > Alphaproteobacteria > Caulobacterales > Hyphomonadaceae > Hyphomonas. Next base: position 9,584 of record NZ_JBKBXB010000049.1, on the reverse strand, counting down.
GACCGATCCCATCGGCCGCTCGAAGCGTACCGGCACTGCCGCCATGCTTGGCGTCTATGGTCCGCAGCAGGCCGCCCGCCGCGTCATCCAGGGCGTCACCAACATGCACGCGAAGGTCAGCGGCGAAACGCCGAAGGGCGAAGCCTATCGCGCGCTCGAGCCGGAGCTTCTGGACTGGGTCAGCGCCACGGCAGGTTATGGCTTCCTCGTCGCCTATGACCAGTTCGTCCGTCCCCTGAGCTACGGCGACAAGCTGCGTTTCTTTGCCGAAGGCGAAACCGTCGCCGGTCTCTACGGCGTGCAGGAAAAGCTGCGCTCACTCGAACACTTCGACGAGATGATGCGCCGTCTCCTGCCCCGATTCGAGCCACATCCGATCAACACCGAATTCCTGGACATCATGAAATCCGGCCGCGCCGCGCCCGGCGTGCCCAAGGGGCTGCAATCCTCGCTCGTCAACGCCGCCGTCAGCATCCTTCCGCCGGAGGTGCGCGTACGACTCGGCCTTGGCGCGGACTATGACCTCACCCCCGCAGGCCGCTTCGCCGTCCGCTCCATGGCGCGCATTGCCGAAACCATCCCCGACACATCCGGCCCGCCTGCACAAGCCTGCGAACGCCTTGGCCTTCCGCGCAGTTTCCTCTGGAAAAGCGAGGCCGAACGCGCCCGCATCCTCGCCGCCACACCCCTGCCCACCGCCCAACAGGAAGCCTCGGCATGAACCTCGCTTTCACGCGCGAAGAAGAAACCTTCCGCGAAGAAGTCCGCGACTTCCTCGCCGACAAGCTTACCGCTGACCTGCGCGCTTACGCAAAGCGCATGACCAGCGTCTATTCCACCAAGCCCATCGCGATGGAGTGGCAGCGCATCCTCGTCGCGAAAGGCTGGGCCTGCCCGTCCTGGCCCGTCGAATATGGCGGCACTGGTTGGAGCACCGCGCAGCGCTACATCTTCGACGTTGAAATGGCCCGCGCCGGCGCTCCGCCGCTGTCGCCCATGGGCATCGGCATGTGCGGCCCCGCCCTCATCGGCCACGGCTCGAAGGCGCAGAAGGGTCACTACCTCCCCCGCATCCTGTCGGGTGAAGACTTCTGGTGCCAGGGTTATTCCGAACCCCATGCCGGCTCGGACCTTGCCGCCCTCACCATGTCCGCCATCGATGATGGCGATCATTTCATCTGCAACGGCTCCAAGATCTGGACGACGCACGCCCACGAAGCCAACATGATGTTCTGCCTTGTACGGACGGATGCGAACGGCAAGCCGCAGCAGGGCATCACCTTCCTGCTGATCGACATGGGCCAGCCCGGCGTGCGCGTCGACCCGATCCTGATGCTGTCGGGCGAGCATATCCAGAACGCGGTCTTCTTCACCGATGTGCGGGTGCCGAAAGCGAATGTCGTCGGCAAGATCAACGAAGGCTGGACGGTCGCGAAATACCTGCTCGAGTTCGAACGCGGCGGATCGGCCTATGGCCCGCGCCTGCTCTCGCGGGTGCGCAACCTCCGCCAGATCGCCGCCGAAGAAGGCCTCCTGGACGCTGACTTCGCCCGCAAGCTCTCACAGGCTGAAGCCGAAGCGCAGGCCCTCGAAGCCGCCGAACTCCAGCTCATGTCGGAAATCTCCGGGAGCGGAACACCCGGCCTCAAGGCCTCGATGATGAAGATTCGCGGGACCGAACTCAGCCAGCACCTCACAGAACTCGCGCTCGAACTTGCCGGCGTCTATGCCGCGCCCTTCCAGCCGCACCACACCTCGCCAGGCGGCCCCGTGCCCGGCTTCGAAGGCTTGAACACACCGCGCGTTGGTCCCGAAAGCGCTGTCACGGTCACGCCGAAATATCTCAACGACCGCGCCGGTTCGATCTATGCCGGCTCAAACGAAATCCAGCGCGGCATTCTCTCGAAAGGCCAGCTGGGGCTTTAAAAGCCACCGCCCGTCCTGAACCCGCCGCCACCCCGGCGTCCACCGCCGCCGCTGCTGCGCCCTCCCCCTTTCGGGAAAGACCGGCTGCCGGAGGAAGGCCGCGACGCGCGCTTCGGCGGTCCCGGAAAGATCGGCCCGCTGCCATACCCACCGCCGCGCCGGGTCGTTTCCTCGAACACCTCTTCGAGAATTTCTCCCAGCACACCGCCAATCATGCCGCCCATGATGTCCGGCAGGCCAATCGTCACCTGCCGGCGGCGGCCGCCGAAATCCGGATGTGCCTGCGGCTCGCTGCGGCGCACCGCCCGGCTCAGCTTGCGCAACGCTTCGCGGATATCCGTCTGCCCTCGCGCAAGGTTTGCCAGCATGTCGTCAAAGGCCGCGCGCGAAATGAGCGCATACGGACTATCATAGCGCGCTTCCTTGAACTGGCGGCGCAGGCCTTCCATCACGGCGAGATCATCGCGCAGAATTTTCGGCCGCCGCATCCGGTCGGATGCCTCCAGCTCAAGCGCCATCTCCTCGGCGCGCAACCGCACGAGCGTATCGACGATCCGGTCGTCTTCCAGCTCCACAGTCTCCGCCGCAAGGATGCGCAGGTCCGGAAAGCTCGCCTTGCGCAGCTCTGCAATGAGCAGCGCGCGCGCCTCAACCGCCGGCCCCGCCTCCTCGTTCTGCGCTGCCTCATGCCGCTGCGCCGTTTCGCGGTGACGCTCTTCCGCCTCCGCAATCGCTGCATCGCATGATGCCATCTCCGCTTTGATCGCATCCGCGCCAGACTTCAGCTGCTCAACACCGGCCTCTGCCATCGCGCGCTCTTCCGCCGCCACCAGCGCGGCCTCCGCCTTCTCCTCCAGCCCCGCAACATAGGCCGCATGTTCCGCAATCCGGTCCGGCAGCTCTGTCAGACGCTGATAGTTCAGAAACGCCTGATCATACCGGCAAAGCTTTGCGACCCACCCATCAAGGAAACGCGTGATCGCAGGCGCCTTGTACTCCGACGAGCGGAACTTGCGCTTCCACAGATAGCTGAACAGCGGGTCCTGTTCGTAGGGTGCGCCCTTCTCCTCGCGGTCGGTGCGCGCGAGGAGAAGTTTCTGGTGCGCCCGCTGCGTCACCGCGCGCGCTTCCTCCGCCGCCTCGACGAGCGCCGTATAGGCTTCGCTCTGTTTCAGCGCCGCCTCGGTCTCCGCAACCTTCGCTTCATATGCCGCAACGGCGGCATCATACTGCGCCGCAAGCTCCGTACGCCGATGTTCCTGCTTCGCCACGGCCTCTGCCGCTGCTTCCAGCGCCGCGCGCTCGCTCGCCACAAAGGCCGAATGGCGCTCCGCCAGCGCGCGTGCTGTCTCGCCCGCCCGTCCGAACTCTGCCTTGCTGGAGGCCTGCAGCACATCCAGGCGGATCGCTGCAAGAGCCCGGTAGGCTTCGGCCTGCTCGCCCTGAATGATCGTGCGCCGCGCCTCGATGCCGTCCGCTGCAGACAGCGCCGCCGCCAAAGACGTGCGGATGCGCCCGACCTGCGTATCGAGTTCGGCCAGCGCGTCGCGCCCGTTGATCCAGCTGCTCATCGCGTCACCATTCGAGGATCGCCCCACCCGGCGTATCGACAGTGTACTGAGGGGCAAGATACCCTGCCCGCTTCTGCCCGATCACGGCCTCCTGGATGATCTGGTCATCGCCCTTGTCGGCGGCCACCCGGTTAAACACCTCCTCGCTCACCCGCTGGCCCCAGCGCGTCACGCGCGCTGCGCGGCGGTCTTCCTCACTGCTCACCGGCACGGTCACGAGGCGCCCCGCCGGATCCACCGCCTCGACGATCAGATAGAAATTGCGCGCGCCCGGCACATCGTCCGGAATCCGGAATACGCCGGAGCGTGCCTCGCCCGGCCCATAGACGACACGCACCTCATAGATGGCAGCAAGATCGCCCTGCAATTCCGACAGCCCATCGCGCGCGGCGCGTGCAGCGCCTGCATCCTTCGCCGCGATCGCGCGCTGTCCATCCGCCAGCAGGGCATCCGCCTTCAGCTTCGCGCCTTCTTCCAGCGCGAGCGCCGACACTTCGCCATGCAGGCGCGACAGCTCAGCCGGCAGCGTCTCGGAAAGTTCAACCTGCGCCGCAGCCGCTCGCGCCTTCTCCGGCTGGACCACACCGACCTGCCAGGCGCCGAACAATGCCGCGAGCGAGACAACACCAAACGTCACCGGCGCCATCCACCGGCTGCGCGTGATGTAAATCTTCGCCAGTGTCACACCCAGCGACGGCTTCGGCGGCACATACACGAACCGCTTCTCCTCCAGCGCCTGCACGCCTTCCTTCAGGATACGGTCGGGAACATCAATACCCTGCGCGGCATAGATTTCCTTCAGCCGCGCCAGCAGCGCCGCCTCGCGCGCGCCGGCATCCATCTCGGTCAGGACAAGCTGTTCGCGGTGGCGCAGCGTGTCGACGACATCCATCGCAAGGAGGACATCGTCGAGCTTGCTCGTATCACGGACAGCCGGGACGGCAGTATCGCTCACGGTTTCGGCAGCAGCGCGAGGGCCGCGCCCTCCTCAACCAGTTTCGTCAGTCGGCGCTTGCCATCTTCCACTGCCTCGCGGATCTCCTTCGAGTTTTCCGTGGCGAGCTTGCGCATCTCGGCGATGATCGTCTGTGTACGTTCCTGATAGTTGACGACCGAATCGACCAGCATCTTCACGGACGCCGCCGAAACCGTCGGCCCATAGCCGGCCTTCACGGCGGCCTCCTGCACCTTGCCGCCAATATCGGCCAGCACTTCCAGGCTCTGATCGACGCCCTTCTTCATCGCTTCCAGCGTCTGCGTGGACTCGTGCAGGCCGTGCATGCCGGTAAAGCTCGCCGTCAGCGCCGTCAGCACCACCTCGTTCGTCGAGAAGAAGCTCACGGACTGGGCATACACCCGGTCCTTCGCCGTCGTCGTCTGCACCAGCCGCGCCATCACGACCTCAGACGTATTGTAGCCGATGGTGATATTGTCCGAGAGGTCCTTGGCGATCTGGTAGCGCTTCTCCTCGTTCTGCAACTGGCGCAGCTGCTCATCGCGCGCCAGTTCCAGCCGTGCGCGCTCTGCAGGCTCTTCGCCTGCATACGCAGCCACCGCCGCCACGGCCTCGCCGACGCGCACCTTCGCCGCATCCAGCTTGCCTTCCGCCGCCTTCAGCACTTCCAGCGCCAGCACTTCGGACTGTTTCATCGCCCCGCGGAAATCGAGATAGGCCTCCAGGATCTTCCGCTCCCGGTCGATCTGGTTCGCCGTCTCGTCCTGAACTTCGAGGTAGAGATCCTTGATCTTGCCGAACCGGCTGGCGATATCGCCGCGCGTCATCTTCATCCAGACATTGCCGACCCGCTCCATGGTCGAAATCTTGCCGTCCGCATACTGATCGACCAGCGACTTGGCGTCATCCCGGATAGTGTTGAACGCCTTGGTAATGCCCTCATAGCGCTCGCCGACCGTGATGCCGGAAATCTGCTCGCGCACGACATCATTGAACAGGCTCGCCTGGTCCAGCGTGCGCGCGATGGCCGCCACCTTCTCCGGCTCGAGATCGGAAATCTGCTCCAGCAGCGCCACGATGGGCGCCGCGCCGCTCTTGCCGCCCGGCACGAGGCCAAGCTGTTTCAGCCCGCCCATCGCCTTGTCCAGATACTGAAGCGCCGTCGGGCTCTTGGTCACTGCTGCCATGATCGAAATCTCCCTTGCCACCCGCGAGGCCTGCGGACGTTGCGATATAGGTAGCAACGGCGCGCCGCTGCACAAGAGAGATTTTATCGAAAAACGACGAATATTTCCCGGACCAGCCCCGCCCTGTCAGTCTCCGGACTCCGCCGCTGGCCTGAGGTGCGGCGGCAGCTTCTCTATGTAAGTCGCGCGTTCAAGCGCCTCCAGCGGTTCCAGCTGCGCCCGGAAGAGCGCATACGCCTCATTCATCTGCGCACAGGACTGGAAACCAGATGCGGGCAGCGCAAGGCTCAGATGCTCCTGCAAGGCTTGCACAGTGTCCTCATCCAGCCAGCCAGGCGGGTTTGCCGGGTCAATACCCGAAACGTAGCCTGCAAACTGCAGGGCATGGGCCTGCTCGGCGCCCTCGGTGCACTCGCGCATCAGCGCATGCAACGCGGTCTCCGCCGCGTCCTCTGGAAACATCAGCACAGTCACCCGGTAGAGCGCCGATGCCGGCCGCCCGCCCTGAATGAAGGCGGCGGTCGCAAAAGCTTCTGCCCTGCCCGGCGCCGAAGCCTGCACCCGCGCCGCATCCCGGAATACCCCGCCCATCGGCATGGCAACTATCGTCCGCTTCTCCTTAAGCCCCGGCAGCGCAAAGCGCCCGTCCGGCCCCGTCACGACAGACGCAATCGCGTCAACGCCCCCGAAGCGCACTTCGGCGCCCTCCACCGGCGCGCCCGTTTCCGCATCGATCACAACCCCGCCCGTCTCCGGCGCCACCACAAACTCGCGCCGCGTAACGCAAGCGGTCAGGTAAAGGCAGGCGACGCCCAGCGCGAACGTTTTCAGTATGAGGCGCGACATGCGGGGCTCCGTTCCGGTTTTCGGAACGCTAACGGCTGAGAGCCTCAAATCAAGAAAAAGCTGGAAATGGTGGGCGGTACAAGGTTCGAACTTGTGACCCCTACGATGTCAACGCAAAACACTGCTGGGTGATAAAAACCGACCAAGCCAGATTACGCCCGTAATTTACTGTAAAATATAGACTTTAAAAATAGTGGCCACTACGGTAAAAGGGCATTACGACCGACCAGACCCGGCCATTTTTGTTGGAATTTTGCTGGGTGGAAATATAGTAGTGGGATTTAACCGTAAGGGTCATTAGCGTAGTGGTCACTCCTAGAAACTTCTCCCGAAAAAACTCAATGTTTTCAGTCCAAGTTTTTCGGAGTTTCGTGGTCACTTTTGAAGTTTCGTAGGGGTCACTATAGCGTCTTTCAGACCGTTTTGGCGAGATCTTTCAGCAAAGCTGCCGACTAAAAACCTCATAAAATCAATGGGTCTATTCTCGGGTCCCAAAAAAGGAGCAAAAAGTGCCCATTCGCAACTCCGTTCGCCTCACTCAGAGCTCGGTGAACAGCGCCGGCGCACTCGGAAAAAAGAAGGCGCGCTATTGGGATGACCGGGTGCCCGGTCTTGTCCTGACCGTGTCCCATACCGGCTCCAAGGGCTACTTTGTCGTCTACCGCGACGCCGACGGACGACAACGTGAACCGCTTATCGGCGATGCAAAGATTCTCACGCTGGATCAGGCACGTAACAAGGCCATGGAGATGTTGGCCTCGATACAGCTCTCCGGCGTAGACCCAACAACCGAGCGCCGCACCGCTCGCCAAGCCGCAAGCGAGCGGCGGGAAAACACCGTGGCGCGGGTCTGGTCGATCTACTTTTCAGAAGTTCAGCTTCGCCGTGCCAAAAGCCGGAACGATCTGGAAGCAGGTTATTTCAAGCGGCATATCGAACCCGCCTTCGGCAATCGGCCGGTTGCGAACCTGACGACGAGTGAGCTGAGCACTTTCCTCCGCTCGCTCGCACAGACGAGCGGGCCGGGGGCCGCAAACACAACTCTTGAGATTTTGCGCCGCCTGCTCGGCTTCGCGGCAGAACAGGGCATGCTTGGCATCAATCCGGCGCAACCGATCAAACCCTTTCCAAAGGTCAGCCGGGAGCGCGTTGGCACTCCCGAGGAACTAGCGAAAACTTGGAAGGCCCTGACCGGTCTTCGTCACGGCGGGCGTTCCGACGGTCTTACGTCCACGCTGGCGATCCAGATCGCCATACTCACGCTGCAACGGCGCGGCGAGGTTTGCGGTATCCATTGGAGAGAAATCGACTGGGACAACAGGGTGTGGACCATTCCGGGTCCGCGCACCAAGAACAAGAAAGGACCACACTCTGTGCCGCTGTCTGACGCGGCGGTGGATCTTCTTCGTTTTGCATTTGCCGGGCGCGGTGACGGCTACGCGTTTCCAGGGCGAGATGGCGAGCCGATCGAACCGCATGTTGTGACACGCTACTTCGCGCGACTGACCGAGTCGCTCAAGATCCCGGACCTGACCCTGCATGACATGCGCCGAACGGGCGCAACCATGATGACATCGGAACGCCTCAACGTGATGGGAGAGATCGTCAGCCGTATCCTCAATCATACCCCGCCGGGGCCCGCGATCACGCAAGTCTATAACCGAAACACCTACTTGCCTCAGAAGCGCGCGGCGCTCGATGCCTGGGCGGTCGAAGTGGCGCGGCTGGCCAAAGCCATGAAGTAGATCGTCAGATGGCGGCGCGGGAGCTTTCAGCCTGTCCGCCGCCGGCCCCTCATAATTCGCCATCATCGCTCCAGCCCCTTCCCGGCCGACCGCGCACGAGACCTCTCCTGAGCTTCGCGCTGGAGACGCTGCTGCTCGAGAAGCCGTTTGCGGATATCGAGATGCAGCTCCATGGCTTTTTAGCCGGTCCTGCCAGTCCGGCTCGAAGGTCAGGACGCCGCGCTTCGTTTCTGCGGCGAGCCGCATGCCGGCGAGTTCGCGCGCGCGGGCCCGAAGGGCGCGGCTGACGGCGCGGTCGCCGTTTGGGGACGCAAGCCGGCTAACCCGGACGCTGCCCTCTTCCGGCAACTGGTCTGCAATCATGCGGTCGAGCCTCGTCGGCGCGTGGCGCATCACTTCTCGATCCAGCGCCTCTCGAGCCTGATCGCGCGTACGGGCACCCAGCCATTCGGTTGCGACATCCCGGGCAATGTTCCGGAACCCATGCCGGATGAAGTCTTTCGGAATGACGAGGTCCTGGCCGTTGGCGCGGCGCCCGCGCAGGATGATGTGGGTATGCGAATGACCCGTATCATGATGGTCGGCCGCGACCCAGGAGAGACGCGAGCCAAGTTGGACTTCGGCCCGCGCCATCACTTCCCGCGTGTAGGCTGGCAGGTCTCCGATTTCATCACCGCGTTCGGCTGAAAGGATAAGCCGGAAATGGCGCTTGTCGGACTTTGCCCATTCGGCGGCGCGGGCGCCGCCATCAACGCCTTCATGCTCCCGGTCGTAAAACGCGCGGCGCTCTTGTTCGCCTCTCGCGAGATAGTTTGCATGCGCTCGCGCTTCGCTCTGTCCCGTCTCGCGCTCCTCGGAAACCGGCCCGTCCGTAGTCGGCATATCTCGGTCTTCCGGCCTTGCCGCGTCACGCGCGACATAGCGGGCGTGGGCCGCAAGCGCGCCGCCGCCACCGCCTGCATGATTGAAGTAGTGGATCTTGATGACGGCCTGCTGGCGCAGATCAGGCGCATACACTGCTCCTGGCCCGCCTCCCTGACGGCCGGCTTCGTTGGCGCGGCCCGGTCGCACCGACGGCGCTTTCGTCCCGCTGCCGCCCCCCTGCCCTGAACGCCGCCCTCGGCCGATCTCTCCTTCGAGCAGCTCCCGGTCCGCACGCGAAAGCTGGCGCTGACCTCGCCTGCCGAAAGTGTCGCCCCGGTTCGCCGATGACGCGAGCCGTGAGGAGATGAGTAACTGGTCCAGACTGCGTGTCGGCACGGCTCAAGCGTCTCCATTCGAGGAAAAAGCTCCGCTGGCGGATGGACTAAACTCACAGGTCGCCGCGCGACCTGTGGGCCATGCCATGACCTGC
>NZ_JBKBXB010000048.1:0-25394 GCF_046313975.1 Hyphomonas sp. | reverse complement strand
TGCCCGGCGATGTTCTGGGTACGAACCTTTTCAATTTCCAGACCAACACGTTCAGCCTGACCAAAGGCCCAATTTTTACCGACATCCTGCTTGCTGACGAGATCAACCGGACCCCGCCGAAAACGCAGGCCGCGCTGCTGGAAGCGATGCAGGAACGCAAGGTGACGATCGATGGCGAAAGCTATCTGCTGAACCCGCGCTTCACGGTGATCGCCACGCAGAACCCGATCGAACAGCAGGGCACCTACCCGTTGCCGGAAGCGCAGCTCGACCGGTTCCTGTTCAAGCACACGCTCGACTATCCGAGCCGCGAGGAAGAGCTGAAGATCGTCGCGCAACACGGCACGCGCACCGGCATGAAAACGCCGGATGGTTTCGGCATCCAGCCTGTCGTCTCGCTTGCAGACCTCGACGCAGCGGTGGACGCCGTGTCCGCAGTGCGCCTCAATGACGAGATCATTGCCTATATCGTCGACCTGATCCGCGCCACGCGCACCAGCCCGGCCCTGGAAACCGGGGCAAGCCCGCGCGCAGCGGCGGCGCTCGCCACAGCTTCCCGCGCGCGCGCCGCGCTCGATGGGCGCGACTTCGTGATTCCGGACGATGTGAAACACCTTGCGTTGCCGACCCTGCGCCACCGCGTGCTCCTCTCGCCTGCCGCCGACATTGAAGGGCGCACGACGGAGGAAACACTTGCGGGCATCATCGAACAGACGGCGGCGCCCCGGTGATCTCTCCCACACTCCGCGCCATCTTCCTGATGCTGGCCGGCCTGCCAATCATGCTGGCCATTGCGCTGCTGCGGCCGGAATTGTGGATCGTATCGGCGGGCTGGATTGCGGCTGTCGTGTCCCTCATTGCGGTGGATACGCTGCTCGCCGCTTCGGTGCGGCACTACACTGCGAAAGTATCGCTGCCCTCGCTGCTCTATGTGGGCAGCGAGGACCCGGCCCAAATCGAGCTCTCATTCTCCCGGGGCCCGTTACCGGCGCGGATCGAGATACAGCTTGAAACCAATGCCCTGCTTCCGTCACAGGCGCCGCAAGGCCTGCAGGGCTGGTACGGGCGCAGTCGTCCGTACACGATCCAGCTGAAGCCCGTCCGGCGGGGCATGGCTGAAATCGTCCGCCTCTGGAGCCGGTGGCGCGGACCGCTCGGCCTGATCCAGAAGCGCCACATCCAGCCGCTTAACCTGCAGGTGCCCGTCACCCCGAACGCGCGTTGGGTGCGGGATGAAGCCATCCGCATGTTTTCGCGCGACGCCGAATTCGGCATCAAGACACAGATCGAGCGCGGCGATGGCAGCGAGTTCGACGCACTGCGCGAATTCGCCTCCGGCATGGACCGGCGCGCCATCGACTGGAAACACTCCGCCCGGCACAGGCACCTGCTGGCCAAGGAATTCAAGACCGAGCGCAACCACAATATCGTCTTCGCCTTCGACACCGGCCGCCTGATGAGCGAACCGCTGGGCGATGTGCCGAAGATTGACCGCGCCGTGACGGCCGGCCTGCTGCTCTCCTATGTGTCCTTGCGCAACGGTGACCGCACCATGCTCTATGGCTTCTCCTCGCGCCCCGGTGTCAGCACAGGCTTTCTCACCGGCACCAGCAGTTTCCCGAAAGCGCAGGCGCTTGCCGCCGAACTCGACTACTCCGATGACGAAGCAAATTTCACGCTCGCGCTGTCAAACCTTGCCGGGCGGCTGGAACGGCGCAGCCTGATCATCATCTTCTCGGACTTTGTCGACACGATCTCGGCGGAACTGATGCTGGAGAATGTGAAGCGCCTGACGGACCGTCACCTCGTCCTGTTCGCCACCTTCGAGGACGCCGCCCTATCCCAATTTGCGGACGCGCCGCCAGAGACCGCGCAGGATGTCGCCCGGTCGGTGATTGCGGACACGCTGCTCGCCGAGCGCGATGTCGTCTTCCGCCGGCTGCAGCGCATGGGCGTTCAGATCATCGAGACACGGCCCGAACATTTCGGAGCCGAACTTGTCTCGCGCTACCTGCAGATCAAGCGGAGGGACATGCTGTGAGCGGCGACCTCCTGAAATCCTACCGTTTCCGCGAGGAGCGCCAGGCCGACTGGCAGAAGCTGGACCTCATCCTGACGCGCGCGGAGAATGGCGGCGTGAAAAGCCTGTCGGATGAACAGATGCTCGCCCTGCCGCGCCTCTACCGGCAGGCCGTCTCGTCGCTGTCCGTGGCGCGGTCGATCTCGCTGGACCAGAATGCGATCACCTATCTCGAGGGCCTGTGCACCCGCGCCTACTTCTTCGTCTACGGCGCCCGCACGACGCTCGGTGAGCGGATGATGCAATTCCTGCGGCGCGACTGGCCGGAGGCCGTGGCAACCTCCGTCTGGTCCACGCTGCTGTCGGCATTCTTCTTCTTCGGCGGCTGGGCGCTCGCCTTTTTCCTCTGCCTGCAGGACATGGAATGGTACTGGACCTTGCACGGCCAGAATTTCATGGAAGGGCGTAACCCGGACGCCACCGTCGAATACCTCCGGAGCACGATCTACACACAAGGTCATGGCGAGGGAGAACTCTCCGCCTTTGCGAGCTTCCTGTTCAGCAACAATGCCCAGATCGCGCTGTTTGCCTTCGCGCTCGGCTTTGCCTTCGGCATCCCGACCGCCTGGCTGCTCGTCTACAACGGCGTGATGATCGGCTCGATGTACGCGGTCTTCTGGGACAAGGGCCTCGGCTATGAATTCACCGGCTGGCTGATGATCCACGGCGTAACCGAGCTCTTCGCGATTGTCCTTGCAGGCGCCGCAGGTTTCATCATCGGCGGCGCCGTCGCCTTTCCCGGGGCGCGAACGCGGCTCGCCTCGGCGCGAGTTGCGGGTCAGAAAGCTGCGACCATCGCCATGGGATGCGTGATCATGCTGATCATCGCGGCTATCCTGGAAGGTTTCGGCCGCCAGCTGATCAATTCCGACATCCTGCGCTATTCCATCGCCGGCGGCACGCTCGCGTTCTGGTTGGCCTATTTCTTCCTGCCCCGGAAGGATGGCGTCCTATGACCCAGCCCGCGCCGCGAACCAGTGTCAGCATGGAAGCCGCGATCCAGCGCCGGGCGCGCATGGCGGAGGAAATGCGCATCGCCAAGATGGTGCGCCGGCTGGTGACGCCTGAAGGCGCGGCGATCCACCTGAAACTGGCGAGCGCCGCCGAACGCGGCGGCGCATTCATGATCGACGTGGCGATCCAGTGGGTGATCGTGATCGCCACGCTGCTCGGCCTCGACTATCTGAGCCGGACGCTGAGCATGGGCAGCACAAATGTCGCCTTCGCCTTCTGGCTGGTCTTCTACTTCTTCGTCCGGAATTTCTATTACATCTATTTCGAAATCGGGCAGCGCGCGGCAACGCCCGGCAAGCGCATCCTCGGCTTGCGGGTCGCCTCCCGCGACGGCGGCCGCCTGACGGCGAATTCCGTTCTGGCGCGCAACTTCATCCGTGAAATCGAAGTCGGCCTCCCCTTCCAGTTCGTCATGATGGGTGCAGGCAGCGCCGCAGGCGGATGGATGGCGCTGTTCGGCCTACTCTGGTCCGGGGTGTTCCTTCTGTTCCCCATCTTCAACCGCGACAAGCTGCGGGTGGGCGACCTGATTGCCGGCACCTGGGTGATCAAGGCGCCCAAGGCGAAACTGATGGAAGACATCACCTCCGCTGCCGCCCGCCCGCAAAGCGGCTCGCGTTACGTCTTCACACGGCAGCAGACAGAAGCCTATGGCATCCACGAACTACATGTACTGGAGGATGTGCTGCGCCAGTCGACGCCGGACGTAAAGGCGCAGGTCGCCGCAAGGATCCGAACGAAGATCTGCTGGGAAAAGATCGATAGCGAGACGGATCTCGCCTTCCTTGAAGCCTACTATGCGGCGCTTCGGCGGCATCTGGAGCAGCGTATGCTGCTGGGCGAGCGCAAGACCGACAAGTACGACGCGCGTTAGCGCACGACGACGCCGAGACGTGTCCGCAGGAAGCGGCCGGTTGACGCCAGCCAGGCCGGGCGTGTCGCCGGGTCCATCTTCCAGCGCAGGAGTTGCCGCCGCGGCGCACCGGGCAGCAAGCCCATCATCGTCCACCAGACCGTGCGCGCCGCATTGGCCTTTGCGCCGCCCCCCTCGACTTTCACAACCCTGGCGAGGTGCACGACCTTGCCGATGCTGTCGCCGGAAACCGGATGCTGGTCCGGTGCAAAACTCAGGGAGATCAGCCGGTCGTTCAGGTGCTCTAGATCCGCGTCGCCGAGATTGTCCGCCACTGGCAGGCCGAGCTTTGCCGCATGCGCGCGGATGGCAGCGTAGCGGTCGCCGTCATGCTTCAGCCCCTTGCGGGCCCGCGCGCCGAAATCTGTCCCGGCTTTCCAGTTCTGCGCGGTATGCAGACGATAAGCCGACAGCTGCACGTCGTGCGCGCGCGTCGCGCCATATAGAGGCACAGTTGCGACGAGATAGCCCTCTGCGCTGATCCGAAACGCTGAGGCGTCAATCGGCATCACCTTTTCCAGCCCTTCACGAGAGAAGATGAGGCCGGAGGTGACATTCGTTGTATAGCGCCCGTTCTCCCGCAGCTGGCGCGAGATATCCCCCTGCGCCAGTGCAACCTGCATGGGCGGGTGAACACCGCCGAGCGCGCCGGTTTCGTCCGTGTACCGCATACGGAAGTGATGTAGCAGGATACCTGGCTCATGCAGCCTGAGGGCTTGCCTCAGACTGCCGGGAAGAACGAAGTCATCCGCATCGAGAAAATAGATCAGGTCGCCGGTTGCGCGCGCCCATCCGGCGTTGAACCCTGCACCCTGCCCCTGGTTCTCCGGCTGGTAGACCGGAATGATCCGGTCGCCATAGCTGCGCATTACATCGCGCGAGTTGTCGGTGGAACAATCATCGACGACGATGATTTCTGCGCCAACATTTTCGCTCAGCACACTGTCGATCGCCTGCGGCAGGAACCGGCCATAGTTGAAGCATCCGATGATGACGGAGAGGCGCGGCAGCGTCCCGGCTTCCGGCGCTTCAGGCGTTGCAGGGGCCTGTGTCATCTCCATGCACTCCAAACCGCCGCTTTCAGCCTGCGGCATGTCCGGCATGGTCATGCGCGTGTTCCCAGTCCTTCTGGTGCCAGGCGAGCGCCGTGCGGATGATATTGTCGATGTCAGACCGCGTTGCCACCCAGCCCAGTTCGCGCCTTGCCTTGTCCGGCAACGCAATCAGCTTCGCCGGATCGCCCGGACGGCGGGGACCATAGCGGCGCGGGACCTTGCGATTGGTTCCGCGCTCAACGGCCGCAACGATTTCCGCGACACTGGTGCCGCGGCCGGTGCCGAGATTGAAGGCGGTAGAGGCTGCGCCTTTCTCGAGGGCGTTCAGCGCGCGCAGGTGCGCATCGGCGAGGTCTTCCACATGGATGTAATCCCGAATGGCCGTGCCATCCGGCGTGTCGAAATCGCTGCCGAGTATCGTGAACTCATATCCCTCGTCATAGGCGCCTTTCAGCGCGAGCGGGATCACATGCGTTTCGCAGGCATGGCGCTCGCCGGTCATCGCATCGCGGTCCGCACCGGCCGCATTGAAGTAGCGCAGCGGGATCGAGCGGATGCCGTGCGCAGCATCGAAATCGCGCAGCATCGTTTCGACCATCAGCTTCGACATGCCATAGGGATTGATCGGCGCCTGCGGATGCGCCTCGTCGATCGAGTCCGCGCGGGCGTTGCCGAAAGTGGCGCAGGTCGATGAGAAGATGAGATAGCCCGTCTTGTGCCGGCGCATCGCCTCGAGGAGGTTCAGCGTCGCCATTGTGTTGTTGCGATAATAAATTGCCGGTTCACGGACGGATTCTCCGACAAGCGCTGACCCTGCGAAATGCGCCACGGCGTCCGGTCTGATGCTCGCAAAGGCTGCGTCCAGGTCTGCCAGATTCTGCAGGTCGCCTTCGAACAGCGGCCCCCACTTCACGAGATCGCGCCAACCCGTCGACAGGTTGTCGAACACCGTGACCTGCCAGCCCGCCTCAGCAAAGGCACGGCAGCAATGGCTGCCCACATAGCCCGCACCGCCCGTGACCAATAGTTTTCCCGGCATCTCGACCCTCACACCAAACAAAGCAAAGCCGCCTGGATGGGCGGCCGGCTGATTGATTCAATATATGCAATTCCCGGTCCGCAGCCCACTGGATGGCGGATGTCAGGGGATGGGACTGTGGATCAGCCGAAAATCGAGATCGCCGCCCAAATGATCGCGGCCCAGAGCCCCGCACTGAGGCCGATGATCGTCACCAGACGCAGCCAGATCGGCCATTTTCCTTCGGCATAATCGTCCATGAGTGCATGGTCTGCCCGTGCGGACATCCTCACATTAGACGCGAAGGCGTGGCGTTCGATCGGAAGCATGGATTCTGAACTCGACATGGATATAAATTAAGCGGGCAAGACTTAACAGGAAGTATAAGTCGATACGCACCCATACTGGTTCGTTATGGGAAGATGCCAGCCAAATCAGGCACAAATCCGGCAAGGGTCGGGCGAATCAGCGGGCCAAAAATGCCCGAAAATCAGGCATTTTTCGCAGGTGGCGCGGTTAAGGCCTTCACCCGGCTGGAGTTTTCATCTTCAGGAGGACATCTGCGGACGCAGGCAAATCAGGCCACCTGCTGGACTTTCGGTCTCGCGGAAAACGGTCGCCACGCCGCGAAGGGCTTTTCGACGAGCGCGAAAAAGATGAGGCCCGCTGCGATTCCGCCCAGCATGATGAAGGTAAACCCGCCAGCAACCGTAAGATATGTGATCGGCACAAACTTTCCGAACACGATCGCGGCGACATGGAACAGCTGCATGTGGACCAGGTAGAGCGAGTAGCACGCCATACCGATATAGGTGACATAGGGCAGCCGGCAGAAGCGGCCGAACATCGTGCCGGGCTGGAACGCCAGACCAAAGAGAATGATGATCGTGCCGAGACTGCCGAGCCAGTAAATCAGAGTCATAGCAAGCGGTTCAAATCGCGCATTGCCCAGCCAGAACATACCGATCACGCAAGCCGATCCCAGCACCATGCTGGCGCGCGAACCGAAGTGGCTGAAGGCGCGCTGAAAGGCGTCCTCGTGCCGCGCCAGCGTGATCCCGACGCCGAAATATACGATGTAGGAGAGGATGGTATAGGCGTTTACCGGGACCAGCTTGTTGATGGCGAGGAACGAGATCGCAAAGAACAAGGCCAGCATCAATGCAAAGCGCCAGGGCGCAGAACGGTCATCCCCGCGGAAAAGCACGAGGAAGATCAGCGGCGCAATCAGGTAGAATTGCACCTCGACCTCAAGCGACCATCCGAGGGCGAACAATTTCGGCATCGAGTCGAACAGCGCACCATGCATGTAGAACAGACTCGCCGCGAGGCTGGCAGGCAGCGGGATGTCCGCCTCCGAAGACCGGTTGAGTCCGGAAGGCATCAGCCCGAAGAAGAAGTAGGCCACGAAGGTGACAAGCAGGATCAGGTAATAGGGCGGGAAGATCCGCGTGATGCGGCGGATATAGTATTTGCCGACAAAGCCTGCATCGAAGCGGCCGGGGGCGACATCCTGCATCTGCTTGGCAATGATGAACCCGCTGATCGCGAAGAACAGCAGCACACCCTGGTTGGGGCTTGCAAAGAAATGCATCAGCGCATTTGCAGGCGCAAAGTCGAGCCCCGGATTGGGCTCCATCCAGAACCGGTGGATACGCTCGAGCAGGTGGCCGATCATGACGACCATGATCGCGAAAAAGCGCAGCCCGTCGATCTCCAGGCGGTACTTGGACGGATCGATGTTCCGGTGGAAAACCTTGGGAGTCAGGAAGTTTTTCAAGAACATCGACCTAATCAGCCCCGCATACCAAGCCACGCAAATGAAGCGCCTGCCGCTGCAATATCCATTCCAGCCCGGCCCTTGCGCAATTCCTGACCGTTTCCTGCCGGAATGCCGGCAATTCGCCGGACCTTGTTAAGCATAGACCCACCCATGTCTGCTATCGGTTCCGGAAGCTGGCAACCCGAGTTGCAATCGCACCGCGGCAGGGCATAGCATTTGCAAGCACTGACAGGTCGTCACCAGAGCCATTTACCTTGCCGCCCTCACATCTCGCCCACTTCCCCGCCCAGCGCGTGGCATACCTGAACATCTACCAGGACGAGAGCAAGGCTCCGGTCTGGGAGCAGGCAATGTTTGTGGTCTGGTTCTTTGCGCTATACCTGCCCCTGCCGCAATTCTCGCTGATCCGGTATGCCTGCATCCTCGTGATGCTGGGCATGTTCGCCTGGCATCACAGGGACTCGCTGCCGATCCTCGGAAAAAGCTGGTACCTGCTGCCGTATCCGATCTTCGCGACATTCTCGATCTTCTGGACCGGCTATCCCCAGGAGGCCATCCGGTCTGCCGGCCTGCTGCTGCTGACGCCCATTTTGCTGGTAGTCGTTGCCATCCGGCTGCGGCCGACAGAACTGCTGCGCGTATTGACCATCTCGGGCGCCCTCGCAGCCCTCTACTGCGTTCCGTATTTTGCGACCCTCGCAGACGGGGGCCCCTATGAACAGAAGAACCTTCTGGCCTACCAGATGATGATCGTAACTCTGGTCTGTTTCGCCACGGCGCTGAACTCGAAAGAGATCAACACAATTCGTCTCCTCGGCCTTTTTGCGGCGCCGCTTGCCTTTGTCATCCAGCTCAATGCCGACTCGGCCACTTCGCTTGTCTTCGCTGTTCTGGGCATGGTCGTTCTTCTCGGCGTAAAGGTGTTCTGGCTGTCCGTGTCGAACGTCATGCACCTGCGAACCTTCATGCTGGCGCTCATCTTTATCCTGCTCCTCACCGTCGGCCTCATCCTGCTGTCGATGCCGCAGAACACTTTCGTCGCGGACTTCCTCGACATGGTCGGCAAGGACGGAACGCTCACCGGTCGAACGGGGATCTGGAACGCGGCAGAGCTGGTTTCAAAAGAGCATCCGTGGATCGGCGTCGGCCTTGAGGGTTTCTGGCAGCGCAATGTCGGCCTTGCCCAGACGCTGAACGAACTCAATCACTCCGATCCCGGCGCCAAGATTTCCTTCCACAGCGCGTTCTGGGAAGTTCGGGTTCATTTCGGCTTCATCGGGTTGGCCTTCTTCCTGCTGACGATGGTCTGGGCCGGCGTTCGCACGCTGGCGCTCTGGCTCCGCGACGGCTCGATCGTCAATTCGGCATTCCTGATCTTCTATTGTATCATTGCAGCGTCCTGCTTCACGGAATCTTACCCCGCAGGTACATCGAGCACGATCGTGACGGTATTCTATTTCGGAGCCTTCGCCGCCTTCGATATCGGATCGCGCAAAATGGTCGGTCGCGCGCGCCTTGTGCAGAACGAGAACTGAAGTATCCGGCAACGCTGATTGCCGGCGAGTAGGGAGTGACGGAAACTTGTCTGCGAACAAGCCTTCCCTGCCGCGCAACAGACGTCCAATGCGCGCCCTTGCCCTCGGCATGGCTCTAAGCTTCGCCGTTTCCTGGGCCGCCACGGCACAACCGGACACAAACACCCGCTGCGCGCCCATTCCGGCAAGCGCATTTCCGTCAGATACGCTGAAGGTCAAGACGCATACAGACTTCGCGGAGGATCACTTCCGCAAGCGCATCCGCGAATTTCGCAATGCCCCGTTGGAGTGCGGCAAGATCGTCATGCTGGGCGACAGCCTGACCGAGCTGAACGATTGGGCAAAGACCCTTCCCTCTGATCCCAACATCCGCAACCGGGGGATCAGCGGCGACACATCGGACGGGGTTCTGACCCGCCTCGAAGAAATCACCTCGAGCCGGCCTCGCGCCGTATTTCTGCTCATAGGCACCAATGACATCTGGACACGGAATTCACCGAGGACCACTGTCTCGAACATCCGGAAAATTGTGAACCGCATTCATTCCGGAAGCCCGGATACGATCATCCTTGTGCAGACTGTATTTCCCCTGCGCTGGGGCGAGGAGCCCAATAGGAAAGTTCGCGCGATCAATTCCCTCTTGAAAAAGCAAAGCCGCACATACGGATTTATCCTGCTCGACACGCACCGGGTCCTGGTCGACAGCAAGGGCGCCCTGAAGGATGCCTACACCGATGACGGCCTGCATCTAAACAATGCCGGCAATGCGGTCTGGTCCACACTCGTTTCCGGCGCCCTGCGCGAATACAACCTGGGAACTGCGAAGCGTTAACCAGCCTCGCTGCCAGCGACTATGCCGCTTTGCGCTTTCCGAGTGACAGAGCCTCGCTCACGATGCCGGCAAGATAACCCCTCGGCTGGATAAAGGTATCCTCCGGAAGCTTCGACAAAGCTCCCGCGTATCCGGCAATGGATTCCCGATCTGCAATCAGTGTGCGGATGAGCTCCGGCAATGTTTCGTCCAGCGGTTCATCAATGATGAATCCGCAGGCGTGGCGCGCCACCCAGGCGGCCGTCTCTGTGCCTGCAGGCGCAATCGACGGCGTGCAGTAATAGCCGCCTTCATAGATCCGGTTCGGCAGGAGCCAGACGGAGTTGTAACCAGCCTCCATGAAGTCTCCGGCCCAGACCACGTCCAGCTCGTCATATATTGCAGAGAGGTCTTCCGGCGCCCGGTAGCGGCCGAAATAGGTCATGTTGGGCCGCGCCTCGATTACCGGCTCGAACTCCGCGATTTCGGAACGAGCCGGCAGACCGTGCAGGCGGATTTCAAGCTGATCCGGAAACTGGTCCGCTAGCGCGCACAACAGGTTCAGCGATCGCTGGCACCTGAGAATACCGACCCAGCCAAGACGGAGCGGGCGCCCCGGCGACGCCGCCACAGACTTTCGCACGCAGACGCGCGAACCATAGTCAGTATCCGGAGTAAGACGGTTCTCGACAAGGAATGCCCGGTAATCGCCAGGATAGTGTTTCTCGAAATGGTTCCGGATAAAACCGGGCGAGGAAACCACCAGCCCGACTGTCCGTTTCAGCAACGCGTGCTCGATCCAGCGCATACCCGCCCCGATGACATCGGAACGCGTCAGCAGCCGATGAACATCGAGGCTTTCGTAAATAACCGGCGTATCCAGCTTCGCATACCGCTTGGCGAGAAACGCGCAGGCCAGCATGTCGAGATTGCGCGCATAAATGAGATCGCAAGCCGCAAGCTTGTGCTTGTTCGCAGCAGCAATGCGCGCGCCCGTAAACACCTGCCGGATTCGTTGCACGAACGCGCCGTCACGCGTTTCCCCGAGATCGATATTGTCCCAGTCGAGCTCACCGGGATCGCGGCGGCGCATCATGAAACCGGTCACGTCCAGACCGTCTCCGATAAAACCTTTCACACGGCGGCGCACGGCCGCATCGGCAGCATCATGACCAAAGAAGGCAATCCGCGTCATCCGTTGCTTCCAGTTATGCCCGGCAAACCGGTGCAGGCGCGGGCCACCACCATTGCGGCGCCCTGCCCGGTTGTTTACTCGGCGGAGATCCGGTCTGCCGGATCCGTGCGGCCCGTTGCCTTGGAGGGCGGAACCTGCACGGCCACCGAACCTTTCGGCGCCTTGGCCGCCTGCTTGGCCTTGCGCTTGTCCTTGCCCGGCCAGTTGAAGACCGAGGGCTTCTCGTCCATCTGGTAATACTTGCGATACGCCTTGTAGGTTGCACCCGGATCACGGTGATGGCGGCGGCGGTTGAGGTCCACCATGTTGAGCGTCACGCCCAGCACATCTGCCTTGAACGTGTTCAGCAGCGCGAGCGACTGGCGCGCTGCAGAGCGCGCGGAATGGCGCCAGCGCACGACAAGCATCGTCTTGTCGACCTTGCCGGCCACCACGCGGGCTTCTGCCATGAGAAGCAGCGGACCGGTGTCGATCAGGATCAGGTCATACATCGACCGCAGGCGGGCGAGCAGGTCGTCAAAAGCGCGCGTGCCGAACACGTCATGCGGCGTGTGACCGTTCGAGGAGAGCGGCAGGATATCGAGCATCGTCTTGCGATCCTTGACGATCGCATCCGACAGCTGGCCGGCGCCGAACAGGTGCTCGACGAAACCGATCTCCGGTTTAAGACCAGCCATTTCCGTCAGCTGACGGCGGCGGAAGTCACCGTCGATCACCAGCGTGCGCGAGCCCGACATCGCCGACATGCGGCCGAGTGACAGCGTCAGGCTGGTCTTGCCCTCATCCGGAAGTGACGAGCAGATCGCAACCGTCTTGGTCTCGCTATCGAGATCCGAGAAGGCGATCGCTGCGCGCAGGTAGCGGATGCTCTCCGCATAGGCCGATAGCGGGTTTTCAACCAGGAAGTCTGCCGGATTGGTCTGCGACAGGCCGAGGAAGCTTGCGGTGCGGATCAGGGGCACAGAGCCAATGGAGTTCGCCTGCAGCTTGCGCTCGACATCCTCTGTCGAGGAAATCTTCATGTCGAACATTTCGGCAATCAGGGCCATGCCGCCACCGATGATCGCGCCCAGAAGGCAGCCGATGATCAGGTTCAGCAGCGTCTTGGGCGAGCTCGGCGATTCCGGCACCGAGGCGCGCGACAGGATGTTGGCGTCAGCAGAAATCAGGGCATCCTGCTCGCGCGTCTGTTTAGAGCGCGCCAGGAATTCTTCAAGCAGCGTGCGGCTGGTTTCGGCATCACGCTCAAGTTCGCGCAGGCGGACGAGCGCCTGGTTATTGCCGCGCAGCTGCGCCGTCGAACGGTTGATCTCGCCCTGGATCGAGCCGATCTGAGACTGCGCCACACGCAGTTCGTTCTCAAGGTTGCCGGCGATGCGCTGCACTTCCGCATCGATCTGGCGATCAATGTCAGCCGCTTCGTTCCGGGCACTGATCAGTTCCGGGTGCTGCGGGCCAAGCTTGGTTTCGAGTTCAGCAACGCGGCGATTGATGACCGCGCGCTGCGTCTTGAGCTCGGAAATCACGCCCGATCCAAGAACTTCGGAAATGCCGTCCGCGCCGGCGCCGGAAGCGATCTGCCGGCGCATGCTTTCATAGCGGGCGCGCGCCCGGTCGAGTTCGACCTGCAGCGTACCCTTCTGGGTGGTCATGTAAGCGATCTGTTGTTCCGTCAGCGTCGCGCCCTGGGCGGCCAGCAGGCCGGACTCAGCTCGGTAGCTTTCAACGCGGCGCTCTTTTTCCTCGACCTCTTCACGCAGGCCCGACACACGCTCGGAGAGCCATTCAGTGGCCTTGCGGGTCGCTTCGTATTTTTCTTCGAGCTGCTGAACGCGGTACTGCTCGGCGATTTCATCTGCGAGGCGCGCGGCCGTTTCCGGCGACTCGCTCGACACTTCGACCGTGATCAGGAAGGTGGTGCCAACACGTTTGACATTTACCTTGCCCATCAACTCTTCGACCGTCGACTCCAGCATTACCTTCTGGCGCTGCTCTGGAGACATCCCGGCAAAGGGATCTTTCTCGGGCTCAGCCCCGGTCACAGAATTGATCAAACCTTTGACCGGCGAGAGCAGGCCCTTTTTCTCGGGCCGGAGGGAGGCGTTGAACTCAGGGTCCTCAACCAGCTTCTGACGGTCGGCAACGCGGGTCAGCAGGGATTTCGAGCCGAGAACAAGCACTTCTGTATCGACAACCGCCGTCGTTGCGCCAAGACCGGAGAAGATCGCACCAAGATCGATGACGTTGCGTTCCTGGGTGTTCAGCTGAACAACCGACTCCGCCTTGTAGATCGGCGTGGACGTGAAGGTGATGTAGGCAATGATGCCGAAGGTCGTGACAAACCCAGCCAGGATCAACCAGAAGCGGCGATAGACGATGCCAACCAACGCCTTGAGATCAAGCGGCTGGCTGGTGGACATGTCCGCGCCGGGAGCGCTGATATTGGGCGGAAGTTCGATGGAGAATGACTTGGTCAAGGCACGGCCTCTGGGATGGGGGAACCGGTAGCCGGCGTGGGAACCGGCTACCGGGATAGGAAAGGGCTTACGGGTAGAGCTTGATGCCGACGCCGATAAGCGTCACGCCGTAGGACGGATCGCCGAACACGCCGACGCCCGAGACATCGCGCTCGCGGTTGCGGACGAAAGCTTCCCAATGGACGCGCTTGTTCATCTTGTAGGTCGCCACGGCACCGATCTCGAGGTTCTCGTCCTCGCGGTCGGTCTCCTCATACTCATAGTTCGATACACCGGCATAACCCGACAGGATAACGTTGCGCAGCAGTTCGTGGTCCACACTGGCGCCGAAGCGCGTTTCGACGGCACTTGGCGAGTCAAACGCACCAACATCGACCACGCGGCGGCCCGCATAAAAATTGAACGTCGTCAGACGCGTCGGGAACCACTGCATGCGGCCATCGATCGAAAGACCGGAGACGTCTTCGAAGAAGCTGTCATCCTTCTTTTCATTGAGGTAGCCGACCGCGATATCGCCGCGGACCAGCGCTGTCAGTTCGAAGTCGACACCACCCGACACCGTGTAACCGGTGGAGTCGCGCGAGCGCTGAATGCCGCCGAAGTCCTGCGTGTTGTCATACTCGCTCTTGCCATAGGTGGCCTGCGTGTAGACTGCGAGGTTCGGAGACACAGCGTAGGAAAGACGCGTACGGCCATCGAGAACCGAGCGGTCACGGTAGTCCTGGTCGATCACCACTCCGGTGCCAAGGGCGCGGCCGTCCTTGTAGTTCTCATCACTCCAGCCGAGGCTGTTGTTCCAGCGGATACGATCGTTCTGGTAGTCGGCGCCCAGCGTGAAGCCGGTGCGCGTGTACTCGATCGGACGATCGACGCCGAAAGCGTTGACGAAGTCAGTACGCGGTTCGGCGCGGTCTTCAGCAAACGCAGCAGCGCTGAAAGACAGCTCGCGCGTTGCATCGAGCCGGCCGCGAACCTGGGCGGTCAGATCGGTCGTCGATTCATCGCTCAGGTCGAGATATTCGTTGCGATAGGCTGAAGCATCGAAGCCGACGGCATGAACGCTCCAGTCGGTCGTGCCGGACACATCGACGCCAACGCGGGCGACAATATCGGACTCGCTGTTGTTCGGCGTCGCAAACACGTTGTCGTTCGACGTCAGGCCGGCTTCGAGCATCGAGCGCACGACGAATGTGCCAAGACGCACCGGCTCCGGGTCAAACTCCGGCTGGGCACGGTCGCGGACCGCTTCGTATTTATCCCGGCTGTAATAGTTATCGGTCTGGGCCACTGCGACGGACGTCATCAGGGCGCAGGCCGCAGCACTCATCAGGCTCAGGCGTTTCAGATTGGACATTTCACCATTCCCCAGTTTCTCTGCGAGGCCGACATGGCCTGGGTTGTCTTCGGCAACCCGTGCAAGTTCAATACCATCCCAAAACCCCGGATTTTCCCGGGATTTGGACGCATATTGGGGTGTACCCGGAAATGATTCGAAATTGAATATCGCGGCCCGGAATATTCGTTAATAAAACAGCTCAACCGTTACTTTGCGGATGCCCGGCAGTAAGAATTCGAAAGCAATGGCTGCCCCTGCAGCAGGCTCCAGACCAAGAAAAACCAAATACTCAGGTTAAAACAACGCCATGCCGACCCTGAACCTCGCCCCCGCATCGGTTAAGGACTATCGCCGCCTGGCCGAGCGGCGGATGCCCCGTTTTCTGTTCGATTACCTCGATGGCGGCGCCTATGGCGAGGTCACCCTGGCCCGGAACGTCGCCGATTTCGAACGCCTGGCCCTGCACCAGCGCATCCTGAAAGACGTCTCCGCCCGCACCACTTCGGCACGGCTTTTCGGGGCGGAGTTAACCTTTCCCCTTGCCCTGTCCCCGGTTGGCCTGTCCGGCATGATGGCCCGCCGCGGCGAAGCAGCTGCCCGCCGGGTGGCCAACGGTTTCGGCATTCCCTACTGCCTGTCCACCCTCTCGGTCTGCTCGCTCGAAGAAGTCGGCGCAGCAGCCACCGGCCCGTTCTGGTTCCAGCTCTACATGATCCGCGACCGCGGCGCCTGCGCCGACCTGATCGCCCGGGCGAAGGCCGCCGGCGCATCCGTCCTTGTCCTGACGGTTGACCTGCCCGTCGTCGGCGCCCGTTACCGCGATGTGCGAAACACGATGAGCGGCGGCGGCGGGCTCTGGGCCGACCTGCGCAAAGGGCCCATCTCCTACGTCCTGCACCCCGCCTGGGTCATCGATGTCGGCCTGCGCGGCGGGCCGCACGTTCTCGGCAACGTCTCCCCCTATGTGAAGAACGCCTCCACCCCCGCCGACTTCTCGGCCTGGGCTAATTCGCAGATCGATCCCGCCATCAGCTGGGCCGATCTCGACTGGATCCGGAAGGAATGGGGCGGCCCCTTCGTCATCAAGGGCATCCTCAGCCCCGAAGATGCCGAGGAGGCCGCGCGCGCCGGTGTCGATGGCATCATCGTCTCCAATCATGGCGGCCGCCAGCTCGACGGGGTCGCTTCCTCCATCTCGATGCTGCCGCGCATTGCTGAGAAGGTGTCCGGCAAGCTGACAATCCTGATTGATGGCGGCGTGCGCTCCGGTCAGGACGTGCTGAAAGCGCTCGCCCTCGGCGCGGACGGGGCCATGATGGGCCGGCCGTGGGTCTACGCGCTTGCCGGCGCCGGAGAGAAAGGACTATCCAACCTTCTCAAGGCTTTCCTTGATGAATTTTCTGTTTCAATGGCACTGACCGGCGTCACAGACACCAGCCAGATCGGCCCCGCCGTTCTCGATCAGGCTTCAGGGATCGCGATGTAAGTCTGAGGACCTTCGGGCTTTTCTCCCGCGAGAATTCTGTGATCCGGCGGCACCTGCTTTATCTGCGCCTTCAGCAGTGTCGGGAGTGAATCAAGCTGGCCGCGGGCGAAACCCCAGTCGAACACCCAATAAGCATAGGGCCGCTTGGTGAAGACGGGGCCCAGCACGAGTTGCAGGCCAGCGCGCACCAGACGATAGAGGCTGAACGTCAGGTAGCGCCACCACGGGCGCATGCCATAGCGGATATGCAGGTTGACGTGCCCTTTGCCCCAGGCCCGCGCTTGTCGGAAACGGCCTGCGGCTGTGTCGCGCAGCCGGTAATGCATCATGGCCTCGGGCACAAAGGTCAGCTTCATTCCTGCCAGTTGCACGCGCCAGCAATAGTCGACATCCCACGCCGTGCCGATCCAGTCGGTAGGATCGCCGACCCGCTGATAGCAGGCCCGCGTCATGCCAATGGCATTGCAGGCGGCAAAAGGCAGATGGAGCGGCCCAACGACGGATGACAGTCCTTCACCCCGTGCCTGAAGCCCGCGATCCTTGCCCCAGGTCATGGTCGGCGGATTAAGTTTCTCATACTCAAGCGCAGGTACGGCAAAGTCACAGGTCTCAAGCGCCTGGATCAT
Source organism: Hyphomonas sp. (assembly GCF_046313975.1). Taxonomy (GTDB): domain Bacteria; phylum Pseudomonadota; class Alphaproteobacteria; order Caulobacterales; family Hyphomonadaceae; genus Hyphomonas. The sequence continues at coordinate 8,065 of NZ_JBKBXB010000048.1, read as the reverse complement.
GTACTTCATCCAGTCAGGGTCACACTCATCGTCTGACTCGCAAACCAGGATCACATCACCCTTGGCAGCGCGAAAACCGACTGTGTAGGAATGGCCCACAGTGCCCTGCGGCCCATGCCCGATATAAGCCTGCACAACACGCACCGGCAGGCGGTCAGCATAGCTCATTGCGAGTTCAACGGAATTGTCTGTGGAACCGTTGTTTACGAAGACCAGTTCCCAGTCTCCATCCCAGGTCTGGGCGACAAGCGAGTCCAGCATCACGCCAAGCGTTGATGCGCCATTGTAACAAGGTAAGACAACACTCACGAACATGAGTGAACTTCCAACGCGGGCAAACTGTATCCTGCCCAGAGTGCAAGTTCGTGGCCACAGAACGGGGCAGATTTCAAGACCAGCTACTTAATCCGGCGCATCATTCCCTACACTCTGCTCGGGTCCGCATCACACAGCTGACCTCAGATCATCCCCGCAAGGGTTAATTTGGTCCTGCGCGCACTTGGCTAGGTTTCGAGCACGCGCACGCGTGATAAGGAAAGCGCATTCCCGCTGCCTCCAGATCACGTCCGACGTGGCATGCGGAATGCACATTTGGGCCGGGTAGGGAGTTCCATCTCATGGCCATGAAAGTTCTGTTCACCGGCGCCGACGGTTACATCGGCACGCTTCTCGGTCCGTACCTTCTGCAGCGCGGCATTGAAGCCGTTGGCCTGGATACGGGCTTCTACCGCTCCGGCTGGCTGTACCCAACCAACGTGCCGCGCCCGATGATCCTGTCGAAGGACATCCGCTCGATCACTGCCGACGACCTCAAGGGTTTAGACGCCATCGCCCATCTCGCCGAGCTGTCGAACGATCCGCTCGGCCAGCAGGACCCGGCCCTCACCCATGAGATCAACCACGGCGGCTCCGTCCACCTGGCCAACCTCGCCCGAAAGGCCGGCATCAAGCGCTTCGTCTACATGTCCTCCTGCTCCGTGTACGGCGTTGGCAAGCCGGACCAGATTCTCGACGAAACCTCGGACGTGAACCCGCAGACGGCCTATGCCGAATGCAAGGTGAAGGTCGAGAACGACCTCTCTAAGATGGCCGGCGACGATTTCGAGCCCTGCTTCCTGCGCAACGCGACCGCATACGGTGCCTCGCCGCGCCAGCGTTTCGACATCGTGCTGAACGACCTGTGCGGCCTTGCCTGGACGACGAAAAAGATCAAGCTCCTGTCGGACGGCTCGCCCTGGCGTCCGCTCGTGCACGCACTCGACATGTGCCAGGCCGTGCACCTTTCGCTGACCGCTCCGGCCGATGCGATCCGCGGCCAGAAATACAATGTCGGCTCGTCCGACCAGAACTACCGCGTCATCGAGATCGCCCAGATCGTCGCCAAGGAGTTCCCAGGCTGCGAGTTGGAAGTCGGCACGCAAGGCGCGGACAACCGCTCCTACCGCGTGAACTTCGACAAGATCCAGAAAGTGCTGCCGGACTTCAAATGCCAGTGGACGGCCGAACTCGGCGCCAAGCAGATGCGCAAGGTGTTCGAGAGCATCAACATGTCGGCAGAAGACTTCCAGGCGCCGCCCTACACGCGCCTGAAGATGCTGATGAAACTGCGCGGCGCCCACCTGCTGGACGACAAACTCTTCTGGAAAACGCCTGAACTCGCAACGGTTTGACATCCATGATCATCGTCGATACCGCACTGAAGAAACGCGAAGCCGAAGGCCACCCCATCCGGGTCGGCATGATCGGCGCAGGCTTCATGGCCTCCGGCATTGCCCTGCAGATCGCCAAATCCGTACCCGGAATGGTTCTCTGCGGCATTGCCGCGCGCCAGCCGCAGCGCGGTGTCGATGCGTTCGAAGCAAGCCGCACGGGTGAAACCGTGGTGCTGGCCGATACGGCCGCAGAAATTTCGGCGGCGATCAAGGCAGGCAAGCCGGTTGTCACCACCGATCCCGGCGCCCTCGCCCGCGCCGAAGGTCTCGACGCGATCATCGAAGCGACCGGCTCTATGGACTATGCGCTCGAAGCTGTCGAAGGCGCCCTGGAGACGGCGAAGCACGTCATCCTGATGAACGCAGAACTCGACGGCACCGTCGGCCCGCTGCTGAAAGTCAAAGCCGACAAGGCTGGCGTCGTCATTACCAATGTGGACGGCGACCAGCCCGGTGTGCAGATGAACCTCTACCGGTTCGTGCAATCCATCGGTGTGAAGCCCGTGCTCTGCGGCAACATCAAGGGCCTGCAGGACGAATACCGCACACCGGACACCCAGCGCGGTTTTGCCGAGAAATGGGGCCAGAACGTCAACATGGTGACGTCTTTCGCGGACGGCACCAAGATCGCCTATGAACAGGCTATCGTCGCCAACGGCACCGGCATGCGCGTAGCAAAGCGCGGAATGGTCGGCCCGGACCCGACGAACAAGAACCCGACCCTGCCGCTGCGCCCGCTCGAAGACTTTGTCGAGATGCTCGCCCCGCACATCGATGCCACCGGACCTGGTATCGTTGACTTCGTCGTCGGCGCACGCCCCGGCCCCGGTGTATTTGTTCTGGGTACGCACGAAGATCCGCGCCAGGCTCACTACCTGAACCTCTACAAGCTCGGCAAGGGCCCGTACTATCTCTTCTACACGCCCTACCACCTCTGCCACTTCGAAGTGCCGCTTACCGTCGCCCGCGCTGTCCTGTTCCATGATGCGGCCCTCACGCCGCTCGGCGCGCCCACGGTTGGTGTCATCGCGGTTGCAAAGCACGATCTGAAGGCGGGTCAGACGCTCGACGGCATTGGCGGCTTCGACACCTACGGCCAGGCTGAGAACGCGCCGGTCGTCCACAAAGACCGTCTCCTGCCGATGGGTCTTGCCGAAGGTTGCACCTTGAAGCGCGACATCGCCAAGGACACAGTGCTCACTTTCGCAGACGTGACTATTCCTGCCGGTCGCAAGATCGACGCATACTATGCCGAGATGGAACGCCATTTCGGCCTCGTGCCTGCCACCGAAACCGTCTGATCACGGACTGATTGAGGCGCACATGACCGAAGTCGATACCGTCGTCATCGGAGCAGGCGCTGTGGGCCTTGCGTGCGCCGCCGCGCTGGCCCGCGTCGGCAATGATGTCCTCGTCCTCGAAGCTGCGGGCGAAATCGGCACAGGCACATCCTCGCGCAACAGCGAAGTCGTCCATGCGGGCCTCTACTATCCGACCGGCAGCCTGCGCCATCAGTTCTGCGTCGAAGGCCGGCGCAAATTGTATGACTGGATGGCAACTCACGGCGTTGCTCACCGTAAGACTGGCAAGCTGATCGTCGCCTCATCCGAAGGCCAGATTACCAAAATGGAAGGCCTCCACGCGCAGGGCGAGCGCAACGGTGTTGAAGGCCTCTCCTTTCTCTCCGGCGCCGAAGCGATGGCCATGGAGCCGCATCTCTCCTGCAAGGCCGCCGTACTCTCAGCCGAAACCGGCATCCTGGACAGCCACGGCTACATGCTCTCGCTGCAGGGCGAACTGGAAGACCATGGCGGCGTCATTGCCTTTAACGCACCCGTCACAACTTCCGAAATCCTCTCCGATGGCCGCTTCCGGATAGAGGCCGGCGGCGCCGAACCGATGACACTTGTCGCACGCAAGATCGTCAACAGTGCTGGCCTTTACGCCGTGCGCACCGCCCGAGCGATGGAAGGCTATGATCCCGCCCTTCTGCCACCCTTCACGCTCGCAAAGGGCAACTATTTCAGTTGCACCGTTCGCTCGCCCTTCCAACGCCTGATCTACCCGGCGCCTGTCGATGGCGGTCTTGGCGTCCACGTCACGCTCGACCTTGGCGGCCAGATGCGCTTCGGCCCGGATGTCGAATGGCTGCACACAGACGATCCGGACACGATCGACTACCGCGTCGACATCCGCAGGGCAGACAGTTTCTACGCCGCCATCCGCGAATACTGGCCGGCCTTGCCCGATGGCTCGATAACCACCGCCTATTCCGGTTGCCGTCCCAAGATTTCGCCGCAAGGCCAGCCCGCTGCCGACTTCCAGCTCGACGGTCCCGTTCGCCACGGCCATGCCGGGCTCGTCCACCTCTTTGGCATAGAATCCCCCGGCCTCACGAGCTCGCTGGCAATCGCTGAAGCCGTCGTGGCCGCACTGAAGGATTAGTGCGACCTCTACGCCGGCACCTGCGAAGCCAGGTATCCAGCGCATCAGGAATCTGGACCACTGCCTTCGCAAGGATGTTCGGCCCGGTAGTCACTCACAAAAAGAGCCCGCCTCCAAAGGCGGGCCTCTTCTATGGCAAATCCCGAAGCCGTCAGCCTGCAAAATCCGGCCAGTTGCGGTCCTTGTCCGACATCTCGGTCGGCTCCAGTGGCCACACGATCCCGAATGCCGGATCGTTCCAGCGCACGCCGCCTTCTGCAGAGGGCGTATACTTCGCCGAGACCAGATAGGTCACTTCAACGTGGTCCGACACCGTCTGGAACCCGTGGGCGAAGCCCTTCGGCACCAGCAGTTGGCGCTTGTTCTCATCGTTCAGTTCGAACGCTTCCCACTTCTTGTAGCTTGGCGAGTCCGGGCGAAGGTCGATGATGATGTCAACAATCGCTCCACGCAGGCAGCGGATCAGCTTGTCCTCGCCATGCGGCGCGCGCTGGAAATGCATGCCGCGCAGCGTGCCCTTGTTGGCGGAGTAGGACATGTTCTGCTGCACGAACTCAGTCGGCAGTCCGTGAGCGGAGAATTCATCAACACAGAACGTGCGTGCAAAAAAACCTCGATCATCGCCTCGGCGTTCAAGGTCGATCAGCATCGCGTCCTTGAGGGTGGTTGCATGGAATTTCATTGAATTACTTGCCTTTCTTCAGCCAGGGCGCGCCCTTGGCGTAGGCGGCCTCGAGCACCTGCTTGTCGCGCACCGAGTCCATCGCCTGCCAGAAGCCTTGGTGGCGGTAGGCTGCCAGCGCATTCTTCTCCACCAGCCGGTTCATAGGCTCCTGCTCCCACACGGTCGTATCGTCATCGACAAGATCGAACACATCCGGCTCACATACGAAGAAGCCGCCATTGATCAGGCCAGCGTCCACGGAGTCCTTCTCGCGGAAGGCCTGCACACGGTCGGTGTCGGGCGACAGGCCCAGCACGCCAAAGCGTCCCGGCGGCGAAACAGCCGTAACGGTCGCCTTCGCTCCAGACTTCCGGTGAAACTCGATCAGTGCAGTGAGATCGACATCCGAAACGCCATCGCCATAGGTCAGGCAGAAGGTTTCGTTGCCGATCACATGCCTGGCACGCTTCAGTCGACCGCCCGTCATTGTATCGAGGCCGGTGTCCAGAACGGTCACCTTCCATGGCAGAGCCTGCTTGTCCGACCACAGTATGTCGCCGGTCGCTAGGTCGATGGTGAAGTCGCTCTTCTGCCAGTGATAGTTCAGGAAATAGTCCTTGATGAACCCAACCTTGTAGCCCCCGAGAACGACGAAATCCGTGATGCCGTGCGCGGCATACATCTCCATGATGTGATGCAGGATCGGCCGGTCACCGATCTCGACCATCGGCTTTGGCCGCAGGGCCGTTTCCTCGCTTAGACGGGTACCAAAACCACCCGCAAAAATCACCGCTTTCACAAACCTGCCCCTTCAATCATCATCAACCGTGCCGGAACGGGATTACCGATCCGTACCCGACGAAGCTTAACTGAGCAGGTGCATCGCCTATGCCAGCGCCAGCAGACGCTTCGCGATGTCCTCGATTTTCGCCCAGTTGCCCGCTGCAATATCGGCCTGGCTGGCGATCCATGACCCGCCAATGGCGAATACGTTGGGCAGCTTGAGGTAAGTCTTCACCTCGTCTTCGCTTATCCCGCCGGTCGGCATGAATTTCAGGTGCGGCAGCGGCCCGTTCAGCGCCTTCAGCGCTGGCGCTCCGCCCGCGATCGAGGCCGGAAACAGTTTCAGCCGCAGGAAGCCTTCCTCATGCCGGGCCATCGCCTCGCTCGCGGTCATGATGCCCGGAATCATGACGTCTTCCCGGCCTTTCAGCGCGCTGCGCAGCCCCGGCGACATGCCGGGCGAAACGAGGAATTCCGCCCCCGCCTCCAGCGCGGCATCGGCGTCGTTCCCGGTCAGCACCGTACCTGCACCCACCAGCAGTTCAGGCGCCTCGGCTTTCATGGCGGTAATCGCCGCCAGCCCCGCCGGCGTGCGCAGGGTGACTTCCGCGATGGTTATCCCGGCCTTTACCAGCGCCTTCGCCAGAGGCGCGGCCTGCTTCGCGTCGTCCACCACGATCACCGGAACCACCGGGGCCTTGCGCGCTGCCGCGTCGAGTTTCTTGATCATGTCGGCCATCGGCAAGTCTCTTCCCTGCAACGCGCCACCCGTCCGGGCGTGTCAACGTTGTAGTGGCCCGCGCCGCGAAAAATGACAAGCGCCACCCCGCGCGGCCCAGCCTTGCGAATTTGCGTCAGGCCGCCTTTTGCCCGCCGGAACGCTCCGCCGATCGGTCCAGGATACCCGGCCGGTCCCAGTCCCCTTCCGGGCGGATGATCTGAAGCGGGTCAGACCGAATGGAGAGTGCATAGGGGTGCGGCGCAATCGGAATTTCCATTTCGCAATAGTCGAAATCCGAAAAGTCGAAGGGCGAGCGCCCCTCCACCAGCCGGCACCGGAATACCCGGTTCCACACCGGCCATAGTCGCGCCTGTATCTGCGCCAGCGCCACGCGGTATCCCTTGCGCGAGATCACCTCGCACACTTCCGCCATCAGCACCCGCAGCGCGGGCGTGCCCCGGTGCGCCGGCAGGATCGTGGAACGCTCAATCTTCACAAACCCAGCAAACCAGCGCACCCGGCAGGTGCCCGCAGGTGCGCTGCCCGCCCTCACGAGAAAATGCGTACACGAGAAATCATTCCCGTCATATTCCTCCTCATACGGACAATCCTGCTCGGCCATGTAGACCGCCGCTCGCAGCGTCATAGCCTGCTGGTATTCCTCCAGCGTCCGCACCGGCCCAGCCGAATAGGTCTCCAGCATCGCGGGCTCCAGCGGCCGCGTCAGCGAAAGTTCGCCGAAATCCGGGCGCGGCTTCATGCGGCCTGCTCCTTTACCGTCAGCGGCGCCTGTCCCCAGAGGTCGGCGAGCCCGCCCTCGATCGGCGAGAAGCCCAGCGACGCCATAGAGCGTTTGCCATCCTCCGTCGCCCCGCGCGCAAACACCGGCACCAGCGCGAAGAACTCCACCCGCGTCACACCCGCGGCCATCATCACCTGCCGCCGCGCCTCTTTCGTCGCGCCCGCATAGACGCCGATATAGACGCCTGCACAGTCCTCGCCCTCGCAGGCGAGATGCGCCAGTGACGGCCAGGACGGCACGAAGCTGCCATCCCGCACCGCCTCCACGCCCGCCGCGCTCAGCGCCACGGTGATGAACACGCCGTCCACCGGCTCGCCCGCCACCCAGCCCGCCATGCCCGTCAGTCCATCGATCCAGTGGATCGACGCCGCCGTCGCCATCACCTGCCCCGTCAGCTTCTCTGCCAGCGCCATGCCGGCTTGCAGATCGGCATAGGTCGCGCGCCGGAAACCGAACTCGCCGGCACGCCGGGCCAGCCCGGCATTGTCGATCCTCACCAGCGGAAAGGCATCTTTCATAGCATGTCCCCGAACACAATCAGTGCGTGTATTCGAGAAAATATCTCTCACAAGTTACGCGAGTGTTCAAGCCAGAACTCGCGCACCGGTTGTGGAATGATCAGGCGACCAATCCCTGCAGCTCCGCAGCCGCCTGCCGTGCCTGTTCGGGTGAGCCCAGCAATTGCCGGTTCACGCCGATGCGTTTGAACCAGTAATGCAACCCGACAAGATCGGTGAAGCCCATGCCGCCATGCACCTCGGTCGCCGTGCGCGCAACGAAGGTGCCCACTTCGGCAAGGTGCGCTTTGGCGAGTGTCGCCATCACCGGCCCCTCGGCGTCACCAATGTCCAGCGCATGCGCCGCATGCCAGATCAGCGCGCGCGATGGCTCCAGCTTCGCGGCCATCTCGGCGCACATATGCTTCACCGCCTGGAACG
>NZ_JBKBXB010000047.1:0-25550 GCF_046313975.1 Hyphomonas sp. | reverse complement strand
CGGTCGATACACCAGTTTGATGGGTCAGCCAAAACTCGCTTCTCCGGAAAGACTCCTGAAAATCGAGAATGTACGGCTTCAGCGGAATGAGCAAGCGCAGCGTTCAGCCTGGAAAATGCTCCACATGCGCTTCGGCGGTGCGGCCGGAATAAACGGCGCGGCGGCCCGGGAAGGAGACCGTGTAGGCGGCGCAGCCCGCGGCGGCGGCTTTTTCGCAGAAGCCCTTGTAGGTGTAGCCGGGCGCCTTGGTCTGCCCCTCGCGGATGGCGGCCTGCAGGGCGGCGGTGTCGAAGGCGGCGGCGATGGGCGTAGCGACAGGATGGGTGGGCAGTTCGATCGACTGGCCATCTGTGAGATAGTATATGCTCCGTGTGCGGTGGAAATCGACCGTATAGCTCTCAAAACCGGCGTCCATCAGCGCGCCGATGATCTGCGGGAAGTCCAGCGTGCCTTCCTCTGCAGCATTGAGGCAGGTGAGCGCGGCAAGTTTCTGGGCGGGGGTCATGGTGGTCCTACGAGGTTGGAAAGCTTGTCTTGCCGTGGTGGCTGGCGAGGCGGCGCAGCGTTTTCTCAAGCGCCTTGCGCTCAGCAGAGGTGAGGGCGCGGAAGAAGGCGCGGTCGTTTTCGTCCGCAATTGCGGCGAGGGTTGGCACAAGGCGTTCGCCGGCGGCGGTCAGGGCCAGTGTCTGCGCGCGGGCATCGTCGGGGTCGGGGCGGCGCAGCAGCAGGGATTTGGCGATCAGCCGGTCTGCGAGTTTCGTGACCGCGCCTTTGGTCATGCCCATGGTCTCGGCGAGCCTGCTGGGCGATTGCGGCGGCTGTGCGTAGAGCGCGCGCATCAGCACCCATTCGGCTACGGTGACGCCCCGCGCCTCGATCTTCGCCGCGAAGGCCTGCGAAACCTGGTTAGACACCATACGCATCCAGAAGCCGAGATGGTCTGTCAGGCCGGAAGCGTGAGGCGGTCTGGGCATGGCTGTCCTATTGGTTGACAAAGAAACTATATCGATAAAGTTTCCTTGTCAACCATTAGCCGGGAGAAGGCTGCCCATTTGCCCGGCTTGCGCCGGAATGGCACGAGCTTACCCTTCGGGCAGCGGGGTGAACTCCTGGTCGTCGCCGTCGGGGAGTTTCATGCGGCCGTTTTTCCAGTCGGACTTCGCCTGCTCGAGACGATCCTTGGAGGAAGAGACGAAGTTCCAGAAGATGAAGCGTTCGCCGATGGGCTCGCCTCCGAGCAGCATGACGGTGGCGGCTTCCTCTGCGGTGATCTTGGCGTCCTGGCCGGGCGTGAGGATGGCCATCTGGCCGGCATTGATCCGTGTACCGCCGACATCAGCTGTGCCGGAGGCGACATAGACGGCGCGCTCGGTATGGTCATTCGGTGCGTAGCGGCTGGCGCCCTTGTCCATGTCCCAGTGCATGTAGAACATCGGCGAGCGCACCGCGACGCCGGCATCCATGCCTTCGGCCGCGCCGGCGATCATCCGCCCGCGCAGGCCCTGCTCGGTCCATGCAGGCAGGCTTTCCGCCGGATGGTGCCAGAAGCCGGGAGCGATTTCTTCATCCTCCTTCGGCAGCGCCACCCAGGCCTGTATCCCGTGCATCAGGGCGCCGTGCATGCGGGCATGTTCGAGGCGTTCCGAATGGGTGATGCCCTTGCCAGCAGTCATCCAGTTGACGGCACCGGGCTTGATCTCCTGCCTGAAGCCGAGACTGTCGCGGTGCGTCATCGCGCCGGAATAGAGATAGGTGACGGTGGAGAGGCCGATATGCGGATGCGGGCGCACGTCGAGCTCGCGCGGAATGCCGGGGGCGAACTCCACCGGGCCCATCTGGTCGAAAAAGATGAACGGGCCGACCATGCGCCGCTTGGCGAAGGGCAGCACGCGGCCAACTTCGAATCCGCCGCCAAGGTCGCGGGTGCGTTTGTCGATGATGAGGTCGATCATGTGGGGCCTCCTGTCTGTTGACGCGAATATGGGGCAGATGCAGATCAGCGCGAGGGTTTTCTCGCCGCGTGCGTCTGATAACACATATGCCAGACTTTACCTGTTTTTCCGGAGGGCTGTTTCATGAACTTTTCGTCCCGTTTCCTGCGATCTGCGGCTGTAGCGGCGGCAGCATTCGCGATTGCGATGCCCGCCCTTGCGGAAACCGTGTGGATTCAGGCCGGCAAGGTGCTGGCCGTGCCGGGCAATGAGCCGCTCGGCGCTACCACGATTGTCGTCACCGATGGCAAGATCGTATCGCTGACCGCCGGCCACACGGCGCCGAAGGACAAGAAGATCCGCGTCATCGACCTGAAGGACAAATATGTCCTGCCCGGCCTGATCGACAGCCATGTGCACCTCACCTCCGATACCGGCGGCATCGCCGGCCAGCTGGAGGATGTGACCCTTTCGCCGGCTGCGCAGGCCTTCGATGCCTGGACCAACGGGATGAAGACGCTGAATGCCGGCTTCACCACCGTGCGCAATCTCGGCGATGGCGACGGCGCCGTGTTGGCGCTGCGCGATGCGGTGAATGACGGGCAGGTGATGGGGCCGCGCATCCTCGATGCGGCCTCCTCGATCTCGGTCTCGTCGGGCCATATGGATGGCTCGCTCGGTTTCCGCGATGAGCTGCGCCCGTATTTCAATGCCGGCGGAAACACCTGTGACGGGGCCGATGACTGCCGCCGCGCGGTGCGCCTGCAGGTGGCGCGCGGGGCGGATGTGATCAAGCTGGCAACCACTGGCGGCGTCAACAGCCGCATCGGCGCGGGCCTCGGCAAGCAGATGTTTGCCGATGAGGCGAAGGCGATTGTCGAGACGGCGAACCTGTTCGGCAAGAAGGTAGCCGCGCACGCGCACGGCGCGGATGGCATCCGGCTGGCGCTGGAAGCCGGCGTCAACTCCATCGAGCATGGCACGATCCTCGATCCCGAAACGATCGAGGCCTTCATTCTCTCGGGCGCCTATTATGTGCCGACCCTTTCGACCGTGAACGGATATATCGAGCGGCTGAAGGCAAACCCGGACGCGTATGAGCCGGATGTCCGTGCAAAGATCGAATGGCGTATCGGCATCACCGGCAAGAGCCTGGAAGTGCTGCACGCGCAGGGCGTTCCGATTGCCTTCGGCACCGATGCCGGCGTGTCGAAACATGGCCGCAATGCCGATGAATTCGAACTGCTGGTGAAGTTCGGCATGTCGCCGATGGAAGCCATCGAGGCAGCCACCGTGAACGCAGCTGACCTGCTGGGCGTTTCTAATGTCGCGGGTACGCTTGAGCCGGGCAAGAGCGCTGACCTGATCGCCGTGAAGGGCGACCCGCTGAAGGATGTGAAAGTGCTGAAACAGGTCGATTTCGTGATGGCACGCGGCAAGGTGGCGAAGGAGTAGGGAGCTGCTTCCAAGCTGGATATTCCCGCACTTTCCAACCTCGCCCTTCCTTCGTCACCCCCGACCGGCAAAGCCGGTCTGGGGGCCCATCTCCAGCGCGTTCGGCGTAACAAAGAGAATGCGATGGCGCTGCGGGCGAAACGGCTTCACCGCATCACGTTACCGATCTCGTGGGAGATGGGCCCCCAGATGACCTTCGGTCATCGGGGGTCACGAAAGAGCGGAAGGCTGGTGAAAGAATCCCGAAAGCGTTTCAAACCACTGTCAGCCAGTCCGGGCGCACGTATTTCTCGCCGAGGTCGCGTGCCACGAGCTTGTGGGCGATGGCGCCGTTCTCCACGGTCAGGCCGTTGGCGAGGTGCTTGTTGGCGTTGATGGCGTTGCGGGGGCCCATGTTGGCAATCTGCATGACGAAGGGCAGGGTCGCGTTGTTCAGCGCATAGGTCGAGGTGCGCGGCACGGCGCCCGGCATGTTGGCGACGCAATAGTGCAGGATGCCGTCAACCTCATAGATCGGGTCATCGTGCGTGGTGGCGTGGCTCGTCTCGAAACAGCCACCCTGGTCGATGGCGATGTCCACGAGCACGGCGCCGGGCTGCATGGTGGAGAGCTGCGCACGGCTGATCAGTTTCGGCGCGGCGGCGCCCGGGATCAGCACGGCGCCGATGACGAGGTCGGCGTCCTTGATTGCTTCGGCAAGCGAATGGGCAGTCGAATACATCGTGTTGACGGTGCCGCGGAACTGTTCGTCGAGTTCGCCGAGGCGTTCATTGTTGCGGTCGAAGATCCACACATCGGCGCGCATGCCGACGGCGATTTCCGCTGCATGGGTGCCGGAGACGCCGCCGCCGATGATCACCACCTTGGCCGGAGCGACGCCGGGCACACCGCCCAGCAGGATGCCGCGCCCGCGCCCTTTGGTGCGCATCAGCGCGCCGGCGGCCACCTGCATCGACATGCGCCCTGCGACCTGGCTCATCGGGCGCAGGAGCGGCAGGCCGCCATGCGCGTCGGTGACGGTCTCGTAAGCTATGGCGAGGCAGCCGGACGCCATGAGGCCCTTGGCCTGCACCGGATCGGGCGCGAGGTGGAGGTAGGTGAAGAGGGTGTGAGTAGGCGTGAGGCGCGCGGTTTCTTCCGGCTGCGGTTCCTTCACCTTCACGATCAGCTCAGCCGAGGCGAACACGGCATCGGCGTCGGGCAGGATGCTCGCCCCGACAGCAACGTAGGCCTCGTTGGCAAAGCCGGAGCCGATGCCGGCGCCGGACTGGACGGCCACTTCATGCCCGGCGCGGACAAGCTCGCCCACGCTTTCCGGTGTCAGGCCGACACGGGATTCCTGTTTCTTGATTTCAGTTGGAACGCCAATGCGCATGAAGCCTCTCCCCGGGGAAAGTCCATGCCTATAGCGCCGGGTTCGCGCAATTTCCAGCCGTCAATCGAGCAAGATTAAAGGCCGGGCATGTCTGCCTGCAGGAACCCCGGAAAAGAAATCCCCCTCCCGGCCGGGCCGGAAGGGGGACGGTCTGTCTTGCCAGGGGCGAAGATCAGAAGGACTTCGAAATCATCACGACGAAGTTTTCGTCCGCAATGTCGCCGGCGCCGGTGATGTCCGTGTCGGTGTATTTGAAGGTCAGGTCGAACAGGTCGAAGGCGTAGGCCGCGCCGATGGACCAATCGGTGTAATCACCGCCGCCATCGAAGCTGTAATTGCCGACGCTGGCGAGGCCCGAGAGTTTCTCGGTGAACGCGTAGGATGCGGTGCCTTCAAGATAGGTGTTCTTGTTGTCGGGGTCGTAATAGACCGTCGTGCCGAGTTCGAGGGCATCGAAGGCAAAGCCCAGGCCGGCCTTCAGTTCCAGGAAGTTGAGGTCCTCTTCGCCCGGATAAATATAGCCGATGAAACCGACGTCGAAGCTGACCGTTTCGGAAAGCGCACCGGTGAAGCCGGCGTAGAGGTCGACTTCGATGTCGGCGTCAGAACCAAAATCGACGTTCGAGGCCCAGGTGCCGACATAGAAGCCGCCATTGGTGTAGTCGAGGCCGCCCTGGATGGCGAAGCCATTGTCGGTCTGGGAAACGCCGCGCCAGACGTAGTCGTTGGACACGCCGATATTGGCGGAGACTTCGCCCTGCGCGGACGCCGCGCCGGCGGCTGCGACCATGGCTGCGACAAGCAGGCTGGCTCGGGTAAGTTTGTTCTTCATTTGGAGGAAACCTCGCTGCTGGTGACTACGCTCCGGATCGAAGCGCCATGCCGGACGGTGCCGGGGGGCTACAGAAAATTCGATGGCAAACCTTGGGTAAAGGTAAACCGGAGCGTCCGTTTGCGACGGTTTTGGGCAGGGTGTGGCACCCCTGCCTCAGCTTTGGGCGTTGCAACGAATCCTCACCCCTGTGGCGGATTCGCAACAGATAGCCGTGTCAGCGCGCGACTAGTGGCGCGTAGCCGAGGTGCATGCCCGCATCGACCAGCAGGGTCTCGCCGGTCACATGGCGGGAGGCGTCGGTCAGGAAGAACACCGCCGAGTCGGCGATGTCGTCTGGCCCGCTGGCCACATGCAGGGGCACCGAGGCGGCAACCCCGGCCTCCATTTTCGCGTACTGTTCGGCGCTCATCTCATCCTTGAACCAGCGCGTGCCGATGAAGCCGGGGCAGATGGCATTGACCCGGATCGCCGGGGCGAGGGCGCGGGCGAGGCTGATGGTCATCGTGTTGAGCGCCCCCTTGGTGGCGGCATAGGCGACCGAGGAGCCGATGCCAGTGACGCCAGCGATGGAGGAGACGTTGAGCACCGCCGAGGCGCGCCCGGTCTGACGGTGGGCTTCGGCGAGCAGGGCCTTGGTCTTCTGTAGCATCAGGAACGGGCCGGCGACGTTGACGGCATAGGTGTGCAGGAAATCCTCGCGGGTCAGCGCGTCGAGATCCGAATGGTCGCGGGCATGCTTGGTGATGCCGGCATTGTTGACGAGGATGTCGAGACGGCCCGCCTGCGCGGCGGCTTCGGCGAGTTTCACGCAGCCTTCCTCAGTGGACACATCCGCCTGCACAAGGCGGGCCTGCGCGCCGGCCTTCTGGCAATCGGCGACGGTTGCTTCACCGTCAGCGACGGACTTGGTGCAGTTGATGATGACACTCGCCCCGCGCTCGGCGAGGCGCAGCGCGATGGAGCGGCCGAGGCCGGTGGCCGATCCGGTGACAAGGGCGTGGCGGCCTTCAAGGTCTCGTGGCTGGCTCATCTGGTGTCTCTCCCGGTGTGTTTTCTTCGCGCCCACTGCAGCGGGGCCGAGGGGGAGAGTCAATGGCTGCCGGCGCGGACTATTCCGCCCTCTCCTTCCGCAGATACCAGGTCAGCCCCACCGCGAGCGCGACCAGCACGAGACCCGCCACCAGCATCGTTTCCGGTTTCGCGCCGAAGACTTCGAAATATTGCGTGTAGGCATGGATGCCGAGGAAGACGAGGGCGCTGACTGAGAGGAAGCCGCCGCGGCGCGCAAGGAGAAAGAGGCTGATGCAGAGCGCCGCCCAGCCGGCCGAGAAAGGCCATTCGGGCAGGGTGAATGCGGTTTTCTGCCAGGCCTCATAGGTTTCGTAATTCTCCCAGCGCCGGTTGCCCCAGCCTGCATCGCCAATGATGTCGCCCCAGAGCGAGCCGACCCAGAGGGCGAAGTGGACGAGGAACATGGCGGTGCGCGCGGAGACAGTGAGCAGCATGTTCCAGGCGGCGCCCGCGATATTCCGTACACGGTAGAGTCCGGCGGCGAGGGCGCCGAAGACGAGCGTGGACATCATAGGTTCTTCCACGAACAGGGCGTAGGAGGCATGCCAGTATCCCGTGCCGGTGCCGAACACGGCGCCGAGGGCGACCACGGCGAGCGCTGCAAGGAAGGCCGAGCGGAACCAGACGGCGCCGGCACCGAGGGTGAAGGCGATCAGCGCGGCGGGCATGGTGGCCGAGGGCGCCTCGCCGAACTCCCACGCGATCCATCCGGCGAGGCCGAGCGTGCCCATCAGGGCGAGACCGGCGGAGAGAACCGCGAAGCTCTCGCCCGGCGCAAACCGGCGCAGGCCTTCTGCGCCAAGGATCGCCGCGATGGCAAGGACAAGCCCCGTGCCCGCATTCGGCACCAGGGCGATGGCGGCGGCAGCGACAGCGAGGGCGCCGAAGATCAGCAGCACATTGACCAGCAGGCTCCCGCGTTTGTCGGGCAAGGCAAGGCCGGCAAGGCGGGCGGATTCTTCCGGCGTGAGGCTGCCGGCTTTCGTCAGGGCGTCGAGGTCGAGGCGGATGATGCTCATGGCGAGCCTCCATGATTGTGAGTGCTCACTAACATAGATCGGGGCGGGAGGCAAGGGGACGGAGGCCGCCCAGTTTGTCATCCCGGCGAAAGCCGGGACCCAGTGGAGATTTGCGCCGATGCGTTCCTCTGGGTCCCGGCTTTCGCCGGGATGACAAGAAACAGGAAGAGTTGCAGGCCCTCACCTCCCATCGCTGCGCGATTGGCCCCTCCTTTCCCAGAGGGAGAGGGTTCAGGGGTGGCTCTCCAACCCCACTCCCTCGGGGAGGTGAGGGCCTACTCCGCCCCCTCGGCCACAATCTCCTCCAGCGGTTCTTCGAGCACCGGCCGCTCCGCATCTACAGCGCCTTGGACGCGGCGGTAGAAGGCTTCGCGTTGTTCCCATTCCTTGTCCTTGTCGCCCAGCGCGCTGGTCCAGTTGGCGTTGGAAGCGATGACGAGGTTGCGGGCGGGGTCGATGAAGATCCCTTGCCCGAAAATGCCGTCAGCCATGTAGCTGCCATCGTCCCAGGTCCACCACTGGAAACCGTAGCCATGGCCGGCCTGACCGATATCAGCCTGCCTGGTGGTTGCCGGGTGAATCCAGTCCGGCGGCACGACGGGGCCGTTCTTCGTCGCTGCGCCTTCCAGCATGAACTGGCCAAAGCGGGCGAAGTCGCGCGTCGTCGCCTGGATGCAGCAGCCGCTGATCTCGTGGCCATCGCTGCCAAGCAGCCAGGTCGCGTCCTGCTGCATGCCATACGGCGCCCAGATCTTTTCGGAGAGATAGTCCGCCACTGTCTTGCCCGCTGCTTCGCTCACCAGCACGCCGATCAGGTTTGTCTCGCCGGTCGAGTAATTCCACACTTCGCCCGGCGGATGGGCACGCTTCAGGGTGCGCATATAGGAAACAATTCCGCTCATGCCAGAGGCAGGCTCATGCTTGTCGAACACGGCAACGTCCGAGGACGGATCATCATAGTCCTCGTTCCACGCCACGCCGGAGGTCATGGTCAGCAGCTGGGCGATGGTGACATCATCATAGGCCGAGCCCTCAAGGCCGGGCACATAGGCGCTCACCTTGTCGTCAAGGCTCTTGATATGCCCGTCGAGGATGGCGGCGCCGACCAGCGTGGAGGTGAGCGACTTTGCCACCGAAAAACTGGTCCAGCGGCCATCGGGGCGGAAATTGTTGCCATAGATTTCGGCGCGCACCTTGCCGCCCTGCAGGATGACCAGCGCGGCGGAATTCTGCTTCAGCATGTAGGCATTAAGGTCGAAGTCCGCGCCGAGATCGAGGGGCTCGCCTTGCGGCAGGTCCCGCGTCTCGCTGCCCGCTTCGATGGGGCGCGACTCGATCAGCATGGGCAGGCGGTCCATCATGCGGAAGGCGGCGTCGCGCTGCGCATCGCTCCAGAACAGCACATCGCGCCCGGCCGGCGGATGGGTCAGCAGCGCGCGCCAGTCCGGCCCGATCAGCATCCATCCCGTGCCCAGCGCCACCACCAGCACGGCAAATGCCAGCCCCGCCCGCCGCAGCCATACCTGCGCTTTTGACATCTGCCTGTCCTCCCGGTCCCTGTATCCGGCGCAGCATTAAACCCTGCCCGCGCTGCGGCAAGGGCATGCGGCGCCGTTGCCGTATCGGCAAGCATGGACAAGGCGGACGGCCCGGCTTAACTGCGACACAAATCTTCCAAACCGAGGGGCTAATCGGCGCATGTTCAGCAAGATTTTGATCGCCAACCGTGGGGAAATCGCCGTCCGGGTCATCAAGACCTGCCGCCGCCTCGGGGTCAAAACCGTTGTTGTCTATTCGGATGCCGATGCCGGCTCGATGGCGGTGGAGATGGCGGACGAGAGCGTTCACATCGGCCCGTCGCCTGCCGCGCAGTCCTACTTGGTTCAGGACAAGATCATCGCTGCCGTGCGCCAGACGGGCGCCGAAGCGATCCATCCCGGCTTTGGCTTCCTCTCGGAAAACCCGGCTTTCGCCAAGCGGCTGGAAGCGGAGAAGATCGGCTGGATCGGTCCGAACGCCTACGCCATTGATGCGATGGGCGACAAGATTTCCTCGAAGAAGCTGGCTGCTGAAGCGGGCGTCTCGACCGTGCCCGGCCATATGGGGCTGATCGAGGACACGAAGGAAGCGGTGAAGATTTCCCGCGACATCGGCTATCCCGTGATGATCAAGGCGTCGGCCGGCGGCGGCGGCAAGGGCATCCGCGTTGCCTATAACGACAAGGAAGTCGAGGAAGGCTTCCCGGCAGTGAAGGCAGAGGCGAAGGCCTCGTTCGGCGACGACCGGGTGTTCATCGAGAAGTTCATTCTCGAGCCGCGCCATATCGAAATCCAGGTGCTCGGCGACAAGCATGGCAACTGCGTCTACCTGAATGAGCGCGAATGCTCGATCCAGCGCCGCAACCAGAAGGTCATCGAGGAGGCGCCCTCGCCGCTGCTCGATCCGGAGACGCGCAAGAAGATGGGCGAGCAGGCGGTCGCGCTGGCCAAGGCCGTCAACTATGACAGCGCCGGCACGGTGGAATTTGTGGCCTCCGGCAAGGACAAGGGCTTCTACTTCCTTGAAATGAACACCCGCCTGCAGGTGGAGCACCCGGTGACGGAGATGATCACGGGCGTGGACCTTGTCGAGCAGATGCTGCGCGTGGCGTATGGCGAGAAGCTGAAGCTCAAGCAGTCCGACATCAAGATCAACGGCTGGGCGGTGGAAAGCCGTGTGTATGCGGAAGATCCGTACCGCAACTTCCTGCCTTCGATCGGCCGCCTGAAGCGGTTCCATCCGCCGGAAGAAGGCAAGCTGGGCAAGGGTGAAGTGCGCCTCGATTCCGGCGTGCGCGAGGGCGACGAGATCTCGATGTTCTACGACCCGATGATCGCCAAGCTGATCACGCACGGCAAGGACCGCGACGCGGCGCTGGACGCGCATGGCGAGGCGCTCGACCGGTTCCATATCGAGGGCATCCAGGACAATATCCCCTTCATCGCTGCCGTGGTGGACGAGAAACGCTTCCGCTCCGGCAACATCACGACCGCCTATATCAAGGACGAGTTCCCGCAGGGTTTTGAAGGCACGGCGCCGACGAAGCTGCAGGAAACGATGCTGATCTGCTCGGCCGCCTATGTGCATGCCTATTTCGCGCGCCGGGCCGAACAGGTGTCCGGCCGCATGGCGCCGGCGGCAGCGCCGCGCAAGGACTGGGTGGTTATCCTCGGCGACAAGCATCATCCGGTGTCCATCGACCTCGGTGCGAACGGCGAAGCGCAGATTACCGTGAACGGAGGAAAGGCGCACAGCCTCGTCACCTCCTGGCAGCCAGGCCAGCACCTCGTGGAAGGCGTGCTCGACGGCAAGCCGTTCGCGGTGAAGTTTGCCGACCACACGGAAGGCTATCTGTTCCGCCACCGCGGCGTCGCCCTGCGCGCGCTTGTCTGCACGCCCTTCGTGGCTGACCTGCACGCCCGCCTGCCGGAGAAGCCGAAGGCGGATACGTCCAAGCTGATCATCTCGCCGATGCCGGGCCTTGTCGTGTCGATGGAAGTCGCGCTCGGCCAGGAAGTGCAGGAAGGCGAGGCGGTCTGCATTGTCGAGGCGATGAAGATGCAGAACATCATCCGTGCAGGCACAAATGGCACGGTGAAGGCCATTAACGTCAAAGCCGGCGACAGCGTCGCAGCCGACGAGATCATGGTCGAGTTCGCTTAAGGCTCCGGCCCACAACTCTTAACGTTCCGTCAACCGGTTCGGCCTGCTATGCTGCGCTTTGCAGCGGCGGAGCGGGACCACCCGTCTGTCAAATGGCTGTCACCGGGTAGGCATAGACAGGGCCGGGAAGGCCTCTGCGACAGGAGCTTGGACTATGGAACTCTTTCTCACCCCCAACGGGCGCATCGACCAGCCGACTTATTGGCGAGCGGTCTGGATCCTGTTCGCCATCAGCTGTGCGCTGACCGCGATCAGCGCTTTCGTTTCGCCCTTCCTCGGCATGCTTAGCCTCATCATGATCTGGCCGTGGATCGCGGTGCATGTGAAGCGCTTCCACGATTCCGGGAAGACCGGCTAGCTGACCGTCGCGATCGTCGTGCTGGCAATCGTGGTGTCCTTCGTTTCCAGCGCGGCCCTGCTCGGCGCCTTTGGTCTGAACTCGATCGAGGCCCAGATGGAAATGCAGCGCCAGATCGAAGACGCGGCCAGCTCTGACCCGTCCACCGCGATCACGGCCGCCATGGAAGCCACGAAGCAGATGGCGCAGGCGCAGCTCCTCCCGAGCCTCCTGTCGACTGCCATCGTCACCGCCATCGTCGGTTTCGTCATGGGCCTGATCAACAAGACTGACCCGAACGAGAACCAGTACGGCCCCGGCCCCGGCGGCCCGTCGGTCACCTTCAACTGATCCGGAAATCCGGGCACAGACAGAGAGCCGGGCAATCGCCCGGCTCTTTTTGTTTGGGGCCTTGGCGGGCACCGGAGCGCCCCCTCCTTTTTTCCTTGCATCTTCTTATCGTTTATTGATAAGGGCCGGTAGGCAAACCGCCCGGACCCTGCAAGGATACGCCCCGAGACCGATGGATTTCCGCTTCCTGTTCCTCGAGCCGCAAGGCCGTCTGGCGCCGCGACCCTTCGCGCGCGGCTTCATCCTGCTGACCGGGGCGATGATGGTGGTGACCGTCCTGTCTTCCGTGGCCTCGCCTGGCCTGGGCATCCTGCAATACGCGCTGGTGTTTCCGTATGTCTGCCTGTTCGGCAAGCGCCTGCATGATGCCGGGCTCAGCGCCTGGCTCTGGCTGGGCTTCCTGCTCGGCTATGGTTTCCTCAGCATGGTCTTCCAGATGATGTTCCTGCCGGTCCTGTCGCCGGCCGCGTTCCAGGTGCAGCTTGAAATGCAGGCGGTGATGGCGGCGCAGGGCATGAGCGCGGCCTTCGAGTCCTTGTCGGAGCGCGCCCCGGAATATGCCCGCCTCGCCGCCGTTACGACCATCGCCTCCTTCCTGATCGCCAGCGGCCTGACCGGCTATGCCGCCTTCCGCATGCGGTCCGACCCAAAGGCGAACCGGCATGGTCCGCCTACGAACAACACCGCCCCGACCTTCCCCTGACCCCGGCGCAGAAAAAGAGACTGACATGAAGACAACGTCCGGCACGATCGACCCGCACCGCCCCTGGATCCAGGATGAACGGGATGACCCCGGCCAGATGGACTGGGTGCAGACCCTGTTCAACCCGTTCGGCGAGACGTCGAAGGTGCACTTCACGCGGGCGTGGACGCTGTTCTTCATGGGACGGCTGCTGCTCTACATCGTGCCGTCTTTCACAGTCGGCATCCTGATGGTTGCCGGGGCGAAGATGGCGGGGGCGAATGCGCCGGTGAACCTGCTGATCATCACCGTTCCGGCCCTGCTGGTGCCGTTTGCGATCTATACATTCTTTACGGAGTTCACCTCCTTCGTTGCCCATACGCGCCGCCTCGCCGAAGCAAAGCGTCCGACCTGGCTGGCGGTGATTGTCCTTGTACCGATGATCCTCGGCCTGCTCGCCTACACGGCCGGCACCGGCATGGGCGCCGCCCAGCACCGGATGATGACCGCGCCGCCCCCGGCCGCGGTGAAGACCGAAACCTCCAAGGAGGGTGAGGCGGATGCGGAAAGCGAGGAAGAAAAGTCTGAAGCCGCCGCATCGGATGGCACGAAGAAACAGCAACAACCCCGGCGACGCGGCCCGCCCGGCCCGCCGCCCAGCGAACGCCAGATGGCGGTGCAGACCGGCATGAGCATGGGCCTGCCCATCTGGGCGCTCGGCTCGCTCGGCGTGATGCTGTGGACGTTGCTCTATGTCGCCCGCCTGCCGAATGGCGGCACGGGGCGGATCGGCACCGGAAGTGATCCGTTGACGGAGTAGGTGGGGCGCAGCCCCCTCCGTCATTCTGCTTCGCAGACTGCCACCTCCCCCCGTTTCACGGGGGAGGATGAGGTTGCATCCGGACGCCCACTTATCCTCCCCTGCGGAGCGGGGGAGGTGGATCGCGCCGCAGGCGCGAGACGGAGGGGGAACTAGGCCGAGGATGTCTCCGCCGGCGCCTCCACCCGCACCAGCCTGCTTCCGAACACGTCCTCGAACGCATCCCTCAAGGCGATGTCAGCATCCGCCATCGTCGCCACGCGGCCGAGGTCTGCGAGGCTGGTGACGCCGTAGCGGGGGTCTTCGATGCCGCAGGGGGTGATGCCGGTGAAGTGGCTGAGGTCGGGGTCGATGTTCAGCGAGATGCCGTGGAAGCTGACCCAGCGTTTCAGGCGCACACCGATGGCCGCGATCTTGTCTTCGCGCAGCGGGCCGCCCGGCTCGGTGCGGTCAACCCAGACGCCGACGCGGCCCTCGCGCACGCCGCTGTCGATGTTGAAGGCAGCGAGTGCCCGGATGATCCAGGCCTCCAGCTGCTGCACGAACTTGCGCACATCGCGCCCGCGCGCGCCGACATCCAGCATCACGTAGGCCACCCGCTGGCCGGGGCCGTGATAGGTGTACTGGCCGCCGCGCCCGGCATCGAAGACGGGGAAGCGGGCGGGGTCTTTCAGGTCTTCGGGCCGGGCCGAGGTGCCGGCGGTGTAAAGCGGCGGATGCTCCAGGAACCAGACCAGTTCGCGCGCCCCGTCCTCGCGAATCGCACGGGCCCGCGCCTCCATCAGGGCGAGCGCGGCGGCGTAGGGAACGGGGGCATCGGAGACCGCCCAGTCGATGTCTGCGGGAATTGTCATGCGGCCTGCGATATAGGCGTTTTTCAGGGCTTCACAAAGCCGAAGGCCCGCCTTATACGGCCCGTCTGCCCCGAATATACCTTATCTATCGTGCGGTCGTGGCGGAATTGGTAGACGCGCAGCGTTGAGGTCGCTGTGGGGCAACCTGTGGAGGTTCGAGTCCTCTCGACCGCACCATTCAAGCCGGCCAGACAGGGCCGTGCCATCCCGGAACAGCGATTGACTGCCGTTTGACCCGGCAGGGCAACAATTTCTGCCGCAGACCCCAAACTTGCAGTTGTGCCCCGCGCCGGGAGCCTCCAAATGAGGGTATATTCTCAATTCATCCGATCAGCCGGGGGCCGAATGGAATCGACCAACCAGCTCATATTCTTTTGCGGGCTGCTGCTCTGCGCTGCGATCTTCGCGAGCTTCGTCTCACGCCGGATCGGCTCCCCGCTGCTGGTGACCTTCCTTGCTGTCGGTATCCTGTTCGGGGAAGACGGTCCCGGCGGGGTGGTCTTCAATGACGTGCCGCTGAGCTATGTGGCATGCTCCTTCGCCCTCGCCGTGATCCTGTTCGATGGCGGCATTCACACGCCGGTGAAGAATTTCCGCCAGGCGCTGCGGCCGGCAACCGTTCTGGCAACTCTGGGCGTTCTCGTGACGGCGGTGATCGTGGCGCTCGCGATGTGGCTGATCCTTGATACCGATCCGCTCTATGCTTTCCTGCTCGGCTCGCTGGTGGCTTCAACCGATGCGGCGGCCGTTTTCCTGTTGCTGCGCCAGCAGGGCATCCGGCTGAAAGAGAAGGTGGCCAATACGCTGGAGGTCGAATCCGGCATCAACGACCCGATGGCAATCTTCCTTGCACTGACGTTTACCGGCTTGATGCTGACCTCGACCACCAGCGCGGCATCGCTGTGGGCCGTGCCGCTCGACTTCGTGCAGCAATTCGCGATCGGCGGACTTCTGGGCTATGCCGGCGGGCGGATGCTGACCTTCATTTTCGACCGTGTGGAGCTGGAGCTGGGTCTCAACCCGATCTTTGCATTGGCGGCGGGCCTGCTGATCTTCGGCGCGGCGAACATCCTTGGCGGCTCGGGCTTCCTTGCGGTCTATCTCGCCGGCCTGATCCTCGGCAGTCATGCCTACAGCGCGCGTCAGGTGGTGAAGCAGTTCATGGACGGGATGGCCTGGCTGGCGCAGCTCGCGATGCTGCTTGTGCTCGGCCTGCTGGTGACCCCGTCAAAGCTGATCCCGGACATTCCGCAGGCGCTGCTGATCTCCTTCGTGCTGATCTTCGTGGCGCGCCCGGCGGCGGTGTTCCTGTGCCTTGCGTTCGAAAAATTCAGCTGGCGCGAGAAGCTGTTCATCTCCTGGGTCGGCCTGCGCGGGGCGATCCCGATCTATCTGGCGATCATTCCGGTGCTGCTTGGTGTACCGGGCAATTTCTTCAACATCGCGTTCCTCGTCGTGCTCGTCTCGCTTGTGCTGCAGAGCACGACAGTGGGCCTCGTCGCCCGCTGGCTGAAGATCGGCGAGGAACCGGAGGAGACCGCGCCGGCGGCAGCGGCGGCCTGAGGGCTTGCCAGCGTCACCCGGCTGGCTACGCTTTCCTCCGATGGCCCGCGAGTGGCTGAGGGAGGACTTCATGAGACTGGGCGCGGTTCTGATTGCGGCGATGGGGCTGGCGGCGTGCAAGGCGGCGCCGGGGGCGCCTGCGGGCGTGGAGACGGTGGCGCCGCCGCCGCCCGTCTGGCAGACCATCGAGCCGGGCGGAGAGACGCTGTGCGCGACCGGTACGCCTTACCGCTTTCATATCCGCGTGGGCGATCCGGAGCGGGTGATGATCTTCCTCAATGGAGGCGGAGCCTGCTGGACGGGTGACCATTGTTCGCTGGATACTGAGCCGACGCCTTACACGCCGTTTGCGGAGATGGACGCGAACAATCCGGCGCTGATGGGCGGCGTGTTTGATGCGGGAAACCCGGAGAATCCGTTTGCGGGCTGGACGCAGGTGTTCGTCCCGTACTGCACCGGCGATGTGCATCTGGGCACGAAGGATGTGACCTATACGACCTCTGCGGGCGAAGAGGTCATTATCCACCACCGCGGCAAGGCGAACGTGCAGTCGGCGCTCGACTGGGTGTATGCGAGCCGCGAAGCGCCGGAGACGATCTTCGTCGGTGGCGGCAGCGCGGGGGCGATTGCCTCGGCCTACTATGCGGGCGTGGTGGCGGATCATTATCCGCAGGCGGACATTGTGCAGCACGGTGACGGCGCCGGCGGATACCGCGCGGCGGCGATTTCCGGCATTCTCGGCATCTGGGGGGCGTTCGACAATGTGCCGGACTGGCCGGGCTTTGCCGCGCTCGATCCGTCAACCGCGACCGTGGAGGATTTCTTCCGCATCACGGCCGCGCAGCATCCGCGCGTGCAGCTGAGCCAGTTCAACAATGTCGACGATGAGGTGCAGCAGATGTTCCTTGCCCTGATGGGTGTCACCGATCCGGTGCGCGCCCTGTTGAGGGCGAACATGGAAGACCTTGCGGCCGACATACCGGGCTTCCGGTATTTCTCGGCGAAGGGAACGGACCACACGTTGCTGCGGTATGACCGCCTCTACGAGACCGAGGCCGACGGCGTGCGCGCGCCGGACTGGGTGCGCGCGCTGGCGAGCGGGGTCGAGGTGGCGAGCGTGTCGTGCGAGGATGAGGAGGGGTGTGACTGAGCCTTTGAGGCTCAGCCCAGCCGTTCCAGCACGCGCGCGCGGCCGATCAGGGGGAGGACGGCGCCCATGTCGGGGCCGTGTTCGAGGCCGGTGAGGGCCTTGCGCAGGGGCATGAACAGGCCGCGGCCCTTGCGACCGGTGGCGGCTTTCAAGGCGTTCGTCCACTCGCCCCAGCTGGCGGGGGTGAGCTCGCCAGAGGGCAGGTGCGCGGCGGCAGCGGTGATGAATTCCCGGTCCTCGTCGGCGACCTGCGGCGCGGCGGCGCCGAAGATGATTTCGGCCCAGGCGCCGGCTTCGGCGACACGGGCGCAGTTCTCGCGCACGGCCAGCCAGAAGGCCTCATTCTCCGCCCGCGGATCAATCGCCTTCAGCCGCTCCTTCACGGCGGCGAAGGGCATGGCGTGGACGAGGGCGGCGTTGAGGCTTTCAAGGTCGGCCTCATCGAAGCGGGCCGGGGCGCGGCCGATCTTGGAGAAGGAAAACTCCTTGCACAGAATATCCAGGCTTTCGCGCGGCTCGATATTGTCCGAGGTGCCGAGCTTGGCGAGGTGGCTGACGATGGCCATCGGCTCGATGCCGCCGGCGCGCAGTTCGCCCATCGAGAGCGAGCCAAGGCGTTTCGACAGGGCCGAGCCATCGGCGCCGATCAATAGCGGCATGTGCGCCATCTCCGGCGACTTGCCGCCGAGCGCCATGAAGATTTCGATCTGCGCACCGGAATTTGTCACATGGTCTTCGCCGCGCACGACATGGGTGATGCCAGCCTCGATATCATCGACGACCGAGGGCAGGGTGTAGAGATAGCTGCCATCCTCGCGGATGAGGACGGGGTCGGACACGGAGGAGGTGTCGATGCTCTGGGGCCCGCGCACAAGGTCGTTCCATTCCACCCGCTTGCCGGAGAGGAGGAAGCGCCAGTGGGGCTTGATGCCGGAGGCTTCCAGCTTCGCCTTTTCTTCGGCGGTGAGTTTCAGCGAGGCGCGGTCATAGACCGGCGGGCGGCCGCGCGACTGGGCGATCTTGCGCTTCACGTCGAGCTCTTCTGCCGTCTCGTAGCAGGCATACAGCAGGCCCTTGGCGCGCAGGGCGTCAGCGGCCTTGTCGTAGACGGCGAAACGGGCGGACTGGTTGAAGGTGTCGTCCCAGGTGAGGCCGAGCCAGGTGAGGTCGACCTTCAGGGCGTCCTCGTTCTCCTTCGTCGAGCGCTCGAGGTCGGTATCGTCGATCCGCAAGATGAATTTGCCGCCCTGGCCGCGCGCGAACAGCCAGTTCACGAGGGCCGTGCGCACGTTGCCGACATGGATGCGGCCAGTGGGCGAGGGGGCGAATCGGACGACAGGGGCGGTCATGGGCTTCTGGGCCTTCCGGGGCTGGAAAAGGCGCTTTCGACATCAAATCGGGCCAAAAGCCAAGCGCTTCAGCCACATTCTTGCTATTGTTTTGAATTAACAGCATCTACCATAGCGCAAATCCGGGAGAGGGCGATGAGATTCGGTTGGGTGCTTGCGGGCGCGCTGGTTCTGGCAGCCTGCGGTCAGGAGACTGGCTCTGCGCCCGGTGGCGCGGCGGAGGGTGGCCCGGGGGCCGGCCCAGCCAGCGCGCAATCCGAGCTGCCCGCCCGCCCGGCCCTCGATTACAAGGCGCTCTCCGGCTATGATGATGGCTGGTATCTGAGCCCCGGCTGGCCGGGGGAATATCCGCCCGGCTTTGCGGTGCTGGACGCGGATGTGAAGGTGCCCGGACGGGCGCGGCCGAACCCCGGCGATCCGCAGGATGTGAGCTGCCTGTTGCCGCAATATGCGAACTACCAGCTGTGGAACAATACCCGCACCCAGCAGGACCAGCTCGAATATTTCGTCGCCACACGCAAGGTGATGGTGAACGTGCTCGAGGATGCCGAGGTCGAGTATATCGGCGCGAGCGGCCTCGTGCCGCTGAGCCTGAAGAAGGGCGACCAGCTGACCTACCTGCGCTATGTCGGCGAAGGCTACACGGTCATGTCATTCAACGGCCAGGAATTCGACATCAACGAAGGCGAGCTGCACAACGTCACCGATCTCGGCAATGCCGAGCTCGAGGAGGATCTGTGGGTGCGCGTCTCGTGCCTTGGCGGAGGCCATGCATGGCTGATGTTTGACGAGGTGGTGCGCGAGGCGGGCATCTATCCCTCGCCGATCACCGGCTATGGCGAGGCGGCCGATATCCTGCCGGGCGATGTCGACTCGGTGCGCGAGATGGCCCAGCCGGATGCGTATGGCCTCGACGTGCGCGGCACGGAAGTTATTCCGCCCCCGGAGGAATAGGGGCTAATCGTCCCTGAACCGGTTGGTGATCGGATAGCGCCGGTCGCGGCCGAAATTCTTGCCGCCGACCTTGACGCCGGGCGGGGCCTGGCGGCGTTTGTATTCGGCAATGTAGACGAGGTGTTCGATGCGGCGGACGGTGGCGGGGTCGTGGCCGCGTTTCAGGATGTCGTCGATGTCTTCCTCGAGGTCGACGAGACCGCGCAGGATATCATCCAGCACCGGATAGGGCGGCAGGGAGTCCTCGTCCTTCTGGTCTTCGCGGAGTTCCGCGGAGGGCGGCTTGGTGATGATCCGTGTGGGGATCACTTCGCCGGCCGGGGCGAGTGCGCCGGGGGGTGCGTTTTCGTTGCGCCACTTGGCCAGCTCGAACACTTCGGTCTTGTAGAAATCCTTCAGCGCATTGTAGCCACCGCACATGTCGCCATAGAGCGTGGCATAGCCGACGGCCATCTCGCTCTTGTTGCCGGTGGTGACGACCATGTGGCCGAACTTGTTGGACAGCGCCATCAGCGTGACCGCGCGCAGGCGCGACTGGATGTTTTCTTCGGTTATGTCGGGCTTCCTGCCCGCGAACATCGGGCCGGTCATCTGGCCGAGGGCTTCGACGCCCGGATGGATGTTGATGATGTCATACCGGCAGCCGAGCGCCACGGCGCAGGCCTTCGCGTCTTCGAGGCTGTGATCGCTGGTATATTTCGACGGCATCATCACGCACCAGACCTTTTCCGGGCCGAGCGCGTCGGCGGCGATGGCGGCGGTGATGGCCGAGTCGATGCCGCCGGACATGCCGAGCACGACGCCGGGAAATTTGTTCTTGCGCACATAGTCGCCGAGGCCCTGCATGGCGGCGCGGTATTCGGCGGCCCAGCCTTCAAGGTCCGGTGCGCAGCTCTGGCCGAGGCCGACGAATTGCTTCGTGGGCGGATCAAACTCCACCACGGCATAGCCCGTCTCGAACTGGCCGACGAGGCCGCAGCGCTGGCCATGCGTGGAATTGGTCGCGAAGGAGGCGCCGTCAAACACCAGCTCGTCCTGCCCGCCCATCTGGTTGACGAACAGGTAGGGCAAGTCCAGGGCGGACCATTTGTCGAAGGCGCGGGCGCGCTCGTCCTGGATCGAGCGCCGCCACGGCGAGGCGTTGGGCACCAGCAGCAGGTCCGCGCCGGCAGCCTTCACCGCTTTCGGCACACGGTCGAACCAGATGTCCTCGCAGATGGCGAGGCCGATATTCACGCCCTTGAAGGGCACGACGACGGCCGGGCCCTCGCCGGGCGTGTAGTGGCGCTTCTCGTCGAACACGCCGTAGTTGGGCAGCTCGCGCTTGTCGTGGCGGGCGAGGATGCGGCCTTCGGCGCAGAAGAAGGCGGCGTTGTAGAGCCGCCCGTCCTCGCGCCAGGGGCCGCCGATGACGAGGGCCGGGCCGCCGGCGGTCTCGCGGGCGAGTGCCTCGATGGCGGCCATCGACAGGTCCACCGCAGAGGGCTTCAGCACGAGATCCTCGGCCGGATAGCCGAGCATGAAATGTTCGGAGAGGACGGCAAGGTCCGCGCCCTGCCGCTTCGCCTCGGCCACCGCCGCGCGGGCGAGCACAAGGTTGCCGCCAATATCACCGACCACCGGATTCAGCTGCGCCGCGAGGATACGAAGGTTTTTGCTCATACGGAGCATTTAGGGGCGTTTGGGGGCCGTGTCACCGGCCCCACACGGCGGCAGGTTACGATTTTGCCACGAACTCGTGACTTGCGCCTTCCTCTCCCGCGCGTAACGCTGGGGGCAGTCCGGAGGGAGCGCGGATGAGTGTGGTGTGGGCTGAGGCGGTTTGGCTGGGGCTGGGGGGTTATCTTGGCTTCGGGCTGGCGCTTGGATTGCTGACGATCCTGTTCGGGATGCGGCGGCTGGTGCCGGGCGTTGAGGTGCCGGTGCGGGTGCGGTTGCTTGTGCTGCCGGGGATGGCGGCGGTGTGGCCGGTGATCCTGTTGCGCCTCGCCGGCGTGCGCCCGAAGGAGGACCGGGCCCCGGAAATCAAAACATGACGCGGCGCCAGCGGCAGTGGCATTTTTTCCTGTGGCCGGCGCTGGCGCTGGCGATGGCGGCGGTGATCAGCGCGGCGCTGGTTGAGCGCGCGCGGGTGGCGGACACGGCGGCGGCAGTGGAGGCGGCGGGCTGATGGCGGCGCGCTTCACGATGGTGAGCTGGACGCCGTTCAAGCGCGCCTATGACGCGGTGCTGGGGCTTGGCCTCGTCCTGTTCTTTGCCGCCTACCTGGCCGCGACTTTCCTTGCCGCGCCAGAGGGGCAGCGGCCTTCGGAAATCCAGGTGGTGATCCGCGCGAGCGGGGCGGCAGCCTTCAGCCTGCTGACGATCATTCTCTGCATTGGGCCGCTGGCGCGGCTGACGCCGGCAGCCTTGCCGCTGGTGTATAACCGGCGGCATCTGGGGGTGGTGTGTTTCCTTGTGGCGCTGGTGCACGGGGCGCTGGTCGTGCTGTGGTATCACGGGTTTTCGCAGGTCAATCCGTTCGTGTCTCTGCTGACGTCGAATGCGAACTATGCCGCCTTTGGCGGCTTTCCGTTCGAGAGCCTTGGCCTGATCGCGCTCTTGATCCTGTTCGTGATGGCGGCGACGAGCCATGATTTCTGGAACGGCGTGCTCGGCCCACGGATGTGGAAGACGCTACACATGGGCGTTTATGCCGCCTACGGACTATTGGTGGGGCATGTGATGCTGGGCGCGGCGCTGGGCACCAAGGGCACGGCGCAGGCGGGGCTGGTGGCGGTGTCGGCAGCGCTGGTTTCGGGCCTGCATATTGCGGCGGGCCTGCGCGAACGGGCACGGGAGCGGCGCGTGGCGGCAGAGACCGAGGGCTGGCTGGATGCAGGCGAGGCAGAGGCGATACCAGACGGGCGGGCGGTGATCCTGGTGCCGCCGGAGGGCGAGCGGATTGCGGTGTTCCGCGACGGGGCGCAGGTGTTTGCGGTGGCCAATGCCTGCCGGCATCAGGGCGGGCCGCTGGGCGAGGGGCGCATCATCGGCGGGTGTATCGTGTGCCCCTGGCATGGATTCCAATACCGGCCGGGCGATGGCTCCTCGCCGCCGCCTTATACCGAGAAAATCCCGACCTACCGCACACGGATCATTGAGGGCCGCGTTCTGGTTGAGCCCATGGCGCAGGCGCCGGGCACGGCGGTGGCCCCCTCGCACATCGGGGAGGGCGGCTGATGGCGGAGGAACCGTTCTTTGTCGGGTGGAGTGATGATCTGGCGAGGCCGACGCGGCGGCAGATGCTGGGCGCGGGACTTGGACTTGCGGTGGGCGCGGGTGCGCTGGGCGCGGGTCTTGGCGCGATGGCGCCGCCGCCGGGGCCGGGCGTGTGGGATCAGGGCCGCAAGGTGGCGATCACCGGCACGATCTATCCCGAGCCTTACCTGCACCTGCTGACGCGCGACCTTGGAGAGGGCGTGCGCCCGGTTTTCCTCGTCGGGCCGGACAAGACGCGTATCGAGGTGCGCCCGGCGCTGACTTTCACTGGCGCGGCGGTGACCGGCACGATGATCGAGCGCGGCGAGCATGCGATGATGGCGGTGGAGGGGATATACCCGGACCCGGCGCCGGGGCGGGTTCGTCCGGGTACGGAGAAGGATCATGGTGATGTGCTGATCGCCGGGGAAATCCTCGATGCGAAATGCTGGTTCGGCGCGATGCGGCCGGGGTATGGCAAGACACACAAGGCCTGCGCGGCGCTGTGTGCGAAGGGCGGGCTGCCACTGGCCTTTGCGGAGCTGGAACGCTGCGCGGAAGGCAAGGCGGGCTTCCTGTTCCTGAACGAGCGGGGCGTGGCCTTCGGGCCGGAGATCATTCCGCTGGTGGCAGACCCGGTGGCCGTCCGGGGGCGGATCATAGAGGTGGCCGGGCTGCGGCAGGTGCGCGCGCGGCTGAGGGATGTGGTGCGGCTTTAGGGCTTCCGCCAGCACGTTTGCCCGGAGCGGCGGGGCCGTCCGGGGGAGGGATCTGGGAATTTGATCCGTGTCAGGAGGTGTTGGGACGGGCCAGCGCGGCGAACGTCAGCTGGCGCAGCAGGGCTCGGCCGATATCGGCGAGCGGGTCTGACTTGAAGCCGGGGATGTTGATCGGGGCGATCAGCGGGCCGGTGGGCGGGCGCGCACGCAAGCGGCGCTGCAGGCGGCGGGCGGCGCGGATGGGGTCGTGGAAGGCGGCGCGCAGGGCGTCGATGCGGCGCAGGAGTTTGGCTTCGAGATCGATGGGGTCGAGCGGCCGGCGCGGTTCGTGGGGCGGCGGCGGGGCCGGGCGCGGGGTGATGCCGGGGATCGAGATGCGCGGGCCGGGGCCGGCCGGGCGGCGCTGATCCGTAGGCAGATGGGGCTGGGGTTCGGTGAGGCGGAAGAGGGGTGTGCGGTAGGCGCTGCGTTTGGGGGCTCCCCCCTCCGCCCCTGCGGGGCACCTCCCCCGTGAACGGGGGAGGAGGGCGGCGCGGAGGGGCTTTTCGGGGATGGCGGCGGCGAGGATGTGGATCATGCGGCGGAGCGCCGCCTCGGCGGGCAGGAGATAGTCGGCGAGGATGCCTTTCAGCATCGGCAGGGTACGGACGATACCGGGGGCGAGGTAGCGCCCGATCTGCGCGAGCAGCCAGTCGATCAGGTGATCGGCCTCACGCAGCAGGGCGCTGCGTTCTTCGGGGAAATCCGCGGGGAGGTCTGGCGAGTTCATGCGCGGAGTATGGCATGGGTTTTGGGGGTGTAGCGCAAGTTTGCGGGATTATTTTTAAGAGGGTTGATTTTGCGGGGGATTTTTTCAGCAAAGTGTTGCATAAGTCATCCGTAGGCGGATGAAATGTTCAGGCCGTGGATGCCCGCCTGCGCAGGGGTCTGCGGAGAGGTGGGGGATGGGGGCTTCTGGGTCCCGGCTTTCGCCGGGATGACAGGGGGAGGGCGCGCGTCTGAGACTATTCAGGTGTCCAGGGCGTATCGGAAGGGATTTCGTTTTCGAGGCCGAGGTGTCTGGCGATGGCGAAGAGGGCTTCGCGGACGCCTTCGCCGGAGACGCCGGAGAGGAGGATGGGTTTGCCCTTGTAGGCTTTCTTCAGGAGCTTGGCCTGTTCGGCGACGAGTTCGGGGGTGAGGGCATCGATCTTGTTGAGGGCGACGATCTCGGGGCGTGTCGCGAGCTCGGGGTCGTAGGCTTTCAGTTCCTTGCGGATGGTGCGGTAGGCTTTCGCCGGATCGTCCTGCGTGCAGTCGATCAGGTGGAGCAGCACCTTGCAGCGTTCGACATGGCCGAGGAAGCGGTGGCCGAGGCCGGCGCCTTCGGCGGCGCCTTCGATCAGGCCCGGGATGTCGGCGAGGACGAAGCGGGCGGAGGCGCCGAGGTCAACGACGCCGAGGCCGGGGTGAAGCGTCGTGAACGGATAATCCGCGATCTTCGGATGGGCGGCGGTGGCGGCGGCGAGGAAGGTGGACTTGCCGGCATTTGGCAGGCCGATGAGGCCGGCGTCTGCGATGAGTTTGAGGCGTAGCCAGAGCCAGCGTTCTTCGCCGGGGGCGCCGGGATTGGAGCGGGACGGGGCCTGGTTGGTGGAGGTCTTGAAGCGCAGGTTGCCCCAGCCACCATTGCCGCCTTCGGCAAGGAGGACGCGCTGGCCGATTTCGGTCAGGTCGGCGATCAGGGTTTCCTGGTCTTCTTCGTAGACCTGGGTGCCGGCGGGGACTTTCAGGATCACGTCATCGCCGCGCGCGCCGGTGCGCTGCTTGCCCATGCCGTGGCCGCCCTTTTTGGCCTTGAAGTGCTGCTGGTAGCGGAAGTCGATCAGGGTGTTGAGGCCCTCGACCGCTTCGATCCAGACATCGCCGCCCCGGCCGCCATCGCCGCCATCGGGGCCGCCATATTCGATGAACTTCTCGCGCCGGAACGAGACGCAGCCCGCCCCGCCGTCGCCGGAGCGGATGTAAACCTTGGCTGTGTCGAGAAATTTCATGGGCCGCTCATGCCGCAGAGTGAGGGGGAGGGGAAGGGGGTGGGTGTGCTTAACGGGGAGTGGGTGGGGGCGGGCGCCCCCCCCCCCCCCGGCCCGCCCCCCCCCCCGCC
>NZ_JBKBXB010000046.1:0-25669 GCF_046313975.1 Hyphomonas sp. | reverse complement strand
GCGGCGCTTCTCGTCGCCAGCCTCGGCGTTGCCCATGCAGACCCGCGCAACAGGGTGCAGATTGACCAGCGGGGCTATAATAACGGCGCGGCCGCCGCGCAGCAGGGATCGCGCAATGGCACGGTCGTCGTGCAGGGCGGCAATGGCCATTATGCGCAGGGCGTGCAGTCCGGCTACAACAACTTCCTGCGCATGGACCAGTATGGCACGCGCAACAGTGTCGGCACGATGCAGGTTGGTTCGAACAACCTCGCCGTGACAGGACAGGACGGGCGCAACCTGCGCGCCGATACGCTGCAGACGGGGCATAACAACGTCTCCGGCATCGCGCAGATCGGCCGGAACAATACGGCCGTGGCCGACCAGGACGGATGGAACAATTCTTCCGCCATCATCCAGGTGGGCAATGGCCAGGATGTGACGGTGCGCCAGCGCGGGGATGGCAATATCTCGGTCGTCGTGCAGAGCGGATATAACTGACGCGCCGCGCGGGGAGGCGATGCCTCGCCTCCCCGCAATGGCCCGAAGCCCGAGGAGTTGATCCCATGCTGAAACTTGCATCCCTTGCGGCACTTGCCGCTGTGGCGGCTTGCGCCGCGCAGACGCAGACACCGCCCCATGCGGCCTATCCCGCCTATGCCGGGGTGAGCTGTGACATCTACGCGACGCGCACGGCCCATGGCACGCGGCTGGAAGCGGTGGCGCAGTCGGACCGGCGCCTGCGGGGGGGCTATGACTTCGTGATCACGGCCGGCGGGTCTGGTGGATCGTCCGACATCGGACAATCCGGGCCGATGGATCTGCCGGCGGGACGCAGCGATACGGTTGGCTTCGCGGAGATTTCGAACCGGAGCTACCGCGCTGTGCTGACGCTCAGCGATGCGGGCGGTGTGGTCTGCCGCCGCGAAGTCAGGTCTTAGGAGGTTTTCCATGTTGAAACGCAAACTGGCCGTGACGGCCGCCCTGTTCGCGGGGCTCAGCTTCATCGCAGTGGCCTCGGCGCAAGGGGCGCCGGGCTCTGCCTCTGTCATTCAGGGCGGGCGCGGCAATGCGGCGGGCATATCGCAGACGGGCAGCGGCCATGATGCGGCGCTGCGCCAGTTCGGACAGCACAATGCCGGCGCGATCATCCAGAGCGGGACCGGGAACACGGCGTGCCTCGCGCAGGCCGGGCGCAATCTCAGCGGCACGATCCAGCAGACCGGCGAGTATCAGAGCATCGGCGTGCTGCAGACGCGGATGGGCGTGATGGAAGTGTCCGCCGATGCCTGTAGCGCGATTGACTCGCGGCGGGATATCATGGTGCATTTTGCCGGGCGGGCGGGAAATCCGATGGTGCGCGGGCGGCGCTGATCAGGCGAGGCCTTTCAGGAGATCGAGGCTGCCATTGTCGCGCACCTGCGCGCAGTGGCGGCGCAGCATGGTGAGGAACATGTCGTCGCCGCGTTCGGTCTGCTTGACAATCATCGCGGCGGCGAAGGCGACCGAGATGCCGTAGAACGCAAACCAGCGATAGTGCGTATAAAGATCATCGAAGCTGTAGCTGGTGATGCCTTCGGCTTTCAGCGCTTCGTGATAGTGGCGCAGGAGGGCCTGCTCGTGTTTCGGGCGTTCGTCGCGCGTGAGGCCGGCGCCGATGAAATAGGCGACATCATTGGCGGGGGCACCCTTGCCCGCCGTCTGCCAGTCGACGACGGCGAGCGGCTTCTTCGCGCCGGGCTTGCCGAACAGCATGTTGTCGAGGCGGTAGTCCGAGTGCGTGAGCGCGAACGGGCCCTGATACTGGTCGCCCCATTTCGGCAGGCTGGCGGCATAGGCGTCGCCGACTTCAATCTGGCCGGCATCGATGTGAGCGGCGTAGCGCTCCTTGAAGCCGCCCCAGAGGGCCGCGACCATTTCCGGCCCGAGGCCTGGCGGCGGCGCCTTGGCGGAGCCCTGGAGCCAGTCGTGTTCATCCAGCACCGGGTCCTGCCAGTGGGCGGCGTGCAGCACGGCGGCGGCTTCCATCGCGAGCTTTGCTTCTTCGACACCGCAGCCCTTCAGCTGGTCGCCCTGCTCTGCCGGGGCCATGTCTTCCATGATCAGGGCGAAGCGGTTGGTTTCGGGGTCATAGTCCGTGTACAGCGCATCTGGCGTGATGCGGCCCGCGACTTTCGGGAAAGTGCGGTAGAACATCACTTCGCGCTTGTAGTGATTGAGAAGCTTGGCCGTGGCGACGCTGGTTTCGTTGGCGGAGGGGAACTTGCCGACGAGGGTTTTGGGGGCGTTCGCCCCAGCGCGGGCATAGTCGAACACGAAGCGGACATTCTCGCCAATCTGGCCGGTGCCGATGGATTTCGAAGTCAATGACTTCACTTCGGCATCGATGCCGATTTCGGCGAAAAGTTCATTGAACCATTCGGGGCCGAGTTCGAGCGGGTGTGTATCAAGGCCGGGACGGCTCATTCTGGCGTTTCCTCAGGGGTCGGAGTGTTCGGGGTCTTGCGCCCCGTGAAGCGGCGGAACTGGCCGAGGCGGTCCTCGGCGCGGCGCAGGCCCTTGTCGAGCGCGGCCATGGTGAGGGCGAAGTCGCCGCTCGTTTCCCGGCGCCAGGCACGTTCTGTTTCGGAGATGACGAAGGCGATGGCGATACGTTTCAGGCTGGCGGGGGCGCCGGTGTCATCGTCGAGCCCGGCGGAGGCGAGCGCCCAGGCGGCGGTGGCGTGGCGGTGCTGCGGCAGGCGCACGAGATGGGTCAGCGAGGTTTCGCGGAATTTCAGGATTTCGGTCAGGCCCGCGCGGTAGGGCTCCATCGCCTCGAAGCGCAGCATGATGACTTCGAACAGGCGCTCGCGCGGCGAGGTATCATCCGGCACGCCTTCGGCGGACATGGCCTTGTCGAACCAGCCATCGAGGGCTTCGACGAGATCTTCGCGCGCGGCAACGCCGTGGAAATCCGATAGCGAAAGTTTCGCCTTGGCGGCAATGTCCGTGAGCGGAATATCCGTCCAGGCGCGCGTGGCGGCGAGGTCAAGGGCAGCTTTCAGCCCCTTCTCGATGATCTTTTCCGCAGCCGCAAAGGCGGAGCCTCCCGGGGTTCAGTCTGCCTCTTTGGAGAGCTGCCGGTCGCGGGCGGCGGCGGCTCTCAGGGCATCTCTCATCAGACGGGGCATCCCACCCGTGTCCATGAGGATGTCAAGGGCTGCCTGCGTGGTGCCGCCGGGGGAAGTGACCGCGCGGCGCAGGGCTTCGGGGTCTTCGCCGCTGGCGGCCATGAGAGCAGCGGCGCCTTCCACGGTGCGCCGGGCCAGCTGCTGGGCGAGCGCGCGCGGCAGGCCTTCAGCCTCGCCCGCTTCGGCCATCACTTCGGCGAGCAGGAAGAGATAGGCCGGGCCGCTGCCGGAGAGCGCGGTGACGGCGGACATCAGGTTTTCGTCCACCGGGCCGTGGACTTCGCCGAGCGGCGTGAGGAGGGCTTCGGCGGCGTTCAGGTCAGCGGCGGCGAGACCGGGCGCGGCGGCGAAGACGGTGATGCCCTTGCCGATGGAGCCCGGCGTGTTGGGCATGGAGCGCACGATGCGGCTGGTGTCGAGGCGGCGGGAAATCTGCGCGATGCGCACGCCGGCCATGATCGAGACGATGAGGGTTTTCGGGCCGACATAGGCTCTTGCGGATTCGGCAATGGCTGCGAACTGTTGCGGCTTGACGGCGAGCACCATTGTCGTGGCCGCAAGCGCGGGAGGGTTCAGGAGGATGCGGCCCTCGGCGGCCCAGCCTTGCACTTCTTCGGACGGCCTGGGCTCGATGATGACGATCTGGCGTTTGGTTTTCGCCTTCAGCCAGCCGCGCGCGAGAGCGGTGCCCATACGGCCGGCGCCGATGAGGGCAAGGGTCGGCGCGGCGGCAGGCATGGCGCCTTACGCTTCGCCGTGAGTTTCGAACATCACCGCTTCCATCGCCTCGCGCGGCGACTTGCCGGCCCAGACGAGGAAGTTGAAGGCGGGCATGAACCGGTCAGCGGCGCTGACAGCGGCGGCCAGCACGGAGCGGACTTCGCCCTGCGTGATCTCATCGCGGCCGTCCATCGGGAAGGTGTAGCGGTAGATGATGACGCCGTCCTCGGCCCAGAAATCGAAATGGCCGATCCAGAGGCGTTCATTGGCGAGCATCACGAGTTCAGCGATGGCGGCGCGCTTCGCGGCCATCGCCTTCACGTCCAGTGTCAGCGAGAAGTGGATGGCGGCGGGCTCCGGCCGGTAGGCGAACAGGGCGCCCATGTCGCCCCAGCGCGTTTCGGCGACCACCTGCAGGGTGCCTTCATCATCGCGGTCGGCGGGCCAACCGAGGGCTTCAAGCACGACTTCGACGATGTCGAGCGGGTCGGCTTCGAACTCCATGCTGCGGTCGAGGTTCAGGCTCATTCGGGCGCCTCCGCATCGGTTTGGACAAGGTGGGACAGGATTCGCTTAACAAATCCATTACCGATCAAATCGGACGGAAAGCGATTGTCTATCGGCTTCTGCAGCGAGGGGGTCACGAAGCGGTGGATTTCCCCTGCGCGGCCTCGAGGGCCGCCAGGCGGGCTTCCAGCTGGTCGACGCGGTCGAGCGCGGCGGTGGCGATGGCCTTCAGCGCTTCGACTTCGTCGCGGCCGGCAAGGTCCATGTCGGCAATCAGCGCGCGCACGCGGGCCTGCGCTGCCGTCTTCGCCTCTTCGCCAGCCGCGCGGGCCGCGCCGAGCGCGCCGGTCAT
Organism: Hyphomonas sp.; assembly: GCF_046313975.1. Taxonomy (GTDB): domain Bacteria; phylum Pseudomonadota; class Alphaproteobacteria; order Caulobacterales; family Hyphomonadaceae; genus Hyphomonas. Next base: position 20,938 of record NZ_JBKBXB010000046.1, on the reverse strand, counting down.
CAGGGTGGCAATGTCATCAAGCAGTGGATTTGTCCCTGCCATGCGGCTACTCCTTCGCGCCGGGTGTACTGGTGGCCTATCAGATAAGGCGCCGGCCAGACAGGGAAAAGACGCCGCATGACTGACCTTCTCGCCACGCTGGGCGTTTACCTTACCCAGTTCCTCGCGCAGGCCGCCTGGAAGTTTCCGGAGTGGAGCCCGGCGCTGTTCTCGATTGATTTCGGCTTCATCGGCCTCGGCGAGTTCCATCTGCGCTGGTACGCGCTCGGTTATATCGGCGGCATTGCCGGGGCCTGGTGGTATGCCACCGAGATGCTGAAGCGCCCGGCGATCTGGGGCGGCGAGGCGCCGCTGTCGCGCGAGGCGATGGACGACCTGATGTTCTGGATCATCATCGGCATCATCCTCGGCGGCAGGCTCGGCTATGTGCTGTTCTACATGGTGCCCTACCAGATGGACGTGCTGACGGCAGACCCGCTGTCGATCCTCCGCATCTGGGATGGCGGCATGGCGTTTCATGGCGGCATCCTGGGCGTGGTGATCGTGCTCTGGTGGTTTGCAGCCAAGCGGGGCGTGAAGCTGCTTTCGGTGGGCGATATTGCCGGCGTGACGGCGCCGATCGGTATTGGCCTCGTGCGGATTGCCAACTTCACCAATGCCGAACTTTACGGCCGGCCGACGGAAAGCTCCATCGGCATGGTGTTCCCGGAAGGGTATGTGCCGGGGTCGACACCGCCCGCCTACAACTGGGAGGCGAGTGAATGGGTGTACCGCGGCGACGAGCTGGCGCGCCATCCGAGCCAGCTTTACGAGTCGGTGCTGGAGGGCTGGTTGCCCTTGATTATCCTGTCGATTCTGGTGTGGAAGTTCGGCGCGCTGAAGCGGCCCGGCCTCGTCGCGGGCCTGTTCCTGATCATGTACGGGGTGGGCCGGTCGGTGGCCGAGAACTTCCGCGAGCCGGACTCCTTCGTGAGCGGCCTCCCCGAATGGTTGACCATGGGCATGATCCTTTCGGTGCCGATGTGGCTGGGCGGGGCCTGGCTCATCTGGAATGCATTGAAACGGCAGGAAAAACAGGTATAACTGTGGCGGGTAAGTAGATTTCCTTACGCCCAATCGCGCGCAATCCTGGGGAGGAAGGCGCAATGAGATCAGAGAGCCTGTACCGGCTGACCGCCGCGTGCCTTGTCACGCACGAGCTTGATTCAATCCTGCTGCAGGGGCGCAGCTCCCTTAGTTACATGACCAACCTGGACCAGCAGATTTTCATGTGGGCGCATGTACCGGTCGTGCTGGCGATGCTGTTCTATGCGGAATTCTCGCGGCGCGCCTCGGTGCGCTATGGCATGTGCCTGTTCGCGGTCGTGCATGTCGGCCTTCACTGGTTCTACCGCGACCAGCCTGTGTATGATTTCGCCTCCCTGTCCTCCTGGGTCCTGATCCTGCTGGCAGGCATATTCGGTGCGGCCTATATGGTGCCTGCAAAGGCGCGTTGAGGCGCCGGAATACCGGACTTAGACTATAATGAACCTTGAACAGCGGCTGATGCGCCTGATCGAAACGGGCGGGCCTATTCCATTATCAACTTACATGCAGCTGGTGCTGCATGATCCCCAGGATGGCTATTACGCGGCGCGGCCCGGCATCGGGCGCGACTTCATAACAGCGCCGGAAACGAGCCAGATGTTCGGCGAGCTGATCGGCCTGTGGCTGGTGCATGAATGGCGGGCGCTGGGCAAGCCGGCAGAGTTCCGCCTGGTCGAGATCGGGCCCGGGCGCGGGCAACTGATGCTGGATACGCTGCGGATTGCCGGCGCGGCGGGCGGAGCAGAGTTTCTGAACGCGGCGCGGCTGACCTTCGTGGAGCCGAGCCCGGTGATGCGCGGCGCGCTGGAGGAGATGTTTGCGCCGATGACGCCGCACTTCGCTGCGGCGCTGGCGCAGGTGCCGGACGGGCCGATGCTGCTGGTGGCGAACGAGTATCTCGACTGCCTGCCCGCGCGGCAATTCCGCGCCGCAGAGGGGGGATGGCGCGAGTGTGTCGTCGGGCTGAACGGCGACGGGCGGCTGGCCTTCGGCCTCGCCGCAGATGAGCCGAGCCCGCCGCACGGCACGGCGCTGGCGGGCGAGGCGGTGGAGGTGCAGACGGGGCTGGACCTCGTGATTGCCGATCTTGCCTCGCGGCGCGAAGCCTTCCGTACACTGTTTATCGATTATGGCCCAGATGACCGCGCGCCCGGCGACACGCTGCGGGCATACCGTGAGGGCCGGCAGGTCTCGCCGCTGGAGACGCCCGGGATGTGCGACCTGACGGTGGACGTGGATTTCGGGCGCTTCGCGCGGCTGGCGGCGGCGGCGGGGCTGGACGTGGCGGGGCCCGCGCCGCAGGGCATGTTCCTGCTGGGCCTCGGCGCGCAGGCGCGGCTTGGCCAGCTGATCGAGGCGAACCCGGACGATGCGGAAGTGATCTTCCAGGCGGCGAACCGACTGATTGACCCAAAGGAAATGGGTGCGCGGTTCAAGGCCGTGTGCGTGTCGTCGCCGGGGCTGGCGAAGCCGGCGGGATTTTGAGCCTATTGGTTCCGGCCGTCAGCGGCCTTATCTGATCCTCCACAGATACGCAGGAGCCCGCCTTGACCGAAATCTCGATCCTTGAACTTGGCCGGGTGCGGGAGGGATTTACGCGGGCGGATGCGTTGAATGAGGCGCGGCGGCTGGCGCAACTTGCCGAAGCGCTGGGCTACAAGCGGTTCTGGGTAGCCGAGCATCACAACATGGCGGCGGTGACGACAGCGGCGACCTCGCTGGTGATCAGCCATATCGCGGCGGGCACGAAGACGATCCGCGTCGGCGCGGGCGGTATCATGCTGCCTAACCATGCACCCTATATCATCGCCGAACAGTTCGGCACGCTGGAAGCGCTCTATCCCGGGCGGATTGATCTGGGGCTCGGGCGTGCTCCGGGCACGGATCAATTGACGCTGCGGGCGCTGCGTGTGCATCCGGAGGAGGCCGAGCGGTTCCCGCAGGATGTGGTCGAGCTGCAGATGTGGTTGGCGCCGGTGAAGGACGGCCAGCGGATCGAGGCAGTGCCGGGGTCCGGATCGGATGTACCGCTGTGGATTTTGGGCTCGAGCCTTTTCGGCGCGCAGCTCGCAGCGGAGCTTGGCCTGCCCTATGGCTTTGCCTCTCACTTTGCCCCGCAGGCACTGGACGAGGCGCTGGAGATTTACCGCCACCGCTTCAAGCCGAACGCGAAGCTGGCGAAGCCCTATGCGTTGATCGGCGTGAACATCATCGCGGCAGAGACGGATGAGGAGGCGAAGTATCTCGCGACCTCGCAGCAGATGTCGTTTGCGAATCTTGTGCGCGGCGAGCGGCGACTGATGCAGAAGCCGATCGACGATATCGACACTTACTGGACACCGGCAGAGAAAGCGCGCGCGGCGGCGATGCTGGATGTCGCGATCATCGGGTCGCGGGAGACGGTGAAGCGCGGGATCGAGAAACTGCTGGCGCGCACGCAGGCGGACGAGCTGATGGTCGTCTCCGACATGTACGATCAGGACAAGCGGCGGCGGTCGTTTGAGATCATTGCGGAGGTAATGGGGGAGGTCTCAGCTTGTCAGGCCGAAGATAAGGATTTCGCTTAAAGGCTGCAGCACATCATGTTAAATTGTCCCATCGGGCTCGGGGGGACGAGATGACGGACATTGAGTTTGCCGATGTGTTCATCAGCTATGCGCGCGCGGACCAGGATTTTGCCACCGCATTCGCCGAGTGCCTCAGGAAAAAAGGGCTGGCCGTTGCAATCGACCGGCATCTTCTTGCCTCCGCAGAAGGGCAATCCTGGCGCGAACCTCTCGTCAAGGCGATCCAGGGAACCGACCGGCTGGTCTTGATTCTAACTCCCAACTCAGCTCAGTCGAAAGAAGTCCTGAACGAAATCGCCCTCGCAGAACAATACGATCGCCAGATCCTTGTTCTCAGCCTGACCGGCGGACGACCAGGTGAGTTTCCCGCGAACATTCTCCCTGACTTGAAGTGGCGGCTCTCGGCGCGCCAACAAGGCGCGCTTCACGTCACTGCGGAAACGAGCCCGGAGGCAGCCGCCGCTTCACTGATTGCACTGGTACAGAAGGGACTGGCAAAGGATCCCGATCCCAGAAGATCAGGAAACATGCCTGTATATGTCCGGCGTGAAAGTCTCGTCGGGAAGCTCAGGTCTAAGATTGAGGCAGCCAGAATGGCCGGCCGGAAGTATGCGTTGCTGCTCCACGGCCCATCCGGATCGGGTAAATCGAACCTGGCTCATGACATAGCAAACGATATAGACTGTGATGTCCGTCGCGTAAGCTTTCTCCGTGCGCGAAGTGGAATCATCCGTGCACGCGACCTGCTTCTTGTAGATGACTTTTTGGGCGGGACAGATCTTTCACAAGACGCAGAGAGCAACCCGAAACTCATGTCATCCGCGCGGCCCTGGCTACAGGAGATGTGCGCGGGCGCAAACTCTGTCATCGTGACCGCCCGGCATTCCCGGGCACCCGAATTGGTCAGGTCATATCTGTCAGATCTAGGCTTCGAAGTCGAAACGCATGCAACCAATGGCCTTGATCTGGAAGAATTCACGCAAGGTATTGCGCAGATTTCCAGAACTCCGGGATGGAAGCCTCTGTCGAAAGATGAAGTTCTGAGCCTGTACCAACAAACAACTGGCCTACCGCTTTGCCTGCAGATCATCTCTTGGTTTGCAAGAAATGAACCCGGGCTTCCTGGCGTATCCCTCAGTATTCAGCAGATTGCCCGCGGCCATATATGCAACCACCTTCTCGATAGCTGGCGGCAAACACTTACCAAACAGGACAAAGCCGCCGCACGGTATCTCAATTGTCTGGCGGTCACTCCGGTGGTTGCGATGGATGATGTGGCTGCCGCGCACGTCCTGAATTGCTCTCTTGAGGAGGTGAGTGAAACTCGCGACCGCATGGCAGCGCTGGGCTTCGTCAGCATGGTCGATACGATCGGCGCGTTCAAGATCCACGATTCCATCAAGGCGGCGTTCCAGGACATGGACGAATTCATCCACCTGAAGCCCGAATTCAGGAAGCGTTACCATCAGGTCAGCCAGCCGCAGTTCCAGTATCCGCCGTCGCGTGCGCGCTCCTATTTCACCCTGCTAGATTCGATCCAGGCCCTGAGCCGGGACTATTTCATTGCCAACACGTCCACCCTGACCGGTGTATCCGTCTATGACTATCTGGATGGACTCTCGAACGCGATGATCGGACTGCTTCGGGGCGGTACCGACAGTATCGAAGACGTAGAGCGGCTGGAACTGGTGATCACGGAGCACTTGCGAAATCTGGTCGAGACGCATCCTGACTATCTCTGCTCGTCCATGCTTTCGCTCGCGCCTGTCTGCGAAATCTGGCCGCGCACTGTGCCGGCATGGAGTGAGGCCGTCGCCCCCCTTTGGGAACAGGGTGAGATCAGCGACATGACCATTTTCGCGCCTGCCATGATGATGGCTCTGCGCCACCTTGGTGCTTTCTCTGACTCCGCAGACCCCACACATCGGCAGCGGCTCGATGAAGGATATACCCGGTTCAATTGGAAGGAAGCAGGGTGTCCGGATCTGGCGCTCGCTGCCTTCGCGGCGGCGTACAGCCGGATCGGCGAACATCTCCGGATCGTGGATCTGATGAAGTCCGACACGAACCACAAATACCCCTACGTTCCCGTCGGAGAGGCATTCGCGTCTCTGATCATCGCCCTCGACGAGAGGCAAAGCGCAAAGGATGGCGGCGAGCAAGCCGCTATTCTCGCATGCCACTATGAACGGTATCTCCAGTCTGCAGAGCCCGTGACAAAAGCTTATCTGTGCGCGCGCTTTCCGGACGCAAAGTTCGGTCATCCGCCTGCGGACAGCTCGTTTCTTCCGATGCGTGCAAACATTATCGGACAGTGGACTCGCAGCACAAGTTTCAGAACATTTGCTCGCGAAGCTATTAATTTAGCAAAAAAGCCGCCACAGGGAGTTCGCGAGCACCAGATCTCGGGACCGGATCTCCTGAAGCTTGCACGCAAGCATGTTACGCCTGTTTCCAGCAAGAAAAGCGTTTCGGCCCGCCTGATGAAAGACAATGGACCTGAGCGGGCGCCGTCACCCCGTCCCGGCATCCAGACCGAGCGGCCCCACGTCTATCTTGTAAACGCGCCTTCGTTGCCTGACGTGAACGATCTAGCCGACGCAAGATCCAGCACGACTTCGATCCGGGAAGCGTACGAAGCCCTGCACAACTACTATCAACAGGAAATGTATCGGCAGGCAGCCGGGCGCCGCGATGTTGTGATCCACAGGCCGCCCTCAGCATTGCAACCCGCTGTCAAGGCAGCTGCAGGCCCGAGCTCAGCCGCCTCGCCCCGTTCCAAGCGAAGGACTGGCAACGTGGCTCTCGGGTGTATCGTTATTCTAGTTCTGGCTCTATCAGCGGTCGCTTACTATCGGCCATGGATGTAGATCAGCATTTAACCGCTGACCTAAGCCGGACGCTTGATCTCGTTACCCTTGTCCAGCAGAACCACGGTGGGGGCGTGCTGGCGGGCTTTTTCGGCTTCGATGGCGCAGAAGGCGGCGATGATGACCGTGTCGCCGACGGCGAAGTGGCGGGCGGCGGCGCCGTTGACGCCGATGGTCTTCGAGCCGCGGGGGGCTTCGAGGGCGTAGGTGTGGATGCGGGCGCCGTTGGTGACATTCCAGATGTCGACCTTTTCATGCGGCAGGATGCCGGATGCGTCCAGCAGGTCCTGGTCGATCGAGACCGAGCCCTCATAATGGAGGTCGCACTGGGTGACGGTGGCCGAGTGTAACTTGGCCTTCAGCAGGGTCAGCAACAAGGGAGGCACACTCCGGTGTCAGCGTGAGCACTTTTGCTCACAGCGAGAATATGGGGCTGCTGCGGTGGACAGCAAGGGCTTATCGCATTGCAACATGCGGGCCGTAAAGGCGCGGTATGTAAACTTTTCCGGCAGTTTTGCTTAAGCGCGGCGCAGCTTGCTACTTGCCGCCGTCGCGCGGTGCGCCCTAAGGACGTGGCGATGCGAGAGGAACCTGCCGCTTGACCGGGACGCCCGATTTTTCCGTGCTGATCGTCAATTATAATGGCGGGGCCTATGTGCAGGGCGCGCTCGACTCGCTTAAGCGCCAGACGCATCGCAGCTTTGAAGTCATCCTGCTGGACAATGCCTCGGCGGACGGATCGGTGGACGGGCTGGATGCGAGCGGCCTGCCCGCGTTCCGGCTGATGCGGGAGACGGAGAATCACGGCTTTGCGCGTGGCAACAACCTGGCGGCGGCGCAGGCGAGCGGACGGTGGCTGGCGCTGTTGAACCCCGATGCGGCGGCGCGGCCGGACTGGCTGGCGGAAGTGCTGGCGGGAACGATGCGCCATCCCGGCGTGACGAGTTTCGCCTGCACGCAGCTGTGGATGCATGACGAGACGAAGCTGGACGGGGCGGGCGACAATTACCTGCTATTCGGCATTCCCTGGCGCGGCGGATATCATCGTCCGGTTACGGAGCTTCCGGCGGAGGGCGCCTGCTTCTCCCCCTGCGGGGCAAGCGCGGTGTATCACCGCGAGACATTCATGGCGGCGGGCGGGTTTGACGAGCGGCTGTTCTGTTTCTGCGAGGATGTGGATCTCGGATTCCGGCTGCGTCTGGAAGGGGGAAACTGCGTGTTCCTGCCGGAGGCGGTGGTGTCGCATGCCGGGGGCGGATTGTCGGAGAAGGTGTCCGGGTTTGCGGTGCGCCATGGCACGCGCAACCGGTTGTGGGTTTATCTCAAGTGCATGCCGGCGGCGCTGCTGGTCGCCACCCTGCCCTTCCATATCGTGCTGACGATGGCCATTCTCCTCCGCGGACTGATGACCGGGCGGTTCGGGAATGCGATGAAAGGGCTGGTGGAAGCCGTGCGCGGGCTCGGCCCGGTCTGGGAAGAACGGCGCGTGGTGCAGGCCCATCGCACGGCGAGCCTTGGCAGCCTCGCGCGCGCGATGGTGTGGAATCCCCTGAAGATGCTGGGCCGCAGAATTGCGGTGCGCCCAGTCAGCTCACCACGGCGCGGTCTGTAACCCGGCGCCAGTTCGTGCCGTCGCTGAAGGCGAGCACGGCCCCGCCTGCCTCGTCCGGCACATGCAGGATGGCGCCCGCGCCCGTATCCGATGCTGACGGAAGCGAGGCCTTGTCGACGGAGGCCACGCGCGCGGGACCGGCGACATGCAGGGCGCAGCTCGGCGCCGACGTGCCGATGCCGACGCGGCCGGCAGAGGTGATCCGCATACGTTCGACGGCGGAGGTGCGCCCTGCCCCGAAAGCCAGCGCAGCGGGCACTTCGCTGCCGCTGACCGTGTCGTCGACCACGGCATGCATAAGGGCGGTCTGCACGAAGGCGCTGCTGGCGCCGTAGCCCCGGAAGGAAAACCCGCCCAGCGTGTCACCCGGCAGGACGGCTTCGGGGGACACGGACGTGCCGCGCGCGCGGCGCTGGATAGAGAAGGAAGCTGCAGAGGCGCCATAAGTGTCGAGGAAGAGGAGCGCGAAGTACCCTGATTTCTCGATGTGCAGATCGCCGATGCTGGGATCGGTCATGTTAGTGCCCTGAATGCTGACCTGCGCGGTGGGCACGCCGCCGAAGCCCGCCCGGCCGGTTTCGGTATCAATCAGCAGGACATCCGAGAAAGATGATCCGTCTGCGGACACTTTCAGGCGGAAATGATCGTCACCGATGAGGCCGAATTCCGCCTGGCCGGAAAAGCCTGTCTGGAAGAGAACAGAAGCCGCTTTGGCGCTGTCGGCGCGGTTGATGATCTTGCGGGCATCACCGCTGCCGGGCGTGATATCGTCATGCGTGAGCAGTTCGGCATCGGACCGGACCGTTAGACGGTGGGTTTCATCGGCGCTGGTGTTGACGCCGAACATGTCGGCCCGGCGGCCTGCGAGCGACCAGACCCCTTCGCGAAAGACGGCCAGCGCGCCTTCATCGGCCACGAAAGCCAGCCAGCCTTCGCGCGGCAAAATGGCCTCCCATGCGCCATCCTGGAACGCCATCAGCGTGCCAGCGGATTGGCCTGTCCAGGCGGGACCGGCCGGGCTGTCTGGCAGTAGGTAGCGGTCGCCTTCGGCGGGCGCGCCGGGCTCATCGGCGAGGGTGCGCGAGAGGACGGCAAGTTGCACCAGCGCATCGAGGCGGCGCAGGGCTTCGTTCGAGGTGACGTGTTTCTGGGCCTGCTGCGATTGCAGGTAAGGCAATGCGAGATTTGGCGATTCGGTCATCAGGGGCTCCGGTTTGAAAGGGTATGCCCGAAGCCTAACGCCGCCCGCCGGCCCACCGGATTGGAGGGGCGGAGAAAAAATACGCATTGCTGTGATTTCAAAGATTTAACCCTGTGCGATCACACTGGAAGTGTTGCATAAGGCGCAACATGTGCCCCAATGAGTGAAGAACAGGGGGCCGGCCATGACAGGAAATACGGAATGCTGAGCAGCTCACAATCACCCAAACGTCCGGCCAGTCTCGCGCGCGCCTTCCGCGCCCTGCTCTCGCGCGTCAAGCCGGAACTGGATGTGTCGCCCCGGCAAAACTGGGTGATGGGCCTGGATCCGTCGACACCGGCCGCGATCGAACGCGCCGAAATCTGGGAGGCGATGCTCGACTACCCGGACGCAGCCTTCCCGCTTCAACTGCAATGGTACAATGATCTGAAGCTCGAGTTCGGCCATCCTTCCGAGATGGCGCGGCAACTGTTTGTACACGGTTGTTATGATCCGAACGAGATCAATGTCCTGAAGACGCTGCTGAAGCCCGGCATGACATTTGTGGATGTGGGGGCGAATGACGGCAAGTATTCCACGGTAGCCGCAAGCCTTGTCGGGCCCGGCGGCAGCGTGTTTGCGCTTGAGCCCAGCCGAAGGGAAGCGGCAGCCCTGCGCAGGAATGCCCTGATCAACCGCCTGCTGAATATCCGGACGCTGGAACTGGCGGCGGGCTCTGCGGAGACGACGGCGAAACTGTCAGTTGCCGATGCGATGTTCGACGGGCACAATTCCCTGACAGGTCTTGCCGTCTCGAAGCACACAAACCTTCGGTACACGGTTGATGGAACCAATTTTTTCTGGACCTCATTCCATGGAGAGGCCACGCAAATTGCGCTCGGGAAAGCGCACCAGGCCGAAGTTCTGATCTATTCAGATGTCGAGCTTGATTTTGACCTTCAGGATATCGTCGTGTCGCCTCAGGACAATGTCATCAGCCCTTGGCTGCAGACCAGTAGTTCTGAGCGTGCACTGATGATTCCGGACGGGGTTCGAAGCTCTTTCTCCAACGCGAGCGTCACCTTCTACGGAGATATCCTGCCGCGCATGGCTCGCGGCAGCCTGCAGTTCTCGTCCCGCTCGGCGGCGGGCGTGTATTTCCGCTGGAAACTCGACGACACGATGGATTCGATCATCACGATCCATGGAAAATCGCGCTCGTCAGCACCTGCCGAAGAGTATGTCGTGGATGTCGTGCCCCTCGACAGCCTGTTTGCCCGTCCCGGAATGCCTAAAGTGGATGCCATCAAGATCGACGTCGAAGGTTTTGAACTCGACGTGCTGAACGGCGCGCGGAACCTGATCTCGACGCAGAGGCCGCTTATCCTCATCGAGATCGCCAATGATCTGCTCGAAACTAAGAAGGCCTCCGTGGCAGACATTGCACGTTTCCTGCATGAAAACGGGTATATCCTGTTCGACGCACACCTCGGCAAACCCCGCCTCGTAGACCTTCTGGGGCAGCACGGCTCAAACGTGTTTGCGGTTCCGGAACGGTTCCTTGACCAGATGCTGGAACTCGGCGGCCTCGACCGCACGGCGCTGACGGCGGGTTTGACGCCGGCCGGCAAAAGCAGCGAAACTTCTGCCGGTCCGGGCGTAAAGCAGGATTCCCATAGCTGAAGGCTGATGCGTGTGCGTGACGGGTATTCCCGGCATTGCCGGCTTGCGATGGACTGACGCTTTCGGTTGCGCGCGGCGCCTTTCTGGACGTCAGGTCAACCCGGGGCGCGGCCGAGACGCGCTTCGTACTTGTCGAGAGCGGCCGAGAGCAAGTTTTCCGGTGTTCTGGCGGGCACCGTCAGGGCAATTGCCGCGGCTTCCATCGGCCAGTGCGGGATGCTCGTGAGGCGTGATTTCCAGGGGCCTTCACCGAGGGTGAGGATAGGCGCGGTGCATTCGAGGTATTCGGCGAGCTTGCCCGGCAGGGCGTCGATGCCTTGCTGGTAGAGGATCAGTGCATCGGCGCCGGCTTGCAGGGCACGGGCCTCCGTATACGGAAGTTCGCCGTGAAGTGTTATGGACTCAGCATTCGGTGAGATGAGGATTTCGGCCCGTTCCATAGCCGTGAGGCGCCCCGCAAGATGCAGGTGCGCCGTGGGATAAGCGCTGCGGAGTGCGCCGAATGCGGCCAGCAAGGCGCCAACTTTCCGATCCGCATGAGACAGCGTGAAGCTGCCGGAATGGAGAAGGTGCGGGCCTTCGCCGTCAAAGCGGAAGGGTGCTGGCGGCGGGTCCGCGAAATGTCCGATCACGGATAATGGGGATGCCGCCTCGGGCGCGAGGCGCTGCATCTCGGCGGCCAGCGCGTCCGATACGGCGATGCGGGCATCCGCAGCCGCGAGCCAGCGCGCGGCAATGCCCTGCTCGACCTTGCGGCGTAGACCGGGCGCGGCGAGTTCGGGCCGCAGCGGTTCCTCAATCCAGCTGTCGCGCATTTCGAGCGCCCAGCGTACGCCCAGCGCACGTTTCAGGCGCTCGCCGACCGCATGCGCCGATTCCGGCGGGCTGGTCGTCAGCACCCAGTCCGGGCGCAGGGCGGAGGCAATGACAGCCTGGACGGCTTCGCCGGCCCAGCCAATTTCATTATCCGGCCAGCGCACTATGCGGCGGGTCCAGCTTTTCCAGCCGGGTTCCTGACGGGGGTCGCCGGCCTCTGCCGCCGCACGGCCCCGCTCTGCCGCCGGATGCGGCGTGCGGATCCAGTCGGGCTCGCCTTCCGGCGCGAAGGGCGAGGCGATGGCGACACGCCAGCCGCGTTCACGCAGGCCTTTTGCGAGGAGAAAAGGCCGGCGCGCGCCCCCTGAAATCTCCGGCGGATAGTGCCGTGTGACAATCAGGAGAAAGGGCGGGCTCATGATTTCGGAAACGCTCCGAGACGCGCCAGCGCCGCTTCGAGATCCGATATGCGCGCGCCCCATGTGTGCCCGCTCACCAGGAGGCGCCGGGCGGCGGCGCCAAGATGTCCGAGGGCGGAGGGATCAGCGAAGGCCCGCTCCAGCGCGTCTGCGAGGGCGTCGACACTTCCGGGCTCAGTCAGGATGGCGGTCTTGCCATTGTCGAGAATATCGCCGATCTGCGCTAGGTCGCTGGCAATAATTGGCTTGCCCATGGCCATGTATTCAAACAGCTTCGTCGGCGAGCCGAAGAACAGGGTGCCGTCCTGATTGTTGACCTGCGGCGAGAGCAGGATGTCTGCCGCGGCGAGCATTTCGGGCGCAGATTCGGATGGCACGGGGCCGGTGAAGATCACTTCCTGCGAGATGCCGAGACGCTCCGCCTGATGACGCGCTGCCTCATAGCCTGCACCGCGGCCCACGAGGACGAGCCGGGACCCGGCGATCAGCGAAGGATTGCGCTGCTTGATGCGGGCGAGCGCATCGAGCGCCGTCTCCACGCCGTGCCACGGACCGAAACTCGATACCAGCATGGCAACCTTGTGCGGGCCCAGGCCGAGGCGGGCACGGGCCGGGCGCCCGTCGATGCCGGGATGAAAGCGCGTGGCATCGGCGGCGTTTGGCGACAGTAGGACGCGCGAGGGTTCTGCGCCGCGCGCAATCGCTTCCTCGACCAGCGGCTGGCTGACGGCGAGCACGAGATCCGCGCGTTTCAGGAGCTCAGTTTCGATATGCTGATAGTCCCCGGCGTGACCAATGCCGGTGCCCCATTTTTCGGCCACCCAGACTTCGGGTCCGTTATATTCGAGCACGAAAGGCCGGCTATACTGGCGGGCCAGACGCAGGCCGGTGATGTCCCCCAGGCCGCATCGCTGGTAGACGAAGGCGGGCGCCGCAGCGGGCGCCAGGCGGCGGGCTTCTGCAAAGAGACCGGGTTGGGCGGCGAGATACAGGCCGTCGCCGCAGCGCCATCCTTCGATCCCCGAAAGGTCCAGGGGGCGTGTCTGTATGCCCGGGCGGAGTTCCGGAACACTGTCCGTAGACAGAAGGTCTACCGCGCCGAAGCGGTCATATATCGCGTTGATGATTCCGGCGGCGTGCGAGAAGGCGCCGCCGACTTTCGCCCCGAACCAGAGGCCTGTGCGCAGCACCAGCGGCGGGCCATCTGCTGAAGCAAAGCTGACGGGATGGCGGGGGGCGCTTTCCAGCGAGCTTATCACCTCGCCGCGTCCGCGCGCGACTTCGTCGCTGCGGCGCAGGCCGCGCAGCGCATCGGTGACGAGGCTGAACGGCGTGACCGGGCGGCGGGAGAAGCCGGTGCCGGACACGATCGCCGCACGGCCGGGCGCCATCAGCAGGAGGGCGACACCGGTTTTCACGGGTTGCGGCAGGGCATAGGGATTTGGCAGGACGAGGCGAACTTCGCGCCAGCGCGCAATGCCGCGTCCGCGCTTCAGCGCCGCAAGGGCATCCTCGAGCAGCATCATCTGCCAGCCGGGCTCAACCGCCTCGCCGCCATCGGTGGCAGCGCGCAATTCGAGGCGGCGCGCCGTCAGCTCAGCCATTTGCGCCTCCACAAGGCAATGTTCACCACGGGCCAGAGATACGCCGAATAGTCGCGCTCGTCACGGCGGTGGCGCATCAGTAGGGCATTGAGCGTAGCAGCATCGAACGGGCTGCGGGGATCTGCCGCTTCGACAGCGAGAATGTCGCGCACGTCGAGACCGAACGGGCCGCGCAGCCATTTTGCCATCGGGGCGCCGAGGCCGATCTTGGGACGGTCAATGATATGATCCGGAAGGTAGTTCCGGGCGATGGCCTTGATGACCGGCTTCGTGCCGCCGGGGCCGAGGATCGTCTGCGGCGCCATGCGCATGACATCCTCGACCAGGTAGTGATCGAGGAAGGGAACGCGCGCCTCCAGCGAATGCGCCATCGTCACCTTGTCGACGCGCATCAGGAGCAGTTCCGGCAGGCGGAAGCCGAGATCGCGGGCACGCATGCGGGCGAAGCGGGCATCTGGTGAGAGATCACTCGAGGGCGGCGGGCCGGTCAGACGGTCGCCGAGGCCGGGCAGAGGCGTAGGCGGCATGGCGGGATCGTTCGCCGGCGCGCCGGCCTGCCAGCCGCGCTTGAGAAGGCGCTGGACCTGCAGCGGGCGCAGGCTCTCAGCGCCGGATCGGAACCGGCCCCGCCCGGCAGCGACCGAGGCAGCCACGTCCATCGCGCCGATCAGCCCGAAGCGATCAAGCGGTAGGCTGCGGGCCGCAAGGCGCGTCGCCGCTGCCACTGCGCCGCCGGCGCCAAGACGCCCGGCCTGCGCCAGCGCTGACCACACGCTCCGTTCCCGGATGAAATCGCCCCAGGCATCGTAGCCGCAGAACAGCTCATCGGCGCCTTCGCCCACGAGCGCGACCTTCACGCCCGCCTGATGCACGGCGCGGGAAAGGTAGTCGAGCGGAATGCAGGCCCAGTCTGCAACCGGCTCGTCCATGCCTTCCATCAGCGACAGCGTGCCCGCCATCGCCTTGTCTTCCTCTATCTCGATCACTTCATGGCCGAGGCCAAAGCGGCGCGCGATCTCCGCAGCGGGGGCAAGTTCGTTCAGCGGGTCGTTGACATAGGCGGCAGTGAAAGCGCGCAGCTTTGCGCCAGCTTCTGAGGCCAGCGCGAGCAGGAGACTGGAATCGACGCCGCCGGAGAGCATGACTGAGGTTTCGACTTCGCGCGCGATCCGCGCACGGACGGCCTGATTCAGGCGGTCGTGGACGAGATCGACCGCGTCTTCGAAGGTCATGCGCGGAGTTTCCGGAGTCTCGGGCGGCACCCACCAGCGGATTTTCGAGAGGCCGCCGCCGGTATCTGCCGTGAGATACTCGCCCGGAGCCAGCTTGAAGACGCCATCGAACAGCGTCATCGGGGCCGGTGTTGCCAGCACATTCAGGATGTCGAGACAGGCCATCTCGTTCATCCGTGCACGGAATGCCGGATGGCCCGCCATGGCCTTGATTTCGGAGGAGAGCACAAGGTCTGCGCCGATGCGGGCATAGTATAACGGCTTGATGCCCAGCCGGTCGCGCACGGCAAACAAGCGCCGCTCGCGCTCGTCCCACAGGACGAAGGCAAACATACCGTGCAGACGTTGCAGCAGGCCTTCCCAGCCCCAGGCGATATAGCCCTGGATCAGCACTTCTGTGTCGGAATTGGTGGTGCGGAAGGCGCACCCCGCCGATTCGAGGTCGCGCCGTAGGCTTTCGTGATTGTAGATCTCGCCATTGAAAACCACATGCACGCGGCCTGTGGCTTCAGTCATTGGCTGGTTGCCGTCCGGCCCGAGGTTGACGATAGAAAGGCGGCGGTGGCCGAAGCCGAGCCGGCCCTGATCCAGCTGGCAAAAACCGTCGGCATCCGGACCCCGGTGGGCGATGCGGTCCGTCATGGATTTCAGAAGGCCGGCGAACTCTCCCGCCTGACGCGGCACCTGACCAAGAACGGCGACGAGCCCGCACATGCCGCCTCAGAAATCCGCCAGCCCGTCACCGATCCAGTGCTCGTGCCAGAGCACGGCATTCATCAGTGTCCAGACATGAAAGCCATAGTTCAGCTTGCCGGAGACCTGGCTCTTCAGAAGGTCGGTGACATAGGTATTGTCGAGGAATCCATCCTTTTTGATCTGCGAGCGCTCCCAAAGTGCCAGCGTGCGCTTACCGAAATCCGGCTCGAGGAACCAGCTGTCGATGGGCGCGCCGAAGCCCTGCTTGCGGCGATAGATCATGTCTTCGTCCAGATAGCGTTCGGCAGCCTTCTTCACGATGCGTTTGCCGATGCCATCCTTGAGCTTGTACTCTATCGGGCAACGGCGCGCGAATTCGACCACATCATGATCGAGGAACGGCACCCGCGCCTCAATGGAGTGCGCCATGGTCATCTTGTCGACGCGCATCAGCAGGTGTTCCGGCAGGCGCAGCTTGAGTTCCATATACGGAATTTTCTGCAGCACTTCCGGATCATCCAGCTTGCCGGCGAGCGGGCCGAGATATTCGGCGATCACGGCATGGCTGTCCGTAGACTGATGGGATTCCGGCATGAGGCCATCGATCGGGCACTCCACGCGGACATCGTACATCGACCGGTCCGGTGTCAGCTGGTCGCGCAGGCCGCCCCACCAGCAGATGGCGCCGCCCCAGAAGAGTTCCTTGCCGCGAATGGCGCGCTCGGCAATTTCCTGGTCTTCCGTCGTTCCGGACTTGCGCTGGATGATCGAGAGCAGGTCCGGCGAGCGGTCGCCGCGGCGGATGGGATCGTAGATGGCCTGGGCCTTATTGCGGTAGTGATCGCACCACCAGTAGCCGAGGAAGTTTTCATCCGCGCCCTCGCCCACCTGAACCACAGTCGTGCCCGACTGGCGCACGAGGCGCGCGAGGAAGTAGAGCGGGATGCAGACATTGTCTGCAATCGGTTCATCCTGATACTGAACAAGTGAGGGCAGGAAGTTCAGCGCCTCGCGCGAATTGATGCGCGTCTCGTGATGGTCGGTCTTGTACTGCGCCACGATACGCTTGGCGTAGTCATACTCGTTGAACTGCTCATAGCTTTCATAGCCGACGGTGAATGTAGTCACCGGCCGGTCCATCATCTCCGCCATCAGCGCCACGTTGAGGCTGGAGTCGACACCGCCCGAGAGCAGCGCGCCGAATGGCACGTCCGATACCAGCCGGCGACCCACAGCCTGTTTCATCAGTCTCAGGAACTCTTCGACCGCCTCGTCGAAAGAGAGATCGCTAGTCTTGAACGTGTCCTGCGAATCCGGCGCGCAGTTCCAGTAGCGGTGCGCGCTCGTGCGGCCATTGGCATGGATGGTGGCCCAGTATCCGGCCGGCAGCTTGAACACATTGCGGAACATCGTCATCGGTGCGGGCGCGACGATGAAGGACAGGTAGTGGCCGAACGCGCACGGATCCATTTCGCGCGGGATCGCTGGATGTTTCAGCAGCGCCTTGATTTCAGATGCAAAAACCCACTCGCCCTGCGGCGTGCGCGCGAAATAGAGCGGCTTGATTCCGACGCGGTCGCGGCACAGGTGCAGCACGGGATTCGCCTTGTCGCGCGCATCATAGATGGCGAAGGCGAACATGCCGTAGAATTTATGCACGCATTCCGGGCCCCACTCCGCATAGGCGTAGAGCAACATTTCCGTGTCAGAATGATCCGTACGGAACGTGTATTTCCCGAGCGCTTCGAGTTCCTTGCGCACCTCGGCGTGATTGTAGATCTCGCCATTGAACACGAGCGCGATGTCGCCCTCGGGTGTCAGCATAGGCTGGTTGGCATTCGATGACAGATCAATGATGGACAGGCGGCGGTGGCCGAGGCTGCAGCGGCCGTTCGCGCTCATCCACTCTCCGGCACCATCGGGACCACGATGCTCCATCGTGTCGCGCATCCGGGCGAGGAGGTCGAGCGGCGCCGCCCCTCCGTCCCGGGATGGATGGTAGCTGCCGACAAGTCCGCACATGCCGTTTTCCCTTACACGTTACTCAACAGGGCGCTTCCTTAAGCGGAATTGGCAGGAGTGGGAAGCCGCGTGTTGAAGCGGCTACGGCAGGCGTCTAAGGGTGGCGCAGGACAGGGCCAGAGAGGCAAGTGCATGAGCAGCGACACGATCACGGGAGATGCCATCGCCGGGCTTGCCGCCGCCCTGGCGCGGGCGCTGCATGTGGTTGAGACTGCCCCGACCGCGGCGGATGTGCGCATCCGCCTGCCGCACCCCTTTTCGAACCTCACCCGCGAAGACTGGGCAAATTCGATCCGCCTCTGGCGCACGCATGGCGCGCCGCTGCTCGAAGGCCTGGCCCGCCGCAACTGCCCGACCTGCGGCGGGGTGGAGTCCGACCACATCTTCAACAGCTATGACGGCTATCCCTATCACGAGTGCGTGACCTGCCGGACCTGGTTCGTGCCGCTGGACGTGAAGCATGACCTCTTCGAGCGCTATTTCGAGATCGTGCCCGAAGCCCGCCGCTATGGCGACTATACAGACTCGCAGGCCGTCGATCCGGCGGCGCAATCTGCAGACCAGCAGCGGTTCACCGGCTATTACAGTGCCTTGAAGGCCTGCCTCGCGCGCCCGCAGGGCATGCCGGTTTCAACGCTCGACATTGGCTGCGGCGTGGCCAATTCGCTGGCAACGGCCGAAGGGCTGGGGTTTGCTGCAGCCGGAATTGAGGTCAACACACATGCGGTGACGCTGGCGCGCAAGCTGGGGCGGCAGGTGCATTTCCCGGGCGAGCTGGCGGGCGGCGTAGCTTTCGATTCCGTCACGATGTGGGAAACGCTGGAACATATCGCCGATCCGCTGTCGGCGCTGCAGGAAGCGCATGCACGGCTGAAGCCCGACGGCCTGCTGGCACTGACCGTGCCGAATCTGAATGCGCCGGATATCCGCACCATGCGCGGCGACAGCATGCAGATTCATGGCGGCCCGGCCTGGCCGGGTCATATCAATCTCTGGACACCCGAAACCCTGTCGGAGCTGCTCCGCAAGGCGGGCTTCGAGCCGGTTCACCTCTCGGGCCAGTTCTCCACCAATCTCGAGGAACTTACCGGCTACCTGCTCGGCCAATGGTCCGGCGCCCGCGAATATCTGAGAGGGGATGCGCCGGAATTCATGCTGCCTTCGGCGCTGCGCGATCTGGTTGCGGCGACAGGTCCGGCGTTCGTGGCCTGGCAGGAGGGATTCAGCTTTGCCCCGATCCTGTTCGTGCTTGCGAGGCGCCGTGACGGCACAGCGCCGGCAGGCTTGCAGTCTTTCACAGACAGCAAGGCGGCAGCGCGCAGGTCGGGCCTGCAGACGGGCTACAGGTTGCCGGAGGCAGCGGCGAAGAAACCGGCGCGCGGCATGCCGCTGGACCTGTCGCAATCAGAGTGGTGCGCGCCGGAGGTAGCTCTGGAATCGCATCGGCTGCATCTGCGGGCCGGTGTCTCACCCGCGTTCGGATATCTCTGGAAGTCGCCGCCGCTGGACTTGCCCGCGGGCAGCAGCCTGCGGCTGCGCGGGGTCCTGTATGGAGGCAGTTTTTCGGCAGGCCTGCTGCAGGCAGAGGCCTGGGTTGATCAAATTCCGGTGACAGGAGTGGGTCCGTTTGAACTTGTCCTGACGCCTCCGGGCGGCACCGCATGGCTGGTCTTGTCCAACAATGACAACGGCGGCGGCCCCGCAGACGCGGTGATCGACTGCGCCGAGTTGGTGAGCCCATCCTGATACTGCCTTAAAATCGTCACTTGCCTGACGCAGGTCCCTTCTGTCTAAGGCGGAAAAGTTGCTGGCCCTGCCAGCGGTGAATCCCAACCGGGGGAAGTATGCGTATCTTTGTCGTGGTGGGGACACGGCCGGAAGCCATCAAGATGGCGCCGCTGTTCAAATGCCTGCGGGATTCCAAGGGGATCGATGCGCGCCTGATTTCCACAGGCCAGCACCGGCAGATGCTAGATCAGGTGTTCGACTGGTTTGACCTCAAACCGGACGCAGATCTCGGCCTGATGAAACCGAACCAGACCCTTGCCAGCGTGATCGCCGGCGGCGTTGCGGGCCTTGACGAACTGATCGTGAAGGAAAATCCCGACGTCGTGCTGGCCCAGGGCGACACGACGACTGTCATGGCGGCAGCGCTTGCGGCCTTCGCGCGGGAAAAGCGGTTTGGCCATGTCGAAGCGGGCCTTCGTACCTACAGCCTGACGCAGCCGTTTCCGGAAGAAGGCTTCCGGCAGATGACCTCGCGCATCACCCATTATCACTTCGCCCCGACCGACCGCGCAGCGGAATGCCTGCAGGCCGAGCGTGTGGGCGGGACAATCCACATGGTCGGCAACACGGTGATCGATGCCCTGCTGCAGACGGCCGCGAGCAAGGCGCAGCTGCCGCAAGGCCTTGAGCTTGCACGGTCGCGGATGGTCCTCATCACGGGTCATCGGCGCGAGAATATCGGGCCGCGCTTCAACGAAGCGTTTGGCGCCATCGCCACGCTGGCCCGCCGGTTTCCGGACACCGATTTCGTCTATCCGGTGCACCTCAATCCGAATGTCCGCGGCGCCGCGCTGCAGATTCTCTCCGGCCTCGATAACATGCACCTGATCGATCCGGTCCCTTATCCGGAAATGGTCGCGCTGATGCAGCGGGCGACCGTGATCCTGACCGATTCGGGCGGCATCCAGGAGGAAGCCCCGAGTTTCAAGGTGCCGGTCCTGGTCATGCGTGACCATACGGAGCGGCAGGAAGCTGTGGAGGCCGGGGCCGCGAAACTCGTCGGCGCAGAACCGGCGCGCATTGTGCCAGAAGTTTCCAATCTTCTCGAGAACGAGGCAGCCCGGCGGGCCATGCAGGTAGAACGCAATCCGTTTGGCGACGGGCGTTCCTCCGAGCGCATCCGGGACTTGCTAATTGCCGGGCAATAACGCAACGCAAGATTGCGCTGCGCACTAAAGTTTTGACAAGGCCAATCAGGCCGCCTACGGCTCCGGGTGGGGTTGGAGGGTAAGAAGCGAAGGGACCAGGAATGGTCGAGAAAGTCGTTGTCGTAGGCCTTGGCTATGTTGGCCTGCCTACTGCCGCCCTGATTGCCGACAAGCGCTATGATGTGCTCGGCGTTGACGTGAATGAAGACCTTGTA
>NZ_JBKBXB010000045.1:0-25694 GCF_046313975.1 Hyphomonas sp. | reverse complement strand
TTTGCTTGAAGGCAAACCTGTAAAAAGCTGGAATCGCCTGTAACGGCCGGCAATCCGCCAATACAAACACGCGAGCGAACCAAACCCCTTCGCTCTCCTTGCTGTCATCCCGGCGAAAGCCGGGACCCAGAATCTCCAATCTCCCACCCCTCCGCAGGTATTCCCGGCAGCTTTCCGCAAGCCGACTTATGCAACACCAAATCCGGCCAAACGCCATAAATCCCCCTACGGATCAATGCGCGAAGCAGAAAAAGCAGCATCTCAATCCGACACCCCCTGAGGCAGGGTTATGCTCCCGCCCATGATCTCCATGCGCCAACTCCGCAGAGACCCGAACTTCGCGCCGCTCTTCCGGCACGTTCACCCGCTGTGTTGGCCCATCCTCTGGTGGAGCCTCAACCGCGTCTTCCTCTGGTACGACAAGTGCGGCTACGACACCCTCCTCCTCGCCACCACCCGCTGGGGCTACGTCTACCCCGCCTATCTCGGCCAGAAGAAACCGGACCCGTCAGCGTACAAACCCTACGAACTTGAGAAACCGCGCTGGGATGACCCGGTGTGGAGCACCGGCGTGCCCACGAAGCTCCTCGCGTTCGCCACAAGCGAAACGCTGCGGCCCTGTTCCCATCCTCCCCTGCGAAGCAGGGGAGGCTGCGAAGGATTAGCGATTGCCCTGCAATCGCCCGGAGCAGGCGCGCTCCGCGCGCTGACGGAGGGGGCCTGCGCCCGCACCCCGCACAACACATCCTAGATAACTCCGATTATCCCCGCTTTCGCGGGGATAATCGGGAAAAATAGAAAGCTCAAAGTTCTAATCTCACCGGCCGGGAAAACCCCCGCGTCCGGGCGATTGTGCTGCCCGGCCTCAAAACCCCGCGCGGATCTTCGTAGCAATCGGCTCCAATTCGCCCGTGCTCTTCATGCCGCCACTCGCATGCGCGCCCATCGGGACGCCGTCGCGCATCGGGATGATATGGAAGTGCAGATGGAACACGGTCTGGCCTGCCGGCGCGCCATTGAACTGGATCACGCGCAAGCCGTCAGGCTTCAGCCCGGCCTCAACGGCGCGCGCCACCTTCTGCACACGGAGCATGTACTCGCCAACAGAAGCTTCCGGAAGATCAAGGAAGTTTCGAGCCTCGACACCTTTCGGAACCACCAGAACATGCCCCTCCGTCTGCGGAAACACATCCATGAACGCCAGCGCCACCTCATCCTCGAAAACCTTCACACACGGCATCTCGCCGCGCAGGATTCTGGCAAAGATATTGTTCGGATCATAAGGGGCGTGAAGGGTCATGGGTCTTTCCTGAACGGTGTGCGATCCTTGAGGAAGTCCATGTCTGCGTCAACCGCTTCGCGCTCGCGTTCGAGATATTCGGCCACCGCAGCGCGGAAGCCCGCATGGGAAATCCAGTGTGCGGAGAAGGTTTTCACCGGGCCATAGCCGCGCGCCAGCTTGTGGCCGCCCTGGGCGCCGGCTTCGACAGTCTTCAGGCCGCGCGCGATGGCGAAGTCGATGGCCTGATAGTAGCAGGTCTCGAAGTGCAGCATCGGGCGCTGATCGAGGCAGCCCCAATAACGGCCATACAGCGTGTCCGAACCGATCAGGTTCATCGCGCCGGCAATCGCCGTGTCGCCCTCGTAGGCAAAGATGAAAAGGAGGTCCCTGGCCATCCGTTCCCGGAGCAATGTGAAACTCGCCCTAGTCAGGTAAGGCGAGCCCCATTTGCGGCTGCCGGTGTCCATGTAGAACTCAAAGAACCGGTCGAGATGGTCCTCGGTGATCTCGTCGCCGGTGATGTGGCGGAAGGTCAGGCCTTCCTGCGCCTTGGCGCGTTCCTTGCGCAGGTTCTTGCGCTTGTCGGAGGAGAGCGTCGCGAGGAAATCCCCGAATGATCCGTACCCGTCATTCTTCCAGTGAAACTGCTGGTCAGTGCGGATCAGGAGGCCCGCATGCTGCAGCGGACCCACTTCTGCTTCCTCGATGAAGTTGATGTGGAGCGACGAGACTTTCATGTCCTGCAACAGCTGTATCGCGCCCTGCAGCAAGGCCGCCTTGTAGAGCGCCTCATCCGGCCCGGGCGCGACCAGCCGCCGCCGGCCGGTTACAGGCGTGAACGGCACTGCGGAAAGCAGCTTCGGATAATATGCTCCGCCCGCGCGTTCCCAGGCCTCGGCCCAGGACTGGTCGAAAATGAACTCGCCGCGAGAATGGCTCTTCAGCCAGAGCGGCATCGCCCCGCGCAGCCGCCCGCCGGCATCCTGCGCCAGCACATGCGCGCCCCGCCAGCCGGAGCGCGGGGTCGCCGCGCCGGAGCGTTCCATCGCGTCGAGGAATTCCCAGCTGACAAAAGGATCGTAGGGCAGGCCGGGCGGATTGGCGACGGCATTCCAGTCTGACGGGCTCACTTCTGCAAGCGCGTTGACCAAGCGGATTCGGGGCAGGGCAGCGTCCATGCCGGTGAATTTAGGGCGTCACACGCGCCGGGTCGATATGCTCGAAGATGATGGCCGGTTTGTAAGGCAGCGCCGCCTCCAGCTCCGCCTCGCTGCGCACGGTCCAGACGACAACCGGCTTGCCCGCAGGTGCGGCCAGCTTCGCGGCGCGTCCGATATCGGTGTGGTGGACGGCAAGGTAGTCGATGCCATCCTCGATGGCGCGGCGGACGATGCCGTCGAACGTATCCTCTTCGGTGTAGGAGGTGGGCACGACCAGCTGGCCGCGCATCAGCGTGTCCGGAAGCGCGCGCACAGCGGCTTCGGAAAAGCTCATCGCGGCGGCAAGGCCCTGCCAGTCCGCAAGCCGGCTGGCAATTGTGCGGGCGAAGCCGGCAGGATCGGTGCTGCCGTCGATCTTCATCTCGCACAGCAGCGGCAGCCCTGCCGGCCAGAGGTTCAGCAGGTCTTCGAAAGTGGGGATGCGCTCGGCAGACTCAACAAGGCCTATACCTTTCAGGTCTTCGGCTCGAAGTGTTTCAAACTCGCCCTGCCGGCCGGTCATCCGGCCGAGCTGCGAGTCGTGGAAGATCATGGCCGTACCGTCGGCGGCCGGGCGAAGGTCGAACTCGATGCCAAGGCCAGCCTTCGCCGCCGCGCGGAATCCCGCCAGCGAGTTTTCCGGCGGGCCTTCCTGCAGCCAAAGCCCGCGATGGGCATAGGCGAAAGCGCCAAGGTCAAACCCGCGCGCCATGCTCAGGCGATCTCGAACACGCCGTCGACTTCCACCGCGACGCCCAGCGGCAAGGTGGGGCAGGCAACTGCCGAGCGGGCATGCTTGCCGGCGTCGCCGAAGACTTCGACCATCAGGTCAGAGCATCCGTTCACGACCTGCGGAATGTCTACGAAGCCCGGCGCGGCATTGACGAAGCCGCCGAGTTTCACGACGCGCTTGATCCGCGACAGCTCGCCGACAGCGGCCTTGCACTGGG
Organism: Hyphomonas sp.; assembly: GCF_046313975.1. Taxonomy (GTDB): domain Bacteria; phylum Pseudomonadota; class Alphaproteobacteria; order Caulobacterales; family Hyphomonadaceae; genus Hyphomonas. Next base: position 22,263 of record NZ_JBKBXB010000045.1, on the reverse strand, counting down.
CGATCAGGTTGATGCCGCAGATGCGCGCGGCATGCTGGCCGGCGGAGAGTTCCATATTCTCGCCGAGCCGGCCGAGGATGCGGCCTTCAGCGGTCGCGCTCACCTGGCCGGAGACATAGAGCAGGTTGCCGGTGATCACGAACGGCACATAGGTTGCCACCGGTTTCATCGGGGCGGGCAGGACGATGCCGAGGGCGTCGAGTCTGGCTTCGGGGGTGGACATGGCGGGCTCCCAGATCTGGTTTACGCTTCCCCTTAGCCCGCGCTGCTGGGCAAGTCAGCCCTCGTCCTTCCGCACGCTCTTGGCGGACCGGCCCGTCATAACTGCATCGCGCCCGAACTTTGCCCGGGCCTTGTCGGACGCACGTTCGGCAGCGGCGCGCTTGGCGACCTTGGGGTCGATGAGATCGGCATTGTCGGCGCGGTAACCGGAAAGGCTGGAGAGGCCGACCCCGATCAGGCGGTACTTCACCCGGCCATTGGCTTCCTTGGCGAGCAAGGGCCGCGCCGTGCGGAAGATTTCCTGCGCGATCTGAGTCGGCTCGGGTAGGGAAATCTGCCGGGTCAACGGCTTGAAATCCGAGGTCTTGAGTTTCAGCGTCACGACGCTGCCGACAACACGTTCGGCTTTTGCCCGGTCGGCGGTTTTCACGCTGAGGCGCCAGAGATGGTCTTCGAGCAGCCCGATCTCGGCGGTATCTTCAAAGAAGGTCGTCTCGCTCGAGACAGACTTTCTTTCCTCATGCGGATTGACGCGGCGCGTGTCGCGGCCATGCGCGCACTTCTTCAGCCACTCGCCGGTTTCGCCATAGCGCCGGATCAGAGTTTTGAGATCCGCCCTCTGAAGATCGCCGATAGTGTAGTAACCGTCTCGGGTCAGGGACTCGGCAAACTTCGGCCCGACACCGTGCAGGAAACCGGCAGGCTTGTCCGCAAGGAAGGCTTCGGCCTCCTCCGGCGCGAGCACGGCAAAGCCGCGGGGCTTGTCGATCTCACTTGCGGTCTTTGCGAGGAACTTATTTCCCGAAAGGCCGATCGAGACCGTCACGCCGACGTCTTTCTCGACTGCCCTCGCCAGCATCGCCAGGCTTGCCGCCGGCGGCACGCCGTGCAGGCGCTCCGTACCCGTCAGGTCAAGATAGGCCTCGTCGATGGAAACCTGCTGCACCAACGGTGTCAGCTCATCCATCCGTGCCCGGATCGCCCGCGCGGCGTCACGGTACTTGCGGAATTCCGGCGGAAGCACAATCGCATCAGGACACAGCTTCAGCGCCTTGAACATCGGCATCGCGGAGCGCACGCCGTAGAGGCGCGCGATATAGCAGCACGTCGTCACCACGCCACGCTGGCCGCCGCCCACGATGACAGGCTTGTCACGAAGAGCCGGATTGTCCCGCTTTTCGACCGATGCATAGAAAGCGTCACAATCAACGTGTGCAATGGCGAGTGATTCGAGGGAGGAGTGCGTGACAACCCGAAGGCTTCCGCATCCCGGGCACCGCTCGAACGGCGCAGGCTTCAGGGTCATGCAATCGCGGCAGAGACTGGCCATGGCGGACGGTTTCCCGGACTCACTCCTGATTGCCCCAAACCTGCCGTGTCCAAGGCTCAAAGGAGCGTTAATCTTTTGCAGTATAGCTGGCAAAAGCGGATTCGCATCCCGGCGAATCGCCAGCAAATTCGGGCCATATGACCAGGAAACGATCCGGAACAGTGCTTGTGGTTGAGGATAACGAACTCAACATGCGCCTGTTTTGCGACCTGCTGGGGGCCTATGGCTATACGACGTTCCAGTGCCGCGACGGCGCCAAGGCGGTGGAAATCGCCCGCAAGGAGCTGCCGGACCTGATCATCATGGACATCCAGCTGCCCGAGGTTTCCGGCCTCGACATCACGCGCTGGCTGAAGGACGACAAGAAGGTTTCCCACATTCCGGTGCTCGCGGTGACGGCCTTTGCGATGCGCACGGACGAACAGCGCGTGCGCGAGGCCGGCTGTGAGGGCTATCTCTCCAAGCCGATCCAGATCGCGTCGTTCATCCGCGCGGTAGAAGCGCTGATGCCGAAGGAGGCGGCATGAGCGCCCGTATCCTGATCGTCGACGACATAGAAGCGAACCGTAAACTGCTCGCCGCAAAACTGGAGGCGCAGTATCACACGGTGCTGCTCGCCGAGAACGGTCCGCAGGCGCTCGAGATCGCCAAGGCGAAAGATCCGGAGATCATCCTGCTCGATGTGATGATGCCGGGCATGGACGGGTATGAAGTCTGCCGCCGCCTGAAGGCTGATCCGGTCACGAACCATATCCCGGTCGTCATGGTCACGGCACTGAGCGATACCGAAGACCGCGTGCGCGGACTTGATGCGGGGGCGGAAGATTTCCTGACCAAGCCGATCGACGACTTCGTATTGAACTCGCGCGTCAATGCGCTGATCCGCTACAACACGGTCACCTCCGAACTGCGCCAGCGGGAAGCAAGCGGCATCCGCGCCGGCGCGATGGAATCGGTCGATCCGGAAGAAGTGGACCGTCCGGCGCGCGTGTTCGTCATCGACGACAATCCGCGCACCTCGGCGCGCATTGCCGGCATCCTGCGCGACGCTGGTCACAAGGTGATGACGCTGCTCGAAGCGGGCGACATGGGAGAGCTTGCAACCGAGCGCACGGATGTGCTGCTACTCTCGCTGCTCTCGAAGAGTTTTGATCCGCTGAAGCTGTGCGCGCATTTCAAATCGAATGACGTGACGCGCGCTGTCTCGATCCTTCTGGTCTGTGATCCGCTCGAGCGGGCCCGCGCCGTGAAAGGCATGGAGATCGGCGCCAGCGACATGATCATGGCGCCCATCGACCGGCAGGAACTGCTGGCGCGCATCCGTACGCAGACCCGGCGCACGCGCTATGTCGAAATCCTGCGCGAGCGCGTGGACCGCGGTCTCGAACTGTCGGTCATCGACCAGCTCACCGGCCTCTACAATCGCCGCTACATGAACAACCAGCTGCAACAGCTGATGCACCGTGCGGTGATGGGCGGAAAGCCGCTCTCGGTGATGATGCTCGACATCGACCATTTCAAACCCATCAACGACACGCACGGCCACCAGGCCGGCGATGAAGTGCTGCAGGAACTGGCGGACCGGCTGCGCCAGAATATCCGCCCGATGGATGTCGCCTGCCGTCCGGGCGGTGAGGAATTCCTTGTCATCTTGCCGGAAACGCCGGGCGAACTCGCGATGGCCGCAGCCGAGCGCGTGCGCCGGGCGATTGCGGCCGAGCCCTTCCTGGTGATGAGCGACACCAAGAGCATCAAGGTGACCGTCAGCGCCGGCGTGTCCTCGCTGCTGGGGCCGCATGACACGATTGCCGACATGATGAAGCGGGCCGACACGGCGCTATACCAGGCGAAGTCCGGCGGCCGCAACCGGGTCGAAAGCATCGCGGCCTGATTGACACGGGCCGCTAACGGCGCGAAGCGGGCAGCGTGATCCCGCGCAGGCCCCTCCGCTTATGACAGACCGTTTCGCGGCCTTCCGGCATTCCTCCTACACGCGCTACTTCTTCTCGAGGTTCCTGACCTCTTTCGCGGTGCAGATCGTATCCGTCGCGGTCGCCTGGCAGATGTATGACGAGACACGCAACCCGGCGCTGCTCGGCTGGATCGGCCTCGTCCAGTTCCTGCCGGCCCTGCTTCTGGTCGTGGTCACGGGCAATGCCGCTGACCGGCTGGGGCGCCGGCTGGTGATGGGCTGCGCGGTGATGCTGATGATGAACTGCGCAGCGGCGATCCTGTTGCTGGTGCTGAGCGGGCGGTTCGATCCATTGCTGATCCTCGCCGTGCTGACGCTGCTCGGCACCGCGCGCGCCTTTTACGGTCCCGCAGCGACGAGCCTCGCGGTCAATCTCGTGCCGCGCGAGGATTTCGCCAACGCGGTCAGCTGGGTGACCACCTCATGGCAGGTGGCGACCATCTTCGGGCCGGTCGCCGGCGCCATCCTCTACGGCCTCGCCCCGCAGGCCGCCTATGGCACATCAGTCTGCCTGTTCGTGGTCGCGGCCTTCCTGATCTTCTCGATCCCGAAACCCAACCAGCAGATCAGCCGCGAGCCGCCGACGCTTGCCAGCATCCTGGGCGGCTTCCGGTATATCTGGAAATCGAAGGTCGTCCTCGGCGCCATCTCGCTGGACCTTTTCGCCGTGCTGCTCGGCGGCGCGGTAGCGCTGATGCCGATCTATGCGCGCGACATCCTGCATGTCGGCGAACTCGGCCTCGGCCTCCTGCGCGCCGCGCCCGGTATCGGGGCGGTGATCGCCATCGTGCTGATCACATCCTTCCCGATCCGCGATCATGCCGGCTGGATATTGCTGGTCGCCGTCGGCCTGTTCGGCCTTGCGACAGCGGTGTTCGGCGCCTCGACGCTCGCCTGGGTGTCGATCCTTGCGCTGATGTGTGTCGGCGGCTTCGACATGATCTCGGTCTATGTCCGCGAGATCATCCTGCAGCTCTGGACGCCGGATGAAGTCCGGGGGCGGGTGAATGCCGTCAATTCGATCTTCGTCGGCGCCTCGAACGAGCTGGGCGAGACACGGGCCGGGTTCATGGCGGCGTTTGCCGGACCAGTGTTTACCGTCGTCGCCGGGGGCTTCGCCGCCATTGGCGTGGCGGCCGCCTCGGTCTTCATCTTCCCCGGCCTGCGCCGTATCCGCCACCTGAACGCGCCGGACCCGCAGGAAAAGAAGATCACCTGAAACGCGAAAAGCCCGCACCATGTGGGGCGGGCTTTTGCGGAAAGTTCCAGAGGAACAAGACCTTACTTGATCTTGCCTTCCTTGAACTCGACATGTTTCTTGGCGACGGGATCGTATTTCCGCTTCACCATTTTCTCGGTCATGGTGCGCGGATTCTTCTTCGTGACGTAGAAGAAGCCCGTATCAGCCGTGGAATTCAGGCGGATCTTGATGGTTGCGGGTTTGGCCATTGCGGGGCCCTTCTGATAGCGGGGTGAAACCGGAAAACCGGCTTAATGACGAGGGTTCCGGGCGAAGTCAAGCGGTCAGAGGCGGTCCGTCTGGTGGCCGCCCCGGCTCCAGCGCAGGAAGGGCGGGGCGAGCGGCTTGTCTGGCTTTTCCAGCCGTTCGGCGATTTCCCCCAGCATGAACCGGGTCACCGAGGGCAGGTCCAGCTTCAGGGCGTCATCAAGCGTCACCCATTGCAGGTCTGACAGCTCCGCCCCGTCGACCGGCGGACGCTCGTCGATCAGGGCAATCTCGGCCTCGGCCATGAAGAATCGGGCATCGAACCGGCGGGGCCGGTAGGGCGGGGTCACGGCCCGGCCGATGAAGGTGAGCGGCGAGAGGACCGGCGCCACGTCCAGCCTGTGGAAATCTTCCCAGCCGAGCGGGCAGGCAGGCGGCATTTCGGCCGAGCGGCCGACGATCAGCCCGGTCTCCTCGAACGTCTCGCGGATGGCCGTCAGCGCAAAGGCGCGCGGATTGCGGCGGCTGTGCAGGCGCAACTTAGCTTCGACCTCGGGGCGCAGCTCCTCCCAGGCGATGGCCTTGCCGTCGTGCGGATCGACCCGGCCGCCGGGAAACACATACTTGTCCGGCATGAACGCATTCGTGCCGGCGCGCTTGCCCATCAGCACGCGCGGGCGCGACTGGTCGCGCCGCACAAGGATCAGCGTCGCCGCATCCTTCGGGCGCTGGCTCGCCACGCCCTTCTGGATGACAACGCCGTCTTCGTCTTTGTCAAAAACCGTGTTCAGCATGGACGACATCATTAATGGCAGAATTGCGATTGCAAGGCGCACTGCACCATGACGTTGGGTGAAGCACTGCGGCTCAGCGCCGCTTGCCCTTCTTCGGCAGGGTCCGCTTGTCGAATTTCGGTTTGCCCTTGCGGGGCGGGCCGCCGCGGCGGCCGCGAGGGGCGGCGCTTTCGCGGGTGATCTGTTTGCGGATGGCCTGACGGCCCTTCGGCGCCTGCATCGGTTCGGACAGCATCTCCAGCAGCAACCCGCCTTGGAGCGGTGTGACTTCCAGAAGCCGTACACGGACAATCTGGCCGAGTGAGAACGTCTTGCCCGAGCCGCGCGAGTAGACGGCCATCGCGGCCTCGTCATGCACCCAATAGTCATCCGACAGCGACGAGATCGGCACGAAGCCATCGGCGCCTGAGCCTGCAAGTGCAATGAAAAGCCCCGCACCCGTAACGCCCGTGATCCGCCCTTCGAACTCCGCACCGACCCGATCAGCGAGGAAGATGGCGAGGTAGCGATCTGTCGCATCCCGCTCTGCCGCCATTGATCGGCGCTCGGTCATCGAGATATGGCTGGCGATTTCCTCAAGGCGCGCGGCATTGCGCTCCGACAATCCGTCCGGCCCGAAATCATGCGCGGTGATCAGCGCGCGGTGGACGACAAGGTCCGCGTAGCGGCGGATGGGCGAAGTGAAGTGCGCATATTTCGGCAGGTTCAGGCCGAAATGGCCGAGATTTTCCTCCGAATAGATGGCCTGCGCCTGTGTGCGCAGCACCATCTGCGAGATCATGCCGTCATAGTCGCCGCCCTTGATCTCGGCGAGCAACTTGTTGAATTTGTGCGTCTGCGGACGTTCGCCAATGTTCCATTTCATGTCGAGCGTCTGAAGGAATTCCGCAAAGGCCGCGATCTTCGCATCCGACGGCGTATCGTGCACGCGGTAGATCACCGGGCTTTTCTTCTGCTCCAGCGTTTCGGCCGCGGCGACGTTCGCCTGGATCATGAACTCCTCGATCAGGCGGTGCGCCTCAAGGCGTTCCTTGGTGAGGATGCCGATGATCTCGCCTTCGGCGTTGAACTGGATTCGCCGCTCCGGCATGTCGAGGTCGAGCGGGCTGCGCGCATCGCGGGCCTTCGCAACGGCGTGATAGGCGGCCCAGAGCGGCTTCAGCACCGTTTCCAGAATCTCGCCAGCCTTGCCGCCCGGCTTGCCGTCGATGGCGGCCTGCGCCTCCTCATAGGCGAGCTTCGCTTCCGAGCGCATGTTGGCGCGCATGAACTTGTGGCGCTGCTTGTGGCCATCCTTCGAGAAGATCATCTCGACCGCGAGGCAGGGGCGCAGTTCCCCTTCCTTCAGCGAGCAGGCATCCGCTGAAAGCTCAAACGGCAGCATCGGCACGACCCGGTCCGGGAAATAGGTCGAGTTGCCGCGCTTCTCCGCTTCCTTGTCGAGCGCGGAGCCTTCGGTGACATAGGCGGAGACATCCGCAATGGCGACGATCACCCGCCAGCCGCCGCCTTCCACCGCTTCGGCATAGACGGCGTCGTCATGGTCGCGCGCATCATGCGGGTCGATGGTGATCAGCGGCGTCTGCGTCAGGTCCGTACGCGGAACATCGGCGGGCTTCTTCTCGCGCGCCTCTTTCAGAACGGCTTCGGGGAACTCGACCGGAATGTCATTGGCATAGATCGCGATCAGGCTGGCTGAGCGCGCATCGGTGATGTGGCCGACGATTTCCTTCACGATGCCGAGCGGCGGGCCATACTGGCGCTTGCCCTGTGGTTTCGGTTCGGCGATCACGAGGTCGCCATCCTTCGCGCCCTTGGAGTCGGCCTCCTGGATCAGCAGCTCGCGCCGTTCCTTCCGGCTGGCGGGAATAACGCGCCCGCCGCGTGGGCCGCGTTCGAACAGGCCGACGATCCGTTCACTGACACGTTTCTCCAGCAGCGTGATGACATAGGCGCGCCATTCGCCATTCTCGCGGCCGACAATCTTGCAGATCGCCCGGTCGCCTTTCGCCGGCGCGCGCGAGCGGTTCTTGCCGGACGGGCCGCCATAGATTAGCTCCGGCCCGAACAGGCCGCTGTCGCCGACGCACTGGCCGACGAGATCGCCCTCCTTGGCGAGGCGCGTGAACTCGACGAGGCCAGAGGGCGGCGGCCGGTCGGCCTGCGCCCAGCTGCGCTTGCCGGTGCGCTCCAGCTTCCCTTCGCGCTCCAGCTCCTCGAGGATGTCGCGCAGGACAGCCCGCTCGCGGCCCTTCACTTTGAGGCCCCGGGCAATATCGGCTTTGGTGGTCGCGTCCGGATTTTCCTTCAGGAAATCAAGGACCGTCTGACGATCTGGAAAACTCATGGCCCGCATATAGGGGAGTTCGCGGCGGAATGCGCGGGGAAATTGTGCCCCTAGCGCAGCAGCACGACTTGTGCCCGCAGCGAGCCGCGCTCAATGGCTAGTTCGACCGTCTCGCCGGAGAAGAAGCCGCACTCGCCAGCCTTCAGGCTCTGCTTCCTGGTTCCAAGGTGGACCATGAGATGTTGCGGGGCAGGCGTGGAGGCGGCGCTCTCATAGCATATTCGAAGGGTCGGAAGCACACCTGCACCCGCGGCGCCCTCATCAGCAAGGAACACCGTCCGGCGTTCCTCATCCTTCAGCCAGAAAGTCAGTTCATTGTGGGGCTGTGCCTCAGCGTTTGCAGGAAAGCCAGCCGACACGATAGACAGACATAGGAGGGCTGTACGCATTAATTCGACTCCGAAATGCTCGGAGCAAGAATGACGCCGTTCGAGATGAAGGCCGCATGAATGCGAGGCTCAGTTGTCCGCTGCTTTCTTTTTGGCCGATTTCTTGCTGGTTGCGGGTTTCTTCGCGGCTGGTTTCTTCGCAGCTGCGGGTTTCTTCGCTGCAGCCTTCTTCTTCCCGCCGCCTGAGCCCGCTTTCGCGTTCACGAGGTCTAGGGCCTGTTCCAGTGTCACGGCTTCCGGCGTCACATCCTTTGGCAGGGTGGCGTTGACCTTGCCCCATTTCACATAAGGCCCATAGCGGCCGGCGAAGACTTCCACCGCGCCGCCATCGGGGTGATCCCCCAGAGACTTCAGCGCCGCCGCGCCGCCGCGCCCGCCGCCAGTCGCCGCGCGGGCGCGCTTGTCGGCGATCAGGGCGACGGCATGGTTCACCCCGATGGTGAACACGTCGCGCGGGTCCTTCAGGTTCGCATAGGTCTTGCCATGCTGAACGTAAGGCCCGAAGCGGCCGAAGTTTGCGAGGATCATCTCGCCATCCTCCGGGTGCGGACCAATCTCGCGCGGCAGGCTGAGCAGTTCGACCGCGCGCGCCAGCGTCAGCGTTTCGGCCGAATCCTGCTTGCCGAGGCTCGCGCGTTTAGGCTTCTCACCGTTCGCCATCTCGACATAGGGGCCAAACCGGCCGGATTTCAGCAGGATCATCTCGCCGGTATCCGGGTGGATGCCGATCTCGTTGCCGTCCGGATTGATCGCTGCCGCCTCGCCGCCCTCGGCGGAGAACTGGCGCGTATACTTGCAGTCCGGATGGCGCGAGCAGCCGACGAAAGCGCCGAACTTGCCGAGCTTCATCGACAACTCGCCCTCCTTGCAGAGCGGGCAGAGGCGCGGGTTCTCGATCGTGTTGCCGTCTGCGTCCTGGCGGGGGAACACATGCGCGCCGAGCGCTTCGTTCAGCGCGTCGAGCACATGCGTCACGCGCAAGTCTTTCGTGCCTTCGATGTCAGTGACGAATTGCTGCCAGAACTCGCGCAGGAACGCTTTCCAGTCGAGCTTGCCGTCAGAGATGATGTCGAGCTTTTCTTCCAGCGCGGCAGTGAAATCGTATTCGACATAGCGCGCGAAGAAATTTTCGAGGAAGGCGGTGACGAGGCGGCCTTTATCCTCCGGGATCAGGCGTTTCTGGTCGAGACGCACATAGCCGCGGTCCTCGAGCGTGGCGAGGGTCGAGGCGTAGGTGGACGGCCGGCCAATGCCGAGCTCCTCAAGGCGTTTGACCAGCGAGGCTTCGGTATAGCGCGGCGGCGGCTCGGTGAAATGCTGCGAGCTTTTCGCTTGGACAAGATCCGTATGCTGACCCTGATTCAGTTTCGGCAGGCGGCCTTCGCCATCTTCGTCCTCGTCCGCCGGATCGTCGCGATCTTCCGTGTACAGCTTGATGAAGCCGTCGAACACGACGACCTGGCCCGAGGCGCGCAGGCCCGCGCGTTTGTCCTTCGAGGTGAGGTCGATGGTGGTGCGCTCGAAGACGGCCGCTTCCATCTGCGAGGCGACCGCGCGGCGCCAGACGAGGGTGTAGAGTTTCTTCAGGTCGCCGTCGCCGTGATAGTCTTCCGGGCGCAGGTTGAAGTCTGTCGGGCGCACAGCCTCGTGGGCTTCCTGCGCGTTCTTCGCCTTGGAAGAATAACGCCGCGTGTTTTCCGGCAGGTAGCGCGCGCCATAGTTGGACTGGATCATTGACCGCGCCGCTACATAGGCCTCCTCGGCCATGTTGACGCCGTCGGTCCGCATATAGGTGATGCGGCCCTCTTCGTAGAGCTTCTGCGCGGCCTGCATCGTGCGCTTGGCGGTGAAACCGAGCTTGCGGCTTGCTTCCTGCTGCAGCGTTGATGTGATGAAGGGCGGCGGCGGATTGCGCTTGACGGGCTTAGCTTCAACCGAAGTGACGGAGTAGCCGCCAATGCGGACAATCTCCAGCGCGCGATCCGCATCGCCCTTGTTGCCGAGCGTGAATTTCTTCAGCGTCTCGCCGTCCAGCGAATGCAGGCGCGCCTCGAAATGCGTGCCATCCGGCGCGCGCAGTTCGGCGACGACGTTCCAGTATTCCTGCGGGCGGAACATCTCGATCTCGTTCTCGCGGTCGCAGACGATGCGCAGCGCCACCGACTGCACCCGCCCCGCCGAGCGCGAGCCCGGCAGCTTGCGCCAGAGGACAGGGGAGAGATTGAAGCCGACAAGATAGTCCAGCGCCCGGCGCGCGAGATAGGCGTCCACCAGTTCCGCATCGATGGCGCGCGGGTGCTCCATTGCCTGTGTAACGGCGTTCTTGGTGATCGCGTTGAACACAACGCGCTCGACGACCGTGTCCTTTTTCAGCGCACGGCGTTTCTTCAGGGCCTCCACGAGGTGCCAGCTGATGGCTTCGCCTTCGCGATCAGGGTCGGTCGCGAGAATGAGGGTGTCGGCGTCCTTGAGAGCGCTCGCAATGTCCGAAATGCGTTTCGCCGACTTGGAATCGGCCTCCCACACCATCTCGAAATCATTGTCCGGATCGACCGAGCCGTTCTTCGAGGGAAGGTCGCGGATATGCCCGTAAGAGGCGAGGACCTTATAGTCCTTGCCCAGGTACTTGTTGATCGTTTTGGCCTTCGCGGGCGATTCGACGACGACAAGTTTCATTCACTATCCCTCTTCAAGGGCGGCAGAGATGGTCTTTGAGGGAGGGCCGTGTCAAGGCGCGATGGCTTCAGCCGTCTTCGCGGTAGGCAATGAAGGCGAGGCTGGCGAACAGCACGAACAGGGGCGGAGACCAGGCCGCAACCGGCGGCGGCGCCGCGCCTGTGGCCCCGAGGCTGGCGGAGAACTGGGTGAAGAAATACAGGCCCACAGCGGCCAGAACGCCGGTGGCGAGGAGGCGCGAGGTGCCGCCCAGGCGCTGCAGGCGCAGGCAGGCGAGGGCCCCGATCAGCGCCATCGCCACGAACAGGACCGGCACGGCCGTCAGCGAATACCATCGCATCGTGTAGCGCGACGCATCGAGCCCTGCCGCGCGGGTTTCATGGATGAACCCCGGCAGGTCCCAGAAGCCGATCGTGTTGGGGGAGGCGAACTTGTCGAGCAGGGTCACGGCATCGAGCGAGGTCGGGATGGCGAGGCTGTCCTTGCGCTCGGGCGGCTGGTTCGGCAGGTTTTCGACAAGGTTTTCAAGCTGCCAGAAGCCATCATTGAGCACGGCGCGCTCGGCATCGATACGGCGTACGAAGGCGAAATCGCTGGTCGGCTGGCGCCCGGCATAGAGGCGCTGTTCCTCGATCATCTTGACGTCAAGCAGGGTGCGCCCGGAATCTTCTACCCGCCGGGCATAGATGACGAACTGGCTGGTATCATCTCCCTGACGAAGCCAGACGCCATTGTCAGCCACGGCGGCAATCTCCTGTCCGATCTTCAGGAGGCGCGCGCGCTCGAACTCGAAGGATTCCGCCAGCTTCGCCGCAAACGGGTTCAGCACCAGCGAGGACATCAGGCCGAGCGCCACTGCCAGCACGATCACCGGCGTCAGGAACCGCCAGGCTGAGAGGCCGCTGGCCCGGATGATCGACAGTTCCGAACGCCGGTTCAGGCGGGTATAGGCCAGCATGGAAGCGGCCAGCAGCGCGAAGGGCAGGGTCTGCTCCACCAGCAGTGGCAGCTTCATCATCGACAGGCGCACCGCGTCCAGCAGCGAGATGGCGACATCGCCGCCGACGGTGCGCAGCTGTTCGACCACATCGATCAGCAGGATCGCCAGCACCAGCAGGCCCAGCACCATGGCGAGGCCGGACAGGCATTCCTTCAGGATGTAGGTCTGGATGCGCGACAGGAAGGGCATCAGGCAAGCGCCTCCTGGCGAGTCATGGGCAGGCCCTCACGCGGCGGCCGGCGGCCGATATGGCGCCCGCGCCGGAAATAGGCCCAGGACAGGCCGCCGATCACGCCCAGAGGCACAAGCCACTGCACAATGTTGAGCGCGGGATCATCCGCCGCCGCCGATTGCAGGCCGAGCTGCACCACAAGTATGAGCGCCGCTGCGCCGGTGGCGAGGCCGATACGCCGCCCATAGCCCTGCCGGCTGAAGTCGCCGCCCAGCACCGACACAATCGCCAGCAGCGCCATCACGATGTTCAGCAGCGGCGTTGTCAGGCGGGCATGCGCTTCGGCAAGGAAGCCGTCGGCCTCCTTGTTCTGGAAATAGTCTTTCCGGTCGACGAAAAAGAGTTCGTGCAGGTATTTGTCTGAGGCTTTCAAGATCAGCTCGGAATCTTCCTTCATGAAGTCCGTCAGGTCGAACATGTACTGATCGAACTCGAGGATCGAGAGCTGCTGGTTATTGTCTAGTTGCTGGCTCAGCGCGTCGCGCAGCAGAAGGGTCGGGCGCCCCTCGACGGTGACGAGCGCTGCCGTCCGGGCGAGAATGTCGGTCGGATAGTCCGGATCGGTCATGTCCGAGATCATCACGCCGCGCAGCTCGCCGCCGACCTGTTCGCGGGCATAGAAGGTCAGGCGCTCGCCGTTCGTCGTGAACTGCCCGGGACGGATCATCGCCGCCGCAAGGTCGGCGCGTGCCACCGCCACCGCCTCGCGCATGGCGCGCTGCGCAGCGGGCTGCACCCAGAGGTTCACGCCGAGGTGCAGCACCGCGCAGACTACGGCGAGGCGTATCAGGGGCGAGGCGACCTGCCAGCGGGTCATGCCGGCCGCCTGCGCGACGACAATCTCGGAATCCTTGTGAATACGGTTCAGCGACCAGACCGATCCCACGAAGATCGCCAGCGGCGTCAGCAGGGCGATCACCTGCGGCGAGCCCAGCATCACGATATAGAAGTAGGTCAGGGCCGACTGGCGGTTTTCCAGGATCAGGTCCGTCCGCGACAGGCCCTGCGCCAGCAAGGCCATCATCACGAGCCCGCCGACGATGATAACCACGGCCGACAGAACCTGCCGGAACAGATGGGCCTGAATCTTCGTCATGGTCCGGGGTGCGGCAATCTCGCGGTCAGCGTTGACACTTATTTGGGCAGTAAAACCCTAGCTAACGAGTTGCGCTCGGCGCGTCGATGCTTAGTTTCCGCTGCAAACGGAGTTTCCACACATGAAAATTACATTCGCAGAAAGCGCCAAAGCTGACATCGCCGCCTTCATCGTGGACGAAGGGGATGGTCTGCCGGCAGTAGCGGCTGCGCTGGACAAGGCGTCCGGCGGCCTGCTTTCGGAGGCGCTGGAAGGCGGCCGGTTCGACGGAAAGACCGGCCAGCAGGCGATTATCGTGCTGCCGAAGGGCGCTGACGCTCGCCGCGCGGTCCTGCTGGGCGGCGGCAAAGCGAAGAAGCGGGATGGCCGCGCGATGGAAACCCTCGGCGGCAACCTGGTGAAAGCCATCGCCCAGAGCGGCTTCAAATCGGCCTCGATTGCGGCCGGCGATGCAGAATCAGCGGCAAGGGTGGCTGCAGGCGCCAAGCTGGCAGCCTATCGTTTTGATACCTATTTCACCAAACTGAAGCCGGACCAGAAGCCGAGCCTGTCGACCCTCACGGTCATTTCCGAAGACCCGAAAGCGGCCAAGGCCACCTTCGCCCCCATCGATGCCGCTACGGACGGCACCTATCTCGCCCGCGACCTGGTCAACCTGCCGCCGAACGTCCTTTATCCCGAATCTTTCGCGGAGCGGATCAAGGAACTCTCGGCGCTCGGCCTTGAAGTTGAAGTGCTGGGCGAAAAGCAGATGGCCAAGCTCGGCATGGGCGCCCTGCTCGGCGTCGGCCAGGGCTCGGTCAAGGAAAGCCAGCTCGCCATCATGAAATGGAATGGCGGCAAGCCGGGCGATGATCCGGTCATCCTCGTCGGCAAGGGCGTCTGCTTCGACACCGGCGGCATCTCGCTGAAGCCGGGCCTCAACATGGAAAACATGCGCGGCGACATGGGCGGCGCGGCGGCGGTCACCGGCGCGATGCGCGCGCTGGCCCAGCGCAAGGCGAAGGTCAATGTTGTCGGCCTCGTCGGCCTTGTCGAGAACATGCCGGATGGCAACGCCATCCGCCCCGGCGACATCCTCACCTCCGCGTCCGGCCAGACCATCGAAGTGCAGAACACCGACGCTGAAGGCCGCCTCGTGCTGTGCGATGTGCTCTGGTACGCGCAGGAGCATTTCAAGCCGAAAGCCATCGTCGACCTTGCGACGCTCACCGGCGCAATCGTGATCTCGCTCGGCCACTGGCATGCGGGCATGTTCACCAACTCCGACGATCTCGCCGACGAGTTGACGAAAGCCGGCCTCGCTGAAAGCGAACGCGTGTGGCGCATGCCGATGGGCCCGGAATATGACAACCTGCTGAAGTCGAAATTTGCCGACATGCGCAACATCGGCGGCTCCGCGGGCGGCTCGATCTCTGCCGCGCAGTTCCTCAAACGATTCGTCAAGGACGGCGTGAAGTGGGCGCACCTCGACATCGCCGGCGTTGCCTGGGTCGAAGGCGAGAAAGCCCCCACCGACCCGAGCTGGGCCTCCGGCTACGGCCCGCGCCTGCTCGAACGCTGGATCCGGGACAATTATGAGTGAGGCCATCCGGCCCGAATGGTGGTTCTACCACCTCTCGCGCACGGCGCTGGAGGTGGCGGCCCCGCCGCTGATGCAGAAATGCCTGGAGGCGGGATGGCGCGTGCTCGCCGTCTCGCCGAACCTGGAGCGGCTCGCGAAACTCGACGCGGCGCTGTGGACCTTCGACGACACGTCCTTCCTCCCGCACGGGCAGGCCGAAGCCCCCGGCCTCGACGCCGCCCGCCAGCCCGTGCTGCTCTCGGCGAAACTCAAGAACGACAACGCCGCCGACGCCCTCGTCCTGATGGACGGCACGGACGCCCCGGTCGAAGCCCCGTTCCGGCGCTGCATGGTCATCTTCGAAGATGGCGACAAGGACACGCGCGCAAGGGCGCGCGAACAGTTCAAAGCCGCGAAGGATTCCGGCCTCGTGACCCGCTACTTCCAGCAAACCTCCGCAGGCGGATGGAAAGAGGCGGGGGCTTAGACCTTCTTCACAAACTCCGACTTGAGCCCCATGGCGCCCACGCCGTCGATCCTGCAATCGATGTCATGGTCGCCGTCCACGAGGCGGATGTTCTTCACCTTCGTGCCGCGCTTCACGACCAGTGAGGAGCCTTTCACCTTCAGGTCCTTGATCACCGTCACCGTGTCACCGTCAGTGAGCGGATTGCCGACCGAGTCCTTGACCACCTTCGCGCCCGCTGGCGCCGCCTCGGTCCACTCACGCCCGCACTCGGGGCAGATCAGCATCGGGCCATCCTCATAGGTCAGCACGGACTCGCATTCGGGGCAGGCGGGCAGGTCGGTCATTCTGCTGCCCGGGCCACGTCGCGCCGGTAGTCCCGGGTCGACATGACGAGGCAGAAGATGCTCGCGGCGTTGAACAGCAACATCATTTCCAACGCCCGCGCGAGAGGCTGCGCTGCGCCGTTGGCCGTGAAATGGTCCGACAGGATGCCGGCAATCACCGGGCCGAAGCCGATGCCGATCAGCGTCAGGCAGAACAGCATGAAGGCCGACGCAAAAGACCGCATACGGAGCTTCACCAGTTCCTGGGAGGCGGTATAGGCTACCGAGGCGTAGACGAGGCCGATAAAGCTCGGCACCAGGTTCCAGGCATAGGCAAGCTCCACCGTCGGCGCGCGCAGGAACATCCAGGCGAAGGGCAGGGCGATGCCGGCGCAGGCCGCGATGATCAGCGGGCGCCAGCGCATGTCGCGCTTCGACAGCACATCACACGCCCGGCCGAGCACGATGGCGCCGATGCTGCCCACCCCGCCGATCAGCACGCCGAGCGGCAGGGAAACCTGTCCGGGCGTGAGGCCATAGGTGCGCTGCAGGTGGCTGGAGGTGAACACGAGGAAGGCGTTCGCCGAAATGCAGATCAGAAGGCATCCTGCCATCAGCCAGAGGTAAGACGACTGAGTGAAGATGAAACGCAGCGTCTCGCCAATGGAGGGCGCCGGGCTGTCATCCTTGCGCTGGTCGGCAAGGCCGCGCACCGGCTCTGGAATGCCGAAGCGGACGATCAGGGCAAGGATCAAACCTGGAATCCCGGCAGCGAAGAACGCCGCGCGCCATCCCCAGAGTTCATAAACATACCCGCCGAGCGCAAAGCCTGCCATGATGCCGAGGCCGATGCCGCCGGTGTAGATGCCGAGCGCGGTGGCGCGCTCCTGCGGCGGGTAGAGGTCGGCGATCATCGAGGTGGCCGGCGGTGTGCCGCCCGCCTCGCCGACGCCGACGCCCATGCGGGCCAGAAGCAGTTGCCAGAAGTTCTGCGCTATGCCGGAGATCGCTGTCATGCCCGACCAGATGGCGAGGGCGAGGGCGATGATGTTGCGCCGGTTACCCCGGTCCGCCCACATCGCCACGGGGATGCCGAGTGTGGCATAGAAAGCCGCAAAGGCGAGACCGGAGAGCAGGCCGACCTGCGTGTCGCCGATCCCGAGCTCCGCCTTGATAGGCTCGATCAGGATGACGAGGATCTGCCGGTCGACATGGTTGAACATGTAAGTGAGCGTCAGCACTGCCAGCACCCAGGCGCGGCCGGAAATCTTCGGAGCAGTCAGGGGCAGCGGCGCCGAGGTCATGCGGTTGTCTCCAGTCGGGACAGGAATTCGGTGATGGCGTTGACGGCTTCCGGCTCGTCGAGGAACGGCGCATGGCCGATGCCGGGCACGCGCGCGAGGCGGGCATCGGGATGGCGCTTCACCATCAGCTCTGCCGTCGTCTGCGAGAGGATATCCGACGTCTCGCCGCGCACGACCAGCAGCGGCGCCTTCTTCGTCACGCCGAAGATGTGCCACAGGAAAAAGCTGGTCAGCGGGCCGGGCTTCATCTTGCCGAGATTGGCCGCGATGTTGGGGTCGTAATCGGGCTGCACCTTGCCATCCGGCATTTCGCGATAGGTGCGCCGCGCAATCGCCATCCACTGATCGTCCGTATAGGCCGGGAAGATTGGGCCGTTGACCGTTTTTACCGCTGCCGCAGCGCTCGCCCAGTCTGTCACCGGCGGCATCTTGCCGGCATAACCCGCAATGCGCGCAAGGCCATCCTTCTCCACAGCGGGACCAACATCGTTCAGCACGATGCCGGAAATCCGTCCGGGGGCGGAGCGAATCATCAGGATGGAAATCAGGCCGCCCATTGACGTGCCGATCAGCGCGACCTTCTTCAGGCCCAGCGTGTCGATCAGGCGCAGCATGTCCTTCGCGTAGACCGGGGGCGCGTAATTCTTGGGGTTCGGGTCATAGTCCGACTGGCCGCGCCCGCGCACATCCACCGCGATGTAGCGATAGCGGGCGGGCAGGGCGGCAATCATTGCCTCGAAATCTCTATGGTTCCGGGTCAGCCCGTGCAGGCAAAGCACGGTCAGCGGCGCGCTTTCCGCGCCATACGACTTCGCGAACAGGTTCAGGCCGTCCTCGGACGTCCAGGTAAACTCCGTGCTCTGCATGTCGATCAGCCTCCCGGATGCGAGGCACTCCCGGCCCCGTTTCAACGCCTGTTGAATATGTGCAGGAAACCCGGCAAAGTGCAAGCGGCTGAAGGGGTGCGCAAAGTGTGCGGCTTTGACTAGGCAGGCCCCCCGGTCCATATTCCGCAGAGTCGAGAGTGAGAGGAAACGCTCCTGAGCGCCAAAAAGAAACTGCCCGCCCCGAAGGCGGATCGCCGCTCTGCCATCCTGGATGCCGCGGAGGCCGAGTTCAGTGCACACGGATTTGACGGCGTCACGCTGCGCACGATCGCCAACCGGGCTGGCGTGGACGTCGCCCTGCCGCACTATTATTTCGGGTCGAAGGAAAAGCTGTTCGTCGCGGTGTTCGACCGACGGGCAAAAATCCTGAACGATCTGCGCGAAGCCGCTCTGATTGACGCCATCGCGGCGGCCAGGCCCGGAGCGCCGACAGTAGAGGCCATCATCCGCGCCTACGTCGAGCCGCTGTTCAAAGGGCCGCACCTCAAGGAGCCGGGCTGGAACAGCTACTATGCGCTCGTCGCCTATGTGAACAATACGCCGGGCTGGGGCGGCCGTCTGATGACGGAGCATTTCGATCCGCTGATCCGCAAGTTCCTGGACGCGCTGCGCCTTGCCCTGCCGGGCATGAACGAGCGTGACCTGTTCTGGGGCTATCACTGTTTCTCCGGCGCGCTGACGCTGGCGCTCGCCCAGACGGGTCGCATCGACACGCTTTCGAACGGTCTCGTCCAGTCCGAAGACCTGGCTGATGCCTGCGAGCATATGGTGCCGTTCATCACTGGCGGTTTCGAGGCAGCCCGCCGTGCGGCGCCTGCAGGCAAGCCACAGGCTAAGCCCTCCCGCGTCAAAAGCTCCGCGCACTGAGCGTTCCCGCTGCGCAAGAAAAAGGGCGGCGTCCACCGAACGCCGCCCCAGGAAGGTCTTCTGGTAGGCCCGGCCCCTGAGGGCCGGGCCGGGGAGGAAACGCCAGAAGCCTAGAAGTTGTAGTCGACCCCGAAAGTGAAGGTGCGCGGGTCGCCGTAGAAGCCTGTCAGCACGCCTTCCAGGCCGAGGGCAGGCGCGCCCACAGCGTTCAGGAAGTTGTAGCCGGACACGCGGTAGCGTTCATCCGTCAGGTTCTTGCCCGAAAGCGAGAAGCCCCAGCGGCTGCCATTCTCTTTCCAGCGGATGCTGAGATCCACCAGCGTATAGGCTTCCTGGTCAATCGCGCTCGGGATTTCGAACTGGCTCGAGTCGCCACGATAGGACGTGAGCTGATTGATCGTCAGACGGCCTTCTTTCAGAAGGATGTTGAACGGCGTGTCATACGTCAGGCGCAGGCTGCCGGTCCATTCCGGCGTGTTCTGAACAACGCGCTGATCCGCGAGGTTCGTCGGTACGCCGCCGATGATCGTGATGAACTCGTCATACTCGGCATTGATGTAACCGACGCTGAGCCCGGCATTGAAGTAGTCGGAGTCGTTGAACAGCTCCTCGCCGAGCTGGGCATTGCTTTCGAGTTCCACGCCCCAGAGGGTGGCAGCGCCTGCGTTGGTCGTGACGCCCGCAAAGCTCTCGAAGATGCCGTCGCCGTCAATGTCGACGCCGACCGAACCCGGGATCTGCACGTCCTTGTAGTCCATGTAGAAGCCCGCAATGCTGGTTTGCACGCGGCGATCAAAGGTGTTCGACTTCCAGCCGATTTCGTAGCTGTCGACTTCTTCCGGCTCGAACATCATGAAGGCTTTGACTTCATCCGGCGTAACCGTGCCGCTCTGATCGAAGTCAGGCGTCAGGCTCGTCTGGCCGCGCGGGTCGAAGGAGCCGCCCTTGAAGCCTTGGGCATAGGTTGCATACAGGGTATGCTCGTCGACCGGCTTGTAGGTCAGCGAGACGCGCGGGCTGAAATCGTCGAACTTCTCGGAACCGTTGAAGTTCGAAGAGGTCGAGATCGGAACACCGCTGCCGCCGAAGAATTGGGAGAAGCCACCGACATAGTTGCGGCGGATGACGGTCGAGGTGCGCTCGTCTTCGGTGTAGCGGCCACCGACAGCAACCGACAGCTTGTCGTTGATGTCGAAGGTGAAGTCCGCAAAGACCGACCAGGTTTCGGTGCCGACTTCGCCGAACGTCTGCGCGGTGAAGCCGGTGAAGGCGGTCGTGCTGTTGATAAGGTTCAGGAGCTGGCCCGTGGTGAACAGGCCGACATCGAACACGGTGTCGGAATTGGCTTCTAGGTAGTACGCCCCGATGATGCCGTTCAGGCGGTCGCCGGAATAGTTGATCTGGAATTCGTTCGAGAGCTGATCGTTGGTGTAGATGGCGGGCACGTCGACGTCGACTGCGGGCAGCGAGTCGAAGTCGATGGGCGAGGTGCCTTCATCTTCGCGGTAGGCGAGGATGTTCTTCAGCGAGATGCGGTCATTGACCTCATACTCGGCGACGAGAGAGCCGCCTTTCACTTCAACATTCTGCTTCACGACGTCGAGACCGGCCCGCGTGTCATACTCATTGCTGAGCACCGGATACTGGAACGGCGGCGACAGGTCCGGAATGAGGCGGTGGCCCTGGCGGGCGTTCGACTCGTCGTTCATGTAGTCGCCGGCAACGCGGATCTGGAAATTGTCGGTCACGTCCCACTCTGCCGAGAGGCGGTAGGCGGCGACATCCTTGTTATAGTTCTCCTCGCCGGTGATCAGGTTCTCGCCGAAGCCGTCGCGGGTGAAGAAAGCAAGACCGCCGCCGACGCGGAAGGTATCGCTCAGCGGGATCGAACCGGAGGCAACAATGTCCGCCTGGGCATACGAGCCATAAGCGCCGCGGGCCTTGAAGGTCGGCTCGTCGGAGAGGCCGCGGGTGACATATTTCACCGCGCCGCCGATCGTGTTTCGGCCATAGAGCGTGCCTTGCGGACCGCGCAGAACCTCTATGCGCTCGACATCATAGACTTCGAGTACGGCGCCCTGCGGGCGGTTCAGGTAAACGTCATCGACATAGATGCCGACGCCCGACTCAAAGCCCGAGACCGGGTCCTGCTGACCGACGCCGCGGATGAAGGCGGACAGGGTGTTGTTGGTGCCGCGCGAGACTTCGAGGGTCACGTTCGGCGAGATCTTGGCGACTTCGTCCAGCGTCTGGACGCCCAGACCGGCAAGCAGGTCGCCGCTGAAGGCGGAGACCGACAGCGGCACGTCGAGGAGGTTTTCCTCGCGGCGCTGGGCGGTGACGACGACCGTGCCGAGGCGGCGGTCTTCCTGTGCGGCCGGCTCTGCGGCGGCGTCTTCCTGCGCGAATGCGGCAACCGGCGTCAGTGCGCTGGCTGCCAGAACGGCAAGCATGAACTTATTGAGATTACCAGCCATTTAGTCCTCCCGTGGCCTGGCGCGGCCTGTTTACTCAACATCTGTTGAGTTTTTTCAACAGGTGTTGAAATACACACAAGGCGGAAGCTGTCAATCTCCGGCGGAGGCCTGCAAGATTTGCGGCCCGGACCGTTGCATCCGGGCGACAGGTCGCGGCCGGAACCTGTTGCAGGCGCGAAGGCGGCCCGCTATAGGCCCGGCAACCCTCCAATCCCAGACACTCAGGAAGCCCCCCCATGGCCGTGCAGCGTACCTTTTCCATCATCAAGCCAGATGCCACCGAGCGTAACCTGACCGGCGCCATCAACGCCGTCATCGAGAAGGCCGGCCTGCGCATCATCGGTCAGCGCCGCATCCAGATGACCCGCGCCCAGGCCGAGCGTTTCTACGGCGTGCACCGCGAGCGCCCCTTCTTCGGCGAGTTGGTCGACTTCATGACCTCCGGCCCGGTGGTCGTGCAGGTGCTGGAAGGTGACGACGCGGTTGCGAAATACCGTGAAGTAATGGGCGCCACCAACCCAGCCCAGGCCGCCGATGGCACGATCCGCAAACTGTTCGCCAAATCGATCGGCGAAAACTCGGTGCACGGCTCGGATTCGGCCGAGAACGCCGCCCTCGAAATCGCCCAGTTCTTCTCGGACGCCGATATCGCTGGCTGAGCGGCTAATTCGAGTTTCAGAATTCAAGCGCCCTGGCCGTCCGGCCGGGGCGTTTTTGATTTTGCTCGGTGCTGTTCGCGGGCTGAGGCCCGCGGCACCTGCGCGCTTCGCCTTGCTCGTGTGGGCACAATGCAGTGAGCGCAGCACGATTGCCCGGACGCGGGGGTTCCCGGCCGGTGGGTTGGTTCTGAGTTTTCCGTCTGCCGCA
>NZ_JBKBXB010000044.1:0-26471 GCF_046313975.1 Hyphomonas sp. | reverse complement strand
TGCCATTGCGCGATCCCTGCTGCGCGGCGGCCGCGCCGTTATTATAGCCCCGCTGGTCAATCTGCACCCTGTTGCGCGGGTCTGCATGGGCAACGCCGAGGCTGGCGACGAGAAGCGCCGCGGCAGCAGTCGAAAGAAGTCGGTTCATGTTCATACTCCTGTGTTTGCGTCTTGCGCCGGTGAAGAGGAAGCGCCCTGACACGCACAGTGATGAAGCGCGGCCACTGAACGCGGTTTGAACGGGTGGTTCAGGTTTGTTCAGCTACGCAGCAGGTCCTCAGACCCCTGCGAAGGCAGGGGTCCAGGGCCCCAGGCGCTGGACTGGATACCTGCCTTCGCAGGTATCTGCGGCACGCCAGTTCATCCGCCTACGGAGCACTTATGCAACACCTCGCAGAAAAAATCCCCCGAAGAATCAACCCGTTGAAAAATAATCGCCCAAACTTACGCTACACCCCCAAAACCATGCCTATACTCTCCGCATGGACCAGACCGCACCACCGCCGCAGAACCCCCTGCTCGATGAGGCCGAAAGCCTCATTGGCTGGCTGATCGCGCAGCTTGAGGAACTCCTCGCCCCGGGAACCGTCCGTCCACGGCCGATGCTGGCGGCCATCTGCCGCCACTTCTTGCTACCCGCCGAAGCCACCCTGCGCCGCATCATCCACCTGATTGCCGCAAAGCTCGGCCCTGCCGCCACGAAACGCAAACCCAACCCGAACAATCCCCGCGCAGGCGGGTACCGCGTGCCGCCTGCCGCGCCGCAAACACTGCGCGCCCCGCTCTTTCGCCTCACCGAACCGCTCCCCGGCAGCGGCGGCCCGCGCCGCGCCAGGCCGGCTCCGGACACCGGCCCCCGCATCCGCAATTTCGACGATCCCATCGTGCGCGCACCAGTGCGCATGCCGCCCGATCCGTCCGTCTACGAAGCAAGCCTCCTGCGCCGCCTCGCCGCGCTCAAGGCTGCTTTCGCAAGCCCCACCGCATCTGCCCGCCGCCTGCAGCGCCTCGCCTTGCGCAAGGCGCCCGAAAAACCCGTCCTCTCGCTCTGGCGCATCCCGGGCTACACCTCGAAACCGATCACCGACCGGGGCAGGCGCGTCCTCGACAATCTCAACACCGCCGTCGCCCGCGTCCGCACGACTATCACGACTCCGGCTGAGCCTTGCCCGCAATCCAGCTCTCGAACCCCCGGAAGGCAACCGCCTCTCCGGGCAAAGGTGCTGGGGGAAACACTTCTACACCCCCACCTTACGAAAATCCGGCATGAAAACCCTCCGCCTGCCGCATTCCCGCCAGTTTCAGCCGGATTGTCCCGCCCCGGAACAGGTTTCCAAACAGCCCCCTAACACACCCCCGAAAACTGCCCATCCGGGGCAAGGCCGGGCTTAAACCGCCTCGTGTACGGTTCCATCCCATGGCCCCGCAGAAGCGGGGAGGAACACCCATTGGAAACCTAGAGAAGGGTTTGGACATGAACATGCAGAATGCACGACCGATGAGCGTCAAGGGCCCGGATGGCCAGATGCTCACCCTGGCAGACCTGCCCGCACCGGGCATCTCGCGCTGGGTCACGCGCCGCAAGGCCGAAGTGGTTGCCGCCGTTGCCGGTGGCCTCCTCTCGCGCGAAGCGGCCTGTGAGCGCTACAACCTCACCGAAGAGGAATATGAGGGCTGGGAGCGTCTTTACGCCCGCCACGGCGCCAAAGGCCTGCGCACCACGCGCCTTCAGCAATACCGCCGTTAACGCGGTATTTGCCTTGTTAAACCTGCCTTAAGGCGGGCCTTTTAGCCTTCCGGGAATCTGCCGGCGTTCGCGCCGGCCCCGGAGGGTTTTATGGCGTTTGGACAGGGCATGGATGGCACGGGCAGGGGGCCGGCGCGCCTGTTGGCGCTGCTGGTCCTTTCCATTGCCCTTGGCCTCCTCGCCTGGCGCGGCGCCAGCCATCTGACCCGCCCCCCGGCGCCCCTGGCCGCCAATGCCGCCGAAGCCGCCCTCGCAGACCTGATCGCTCCCGTCGCCGGCCCCGGCCTCTCGCGCCTCAGCGTCAGCTATAATGCCGATGGCGGGCGCACCGTCCTGATCCTCCTCGACGAGACCGCCGCCGCCCGCATCCCGGAGCTGCAGCGCATCGCCCCGCTCGCCGCCGGCCTGATCCCGGAGCGCGGCGACCGCCTCATCATCGAAACCGTCACCTTCGCCGCCGGCCTGCCCGGCCGGCCCCAGCCCTCCGCCTGGCTCGAACTCGCCGGCCTCAGCCTGCTGGCCCTGTTCGGCGGCGCGCTGGCCTTCCTCACCGCCCAGCCTGCTCCCGCGCAGAAACCCGCCGCCCAGACTCTCGCGCCGATCGCTCCGCTCACGGAGCGTATCCATGAAACGCCGCGCCCCCTCCGCCCGGTCGCCGCCCCGGCGCCTGAAACCGCAGCCTCCGAAATCGCCCGGCGCGATCCGGCCCGTGCCGCCGCCGTCGTGCGCGGCTGGCTCTCCGCGAAGGATGAAGCGGTATGAGCGCGCTGGCAAAACCCTCCGCCGCCCTTGCGCCCGGCCTTGCCCGCTCGGCCCGCCTGATGCGCGCGCTCGGACCCGACGCCGCCGCCATCTGGGCAGAGCTCGACCCGCAGGAAACAGATGCGCTCAGCGCCGCGATGGACCGGCTCGCAGATGATCCGTCTGCGGACGCTGAAGCCCTGCGCCGTTTCGCCGAAGCCCGCGCCGCTTCCGGCCAGCCCGGCCGCGGCGTCTGGGCAGATCTCTCCGCGCTCGACACGACCGCCCTCGCCATGCTCACCCAGCATGAGCGTGCCCAGGTCGTCGCCCTGATCCTGTCGCGCCTCACCGGGGACGCCGCCGCCCGCCTCCTGCGCGCACTGCCATCCTCGCTGGCCGTGGAAGCCATGCAGCGCCTGCTGCACCTCGGCGAAATCCACCCAGCCGCGATGGCCAGCCTCGAACAACACCTTGCCGGCCGCGTCAAAACCATGACGCGCGAAGGCTCCTCCGCCGGCATCGAACGCATCGCCCGTATCTTCGACCGTCTCGATCCGCGCGCCGGAACGTTGTTCCTCGCCGCCCTCGAAAGCGCCGAACCGGGTGCGGGCGATAAAGTCCGTTCCCTGATGTTCACCTTCGACGATCTCGCCACGCTCGATGCCGGCGGCATGCAGACCCTGCTCGCCGCGGCTGACCGGGCTACGCTCGTCATCGCCCTGAAAGGCGCAAAGGAAACCACTTCCGCCGCCTTCTTCGCCAACATGACCGCCCGCGCCGGCGAGCTGCTGCGCGAGGAAATCGCCGCCCTCGGCCCCGTCCGCCGCTCTGAAGTGGATGCCTCGCGCGCCGAACTCGTCGGCCTCGCCCGCCAGCTCATCGGGCGCGGCGAAATCCATGCCGGCAGCCAGACCGACGAAGACGAGCTGGTCGAATGACAGAGCGCGCCGTCAAAGCTGTCACCCCCTTTGCCTTCCGCGCCGATTTCGGCCCGCAGCCGGAAGACATGCCGCCTGCGGATGATCCCGCGCGCGTCAGTTTCACGGGCGAGGAAATCGCTGGCCTCATCGCGCAGGTGCGCGCCGAAACGCTGGCCGAAGTCGCCCGGGTCAAGGCCGAAGCCGAAAGCGAGCGCCTCGCAAAAGTCACCGCCGAAATGAAGCGCGCCCTCGGCGAAGTGGTCCAGCTCGTCAGCCATATTGAAGGCGCAAAGTTTGATACGGGTACGGAAGATCGCCTGCGCCGCGAGATCGAATCCATCGCGCGGCGCCTGATCGACGGGCAGGGCGACCTGTTCGCCGGGGCTGGACAGACTGCCCCGGATGCCGCGAAAGAGGGAACACCATGAGCGAACACACCAATCCCGCTTTCCAGAAAATGCTGCTGGATGTTCCCGTGCGCGTCGAAATCGTGCTCGGCGAGGTGCGCATGACGATGGAAGAGCTGATGGCGCTCACGCCCGGCGAAGTCCTCACGCTGGAAAAGCAGACCAACGAGCCTGTGGATATCTACGTCTCCGGCAAGCTCATCGCCCGCGGCAAACTCGTCGTCGCTGACGGCGAACTGGGTGTCACCCTCACCGAAATCGTCGACGCCCGCGCCCTAAACTAGGGGCAAAATTAGTTACATCTGGAACTAATTCGCGCCGCGCGCTATACTCGCGGGCATGGACACCGCCTTCGCCAAGAATCGCTATCACGATGCCCCGCGCGCGGCCGATTTCACTATCGACCAGGCCTGGGACACCTACAGCGCCGCCGAGCATGACCGGTGGGACCGCCTCTTCCGCCGCCAGCGCGACGTCACGAAAAACCGCGCCTGCGCCGCCGCGCTCGAGGCCATGAACACGCTGGAACTCTCGCCCTCCGGCATCCCCCATATGGGCCGCCTTACAGACCGGCTGGAAAAGCTCACCGGCTGGCGCGTCGTGCCTGTGGCCGAACTGGTGCCCGACGACATCTTCTTCGACCATCTCGCCAACCGCCGCTTCCCGGCCGGCGCCTTCATTCGCCCGGAGGAGGAGTTCGACTATCTTCAGGAACCGGACATCTTCCACGACATCTTCGGCCATGTGCCGATGCTGGCCAACCCGGTCTTCGCCGATTTCATGGAAGCCTATGGCAAGGGCGGCCAGCGCGCCATGCGCCTCGGCCAGTTGCACAATCTCGCCCGCCTCTACTGGTACACGGTCGAATTCGGACTTGTTCAGGAGGCGGACGGTTTGCGCATCTACGGCGCCGGCATCCTCTCCAGCCCGCAGGAAACTGTCTTCGCCCTCGAAGACGACAGCCCCAACCGTATCGGCTTCGATGTCAAACGCCTGATGCGCACGAAATACATCATCGATGATTTCCAGCAGACCTATTTCGTCATCGACAGTTTCGAGGCGCTGCTGGAGGCCTGCTACCAGGATTTCGGCAACGTCTATGCCGAGGTCAAAGGCCTGTCCGATTACGACGCCCACGCCATCGCCGAAGGCGACCGCATCCTCACCCGCGGCACCCATGCCTATTTCGAGGCCGGCGGCCGCAAGGGCTGATCGGCTGCACCCTCAGGCGCTGACATCGACCACGCGGCGTCCGGTATTTTCGCCCCGGAACAGGCCGCAGAACGCCTCCGGCATTGCGGCGATCCCGCGGAAACGTTCTTCCTGCGTCTTGAGGGCGCCGCTGGCGATCATCCCGGCCATGGTTGAAAGCGCTTCAGGGAATCCCCGCGCGAAATCGAACACGACCAGGCCCTGCATGTTCACGCGGTGGGTGATGAAGGGCTTGGTATTGACGATCCCCGGCGTTTGCTCCGCAGGCAGATTATAATCGGCGACCTGTCCAGAAATGCAGATGCGCCCGTGCATCGCCATCAGGGGCAGCACACGGTTGACCATCGCATTGCCGACATTGTCGAACAGGACATCGACGCCCTTCGGAAACTCCCGGGCAATCGCGGCATCGAGATCGGCAACCGTCTTGTAATTGATTGCCGCATCAAAGCCCGCCTCATCCACCAACCACAGGCATTTCGCGTCCGAGCCCGCAACGCCGACCACTTTCGACGCGCCCCAGGCCTTCGCCAGTTGCCCCGCCGTTGCGCCCACCGGCCCCGCTGCAGAGGTGACGAGCACTGCGTCACCGGATTTGAACCGCGCCACATCCTTCATGCCGAACCAGGCGGTAAGGCCGGGCACGCCGAGCACGCCGATCCAGGCCGAAAGCGGCACGCCGTGCACATCCGCCACCCGGCCGATGAAGCCCTTGCCGGACTGGACCGAATGGGTTTTCCAGCCGCCGGCGCAGAAGACCTGCGTGCCGACCGTCCAGTCGGGATTCTTGCTCTCCACGATTTCGCCGACGCTGAAGCCGTCGATGGGTTTGCCGAGCGGCAGGGCGGCCGCATAGCTGTCGCCGCCCGAGAGGCGCGAGCGGGTTCCGGGGTCGACAGAGCACCAGGCATGGCGCACGAGGAACTGGCCGTCTTTAAGCTCCGGCAGGGGAACGGTTTCGAGGCGGAAATCGGTGGGCTTCGGGGCGCCGTCGCAATAGCGCTCGAGGACGATCTGCTGCATGCCGGTCATCTGCGGGCCTCCTTTATAGTTTCTCTGCAATCTGCGCGCAGGCGAGCGCGAGGGCTTTGGGGTAGAGTTTGTGCTCTTCAGGCAGGACGCGGGCGGCGAGAGTGTCGGCGGTGTCGCCGGGCAGGATCGGCACGCTTGCCTGCGAGATGATCTCGCCTTCATCCACACCGGCACTTACCCAGTGTACGGAGCATCCGGCTTCGGTGTCGCCGGCGTCCAGCGCACGCTGGTGGGTGTCGAGGCCCTTGTGTTTCGGCAGCAGCGAGGGGTGGATGTTGATCATCCTTCCTTCCCAGCGCGAGACGAACCAGGGCGTGAGGACGCGCATGAACCCGGCAAGCGCGATGATCTCGACGCCGGCGCCGCGCAGAGTGGCGTCAACGTGGTATTCGAAGGCTTCGCGGTCCTTGCCATAGGTCTTGTGATCGATGGCGGCGACCGGGATGCCGGCGGCTTCGGCGGTGAGGAGGCCTTTCGCGTCCGGCCGGTTCGACAGCACGAGCACGGGCTCAGCGGGGTAGGCCGGATCGCGGGCGGCGTGCAGCAGCGATTCCATGTTCGAGCCGCGGCCCGAGATCAGGATCGCAAGCCTCAGGCGCCTCATGCGGCGGCAAGCTCGCCGAGGATCACCGGCGCTTCACCCGCCGCCTTCAGGTCGGCAAGGACGCCATCGGCATCCGCTGGGCTGACCGCCAGCACCATGCCGATACCCATATTGAAGGTGCGGTGCATCTCGCCGAGGTCCACCCCGCCGGCATGTTGCAGCCACTGGAACACCGGGGGCGGGGTCCAGCTGGCGCGGTCGATTTTCGGCACGAGATGGTCCGGGCACATGCGCGGCGTGTTCTCGGTCAGGCCGCCGCCGGTGATATGGGCGAGGCCCTTGATGCGGCCGGACCGGATGAGCGGCAGCACGAGCGGAGCGTAGAGGCGGGTGGGCGTCAGCAGCGCTTCGCCCAGCGTTTCGCCTTCGGAGAAGGGCGAGGGGCCGCCATAGAACAGGCCTTCGCGCTCGACGATGCGGCGCACGAGCGAATAGCCGTTGGAATGCGGGCCGGAGGAGGCGAGGCCGATCAGCGTATCGCCCGCCTTCATGTCGCCAAGCCGGGGCAGCACCTTGTCACGGTCCACAGCGCCAACGACGAAGCCGGCGAGATCATAATGGCCCGGCGGATACATGCCCGGCATTTCGGCGGTCTCACCGCCGACGAGGGCGCATCCCGACCGGCGGCAACCTTCGGCGATGCCGGCGATCACCGCCTCGGCAATGCCGCCCTCGAGCTTTCCGGTGGCGAAATAGTCGAGGAAGAAAAGCGGCTCGGCGCCTTGGGCCAGCACGTCATTGGCGCACATGGCGACGAGGTCGATGCCGACGGTATTGTGGATGCCGGTTTCGAAGGCGAGCATCAGTTTGGTGCCGACGCCGTCGGTGCCGGAGACGAGAATGGGGTCGTTATAGCCGGCGGCCTTCAGGTCGAAGAGGGCGCCGAAGCCGCCGAGGCCGCCCATCACGCCGGACCGGCGGGTGGCCTTGGCCATCGGCGAGATCGCGTCAACCAGCCGTTCGCCGGCCTCGATGTCGACACCGGCATCCTTGTAGGAAAGCGGCGGTTTGGATGCTGCGCTCATCTGGTCCTGGCCCCACGGGATTGCCCGAGTCGGCGCGTTAGCACGGGGGCGGCGCGGTTTCCAGTGAAGGATGCGAAGGGTAGCGGCGCGCCCGCTGCCGGATCAGCGGTGGCGGAAAGGGAAGCTGATCAGCCGCCAGACTTTGTGGAGGGTCCAGGCGAAAGAGAGGATGACCATTTCAAAGACGGCTTTGGCAGCGCGTTTCAGCAGCGCTGCAATGCAGAAGACCCCGAAAATGCCGCCCGCTGCGATGCCGACATAGCCGAGGAAGGCGATATCACCGGAAAGGAATGTCGCGGCTGCGACCCCGGCACCGAAGACGGCGAGGGAGATGGCCAGAATGACCAGCAGGTCAGCAACGGAATGGTCTGAGCCTCCGAAGGGGATGTTCCTGCCGGACGGCGCGGCCGCTTGCCTGCGCTGGGCAGCTGCGGCCATGTCGGCAGCCGCCTGTGCGGCGGTCGTCGGCGGACCCACGGGCACGCCGAAGGCCTGCTTGCGAATCCGGTCATTGTAATCGTCAAGATCGCCCATGCCCGCCCTCCCGGTAACCTGACAGAGATTTCACAGGCAACATGAATGGAAGATGTAGATCAGGCCAGTGTTTTCAGGTCTGTACAGGCCACAATTCCGGCGCATGTCGGCTTCAGATGAAGCTCGCGGTATCCGCCGCCGGTTGGCCTTGTTAGAAGGGCCTGAACAAGGAGCAGACTTCCCATGATTCGACTGGTTCTGGCCGCCCTCTTCATGTCTCTGGCCGCTTCGGGCGCTGTCTATGCCGATACCAAGGATGTCTACACGATCCGCGGCATTGCCGTGGACGAGACCGGCTCGACCATCCTGGAGGCCCGCGAGAAGGCGATGGCCGCCGCGCGGATCTCGGCAGCGCGCCAGCTGATCAACAAGATAACCCTCGCGACAGACCGCAACGCTGTCGGCGGCATCACCATCGACAGCGCGACCGCCTCGCGCTTCACGGCCGCTGTGGACGTGGAAGAGGAAGTCGCTGGCGCCGGGCGTTACCGGGGCAAGCTGGCCGTTGTGCTGAACCCGCAGGTTGTACGCGCCCATCTCGACGCGCTGAAAGTGCCCTATCTCGACGCCCAGGCCCCGCTGGCCCTGATGGTGCCCGTCACCTCCTCCGGCAACCAGATTGCCTGGATCACGGCCTTCTCGGAGCGCAGCCCCGGAACGCTGGTGCCTTTCGTGACGACTGCCTCAACTGGCTATTCGGCCTTCAGCGGCTGGAACGAGATTTCGGCCGAAGCCAATTCCGCCAATGCCCGCCGCGCCATCCTCGCCGAACTGCAGGGCCGCGACGGCGCCTGGCGCGTGATCGTGTCGAACGTCACCGCAACCGGCACAGAGGCCGTCGGCGCAACTCCTGCCGCGCCGACGCTGGAAGCCGCCGCTGCCGCCGTCACGACACTGCTCGACGAGACCTGGAAACAGGCCTCCATCGTGCGCGATGGCTCGCGTACCCAGGTCGATGCCACCGTGCGCTTCACCTCGCTGACCGAGTGGAACACCCTTCGCGGCGCGCTCGCCCGCTCGCCGCTGGTCTCGGATTTCCGCACCACGGCGGTGGCCCGCGAAGGCGCGCTGGTGACCTTCTCCTATGCCGGCGACGAGACCCGCCTGCGCAATGACCTCGTGCAGCGCGGTGTGACGATCTCCCGCGAGAACAACCAGCTGACCCTGCGATCCGCGGTCAGCACAGCCGTCACGCAGTGAAGCCGGGCGGGCCGGATCAGGACGATACCCCCGCGCAGCCGATGTTCGGATTCCCGGCGCCGGCCGCGCACTGGGACGGACTCGTCCAGGGCCCGCACAACGCTGCCGCCCTGCGCCTTGCCGGGCGGCCCGAGGACTGGGCGACGCCGGTCCTGTGCATCACCGGTCCGGCCAGGTGCGGCCTCACCTATCTGGCTGAAGCCTGGGCAGCGCGCTTCGGCGCGGAGCTGATCGAAGGCCCGCTGCTGGCGAAGACGGTCAAGTCTCCTTCCGTGCTGGCAGAGGCGCATGTCGTGATCGACGATGCCGACCTGTCACTCGGGCGTAATGAAGATGTGCTTGTGTCGCTGATGAACCTGATCGCGGCCGGAGGCGGGCGTCTGTTGCTGACAGCGCACCGCGCGCCATCGCAGTGGCGGGTGGCATCGCCGGACCTGCGCTCGCGGCTGAAGGCCCTGCCGGTGGGTGAGATCGGGATGCCGGATGAAGAGGGGCTGCGCGCGCGGCTGGTTCTGGCGGCGGAGCGGCGATTTCTCAGGCTTTCACAAGAGACGCTCAACTATCTGGTGCCAAGACTGGAACTTGCCTATGACGCCGTGGAAAGCTTCATGGACAGGCTCAGTGCCTCGGTCAGCGATGCCGACAGGGCGCCAAGCCTGCCTCTGGCGCGCAGCGTGCTGGAACGGATGGGCCGGCCGGATGGGGATGATGAGGGGTGAGCGAAGATGCCGGACAGCCAGCATCGTCTGAACAAGCAGCTGATGGCCTCGCCGGAGCGGTTCCTGAACCGGGAATTGTCCTGGCTCGAGTTCAACCAGCGCGTCCTTGAGGAGGCTGGCAATCCGGCCCATCCGCTGCTCGAGCGGCTGCGCTTCCTGTCGATCTCGGCCAGCAACCTCGATGAGTTCGACATGGTGCGCTATGCCGGCCTGCGCGAGCAGGTGCGCGCCGGCGTGACGCGGCCGAGCCAGGACGGGCTGACCCCGGCCCGCCAGGTGGAAGAGGTCGAGGCCGCCGCGCTGCGTCTGATCGGCGGACAGCTCGAGCGCTGGCGCGAGCTGAAAGGCGCAATGGAGGCCGAAGGCATCTTCGTGCTCAGCCCCGGCGACCTGACCAAGCGCGAGCGGGCCGATATCGAAACCTATTTCCACTCGAACGTGTTCCCGATCCTGACGCCGCTGGCGATTGATCCGGCGCATCCGTTCCCGTTCATTCCCAATCTCGGCTTCACCATCGCTTTCGACCTGGAATCGGAAACCGGCGGCGAAGGGCAGGTGGGCATCGTGCCGATGCCGACCTTTGTGCGCCGCTTCATCCGCCTGCCGAAAGGCAACAAGCCCGGCATCCGTTTCATCGCGCTGGAAGATGTGATCGGCATGTTCCTGCCGGCGCTGTTCCCCGGTTTTGCCGAGGCAGGCCGCTGCCTGTTCCGCATCGTGCGCGACAGCGATATCGAGATCGAGGAAGAATCCGAAGACCTGATCCGCGAGTTCGAAGTGTTGCTGAAGCAGCGCCGCCGCGGCCGGATCGTCCGTCTGCGGATGCAGGCAAGCGCGCCGGACAAGCTGCGCGAGTTCATCATGCGCGAGATCGGCGCGGAGCCCTCCGATATCGTGCTGTATGACGGCATTCTCGGCATGGCACGCCTGTCCGAGATGATCGTCGACGACCGCCCGGACCTCCTGTTCCCGCCCTACGAGCCGCGATATCCCGAGCGGATCCGCGAGATGGGCGGCGACATGTTCGCGGCCGTGCGCGCCAAGGATATCCTCGTTCACCACCCGTTCGAGAGTTTCGATGTGGTCGTGGAATTCGTGCGTCAGGCGGCGAATGATCCGCAGGTCGTGGCGATCAAGCAGACACTCTACCGCACCACGATCAACTCGCCGATTGTCGGCGCGCTGATCGAGGCCGCCGAATCCGGCAAGACCGTGACGGCGCTGGTCGAGATCAAGGCCCGCTTCGACGAGGAGGCAAACCTGCGCCTCGCGCGCGACCTTGAACGCGCGGGCGTACAGGTCGTGTACGGATTTATCGAGTACAAGACGCACGCGAAAGTGTCGCTCGTCGTGCGGCGCGAGGGCCATGAGCTCCGCACCTACACGCACTATGGCACGGGCAACTATCACCCGATTAATGCGCGCATCTATACCGACCTCTCCCTCTTCACCGCCGATCCGGCGCTGGGCCGCGATGCCAACCGCTTGTTCAACTATGTAACCGCCAACCGCGAGCCGCCGGAAGTGCCGCCGGAATTCGAGACGATCTGCATGGCGCCGGTGAACCTGAAAGAGCAGCTGATCCAGCTGATCGAAAAGGAAGCGCAGGCGGCGAAGAAAGGCAAACCCAGCGGCATCTGGGCGAAGATGAATTCGCTGGTCGACCCCGACGTGATCGACGCGCTTTACCGCGCCAGCCAGTGCGGCGTGCCTATCGCTCTGGTGGTGCGCGGCATCTGCTGCCTCCGGCCCGGCATCCAGGGTCTGTCGGAAAACATCACGGTAAAGAGCATTGTCGGGCGCTTCCTCGAACACGCCCGGATGATCTGCTTCGCCAATGGTGAGGAGCTGCCTTCGGCGAACGCGAAAGTGTTCATGTCGTCTGCCGACTGGATGCCGCGCAACCTGTCGCGTCGCGTGGAAGTGATGGTGCCGGTGCAGAACCCGACCGTGCACCGGCAGGTGATGAACCAGATCATGGTGGCCAATCTCAATGACGAGCAACAGACCTGGCTGATGCATCCCGATGGCCATTATGAGCGTTACCGCAGCAGTAATCCGGATGCGGCCTTCTCCGCGCACGGATATTTCATGTCGAACCCCAGCCTCTCTGGCCGGGGCAGCGCGCTGGAAGTAAGCCTGCCGCCGCGCCTGTCGCCGCGTGAGACGCAGCCGAAATGACCATTCCCCAACCCCGTCCCGCCGGCATCATCGATATCGGGTCGAACTCTGTTCGTCTCGTGATCTGCGACGTGATGGGCGCCTCCATCCTGCAGAGCTTCAACGAGAAGGTCATGGCCGGGCTGGGCGAAGGGCTGACAAAGACCGGCCACCTGTCGCCGCAGGGCATCGAAGCGGCGCTGAAGGCCTTGTCGCGCTACCGGGCAATCCTCCGTGCGCTGAATGTCGAGACCTGGCAGGCAGTTGCCACTGCCGCTGTACGCGTGGCCGAGGACGGCCCGGACTTTCTGAAACAGGCGGGCAAGGTGCTCGGCCGGCCGGTGCGCCTTCTGAGCGGGGAAGACGAGGCGCGCCTGTCCGCGCGGGGCGTGGATCTCAGCGTGCACAATCCTGTCGGCGTGATCGGAGACCTTGGCGGCTCCAGCCTCGAGCTGAAGCGCATCGGCCTCTCGGGCGCGCAGGACGGCGAAAGCCTGATGCTCGGTCCGCTGGCGCTGGGCGAGATCGTCAGTGATCCGAAGGAGTTGCGCAAGCGGATGCGCGAGGCGCTGAAGTCCAGCGCGGCGCTGCGCGGGGCGAAGGGAAAATTCTATGCCGTCGGCGGCGCCTGGCGCGCCTTCGGCCGGCTGATGATGGAGATGGACCGCTATCCGCTGCAGGTGCTTCAAGGTTTCCAGGCGAATGAAGGCCAGGTAGCGCGGGCGGCAAAACTCTGCATCGACTCGCTGACGAACGCGGCCGCGCGCCAGCAGATCGAGGCCATCGACAAGCGCCGGGCACGGCATTTCCCGATGGCCGCGATCCTGATGGAAGAGGTGCTCGCCCAGAGCGCGCTCGACGGCGTAATCATCTCCGCCTCCGGGGTGCGCGAAGGCGTGCTGCACGAACTCCTCGGCATGAAGCTCGATGATCCGCTGACGGACGGCATCATCGCCTATGCGCGCCTCGACAACAATCAGATTGCGTTCGGCCGGGCTTTGCATGATTTCATTTCGCCGGCGCTGGTGCCGCAGCCCGACCTGTTCGGCTCGCCAGCCGCGGATGTGCGTATCGAAAAGGCGGCCTGTATGATGGCCGACAGTTCCGGCCGCTTCCATCCCGATCACCGCGCCGAGATGGCGTACGACCAGGCCCTGCGCGCGCCGTATCTCGGCGTGACGCATCCGGAGCGCGCGATGATCGCGCTGGCCATCGGCGCGCGTTATGACAAGGACTTCAAGCGCCCGCAGGAACATGCGGCGCTGACCACCGATGCGCAGGCCGACCGGGCGCGGCAGATCGGCCTCCTCATGCGGCTCGGCGCAGTTTTCTCCGGCCGCTCGGCCCCGATCCTGAAGCGCGCGGCGCTGCGCCGCAAGGGCGACACGCTGGAACTGGAAGTCGGTCCGCGCGACCGGCTGCTGTTTTCCGAAACCGTGGAGCGGCGCCTGTCGCAGGCAGCCGGGCAGCTGAAGCTGAAATCGCGGACAATGGTGCGGTAAGCGCGGCCCTCACCTCCCATCGCTTACGCGATGGGAGGTGAGGGAACTGCAGTAATGGATCAGGGCAAAATCGTCAGACGTCGAACAATCTGACCTGACTACCCTCGAACGAGACAGCGAGCTTGCCGGACAGCAGCGCGATCGCCTTCTTGCCGAACATCTCGTAACGCCAGCCCGTCATCGCGGGAATGTCGTCACTGGTCTCGCCGCGGGCGATGCGGTCGATGTCGCTGGAATTGGCGATCAGGCGCGGCACGACATCATTCTCGTCGGCGACATGCTTGAGCAGCACCTTGAGCAGTTCCGGCGCGCCCGCGGGGATCTGCGCATTCTGCACCGGGCGGGCGAGCTCGGGCGCGAACGTATCCGGCGCCTCGATGGCCGCGCGCACCGCTTCGATCAGCCCCTGGCCATGCTTCGAGCGGATGAAGCCGTTGGGCACGGCGCGCAGCTGGGCGAAGTCTTCCTCGGTGCGCGGCTTCTGGGCAGCGATTTCCTGGATGGCGTCGTCCTTCAGGATTCGCCGGCGCGGCTTGTCGAGTTCCTGCGCCACGCGCTCGCGCCAGGCGGCGACGGCGACGACGATGGCGGCATAGTCCTTCTTCGGCATGCGCAGCTTCAGGCGCTGCCAGGCGTTCAGCGGGTCGGTGTCATAGGTGGCGGGGTCTTCCAGCTCGGCCATCTCCTCGCGCACCCAAGGCATGCGGCCGGTCTTGTCGAGCTCGTCGCGCATGCGCTGGTAGGCGTCGCGCAGGTGGGTCACGTCGCCGAGAGCGTAGATCAGCTGTTTCTGGCTCAGCGGGCGGCGCATCCAGTCGGTGAACTGGCTGGACTTGTCGATATGCTTCTTGAGGACGCGCTGGATCAGGTTGTCGTACGAAATCGAATCGCCGAAGCCGAGGGCCATCGCGGCGACCTGGGTGTCGAAGATCGGCCCGGGCGGGTGGCCGATCAGGCGGTTGAAGATTTCGATGTCCTGACGGGCGGCATGGAACACCTTGGTCTGACGGTCCGAGGCGATCAGGTCGAGGAAGGGCTTGATGTCCAGATCCTCGGCGCGGGGGTCGATCAGCCCCTCAACACCGGGGCCGGAGGCCTGAATCAGGCAGAGTTCCGGCCAATAGGTCGTCTCCCTGTGGAATTCGGTGTCCACACAGACAAATTCGGCTTCTGAGAGGCGCCCACAGAGGTCTTCGAGGGCGGACTGCTCTGTGATGGGAGTCAGGGTGTTGTCAGTCATTGCCGGAGCGCTTATCGCACCAGCTTGACAAAGGCGAGGGGGTCTGTGCCCTACGCCGCTCTTTCTGTTTGGCCGATTTTCCGGAGTTTTCGCCAGATGCACGCCTATCGCACCCATACCTGCGGGGAGCTGCGCAAGTCCCATGTCGGGGAAACCGTCAAGATTTCGGGCTGGCTGCACCGCCGCCGGGACCATGGCGGGGTCATGTTCATCGACCTTCGGGACCATTACGGCCTGACCCAGATCGTGTTCAATCCGGGCTCGCCGGGCTTTGCCACGGTCGAGCGCCTGCGGGCCGAGAGCGTGATCACGGTCGAGGGCAAGGTCGTGGCCCGGGACGCGGAACTCGTGAACCCGAACCTTGCCACGGGCGAGATCGAAGTGGTCGGCGGGTCTGTGGCTGTTCAGTCCGAGGCGGCGGAGCTGCCGATGCCGGTGTTTGGCGACCATTCCTACCCTGAGGAAATCCGCCTGAAGCACCGCTACCTGGACCTGCGCCGGGAGCAGCTGCACAAGAACATGATCCTGCGAAGCCAGGTGATCGCGAGCCTGCGCCGCCGGATGGTGGCCGAGGGCTTCACCGAATACCAGACGCCGATCCTGACGGCTTCGAGCCCGGAAGGCGCGCGCGACTTCCTCGTGCCGAGCCGGCTGCATCCGGGCGAGTTCTACGCGCTGCCGCAGGCGCCGCAGCAGTTCAAGCAGCTGCTCATGGTCTCCGGCTTTGACCGGTATTTCCAGATCGCGCCCTGCTTCCGCGACGAGGACGCCCGCGCGGACCGCTCGCCGGGCGAGTTCTACCAGCTCGATATCGAGATGAGCTTCGTCACGCAGGACGATGTGTTCGGCGCCATCGAGCCGGTGATGCGCGGCGTGTTTGAAGAATTCGCCGACTGGGAAGGCAAGGGCCGCAAAGTGGCGCCGGGGCCGTTCCCGCATATTCCGTATGCGGAGGCTATGCTCAAGTACGGCGTCGACAAGCCGGACCTGCGCAACCCGATCATCTGCTCGGACGTGTCCGACATCGTCACGCGCGATGACGTGACCCTCGCCGTGTTCAAGAAGATCGTGGCGGGCGGCGGCATCGTGCGCGCCATTCCGGCGCCGAACTCGGGCGAGCAGCCGCGCAGCTTCTTCGACAAGATGGACGCCTGGGCGAAGAAGGAAATGCAGGCGCCGGGCCTCGGCTATATGCGCTTCGTGGAAGAGAATGGCGCGCTGGCCGCAACGGGGCCGATCGCGAAATTCTTCGAGCCGGCAGCGCTGGCGGCGTTGGCAGAGCGCGCGGGCGTCAAGGCCGGTGACGCGCTGTTCTTCTCGGCGGGCGACAAGACCGCAGCCGTGAAACTGCAGGGTCAGGCGCGCATCCGCATCGGCGAGGAGCTGGGCATTATCGAGCCTGGCATCTTCCGCTTCTGCTGGATCGTCGACTTCCCGATGTACGAATGGGACGAAGACAACAAGAAGGTCGATTTCAGCCACAACCCGTTCTCGATGCCGCAAGGCGGAATGGAGGCGCTGATGGCGGCGGACACAGCCGAGAAGCAGCTGGCGCTGAAGGCCTTCCAGTATGACATCGTCTGCAACGGCGTTGAGCTCTCCTCCGGCGCAATCCGGAACCATCGTCCGGACATCATGCTGAAAGCGTTCGAGATTGCCGGCTATGGCCCGGAAGTCGTCGAGAAGAAGTTCGGCGGCATGCTGAACGCCTTCCGCTACGGCGCCCCGCCGCATGGCGGCATCGCGCCGGGCGTGGACCGCATCGTCATGCTGCTGGCCGAAACGGACAGCCTGCGCGACGTGATCCTCTTCCCGATGAACCAGCAGGCCCGCGACCTCTTGATGGGCGCGCCGGGCCCGGTGGACGAGAAGCAGCTGAAAGAGCTGAACATCCGCCTCGCCCCGGTGGTGAAGGCGTAAGCCGAAAGGCCGGATCAGGGCCAAAAACAAACCGCCGGGTTATACGCCCGGCGGTTTTGCTTTGTGATAGAGGGAGACGCCGTTTACTTAGGCCGGCCGGCGGTGAGGCGCGCGGTGAGCTGGGCCGGGGTGCAGAGCGGCAGGCTTTCATCCGGGGGCAACTGCGTGGTCAGCGAGCCGCAGGCGCCCTCGAAATCGGCATGGTCGAAACCGACGACATTTGACAGGTTCGCGCCCGGGAAGCGGGCATCCTTGAACGAGGCGCCGGTGATGTCGGCGCGCACGAGGCGGGCATCCGTGAAGTTCGCGCCATCAAACACGGCATCGCGCAGCACCGCGCGGTCGAGCAGGGCATCGCTGAAATTGGAACCGCCGAACTGGGTTTCCTCGAGGCGCGCGATGAACAGCTCTGCGCCTTCGAAGTTTGCGCCGATCATCTCGGCCCCGTGCAGGTTCACACCATGCATCCGCGCTTCGCGGAAATCCGCCCCGTCAGCCTTGACCTTCTGCATGCGGGCAAGGTCGAAGACCGCATCGGACAGGCGGGCATTGGTCAGCGTCGCGCCGCGCATGTCTGCGCCGGTCAGGTCCGCCTTCTCGAGGTTAACGCCGACCGCCTTGACGTCCTTCATCAGGGAATAGTCGAGTTTGGCTTCCTTGAGATTGGCGCCGGAGAGAGTCCAGCCGGTCAGGTTGGCACTGGAGAATTCGCCCTTCGGCGCGGCCGGGCCGGTATAGCTCGGGGCCCAGCCTACGGGTTGGCCCTGGGCAACAGCGTGCTGCGCAGCAAAGGCTGCCAGGGCACCTGCAACAGAGACGAGACGCAGATTCAGCTTGTCCATGAGACTCGGGATAGCGGTTTCCGAATACTCTCTAAACTGAAGAAACTGTAAGAACTGTAAAAGCGGCACGACTGTTGCCGGAATGCAATGAACCTGTCCAAAGAGTCATGAACTTCGCGCAGCGCGCGAAAGGCATGATGGGGTCAGTCGCCCGGCAGGGCTACTGGCTGGCCCGGCTTTCCTCGCCGCAGGTGTCACAGGCGAGCTGGTCGGGTCCGGCCTGGTAAAGCGTGAAGCTGCCGCAGGCCGGGCAACCGAGCGACAGATAGGCCGGAGTCAGGTCTTCTGCTTCGCCGGTTTCAGGCTCTTCGGAGGCCTTTTCGGCCCGCTTCTTCTCCAGGATCACGATATTGTCCGGCAGCTGGCCGCGCGAGAAACCGCGGGAGATGAACTGCGCGGCTTCGCTGGTGAAGGCGGCCGGTTCGCTGCGGGTGGCATCGCCTGCCCCGCGGCCGAGGCCGTCATGGGTGACATCGGCTTCGGCAAGGTCCGAGCGGCCGAGATAGGAGACGGCAAGCTCCCGGAAAATGTAGTCCAGGATCGAGGTCGCATTCCGGATCCGGTCATTGCCGGTAACCTCGCCCGCCGGTTCGAACCGGGTGAAGACGAAGGCATCGGCATACTCTTCCAGCGGCACGCCATATTGCAGGCCGAGGGAGACCGAGATGGCGAAATTGTTCATCAGGCTGCGGAAAGCGGCGCCTTCCTTGTGCATGTCGATGAAGATCTCGCCGAGGCTGCCATCATCAAACTCGCCGGTGTGCAGGTACACCTTGTGGCCGCCGACGGTGGCTTTCTGGATGTAGCCCTTGCGGCGGTCCGGCAGGCGGGTGCGGCGCACACGCGGGGCTTCCTCGGTGAGAACGGGCAGCGGCGGCAGGGCGTCGGCCTCCTCCGCGATCTCGTCGGCAAGGGAGATGATCTGCTCCATCCGCAGGCGCAGGTCTTCCGAAGGCGGGGCGCGGTGGCCGGTGACGAGGGCCGAGAGACCTGCAGCCATGGCAGCTTCCGCCAGTTTCAGGCCCTCAATGGCCGGGGTGCGCAGCATGGCCGGGCCGCCAAGGGCGCGGGCCGCGGCGGCGGTGAAGCGGATCTCGGCATCGGCACTGACCGACAGCGACAGGCCCGCCGCAGCGAGACCCTTACCCGCAATCTCTTCGATGGCGCCGTCGATGGCGAGTTCGGCGGCGGCGATATCCTTCTTCGAGAAGCCGACCGCGGAGAGCAGCGCGCGGCCATCGGAATCGAACCGCTCCGGGGCGAGGCGCAGGTCGTTGGTGATGATCTCGTCGCCGAGCACCCAGCGGGAGAAGGCGGCATTGAGCGGCAGGCCGTCGCCGATGGCGCGGGTGACGCGTTCGATGGCTTCGTCGGTGAAGCCCCGGTCGCGCAGGCGGGTGCGACCGAGAGCGGAGTCGAGGTCCTGTTCGCCAGCGCTGGCGAGGCGGGCGAGGAGTTGCGGCAGGTGTTCCGGCGCGCGGCGCGCAAGGCCGAGGCGGGCGGCGCGGCTGAGTGAAGGGGCGTCTTCACCATAGGCGAGCACGGTGCGCACGGGCGCTGCGCCTTCGCTTTCGCATTCGGGCAGGCAGCTTGCCATGTCGCGCAGCGGCAGCAGGGCGAGCTGGCAGGGGCGGCGGCCGGTGGCTTTCATCCCTTCAAGGCCGAGGATGCGGCCCTGCGCGGCCGGAAAGGCAGCGCCGGTGGCGGCGGACTTGACCAGCGCACACAGCGCGGCGCCGGCATTGACGGCGGCTTCTGAGGCATAGTCGAGACCAAGCGACAGGACCGCAGCGCCGAGACCGGCTACGACGAGGACGCCGTCCCCGAGGCTGCGAGATGCGGCATCGACGGAGGCGACGAGATAGTCCGCTTCCAGACCGCCGGGACCGATGGCCTGGGCCACGTCGACGATGCGGCAGCGGGTGCCGGCATCCGGCACGGCGCCGCGCATCAGATGGATTTCGGCGCCTTCCTCAAGCGCGGCCATCAGGGCGGCGGCGAGGGCGGCATCGATATGGCCGGCCTCGAACACGCCGGGGCGGGGTGAGGGCGTGGAGACGGCCGCCGCGCGGAGGCTGGCGGCGGTCTTCAGGATACCGCCCGGCTGGCGCAGCGCCTCTTCCAGCACATCCTGCGGCAGGCCGGCGGCAAGGGCCTCGGCGAGTTCGGCATTCTTCGGGGCGTCTCCAAGTCTTTCCAGCATTTCGGCCGTGGCCAGCTGGGAAACCCCGAGCAGGTTGGCCGCCGACCAGGCGGACTGCACATCCCGCAGGGCAGACGCCGACAGCGGCAGGGGCGGGCGCCCGGCAGAGCGGAGCACGTCCCTCAGGCGCGTTTCGGCGGAGACGAGGCCCCCGGCTTCTGCGGCTTCGAGGAAGTCGGAAGTGGATTTCGCTGCCATTGGGTGGGGCTCCGGGCCGAATCAGTTGAGGGGAGGGTGCCGGTTGAAAGGCAGCGCCGCAAGCCCGGACAGGGCCTCCGGCTGCGCCGCATTGCCTGTATCCGCCGGATGGATTAATCGCCCCCCAGCCGCCATATTGCGGCCATCAAGCAAGGTCAGGACAGGTCCGGATGCTGAAACAGATTTTCACCTGGTGGAGCGGCTCAACGATCGGCGCGGCCTTCGATATCGGCCGGCGCGCGGGGTATGTAGGCACGGACGAGTATGGCAACCGCTACTTCGAGGAGCGCAAGCCCTCGCTGGAAGGCCGCCGCCGCCGGTATGTGACCTATAACGGCTTGGCCGAGCCCTCCAAGGTGCCGGCGGACTGGCATGGCTGGCTGCACCACACGCTGGACGCGCCGCCGACCAAGATGCCGCTGGACCGGCGCGAGTGGGAAAGCGATCACACCCCCAACATGACCGGTACGCCGTTCGCGACCAAGCCGAAGGGCAGCCTCGCCGCCGGCGACCAACGCCAGAAATCCGACGCTGACTATGAGGCCTGGACGCCCGATGCGTGAATCCGCGTTTGAAACCCTGGTCGGCGCCGTCGTTGTTGCGGTCGCGGCCATCTTCCTCTGGTTCGCGCTGGCCCGCGGCGGCGATGCCGCGGCGATGGGCAGCAAGACCTATGAGGTGACGGCGCGCTTCAACAGCGTGTCGGGCCTCGCGCGCGGATCGGATGTGCGCATCGCGGGCGTGAAGGCCGGCGTGATCAAGTCCATCGACGGCGACCCGCAACGCTTCGAGGCGGTGGTGACGATGACGCTGGATTCCAAATGGGAGCTGCCGGACGATACCGACGCGCGCGTATCGACCGATGGCCTGCTCGGCGGCGCCTATGTGGCGCTGGAACCGGGCGCGGGCTTTGACGTTATCCCCCAGGATGGCACAGGCGAGATCCAGTACACACGCGGGAGCGTGGACCTGCTGACCCTGTTTGCCTCCTTCGCTGCCGGCAGCGGCGGCAGCACTTCTGAAACAACCGCAAGCGATCCGCCTGCGGAGGATCTGGACTATCCGGAGTAAGGTTCACATGTCGTCGCTTCTTCGTCTGGCAGTTCTCGGTCTGGTCGGTGCCTCGCTGGTGGGGCTCGCCTCGGCGGCAACCTTTGCGAAGCAGGACCGGGCAACGCTGCGCGCGCTCGACAAGATCACCGGGCGCTCGGTCGACATTACCGTGAAGGTGGGCGAGCCGGTCGTGTTCGGGTCGCTGAATGTCGAGCTGAAAGCCTGTTTCCAGACGCCGCCGGAAGAAGTGCCGGAGAGCGCCGCCTTCCTGAAGATTTCATCGCTGCGCCCGGTCTCGGAAGAGCAGGCGGAAGTCGCGCCGACAGCTGTTGCCGCCGGGGAGCAGCCGGTGCTGTTCTCTGGTTGGATGTATGCGTCCTCTCCGGGCCTCAGCGCGCTGGAGCACCCGGTTTACGATATCTGGGTGATCCGCTGCACGGCGCCGGCGCCGGTGAAGCTGCCCCCGCGCGTGATCGTGCCGTTGGGCGACGAGCCGCTGATCGATGATGCGCCGGCCGGCATGTCGGAATCCGATGCGCCGCCCGTGATCGAGGAAGACATTCCGGTCGACTGATCCGTAGGCAGATGAAAGCTCGCCTGCACTTTAAGCGCCTGTTTCAGACGGGCGCGAAACTCTGACCGCGTGATTTCGATCAGGCCGAACTGTTCAAGGTGCGGGTTGTGAAACTGCGCGTCGAGCAGGACATAGCCGCGATCGATCAGGCGCGCGACGAGATGGACGAGCGCAATCTTCGAGGCATCGGTGGAGCGGCTGAACATGCTTTCGCCGA
Organism: Hyphomonas sp.; assembly: GCF_046313975.1. Lineage (GTDB taxonomy): Bacteria > Pseudomonadota > Alphaproteobacteria > Caulobacterales > Hyphomonadaceae > Hyphomonas. The sequence goes on along the minus strand of NZ_JBKBXB010000044.1, from coordinate 4,421 downwards.
AAAAGGCGCCGCCAAGGGCGACGCCATAGAGGCCGCCGACCAGCGTGTCACCATCCCAGCATTCCACAGAGTGCGCGTAACCTTCGCGGTGCAGGGCGCTGTAGAGATTGACGATCGGTGAGTTGATCCAGGTGCTGGGGCGGCCTTCGTGCGGCTCGGCGCAGGCCTCCATGACGCGCGTGAAAGCGGTGTCGAAGGTTACACGGTACGGGTCCTGGCAGACGCGGCGCTTCAGGCGTTTCGGGATGTGGAAGGCGTCAAGCGGGAGAATGCCGCGCGTGTCGGGATCGACGAGGAAGAGGTTCGGGTCATCCCGCGAATCCGCCATCGGGAACACGCCGCGGCGATAGCAATCGAGCAGTTCCTGGGGGCCAAAACGGGAGGACATGGGGGAGATATGGGGCGCGCCGGGCGGGGTGTAAATGTTCAGCTCATCAGGTACCGGACTGCTCCGCTGCCCTATCCCCGGACGCGACGTACCCCTCTCCCTTGGGAGAGGGGCAGGGGTGAGCGGGACTGACCTCTGATCTTGATGTTGCGGAGATGCGTGCGCCCACTCATCCCCAACCCCTTCTCCCAGGTGAGAAGGGGCTTCAGGTTACGGCACCCTCATCCGCTTCTGCGGCCTTGGCGTCTTTCAGGAACTTTTCCAGCCAGTGGATGTTGTAATGACCCGCGAGGACGTCGTCGTTTTCGACGAGGCGGCGGTGCAGGTCGAGCGTGGTGTGCACGCCGCCGACGACCATTTCCTGCAGAGAGCGCTTGAGGCGCATCAGGCATTCGCGGCGGGTTCGTCCGTGCACGATCAGCTTGCCGATCAGGGAGTCGTAGTGCGGCGGGATGCGGTAGCCGGCATAGGCGGCGCTGTCGAGGCGCACATCGGGGCCGCCGGGGGCATGGAACTCGGTGATCAGGCCCGGCGAGGGCACGAAGGTTTCCGGATGCTCGGCATTGATACGGCACTCGATGGCATGGCCGACCAGCAGCACATCTTCCTGGCGGAAGGAGAGCTTCTTGCCTTCGGCGATACGGATCTGTTCGCGCACGAGGTCGATGCCGGTGATCATTTCGGTGACAGGGTGTTCGACCTGGAGGCGGGTGTTCATTTCGATGAAATAGAACTTGCCGTCTTCGTAGAGGAACTCGATCGTGCCGGCGCCGCGATAGCCGATCTTCTGCATCGCGCGGGCGCAGATGCCGCCGATCTCTTCGCGCTGCAGCTGGTTGAGCGCGGGCGACGGGGCTTCCTCGAAGACCTTCTGGTTGCGCCGCTGCAGCGAGCAGTCGCGTTCCCAGAGATGGGCGACATTGCCGTGCGTGTCGGCGATCACCTGGATCTCGATATGGCGGGGCCCTTGCAAGTACTTCTCGAGATAGACCGCATCGTCGCCGAAGGCAGCTTTCGCTTCGGTCTTGGCGGTTTTGACGGCGTTCTCGAGATCGGCCTCGGTCATCGCGAGTTTCATGCCGCGCCCGCCGCCGCCGGCAGAGGCTTTGACGAGGACCGGGAAGCCGATCTTCTTGGCGGCTTTCTTGGCTTCCGCGATGGATTCAAGGGCCCCTTCGGAGCCCGGCACACAGGGCACGCCGGCTTCGATCATCGCCTGCTTGGCGGCGATCTTGTCGCCCATGATGCGGATATGATCCGCCGTCGGACCAATGAAGGCGAGGCCGTGGGCTTCGACCATTTCGGCAAACTGCGCGTTCTCCGATAGGAAGCCGTAGCCGGGATGGATGGCGTCAGCGCCGGTGATTTCGGCGGCCGCCAGGATGCGCGACTTCTTCAGGTAGCTTTCCGAAGACGGCGCCGGGCCGATGCAGACGCTTTCGTCGGCAAGGCGCACAGCCATGGCGTCGCGGTCGGCTTCCGAATGGACGACGACGGTCGACAGGCCCATTTCCTTGCAGGCCCGGTGAATGCGCAGCGCGATCTCGCCCCTGTTGGCGATCAGCACTTTGTGGATGGGACGCGGCTCAGCCATGACTACTCGATCAGGACGAGAGGTTCGCCATACTCAACGGGCTGGGCGTTTTGAACATAGATGGCTTTGACGGTGCCGGCGCGGTCGGCTTCGACCGGGTTGAAGGTTTTCATTGCCTCGACCAGCATCAGCGTGTCGCCCTTCTTCACCTTGTCGCCGACATTGATGTAGGCCTTCGACTGCGGATCGGGGGACAGGTAGACGGTGCCGACCATCGGCGACTTCACGGCATTGTCGGGTGCCGCGGCGGCTGCCGGGGCGGCCGATACGGCGGACGGAGCCGCAAGTGCGGCGGCAGGGGCCGCTGCGGCCGGCGCCGGAGCGGCGTAAGAGGCGTGGACGACCTGCTGGCCGCCGCGCGAAACGCGGATCTTGGTGCCGTCATTCTCGATTTCGATCTCGCCGAGGTCTGCTTCCCGCAGGATGGCAGCCAATTCGCGGATGAGCCCGGTATCGAGCTTGGTTTTGGATGTACTCATGTATTCAGCTCCCTCCCTGGCCTGACAGCCGCAGGGCGGCGGACAGGGCCAGTTCGTACCCATGGGCACCTAGCCCGGCTATCGTAGCCGTTGCAACAGGCGCGACGTAGTTGATGTGCCGGAACGCCTCCCGCGCGGCCGGATTGGACAGGTGTACCTCAATGACTGGAATTTTGAGTGTTTTCAAGGCGTCATGGAGGGCAATCGAGGTATGGGTATAGGCCGCGGCATTGAGAATGAGGGCAGAGCCCTCGCGGCCGGCTTCCTGGACCCAGCTGACCAGTTCCCCTTCGGAATTGGTCTGGCGGAGCACAAGAGGGGACTTGCCGGCAAGGCTGCGCAGGCGCGCATGGATATCTTCAAGCGTATCCCGGCCGTAAATCTCGGGCTCGCGCGTACCGAGCAGATTGAGATTCGGGCCGCCGAGGACATATACCGGTTTCGACATGGAAGCCCGTTTGCGCTGGATTCCGGCGTGTTGCAAGAGGGCAACAGGAGCCGCTGCTGATGAACATCATCCTTAATGGCGAGACACGGGAGATTGCCCCAGGAACGACGGTGGCGATGTTGGTGCAGCGCCTGTCGCAGGAGACGGGGCGCGACCCGCGCGGCGTCGCGGTGGAGCGCAACCGGGAGATCGTGCCGAAATCCGAGCATGTGTTGACCGTGCTGGAGGAGGGCGACCGGCTGGAGCTGGTGCAGTTCGTCGGGGGCGGCTGAGGCCCCAAAAACATTCCAGAAACTGTCCACACGGGGCGGGCGACTTCTGGACGGTATGGCTGGTCTGAAGGCAGGGGCGTTGACGGCCCGCCTGAGGACGGCCAGACCACGAGACATGACCGATACCATCCTGACCGACCCGCTTGTCATCGCCGGCAAGGTGTATGCCTCCCGCCTGATCGTGGGCACCGGCAAGTATGCCTCCTATGAGCAGAACGCCGAAGCCGCACGCGCGGCCGGCGCCGAGATCGTGACCGTGGCGCTGCGCCGCGTGAACCTGTCGAACCCGGACGAGCCGCGCCTGTCGGATCATGTGAAGCCGACAGAGTTTACCTACCTGCCGAACACGGCGGGCTGTTACACGGCGGACGACGCCGTGCGCACCCTGCGCCTGGCGCGCGAGGCGGGCGGCTGGAACCTCGTGAAGCTGGAAGTGCTGGCCGACCAGAAGACGCTCTACCCGAACATGCCGGAGACGCTGAAGGCGGCCGAGGCGCTCATCAAGGATGGGTTCGAGGTGATGGTGTATTGCTCGGACGATCCGGTCTATGCGCGGCTGCTGGAGGATGCGGGCTGCGTGGCGATCATGCCGCTCGGCTCGCTGATCGGGTCGGGGCTCGGCATCATGAACCCGGTGAACATCCGCCTGATCGTGGAAGCGGCGCGCGTGCCGGTGATTGTCGATGCCGGTGTCGGCACGGCGTCGGATGCAGCGATTGCGATGGAGCTCGGCTGTGACGGCGTGCTGATGAACACGGCGATCGCGGCTGCAAAGGATCCGGTGCGGATGGCGCGCGCGATGAAGCATGCGGTGATAGCGGGGCGCGAGGCGTATCTTGCTGGGCGAATGCCGAAGAAGAAATACGCCGATCCGTCGAGCCCGCTGGCGGGGTTGATTTGAGGCGCTGATTACGAGCTTATTATAAAGCGCTCGCTAGCTCACTGTTGCACTGGGATTGTTTTTATAGTTTGGCCGTAGATTGAGCCGAGCACTAAAGTCAGCTCTGGCCTGACTGACCTGAGACCCAATTGGTCCCGCATTTGAATGGAGAGTCTGTCGTTACGGAGACAGACGATGCGGAAGAGTAAATTTACCGAGGAACAGATCATCGCGATCCGGGCGGAACAGGAGCGGGGCATGGCGACGGCGGAGGTCTGCCGGCGCCATGGCGTGAGTTCAGCGACGTTCTATAAATGGAAATCGAAGTATGGCGGCATGGACGTGTCCGACGCCCGCAAG
>NZ_JBKBXB010000043.1:0-26724 GCF_046313975.1 Hyphomonas sp. | reverse complement strand
AGGTAAGGAGCCAAGGCCTGGCAGCGCCGAAGTCATCCCGAGAACTGCCCGAAACTCCGGGGGCAGGTGCGGCGGACGAGTGGCGTCCACCCCGCAACCAAACTTTCCTTCCCGGACGCCCCGCGGCGTCCGCCGCACCCGGTCCCATCCTCGAGGGCCGCCACATGATCCGCACCCGGACGGCCTCGGCCGGTCCGGCACAAAGTGCTGCCCTCAATACCGCATACTCCCACGAGCAAAGCGAAGCGCACAGGCGCCGCGGGCTTCAGCCCGCGAACAGCGCCGAGCAATTTGAAGAAACCGCGCCGAGCAAAACCAAAACAGAAAGGACCCCACCATGCCCCGCGACCGGAAGGACCGGCGACTGGACGTCGCCCGCCTCAAGCCCGCCGTCCGCGCCGAACTCCTCGGCGACATGAAGGCGCCCCGCTGGCTCATCGCCCGCGCGCTCCGCGACCCGGGGGAGGTCGCCGCCCGCGCGCTGCTCGATCCCCGCCGCCGCGCGCCGAAAGCGCCGCCGCCCGAGGCTTGCGCCGGCAAGACGCCCCGGTAAGGTCAGGGCTCCGACCCGACTCACCGTGAGGGCCCGCGTGTTCGACCAGATTTCCCTGCCGCTTCCGGCTGCCTTACCTGCCATGGAAAGGCTGATCCAGACGCTGGCCGTCTGGGGGCAGGAGATGCTGATCGACGTGACCGCGCCGCGCACGCTCTGGCAGCTCGCTGCCGTCGCCGCCGCCGCCGCCATCGGCTACCTCCTGTCGCGTTATCCCAAGAAGCGGATGGTCGAAGCGGCCGAGGCGCGCGGGCGGATCGACTTCGTGCTGCTCGCCCTCGTCGCCGTGATGCGCGTGCTCTGGCCGGCCTTCACGGTCCTCCTGCTGATCGGCATCACCGCGGTCTTCGAACAGGCCGGCCTCGGCAGCCGCACGCTGCACATCGCCACCAGTCTGCTGATCGCCTGGATCGCGGTCGAGATCGTCACTGCCAGCATGCGCCGCGGCCTCGTCTCGCGGATCATTGCCTATCTGCTCTGGGTGATTGCCGCGCTCTATATCGTCGGCTGGCTGGGGCCGATCAACGATGCGCTGCGTTCGGTCGTATTCACCTTCGGCAAGGCCGAGATAACGCTTCTCGGCCTGGTCACCAATCTCTTCCTCGCCTCGGTCGCCCTCTGGATCGGCTGGCTGATCGGCAACCTCGCCCAGTCACAGCTGCGCAGCGCCAGCAACCTGCCACCCTCGGTCGGCGGCCTGTTCGGCCAGACCATGAAGATCGCCGCGATCATCATAGCCATCTTCGTCGCGCTCAACTTCCTCGGCGTGAATCTCGGCGCGCTCACCTTCTTCTCCGGCGCCCTCGGTGTCGGTATCGGCTTCGGCCTTCAGTCGATCTTCTCGAACTTCATCTCCGGCGTCATCCTCCTGATGGAGCGCACGCTGAAGATCGGCGACTTCATCGAGCTGCAGGGCGGCCTCTCGGGCGTCGTCAAGGAGATCAACTTCCGCTCCACGGTGCTGACCACCAACGACAATATCGACATCATCGTTCCCAACGAAGCCTTCATCAAGAACCAGCTGATCAACTGGACCCACATGGACGCCAAGCGCCGCATCCATGTGCCGTTCGGGGTCGCGTACGGCACGCCGAAGGAAATCGTCCAGAAGGCAGGGCTGGAAGCTGCGGCGGCGCTGCCCTGGACCTTTGACGACAAGGGCGAGCGCACGCCGCAGGTCTGGCTGGTGAAGTTCGGCGAGTTTCGCCTCGAGTTCGAGCTTATCGTCTGGCTCACCGATGAGGCCGTGCTGAAACCCCAGAAGGTGATGGCGGACTATATCTGGGAGGTCCACTCCGCGCTGGAACGCCACGGCATCCAGGTCCCGCACCCGCAACGCGACCTGTATCTCAAGTCGCCGGACACGCTCAGTGTGCGGATCGAACCTGGAGACAGGGGTTAGCTCACTCCCCGAAAGACAAGCGCCGCTCCCCATGCGGGAAGCGGCGCCGTCCGGCTCAGGACAGGGGCGGGGGGTGCCTCAATCCTGCGCCTTGGCGTAACGGGAAGCAAAACGCACCGACGCGCGGCGCGCATCGTGCCATGTGGAAATGCCCGCCTGGCTGATATCGCTCTCATACCATTTGTACTCGAACGGCTCGCTGGCATTGCCTGCCGCATCATAGGTCACCGCCTTCAGCTTCATGCCACCGAGGCTGACAGAGCGGTGTACATCGAGGCCCGGCTTGTCGCCGGCCTGCTTGAAGGTCGGGCGCGAGGGCTTGGCGTCGAGGATCGTGACATCCACACGGGCGACATCCACGCCGGCGCGGTTGAGTTCGCTCTCGAGATCCTTTTTCACGCGCTCGGAAAGGTAGGTGCCCTCCCGCTCGCCATAATCATCCGTCAGCTTCTCGGCAAAGTCCGGGCCGTAGGACACATTGATCTCGGCTGCGATCGCGCCCGGTGCAATCGCAGCCGTCATCAGCGCAGAAGCAAGGAGGTATTTCATCGGATCACTCCATGGGGACCGGGCAGACTGCCCTGCCGTATGACTATCTATATAGCGCGTCCGGGCCTCAGGCAGAAGTCACACCCCCGTGAGCCCGCAGGGCGCTCACTCCTTGCCTTCGAACAGGTAGAGGTATTCGCCATACCCGGCCGCCTGCATCTCCGCCTTGGGAATGAATTTCAGGCTGGCGGAATTGATGCAATACCGCTGGCCGCCCGTCTCCTTCGGTCCGTCATCGAACAGATGGCCGAGGTGCGCATCCGCGTTCGAGGAGCGCACTTCAACCCGGCTCATGCCCAGCGAGTCATCCTGGAAACGCGAGACGAGCTTCTGGTTGATCGGCTTGGTAAAGCTCGGCCAGCCGGTGCCGGAATCGAACTTGTCCGTGGACGAAAAGAGCGGATCACCGGAAATCGCATCGACATAGATGCCCGCTTCCTTGTGATCCCAATAGGCATTGTCGAAAGGCGGCTCGGTGCCGTCATGCAGGGTGACGTATTGCTGCTTCGGCGTCAGGTGCGAGGCGTCCATCCCGGTAGAGGTCACCGGCGCCTTGGCGGCAGACGCCTTGCCCGTCTCGGCTGTGCTCACCCCGCAGGCCGCAAGCCCCGCGCTCAGGACCAGCGCACACAGTTTCGCGGAATTGTTCGGGAACGGATGAAATGCCATGACTTTGCCTCGGCAGAAACGGAACCCGGCGGGCACCTGTCACGGTCATCCGTAACAGACCCCCGCCGGGCCACAAAGTCACGAGGTGGTGAGGCGTCAGATCGTGTCGACCAGCACCAGTTCGGCCGAACTCACGCCTTCAAAGGTCAGCGTCTCGCCGCCGCTGATCGCTGCGCCGTCGCGCGTACCCAGCGTCTTGCCGTTGAGTTTCACCTCGCCGTCCGCCACCACGAGATAGCCATACCGGCTTTCGGGCAGTGTATAGGTCAGCGTCTCGCCGGCCTTGATCGTGGCGCCGAGCACCTTGGCATCCTGATTGATCAGCAGGCTGTCATTCTCACCGGTGCCGGAGGCGAACACCGCCCACTGGCCGGACCGGTCGCCCTTCGGAAACTTGCGCGCGCCCCAGCTGGGCTTGCCGCCGCGCACCCGCGGCAGGATCCACAGCTGGAACAGCTCGGTCGTCACATCCTCGGCATTCCATTCCGAATGCTGGATGCCCGAACCCGCGCTCATCACCTGCACATCGCCGGCCTCGGTGCGGCCCGAATTGCCAAGCGAGTCCTTGTGGCTGATCGCGCCCTTGCGGACATAGGTGATGATCTCCATCGAGTCATGCCCGTGCGGCGGAAAGCCGGTGCGCGGCTGGATCTCGTCATCGTTCCACACGCGCAGCGCGCCGTGCTGCACCCGGGCAGGGTCGTAATAGCCGGAGAAAGAGAAGTGATAGTGGGCGTTCAGCCAGTCATTGCGGAACCGGCCGAGCTTGTCGAAAGGACGAATGTCGATCATCGGGGCCTCCATCGGAAGGGTTGCTGTTGGCCGGTATATGGCGGGACGGGCCCACCCCGGAAAGGTGCCGGGGCCGATGACATTCATGCGAAGTGTGCATGAATGCAATTCGCCCCAAATCAGTGTAGAGGCATAGGCTCATGAGCGGGCATGAAGGCGTCATCCTCCTCGAAGACCCTGCAAATCACGGTGCGCCGGCGGGCATCGGCGCGCTGACGGTGAAGTTCGTCCATTATCCGGGCAGCCAGCAGCTGATCCTCTGGCTGCCGCAGGACGGGTATGCCGGCTACACCACCTTCCGCATCCTCGGTCCCGGGGGCAGGGCGGTGGAAGACACAGACCTGACCCGGCGCCTCAATGGCCGGGTACAGATCCTCGTCGATACATATCCCTGGCCGCCCGGCGACTACCAGATCGAGATCACCCACCGCGAAGGCTGGTCGCACGGCCTGCGCCTCACCAAACTGGAGGAAGGCGTCGCCCCGCCCGCGCCGGAGCCGCCACCCATACCGAAGTCCGACGGCAAGCCGATCGTCTACCGCGACGGCGCCGGCAACATCCTGCCCAACCACGATCTCGAGCTGCGCGCCCGCGCGCTGGAAAAGCTCGCCGCCCGCTTCAGCCGCCGCCTCGAATTCGTCGGCAATTTCCGCGCCGGCACGATCATCTATGTCGAAGGCGATATCCGCGTGAAATTCTATCACGAAATGTGCGGCGGCGGCGTGCACTTCAGCATCGACGTGCCGGAGCCCGCAAACTGGGAAGCCCAGACCGGCCGCCCGCTCAGCGAACGCGACGACATCGTCGAGTTTGTCGCGCAGGAAACCCAGCGCAAACAGGCTCGCAGCTGGAACTATGTCATCCGCGAACACCGCATCGACTTCATCGACTAGGTCCCGGCCCGCACCGTCAGACCGCCCATCCGCAAGACAATCGCGTGCAAGAACAGCCCGAGGCCGATGAGTTCGAACGACTCTTCGAACAGGATCAGCAGGTCGACGACAGGGTGCTGCAATTGCATGATGTCCGTATCCGGATGGTCTGCGAGGATTGCCGAAACCTGCTGCGACTCCAGAAGCTCAAAGCCGACGACACCCAGAACGAAAATTCCGCCAGCCGCCACAAAGCGGATCTGGCTCGTCCGGTCGAGTTTCAGAAACCAGGGCAGCAGCACCACGGCAAGTACGATCATGGCCGCGCCATACGGCAGCACCCAGGCCAGATGCGGCACCCAGTCCGCATCCAGCAGCCCGCGGACCGGGGCTGACAGATACTCATGGACCAACGTCGCTTCATCGACCGCGAGGAACACGAAGACTGCCGATAGTGTGAGCCATGGCAACGCGCTCGCCCGCTCCGTCTCGAGCCGGCCTGTCAGCGCCAGCATCGCAGCGCAGGACAGCATCAGCAGGGTCGAGACCAGCGCGGTCACATTGTGCTCGCCGCCGAAATCGAAGGCATCGACAAGACCTAAAACGTTGGGCCGTCCGAAGACATGCACCAGGGTCAGCAGGCCGCACTGGATCAGGATCAGACCGCCGATCAGGAAGATCAGGGCCCTCGCAACTATCCGGCTCGACAAGCTGACGCCGCCTTCGGGAAACGGCGCGTAATCAGGACTGGATGGCATCAGTGACCCCTGCAGAACCTACAGAACTACGGCGGTCTTATGAATAATTCGCTTCAGGGCGGCGATACGATGCATGCAGCAGGCGACCCTTGCTCCGGAAGTTCGCCTCCGGCAGACCCGGATTATGCCGTCCGAATCAGCCCTCGCCCCAGCCCGTGCCCTGCTCAAGCGCGTCTATGGCTATGACGCCTTCCGCGGCCTGCAGGAGGATGTGATCGCCGACATCCTCGCCGGGCGCGATGCGCTCGCCGTGCTGCCCACCGGCGGCGGCAAGTCGCTGTGCTATCAGATCCCCGCGCTGCTGAGGGAAGGGGTGGGCATCGTCGTCTCGCCGCTGATCGCGCTGATGGCAGATCAGGTCGATGCGCTGAAACAGGCCGGCGTTCGCGCCGAACGCCTCGACAGCTCGATGGACTTCATCGCCCGAAGCGACGCAATCAGCGCCGCCGAGCGCGGCGAGATGGACCTGCTCTATGTCTCGCCCGAAGGCCTCGCCACAAATCTCGCCAGCCGCCTCGCCGCGATGAACGTGTCGCTGATCGCGGTCGACGAAGCCCACTGCGTCAGCCAGTGGGGCCACGATTTCCGCCCGGACTACCGCGCCCTCGGCCGCCTGAAGGCCCTGTTCCCGGACGTGCCCCGCCTCGCGGTCACCGCCACGGCAGACGCGCGCACCCGCGAAGACATCCTCGCCCAGCTGGACCTCACCCATCCCGCCGTGCATGTCGCCAGCTTCGACCGGCCCAACCTCGCCCTCGCCGCCGAACCGAAAGTTGCCAACCGCACCCAGCGCGTCATCCAGCTCGTCCGCGCCCGCGCCGGGCAGAGCGGCATCGTCTACGCTGCCACCCGCAGCGGGGTGGAAGATGTTGCCGAGGCGCTCGAGAAAGCCGGCATTCCCTCGCTCGCCTACCATGCCGGTCTCGACGCGGGGCTGCGCGCGCAGCGCCAGCGCCAGTTCCTGCTTGAAGATGGCCTCGTGATGTGCGCCACCGTCGCCTTCGGCATGGGCGTCGACAAGCCGGACGTGCGCTTCGTCATCCATGCCGATCCGCCGAAGACCCTCGAAGCCTACTGGCAGGAAGTCGGCCGCGCCGGCCGCGACGGCGACCCCGCCGAAGGCGTCGCCCTGTTCGGCCCCGCCGACATGAACCGCTCGCTGCAATGGACCTATTCGGGCGATGCACCGGACGAAGTGAAGCGCGTCCAGCTCACCAAGACGCGTCAGCTGTTCGCCTTCTTCAACGGCGATGACTGCCGCCGCGCCGCCATCCGCCGCTATTTCGGCGAGGAGACAAACGAGGCCTGCGGCGTCTGCGATGTCTGCCGCAACGAAGTCGGGACACGCCATGATGCCACCCGCTGGGCACAGATGGCGGTCTCCGCGGTCCTGCGCTGCGGCCAGCGCATCGGGCGCGGCCGCCTCGTCCAGCACCTGCTCGGCGAGGCGAAGGATGATTTCGACACCGAACTCTCTGCCCTCTCCACCTTCGGCATCGGCAAGGACCTGCCGAAACAGGGCTGGAACCGGGTGTTCGATGCACTCCTCTATGCAGGCCTGATCGCCGAGGGCGGCGAGGCGATGCGTCCCGTGCTGGTTGTGCCGGATGCGGACGCGGCCAAGGCCCTGTTCCGGGGTGAGCGCACGGTCAGCCTGCGCGAAGACATCACCGCCACCCGCCGCCGAAGCCGGGGCAGGGGCGCTGCCCGCGCCGGTGCCCATGCCGATCTCTCCGCCCGCGATCAGGCCGTGTTCGAGGCCCTGCGCCAGTGGCGCACCAGCCTCGCCAAGGCCCGCGGGGTGCCGCCCTATGTCATCTTCCATGACCGCACCCTGGTCGAAATCGCCCGGGAGCGGCCCACGGGCGCCGAAGACCTGCTTGGCATCGGCGGGGTCGGCGAGAAGAAGGCGCAGGCCTATGCGGCCGATATTGTCCGGATTGTCATGGCCGAAGCCTGATTCCCGCCCACCGCCGGGCTCACCTGCGGTTAACGCCGCTGATCGCGCTGGGGAATAGTGAGGCCCGTGCCTTGACCCGCCGCCCGCGGCACCGCACCTATGGGGCCTGTATCCCCAGAGATTCCCGACCCGGAGCCTGAATGACCCGCCTCGATGACGATAACGAGAAAACCCCGGCCGAAGCGCCCAACACGCTGATCGAAAACGCGCTTTTCAAGTCGCGCACGATCCTCCTGACCGGCGGTATCGACTTCAAGCAGGCCCGTTCGGTCTGCGAGCGGCTGCTGGCCCTGTCGGCTGAGTCCAACGACCCGATCCTGATGGTCATTTCTTCGCCCGGCGGCCATGTCGAGAGCGGCGACATGATCCATGACATGATCAAGTTCGTCTCCGCCCCGGTGAAGGTGCTGGGCTCCGGCTGGGTCGCCTCGGCCGGCGCGCTGATCTATTCGGCCGCGAAAAAGGAAAACCGCTATTCGCTGCCGAACTGCCGCTACCTGCTGCACGAACCCCGCGGCGGTGTCGGCGGCCAGGCTACGGACGTGGAAATCCAGGCCCGCGAGATCATCAAGATGCGCGAGCGCCTGAACCGCATCTTCGCGGAGGCCACCGGCAAGTCCCTCGAGCAGATCAAGAAGGACACCGACCGTGACTTCTGGATGAGCGCGCAGGAAGCGGTCGACTACGGCCTCGTCACGAAGATCGTCCGCAACCGCAACGAAATCGTCTAGATTTCAGGGGTCTGCGGGCCGGCGATGTTTGCCTCCCGGTAAGGTTTATCAGCGATGGTCCGGGCTTAACCATAAGCCCGGTTCCAGGACGCCCCATGCCGACCCGCCTGAAGGACATCGCGCTCCCGATCCTGCCGCTCACCCCGGCAACGACCGCGGCGGCTGCATTCTCGCTGTTCCTGAACGATCAGGCCCTGCATGCGGTCCCGGTCCAGATCTCGGCGGGCGATGAGCCAAGCTATGGTCTGGTGACGCGCCAGCGCATCGCCGAAGCGCTCGCGGGTCCGAACGGGCGCGATCTCTATGCCGTGCGCTCCGTCGCCCACCTCGCCAGCTCGCAGCCGGTGATCGCGGAGGGCGACATGCTCGCCTCGCAGGTTGCCCGCACCGCGTCCGAGATGTCGAGCAGCGCGCTGACCGAAGGCGTCATCGTGCTCGAGCAGGGGGCCTATTCCGGCATCGTCACGCCCGCTGCCCTGCTGAAAGCCGTCGCCGAGGAAAACGCATCCCGCGCCCGCGCGCAGCAGTCGGCGCAGAAGAAGCTCGACAGTATGGCGAAGGAAATCGCCCGCCTTGCCGAAACCCGCGCCCGCACGCTCGCCTTCATCGGCCACGAAATCCGCACGCCGCTGACCGGTATCCTCGGCGTCGCTGACCTCCTGAACACGCAGCTGCCCTCCGGCGAGCCGAAACGCCTTGCACGGACGATCACCCAGAGCGGCCAGCACCTCGAACGCCTGCTCAATGACCTGCTCGACCTCTCGCGCATGGATGCCGGCAAGCTGCCGATCTCCAACCAGCCGGTCGAGCTGCGCCAGTTCGCGGTCGAAACCCGCGACCTCTGGCTGCCGCAATTCGATGAGAAGCGCGTCTCGCTTCGTATCGGCGTGGCAAAAGGCGCAGAGCGCCGCATCGAAAGCGACGCTGTCCGTCTACGGCAGATCCTGTTCAACCTCGTCTCCAACGCCGTGAAGTTCACTGATCGCGGACAGGTCACCGTCACACTCGCCACCACGCCCGCGCCGGAAGACCTGATGCTGACCATGCGCGTCTCCGATACCGGGCGCGGCATCTCCGACGCGGACAAGGCCCGCCTGTTCGAAGCCTTCGAGCAGTCCCGGCATTCCGATGCGTTCTCCGGCAGCGGCCTCGGCCTCTCCATCGCCCGCGGCCTGACGCGCACGCTTGGCGGCGAGATCATGCTCGCGGACAATCCCGGCGGCGGCTGCGTGTTCACCGTCACCATCCCGGTGCGCAAGGCCGGGCCGCGTCTCGCGGTGGAGAACAAGACCGACAACAAGGCCGCCCGCTTTGATCTCGGCGAAGTGCTGCTGGCGGAAGACCACGAAGCGAGCGCCTTCGTCATTCGCGAAGCGCTGCTCGCGGCAGGCTGGCGTGTCGAGATTGTCGGTGATGCGTCGGTGGCCATCCAGCGTATCGCCCAGCGCCGTTACCAGCTCATCCTGACCGACGTGCACATGGCCGGCGGCGGCGGCGACGCGGTGCTGCGCGCAGCGCGCTTCGGCCACGGTCTCAATGCACAGACGCCTGTGGTGGCCGTGACGGCCGACACCAGCCCGGAACGCCGCGCTGCGTGTACCCGGGCAGGCTTCAACGGCCTGATCGAAAAGCCGGTGCGCCCGCGCCAGCTGGTTGCTTCGCTCGCCGATATCCTGATTCAGGGCGTGCAGCAGAAGCGCGCCGCAGGCGCCTGATCAGAACGTCCGTCCAATGAGCAGATAGGCAGATTGCCGTCCGCCCTCGGAGCGTCCGAAGGCGAGATAGACGGGACCGAAGGCCGTCTTTGCGGCGACATACACGCTGCCGCCGAAGCGGAAGTCTTGGAAGTCAAAGCCCGAGCTGCCCTGCCAGACATCGCCAAGTTCCACGGATGCGCCGGCATACAGTGGCACGCCGAACAGCTGTTCCGAATCCCGGCCCAGCGCACGGCGATAGATCAGCTGGCTGGTCAGGAAGCCCTCGCCCGTCAGCTCCTCCTTGCGATATCCCGACAGGCTGAACAGCCCGCCGATACGGTAGAACGCATCGAGCGGGGTCGTGCCGCTGATCTGCTCACCCGCCGCGAGCGCCGCGATCAGCGTGTTCGGCCCGTCGCTGAAGGCGGTGCGGCCGGAGGCCGTGATCGTCTCGAAATCCCCATTGTCACCCAGCGCCTCGAAACCGCGCGTCCATTTCAGGTTGCCCTGCAGGCCATCGCGCGGAAAGAACGGATCATCCAGCGTATCATAGCCGCCAGAAGCAATCAGGCGGCCGATATCGATATCGATCTCGCGCAGCGGTGCGGTGCCCTCATTGAGCTTTGCCCGCCCCGTCCCGAATTCGAGGCCGAGCCGCACCTCGCCGACATTGCTGAACTGGTAGCCGCCATCGAGACCGAGCACGCCATAGGTCAGGTCGTAGCCTGCCTCCTTGAAGCCGCGCGTCGAAAACACATTGACCGGCTGGTTGCGGATCTCGCCGCGCGCCACCGTGAACCAGTTCTGGCGCGGATCGAGCAGGCGGAAATATTCCAGCGAGAGCTCGTTGAAATCGCCAATCGTCGCGCGCGCCTGCAGCTCCGAACCATAGGCGTCCAGCGCCGCACTGCGGAAGTCGATTGAAACGGCCGCGTCGGACTCGGTGTTGAAATCATTCTCGACAATCAGGCCAAGGCGCAGCCGCCCGGCATTCGGACGCCGGTCTTCGGCACGGATGATGAGGCCGGTCTGGCCGTCGCGCTCGTCGAATACATAGTCGACACGCTCGAACGGGCCGAAGGCATAGATCCGGTCCAGCGCCTCATCGATCTTCGCCGCATCGGCCGGCTCGCCGACCAGGTCCATCACGCGCGCTTCCAGCAGGGATTGTTCGAGACGTGAGGAATTCTCGATACGGACGAAACCGATCACTGGGGGATCGCTCTGCGGCGCGCCGGCATAGGCAACCGGCGGGCGCGTCCCGGCAATCGCGGCAAGACGCATGTCATGCTGCGAGATGGCCGCGCGCCCGGCAGCGATGAGATCATCCGAGCGATTGAAGGCCGCCGGATTGAAACCCGCCGTCGCCACGCGCGCCAGGATATCCCGGTTCGGGTCAAGGCTCGCTGCCGATACCCGTTCATTCGCAAGGATTAGCAGGCTGACGGTCTGGGCGATGACATCGACAGCGGAGTTGATCTTGTCCTGCGGCATCAGGTCTGTCGGCGTCCAGACGGCAATCACCACATCCGCGCCAAGCTCGCGTGCCACATGGGCCGGAATGTTCGCCGAAAGCCCGCCATCGACCAGCAGCTTGCCGTCAATCTCCACCGCCGGGAATACGCCGGGTACGGACATCGATGCCCGCATCGCCATCGGCAATTCGCCGGTCGACATGACATGCGCCTCACCGGTCGCGATATCGGTCGCCACCGCGCGGAACGGAATTTCGAGATCGTCAAAGCTGTCGAGCCGTGCGCGCGCAGGCGTGAAACGGCGCAGCTCCTTCATCAGCGTCTGGTCGGAAATCGCGCCCGCCGGCAGCTGGATGCCGGAGAGCGACACGCCAAGCCCGGCCGTGCCCGGAAAATCCGCCTGCTTTTGCTTCTGCCGATAGGTGAGCTTGTCGCGGTCCGGGGCAGGGTTGAACACGCCGGTCCAGTCGGCGGTGTGCACCACCTCCTTCAACTCATCCGTGGTCAGTCCCGCCGCGTAGAGCCCGCCGATTACGGCGCCCATCGAGGTGCCTACCACACAGTCCGGCCGGATGCCGCGCGCCTCAAGCTCCTCGATTGCCCCGACATGCGCGATGCCAAGTGCCCCACCACCGGAAAGCACAAGGGCAATGCTGGGCCGTTCAGGATCATCCGAAGCGCAGGGCCTCGTCTCCGCGAGCGTCAGCGGCGTGGCCAGCAGCGCAGCAAGACAGGCAGCCAGAGGGCGAAAAGCGTTCAGCGGCATCGGATACTCCCTAAGCCGGCCCACAAAGCAGGAAGCATGCCTGAAGGGAAGGGAATGGTCCCGCGAAGCCTTGGCGGAGCAGGATGGTGGTTCGGGAGAGACTTGAACTCTCGACCTCGCGATTATGAGTCGCGCGCTCTAACCAGCTGAGCTACCGAACCCTTCGCCGCATCAGCGAAGGCGCCTGATACACACTGCCGGGGGGCCGTGCAAGCGTCCTAGGCGGCGAGGGTCGCGACATGTTCCGCAATCGACAGGGACGAGGTTAATCCGGGGCTTTCGATGCCCAGGAGGTTGATCAGGCCGGGGCTGCCATGGGTTTCCGGGCCCTCGATGCGGAAATCGCCTGAGGGGGCGCCTTCGGGCACCAGTTTGGGCCGCACGCCGGCATAATCGGGGCTCAGCCGCTCCAGCGTCAGGCCGGGCCAGTAGCGGGTGACCTCGGCATGGAACAGCTTCGCCCGCGCCGGGTCCACCCGGTAGTCGAAGGGCGGGCGGGCCTCATCGGGCAGCCATTCGGCGTCCGGGCCGACCTTGCCGCGCCCGGCGAGATCGATGGTCAGGTGCAGGCCGAGGCTGGAGGTTGTAGGCATCGGATAGATCAGGCGCGAGAAGGGGGTGTGGCCCTGGATGGTGAAATAGCTGCCCTTCACATAGTGCGGGGCCGGCAGATGGGCCGTGTGCGGTCCTTCGATCAGCGCCGCGACGCGGATGGCATTATGCCCGGCCGCGTTCACCACCGTGCGGGCGAGGATCGCCGCCGGGTTTGCGCCGCCGGTCTCGAGGCGCACGCGGCCTTCCTCCACCGCACCGGAAAGCAGCGGCGTGCCGAAGGCGATGGAGCCGCCCGCATCTTCCAGCTCGCCCTGCAGGGCAAGGAAATAGGCATGGCTGTCAAAGATGCCGGAGACCGGCGAGACGATGGCGCCGGACACGTTCGGGCTCAGCGCCGGCTCGATCTTCCGCGCGGCCGCGCCGTCGATCAGGCTCAGCTGTTCGACGCCGTTATCCTCCGCCCGCGCCAGGATACGCGAGAGTTCCGCCGCTTCGGCCTCGCCCACCGACACGACCAGCTTGCCGCAGCGCTTCACCGTGATCGCGTGCTGATCGAGATAATCATATAGCATCCGCCGCCCGGCGACGCAGTGTCGCGCCTTCAGCGAGCCCTTCGCATAGTAGAGCCCGGCATGGATCACTTCAGAATTGCGCGAAGAGGTGTGCATGGCGATCTGCTCTTCGGTCTCCAGCACGATCACCTCGCGCCCCGCCCGGGCCAGCGCGCGCGCCGAGGCAAGGCCGATCACGCCTGCGCCGATCACCACCACGTCTGCCTCGAAACTGTCCGCCATCCCTGTCCGCCTCTGAAGCCCCTCGCCGGAGCGCCTGCTTCGCTCTACTATCAGGGCAGATGAGCGTACGCAGCCTGATTCTGACGGGCCTCCTCATCCTGGGGGCCATGCCTGCCGCGGCCGATGTCGCGAGCGCAGACGCTGCCTTTCGTGCCGGAAAATATGAGCTGGCGCTGCAGGAAGCCGCCCGCGTGGCCAGCGCAGATGCCTTTGCCCTGAAAGCCCGCACGCTGCTCGCCAAGGCCATGTGCGGCGACCGTGAGCCGTCGCGCGCCGTGCTGGAGGATGCCGTTGCAGCAGCGGACGCGGCCCTGAAACTTGATCCCGGTCACGAGGAAGGCCGCCTGCAGAAGGCGATTGCCCTGTCCCTGATGCTGCGCCCGATGAGCCTGAATGAGGCGAGCGACACGGGCTATGGCCCCAAGGCCAGGGCGCTGGCGGAAAGCGTGCTCGCGGACGATCCGGCCAATCACTATGCGCTCGGCTTCCTCGCCGTCTGGCATGTGGAAGTGCACCGGCGGGGTGGTTCGATTGGCGCGATGATGCTGGGGGCTAGCCTGAAGACAGCGCGCGCGAACTATGCCGAAGCGGTGCGCCTTGCCCCGGACGATGCCAGCCTGCGCTGGCAATGGGCCCGCGCACTCGCCGCCTATGACGCCAAGAAATACCGCACCGAAATCGAAACCGAACTCAAGGCCGCACTGGTGATTGATCCGCAGACGGAGCTTGACCGCGTGATGCAGGGCAGGGCAGACGCGCTGCTCGGCGTGGTGAAATCAGCAAAGACGCGCGATATCGAGCGCAAGGCGCAGGGAATGCTGTAGGGCGGGATTTATCCCGCCATCCCACGCGCGCTGCATTCGGCGGGATAAATCCCGCCCTACGGATTACTCGGCGGCTACAGTCTGCTTCTCCGCCGCATGTTCCGAAAGCCAGCGTTCGGCTTCCAGCGCGGCCATGCAGCCCATGCCGGCGGCGGTGACGGCCTGGCGGTAGGTCTCGTCGGTCACGTCGCCGGCCGCGTAGACGCCGGGGATGGCGGTGCGGGTGGAGCCGGGTTCGGTGATCAGGTAGCCGTTCGGGCGCATCGGCAGCTTGCCCACGAAAAGCTCCGTAGACGGCGCATGTCCGATGGCGATGAAGATGCCGTGCACCGGCACATCGCGCACATTGCCTGAAGCCACATCCTTGATGCGCGCGGCGGTCACGCCGAGCGGGTTCTCATCGCCGATCACGTCTTCCAGCGTGTGGTTCCACAAGACTTCGACCTTCGGATTCTTGAACAGGCGGTCCTGCAGGATTTTCTCGGCGCGGAAATGGTCGCGGCGGTGGATGACCGTCACCTTCGAGGCAAAGTTCGTCAGGAACAGCGCTTCTTCCACGGCCGAGTTGCCGCCGCCGACCACCATGACTTCGCGGCCGCGGTAGAAGAAGCCGTCACAGGTGGCGCAGGCGGAGACGCCGAAGCCCTTGAATTTCTGCTCGCTCGGCAGGTCGAGCCATTTCGCCTGCGCGCCGGTGGAGATGATCACGGCATCGGCGGTGTACACCGTGCCGCTGTCGCCCACGGCGCGGAACGGGCGCTTCTCGAAATCGACCTCGATGATGTGATCATTGGCGACTTTCGCGCCCATCTTCTCGGCGTGTTCCTGCATCTTCACCATCAGTTCCGGGCCCTGGATCTCGGCAAAGCCCGGATAGTTCTCGACATCCGTGGTGATGGTCAGCTGCCCGCCCGGCTGCGCGCCGGTGACGACCAGCGTGTCGCGCAGCGAGCGCGCCGCATAGATGGCGGCGGTCCAGCCGGCAGGGCCGGAGCCGATGATGAGGATTTCTGCGTGGCGCGTTTCGGCCATCTGAGGCCTCCTTGAATTCCGGAATGCCCCATATGGGGCGCCGGAGGTGAGGGTTAAAGCGCTCCGGCGCCTATCGCAATGCGGCTATGCGGCAGGAGAGCTTACATCTGCGATCACTTCCACCGTGGCATGGCTGGCGCCAAAGGCATGGGCGAGGCGTTCCTTCACCGCCCGGCGCACCGATTCGGGGCTGGCGCCCGGTGCCGGCGTCACTTCCAGCGTCACCAGCGGGCGCGATTCGGTCAGCGCCCAGGCATGTACATGGCTCACCGCCGCCACGCCCGGTACATTGGCCACGAGATCGGCAATGATCCGCTCCGGCTCCAGCCCCTCCGGCGTGCCTTCCAGCAGGATATGGCCCGAGGCACGCATGATGCGCACGCCGCCATAGAGCGCCAGCAGAGCCACGAGCACGGAGAGCAGGGGGTCTGCCAGCGTCCAGCCCTGCCACAGGATCAGCACCGCCGCGAGGATCGCCGCGACCGAGCCCAGCATGTCGCCCGCCACATGCCACAGCGCGCCGCGCAGGTTGAGATCATTCTTGTGCGCCCCGCCGTGCAGGATGGCGAAGGCGATGATGTTGACGACAAGGCCCAGCGCCGCGATGCCCAGCATCAGCCCGCCGGCGATCGGCGCCGGCGCCATCAGGCGGGCCGCCGCCTCCCAGATGATCCACCCCGCCAGCAGCACCAGCAGCACGCCGTTGGTGAATGCGGCCAGCACCTTCATCCGCCCGAACCCGTAAGACCGCGCCGGGTCTGCCGGCCGCGCCGCCAGCCGGTAGCCGAACCAGGCGAGCACCAGCGAGCCCGTATCCGTCAGCATATGCGCGGCATCTGCCAGCAGGGCGAGCGAGCCGGACAGGATGCCGCCGATCACCTCGGCAACCATGAACCCGCCCGTCAGAAGCGCGGCCAGCACCACGCGCCGGCGCGCATCGGCGCTCGTCATGTCCGCATGATGCTGGTGGTGGGCATGGTCGTGCGCGTGGCTGTGGCCATGGTCATGGCCGTGATCGTGGGGGTGCGTGTGGGGTTCGCCGGGGCAGGCGGGCGCGTTCGTCTGGGTCATGGCGCCGGGGTGCCGTGCGGCGCGCTCCGGGTCAATCGCTGCGTGATAGCATAACGGGCCAAAGGCGCGGTAAGCTTACAAAAAATGCAAGGGAGGACTGACCATGACCCAGGTGCGCCTGAGACAGCTCGTGATTGCCGCCGAAGCGCTGGAAACGGCCGAAGCGCTGGCGGAAGTGCTCGGCCTCGGCCCCGGCTTCCCGGACCCTGGCGTGGCTGAGTTCGGCCTCGTCAACCGGGTCTACGCCATCGGCGACCAGTTCCTCGAAGTCGTCGTGCCCACGGCCCTGACGGCGCCCGCGGCCCGTTTCATCGCGCGCGGCGGGGAGGGCGGCTATATGGCGATCTTCCAGACGGATGACGTCGCCGCCACCCGCGCCCGGCTCGACACGATGAATATCCGCCGCGTCTGGAACATCGACCTGCCGGACATTTCCGCCAGCCACCTCCACCCCGGCGATATCGGCGCCGCCATCGTCTCCATTGACGAGGCCCGCCCCGCCGGCAGCTGGCGCTGGGGCGGCCCGGACTGGGAAAAGAATTCCGTCCCCGGACGGCTCACCGGCGCCGTGGTGACAACGCGCGACCCCGAAGGTCTCGCCGCCCATTGGGGCAAGGCGCTGGGCGCGCCGGTTTCCGGCACGGTGGTGAAGCTCGCGGACGCCCAAATCGAATTCCATCAGGGCACGGAAGAACGCCTCGCGAAGTTCCGTGTCTCGCTACCGGAGCCGGGCGCTGCAGCGGCGCGCGCGATAAGGCGCGGGCTGGACGTTGTGGACAACGAAGTACGGATCGGCGGCGTGGGGATCGTACTGGAAACGGTGTAGCCCTCACCTCCCACGCCCTTCGAGCGCGGGCAACACCTCTCCCGCTAGCGGGAGAGGTGTTGCGTTACGCCCGGATATGAGTCCCAACTCCTCTCCCTCCGGGAGAGGAGGGGCCCATCGCGCAGCGATGGGAGGTGAGGGCTTCCTAGTTCTGAAGCGCAATAAAACCCAAGCCGTCATCCCGGTTTCGCCGAAGGCGAAGACCGGGACCCAGCGCGATAAATAAAAAAGAAAGTCTGGGTCCCGGGCATTTGCTGCGCAAATCCCGGGATGACGGGAGATCAGATCACTGAAGAAGTAAGCGGTGTACTAAACATCCACCTCCGCCTCAAGCGCAAATTCCTCGATGAACTCCCGCCGCGGCTCCACGATGTCGCCCATCAGTTTCGTGAACAGCTCGTCTGCCTCGTCGGCGTGCTCGACCTTCACCTGCAGGAGCGTGCGGGCATTGGCGTCGAGCGTGGTTTCCCAGAGCTGATCGGCGTTCATTTCGCCGAGACCCTTGTAGCGCTGCACCTTCAGGCCCTTGCGGCCGGATTCCAGCACCGCGTCGAGCAGGCCGGATGGTCCGTTCACGGAGAACTCGCCGCCCTTCTCATGCCGCAGGATGGCCGGGGCGCCGTAGATGTCCTTCACGCCCGCCGCGCGCTCCGCAAGGCGGATGGCGTCCTGGCTCGCGATCAGGGCCGGGGGCAGGGCGGCGGTCTCGTCCACGCCGCGCACTGTGCGTTGCAGCACCAGCGCGCCTTCAACGAACCGGCCGAGCCAGGTGTCCTCGCCTTCCTCGGCCACGCGGTTCATCCGCTCTGCCGTCGCTTGGGCTTCGGCCTCGCCGGCACCCGCCGCCAGCGCGCCGGCCAGCGCGGCTGCCTCGATCAGGTCCGCCGGCGCGCGCAGCGCAAGACGTCTCAGGCTCGCCCGGAAATTCGCCGCCTGCCGCACCCGCTCGCGCAGGTCTTCGCCCGCGATCTGCGTGCCATCGCCAAGGATCAGCGTCTCGCCGCTCGTGCCTTCCTCGATCAGGTAGGCATCCAGCTCCGCGTCGTCCTTCACATAGCGTTCGGATTTTCCGCGCGTCACTTTGTAGAGCGGCGGCTGCGCGATGTAGAGATAGCCGCGTTCGATAATCTCCGGCATCTGACGATAGAAGAACGTGAGCAGCAGCGTCCGGATGTGCGCGCCGTCGACGTCAGCATCGGTCATGATGATGATCTTGTGATAGCGCAGCTTGTTGATGTCGAACTCGTCGCGCCCGATCCCGGCGCCCAGCGCCATGATCAGTGTACCGACCTGATCGGAAGACAGCATCTTGTCGAAACGCGCGCGCTCCACGTTCAGGATCTTGCCGCGCAGCGGAAGGATTGCCTGGTTGTCGCGGCTGCGGCCCTGTTTCGCGGAGCCGCCGGCCGAGTCGCCCTCGACGATGAAGAGTTCGGATTTCGCCGGGTCCTTCTCCTGGCAGTCGGCCAGCTTGCCGGGCAGGGAGGTGATGTCGAGCGCCGACTTGCGCCGCGTCAGCTCGCGCGCCTTGCGGGCCGCTTCGCGCGCCGCCGCCGCCTCGACGATCTTGTCCATGATCATGGCAGCTTTTTTCGGGTTCTCCTCGAACCATTCGCCGAGCTTCTCGTTCATCAGGCTCTCGACCACCGGGCGCACCTCGGAGGAGACGAGCTTGTCTTTCGTCTGTGAGCTGAACTTCGGGTCCGGCACTTTCACTGAGAGCACGCAGGTCAGCCCCTCGCGCGCATCATCGCCCGAAATCTCGACCTTCGACTTCTTCGCCGCGCCCGTCTCGTTGGCATACTTGTTGATGATCCGCGTCAGCGCGCCGCGAAAGCCCGCAAGGTGCGTGCCGCCATCGCGCTGCGGGATATTGTTGGTGAAGCACAGCACGGACTCGTGATAGCTGTCGGTCCATTCCAGCGCCGCCTCGACCGTGATGCCGTCCTTCTCACCGATCACATAGACCGGCTCGCCGATCAGCGAATGCTTCTGCTTGTCGATATGCTGCACGAACGCCTTCACGCCGCCTTCATACTGCAGCACGATCTCGTATGGCTCCGCATCGCGCTCGTCGCGGAAGATGATCTTCACGCCGCTGTTGAGGAAGGCGAGTTCGCGCAGACGGTGTTCCAGCGTCTTGCGGTCATAATCGGTCTTCGTGAACGTCTTCGGGCTCGCCAGGAAACGCACAGCCGTGCCGGTGAACACCTTGCCATTCTCGCGTTTGGGAGAGGGCCCGCGCTTCACCAGCGGCGCCTCGACACGCCCGCCATCCACGAAGCGCACATAATGCTCGAACCCTTCGCGGTGGATCGTCAGGTCCAGCCAGTCGGACAGCGCGTTCACCACCGAGACCCCAACGCCATGCAGGCCGCCAGACACCTTGTAGGAATTGGAGTCGAACTTCCCGCCTGCGTGCAGCTGCGTCATGATCACTTCCGCCGCCGAAACACCCTCGGTCGGGTGCAGGCCGACCGGAATGCCGCGCCCGTTATCGGTGATCTCTGCCGAACCGTCCGGATACAGAGTAACCGTCACACGGTCCGCATGGCCGGCCAGCGCTTCGTCGATGGCATTGTCCACCACCTCGTAGATCATGTGGTGCAGGCCGGAGCCATCATCGGTGTCGCCGATATACATGCCGGGGCGTTTGCGCACGGCGTCGAGTCCCTTCAGGACCTTGATCGAGCCTGCGCCATACTCGCCCTCGCCGCCCTGTCCGGGCGCCGCCTGATTGCTGTCATCGGCCATTGGAAATTCTTTCTCGGATGATTCTCGAAATGCTCCGGAAATATAGGAGATTTCCGCGCCCGAGGGAACGCTGCGGCCATGTATTTTGCAGTGCCGAAAGCGCCCGGAATATCCGAGTGAAATCAGTCAGTTACTGACAGTGTTTGAGCCAGCTTCAACCCGTCTCAGACGCGCTTTCCCGGGGGCTTGCCGCCGCCCGGCTTTTTGCCCGGTTTTCCGCCCGGTCCAGGCCCCTTGCGGAAGCCTGTCCCCGGCTTGTACGCCGTCTTGCCGCGCGCTCCGCCGGAGGCCGGTTTGGGGCCCTTCTTCCCACCCTTGGGGCGCGGCTTGCGGTCATCCTCGACATAGTCGGAGGCGGAAAATTCGCGCCGGGGCGGGCTGTCCTCGCGCGGGGCTTCGCGGGGTGGGCGCTCCTTGCGGAAGGCCGGACGGGGCCTTTCCTCGCGCGCTTCCCGGCGCGGCTCGCTGCGGGTTGGGGCCGCATGATGCTCCGGCTCCGGAATGCCCTCCAGCGGGAACGCCGAAAGGCTGCCTTCCAGCCGTCCGGTCTCCCCGGTTTTCTCGAACAGGCGGCGCGCACCCTCAGCGGTCAGCTCGACATGCGTGTTGCCGGAATTGATGCGGATCTGGCCGATATCATCGCGCGAAATCCCGCCCGCCTTGCACAGCATCGGCAGCAGCCATTTCGGATCGGCATTCTTCTTGCGCCCGACATTGAGGGCAATCCATACCGCGCCCTGAATATCCGACCGTTCCGTACGCGGACGTTTCTCGCGCGGCGGGCGGTCGTCGCGCGGGGCGCGTTCAGGCCGCTCATACTCGCCGCGCTCGGGGCGCTCGCGGCGGGCGGGGCGGTCTTCCACATCGCGCAGGTCTTCCGGCGCGGATTGTCCCGCGCGCCGTGCACGGATGAAAGCGGCAGCAACGGCCTCTGCGCCGTGGCGCGCCAGCAGTTCGGCGGCGAGCGCCGCTTCTGCTTCCGTCGAAGGCTCAGCCAACGCCGTATCCGCCAGCAGGCGCGCATCATCCTGCCGCGCAATGTCGTCTGCAGACGGCGGCTTGCCCCAACTCGCGGTGATCTTCGCATCCTGCAGCAGGCGTTCCACGCGGCGGCGCGCTTTAGGCGCCACAAGCATCGCGCACACGCCCTTGCGCCCGGCCCGGCCCGTGCGTCCCGAACGGTGCAGCAGCGTTGCCGGATCGCGCGGCAGGTCCGCATGGATCACGAGGCCGAGGTTTTTCAGGTCCAGCCCGCGAGCGGCGACATCTGTGGCGATACACACGCGCGCGCGCCCATCGCGCAGCGCCTGCAGCGCATTCGAGCGTTCCTTCTGGCTGAGCTCTCCGGAAAGCGCGACTACGGGGAAACCGCGATTCCCCATCCGGCTCATCAGCTTGTTCACCGCCGCGCGGGTCGAGCAGAAGACCAGCACGCTCTCGGACTCCGAATGGCGTACGATATTGACGATGGCATTCTCTTCATCGCCCGGCGCAACGAGCAGGGCGCGGTATTCAATGTCCACATGCTGGCTGCGCTCGGCCTCGGTCGTCACGCGCAGCGCATTCTTCTGGTAGCGCCCGGCGAGCGCCGCGATGCCTTTCGGCACGGTCGCCGAGAACATCAGTGTACGGCGTGTCTCCGGCGTATCCTCGAGGATCAGCTCCAGCTCCTCGCGGAAGCCCATGTCGAGCATCTCGTCAGCCTCGTCGAGCACCACCGCGCGCACCATCGAGGTGTCCAGAGAGCCGCGCCGGATATGGTCACCAAGGCGGCCCGGCGTGCCGATCACGATATGCGCCCCGCGCTCCAGCGCCCGGCGCTCGTCGCGCATGTCCATGCCGCCCACACAGGTCGCTAGGCGCGCGCCCGCGATGCCGTACAGCCAGCCAAGCTCACGCGCCACCTGCAGCGCCAGTTCGCGCGTCGGCGCCACGATCAGCGCCAGCGGTTCGGCGGCCGGCCCGAGCGTGTCCTCGCCTGCCAGCAACTCGCCCGCCATCGCCAGGCCAAACGCCACTGTCTTGCCGGAACCGGTCTGCGCGGAGACGAGCAGGTCGCGTCCGTCGAATTCCGGATTGATCACGGCAGACTGAACTTGTGTCAGGTTCGTATATCCGCGTGCGGAAAGGGCACCGGCGAGAGCAGCGGGCAGGGTATCGGGCAGGGTCATTTCGGGCTTTCAGGGGCGTCAAAGCCGCCCATTGACACGTTTTCCGCCTGCCCGCCACCCGCCACGTCAGCTACGGGAATCTACGAAGGTAAACGCCGCCCCCCTGCTGCTAGCCTGCGCGCCATGAAAGACGCCTGGATCCCCTTCGCGGCGAAAGCCGTGCCGCGCTACACGAGCTATCCGACGGCTGCGGATTTCACGACCGAGACCGGCGCTGCAGACGCGCAGGCTTGGGCCGCCGCCGCCCCGCGCGGCGAGGCGATCTCCGCCTATGTCCATGTGCCGTTCTGCGAGACGCTCTGCTGGTATTGCGGCTGCGCCACCAGTGTTCCGAATGGTTACCGCCGCGTCGGCGAATATGTCCGCCGTCTGATCGCCGAGACCGGCCTCTGGGCGCGCGCGCTGGAAGGCGCAGGCGGCATCGGCCACCTGCATTTCGGCGGCGGCTCTCCCAACGCGCTCAGAACGGATGACTTTGCCGCGCTCATCGCCGCCCTGCGCGAAAACTTCGGCATCAATCCCGGCGCCGAAATCGCCGTCGAGCTTGATCCGCGCACTATGCATGACGGCCAGGTCGAAGCGCTCGCTGCCGCCAGCGTCACGCGCGCGAGCCTCGGCGTGCAGACGTTGGCGCCGGATGTGCAGCTTGCCGTCAACCGTATGCAGCCGCCGGAAATGATCGACCGCCTCACCGCAGACCTGCGCGCCAGCGGCATCCGCCAGATCAACATGGACCTGATGTACGGCCTGCCGTACCAGACGACGCAGGATGTGGTAGACGCCGCCAGATTTGCCGTCGCGCAGGGCGCCTCGCGCGTCTCCATGTTCGGCTATGCGCATGTGCCGTGGTTTGCGAAACACCAGAAGGCCATCGACGAGGCCGCGCTGCCAGACCTTACCCTGCGCCTCGAACAGGCCGAGGCCGCCGCAGACGAGTTCCGCCGTGCCGGCTATCTCGCCATCGGTCTTGACCACTACGCGCGCGGGGATGACGCCCTTACGCTGGCCTACTGGGAAGGGCGCCTGCGCCGCAATTTTCAGGGGTACACGGACGATCCGCACGAAACCCTCATCGGCATCGGCGCCACCTCCATCTCGCAATTCCGCGAAGGCTATGCTCAGAACCTGAAAGACCGCCGCGCCTGGAACGACGCCGTCGATGCTGGCCGCCTGCCGGTCGAGCGCGGCGTGCGCCTCACACCGGACGACCGTCTTCGCGCCCGCGCCATCGAGCAGCTGATGTGCTGGCTCAGTGTCGATGTCGCAGAAGTCTGCCGCGAGATGGGCGCAGCCCCGGGAAGCCTTGACGATGCGCTCCGCCGCGCCGCCACGCTCGCCGCCGCCGGCCTCTGCGAGGTCACCGGCACCCGCATCCGCGTGCCCGATGCCGCCCGCCTCTTCCTGCGCACCGTGGCCCAATGCTTCGACGCGCGCACCCCCGCCGCCCCGGCCCAGCGCCACGCGAAAGCGGTCTAGCCCTTCAGCGCCTTCGCATGATGGGCGATGTGTTCGTCCATGAAGGTGGCGATGAAGTAATAATCGTGGCCATATCCCTCGCGCATCCGGTAGTCGAGGCGCTGGCCATTCTTCTCGCAGGCCCTGATGAAAATCTCGGGCCTCAGCTGCGTTTCGAGAAAGCTGTCCGCCGTGCCGGTATCGACGAGAATGTTCGCCTTCGTCTGGCGCTCCTTCACCAGTTCGGTTGCGTCATACTGTTCCCAGGCCACCGAGAGCGGCCCCAGATAGGCGGTGAACGCCTTCTCGCCCCACGGCACGCGGGCAGGGGAGGTGATCGGCGAGAAGGCTGAGCATGATATGTACGTCTCGGCATGTTTGAGGTGCAGCGTGATCGCGCCGTGCCCGCCCATCGAATGCCCGAAAATGCCTTGCCGGCCCATATCCGCCGGGAAGTTCGCAGCGATGATGCCGGGCAGTTCATCGGTGATGTATTGATCCATCTTGTAGTGCTTGTCCCACGGCGCCTGCGTGGCCGTCAGATAGAATCCCGCGCCTTGCCCCAGATCATACGCCTCATCATCCGGCACATCCGGCCCGCGCGGGCTCGTGTCCGGCGCGATGATCATCAGCCCATGGCGCGCCGCATGTTCCTGCACGCCGGATTTTTCCATCATGTTCGCCCAGGTGCAGGTCAGCCCCGACAGATACCACACCACCGGCACCGGCCCGTCCTTCGCCTGCGGCGGCGTATAGACGGCAAAGCGCATCCTGCAGCCGAGCAGGACCGAGTCATGATCGTGCACGGACAGTGTGCCGCCGAATGATTTCCAGCTGGAGACGGGGGTGAGGGTCATTTTTCAGTCCTGATTATCTGGCGCCATCCGAGGGCGAGGAAACGAAATCGCAAACCCGTCCTCCAGATAGCCCTCGTCCGGCTCATTGTGCGGCGATCCGGGCTCGATGTAGTAATTCAGCTGCGGATACCGCGCCTCTACTTCGGCCTTCAGCTCCGGCGTCAGGCCGGTGCGCATGTGCACGACCAGCGCCTTCGTCCACTCGGCCAGCGAGACCACCTCATTGCCGCCCTCCACGGCCCGCTCCGCAATCCAGCGGATCGCGGGCGAGCCGATGCGAGACAGGTCGGGAGTATCCTGCGGTGGGTAGGCCATGCCGGATACTCCCTGTACGGATCAGCCGCGCAGCATCGTACAGATCTTGTTGCCGTCCGGGTCGCGCAGGTAGGCGAGATAGAGGCGCGTGCCGCCGCCTTCGCGCCAGCCCGGCGGGTCTTCAATCGCCGTGCCGCCTGCCGCAACGCCCGCCTTGTGCCAGGCGTCTGCCTGCTCGGTCGAGTCGGCCGCAAAGCCGATTGTGCCGCCATTCGCATGGCAGGCTTCCAGCCCGTCAATCGGCTTCGACACGAGGAATATGCCGCCCTTGTGCAGGTAAATCAGCCGCCCCTTCGGATCGGTAATCCCGGGCTTCCCGCCAAGCGCGCCAAACAGCGCATCATAAAATTTCTTCGACCGGTCAATATCATTCGACCCGACCATAACGTGACTGAACATTTGTGTTTCCTCTCTAGCTATTGAATTGGATCAGTAGACAACGACGCTTCTGATCGATTTGCCCTCATGCATCAGGTCAAACGCGTCGTTGATCTTGTCGAGCGTCAACACATGCGTGATCATCGGGTCGATCTCGATCTTGCCGTTCATGTACCAGTCGACGATTTTCGGCACATCCGTGCGCCCTTTCGCGCCGCCAAAGGCCGTACCGCGCCAGTTGCGCCCGGTCACCAGCTGAAAAGGTCGTGTACTGATTTCCTTGCCCGCTTCCGCCACGCCGATGATTACGCTCGTGCCCCATCCGCGATGGCAGCATTCCAATGCCTGCCGCATCACGGTCGTATTGCCTGTGCAGTCAAACGAATAGTCCGCCCCGCCGCCTGTCAGCTCCACGATATGCGCGACCACATCCTTCACCTCTTTCGGATTGACGAAATGCGTCATGCCGAAACGCCGGCCCCATTCCTCCTTGGACGGATTGATATCGACGCCGACAATCATGTCCGCCCCCGCCATCTTCGCGCCCTGGATCACGTTGAGGCCAATCCCGCCGAGCCCGAACACGACCACATTCTCGCCCACCTGCACCTTCGCCGTGTTCACCACCGCGCCGACGCCCGTCGTCACGCCGCAGCCGACATAGCAGGCCTTGTCGAAAGGCGCGTCCTCGCGGATTTTCGCCACCGCGATTTCCGGCAGCACGGTAAAGTTCGAAAAGGTCGAACAGCCCATATAGTGGAAGATCGGCTTACCCTTGTAGCTGAACCGGCTCGTCCCGTCCGGCATCAGCCCTTTTCCTTGCGTCGCGCGGATCGCCGTGCACAGGTTCGTCTTGCCCGATAGGCAGCTTTTGCACTGGCGGCATTCCGGCGTGTAGAGCGGGATCACATGGTCTCCCGGTTTCACGCTGGTCACGCCCGCGCCCACTTCGCGCACGATGCCCGCACCCTCATGCCCGAGGATCGAGGGGAAGATGCCCTCCGAGTCGAGCCCGTCCAGCGTATAGGCATCCGTATGGCAAATGCCGGTGGCCATGATTTCCACCAACACTTCGCCCGCCTTCGGCCCCTCAAGGTCCACCTCGACAATCTCGAGCGGCTTCTTCGCTTCAAACGCAA
This sequence comes from Hyphomonas sp., assembly GCF_046313975.1. GTDB lineage: Bacteria > Pseudomonadota > Alphaproteobacteria > Caulobacterales > Hyphomonadaceae > Hyphomonas. Next base: position 329 of record NZ_JBKBXB010000043.1, on the reverse strand, counting down.
CGGCGGCGCGGGTCTTCATCGGGCAGGCTCCTTGTTCGCTGCCCCCTGATTAGAGCGCTCCGCCCCGCGGGTCCACCTCACCCGGAAAGGAAATCAGCGCCGGCCGGATTGACGATAGTTCGATATCGAACTAAAAGGTTTGATATCAAACCAACGGAGCCAGCCATGCCCAGCCGCCGCGGTGTCCTGAAACTGATCGGGGGAGGGGTCGTGCTCGCCGCAGCGGGCGCAGGCGCCTTTACCGCGCTCAACCAGCCGAGCCGTGCCGCCCGCGCCGCCTGGCGCGAAGCCGGCCAGCCGGAAGAGTATCGCCGCCGCTTCCTCTCCTA
>NZ_JBKBXB010000042.1:0-27805 GCF_046313975.1 Hyphomonas sp. | reverse complement strand
ACCGGATTGGGAAGCTGTGGAATTCTTTGGTTTGGTGGGGCGGTGGAAGCTGGGAGCCCGCTTGAGCGTTGTTCCTGCTGGGCTTTCCGGGTCCCGGCTTTCGCCGGGATGACAGGGGGTGGGGGCGGGAGGGGGGCGAAGTGTTGCGTTGGGGGTTTCTTATCCAGCATTTCGGGGCTTCCCCCTCCGCCCCTTCGGGGCACCTCCCCCGTGAACGGGGGAGGATGAGGTGCGTCCGGGAGCGGTCAGGCTTTCTGGGGAACGATGGCGCCGTGGCAGTATTTGTATTTCTTGCCCGAGCCGCAGGGGCAGGGCGAGTTGCGGGGCGTGTTGGACCAGTCGTCTTCGGCCTGCGGGATCCGGACCGGGGCCTCGGACGGGTTCATCTCGTTGACGCCCGTGTCGGGATCGAGCTTGGTTTCGTGCATGACCGGCGGGCGCGGCGGCGGGGCCGGGGCGGCAACCGGGCGCGGGGCGGGCTCCTGCGGATTGCTCTGCACACGGATGTGCAGTAGCGAGCGCGTGACCGTGGCGCGCAGCTCGCTGAGCAGCGTGTCGAACAGGTTGAAGGCTTCGCGCTTGAACTCGTTCAGCGGGTCGCGCTGGCCATAGGAGCGCAAGTGGATGACCGAGCGCAGCTGGTCGATCTGCTGCAGGTGTTCCCGCCAGCGCAGGTCCAGCACCTGCAGGAGAATCTGCTTCTCGATGCGGCGGATCTGCTGGTCGCCCACAAGCCGGGTGAGATTATCATACTGCGCATTCACCGCGTCACGAATACGCTGTGCGATCTCTTCGTTGGCAACGCCTTCCTCGGCGGCCCAGGTGCGGACCGGCAGATCAATGGCGAGATCCGTGCGCAGCGCTTCGATCAGGCCGTCAAGGTCCCATTGCTCCGCATACGCCTTTTCCGGCATGGCGCGCGAGACGATGGTGTCGATGACGATATCACGCATTTCCGTGATCGTGTCGGAGACATCATCCGAGCGCAGGAATTCGAGACGCTGTTCGAAGATCGCCTTGCGCTGGTCGTTGATGACGTCGTCATACTTGAGGACGTTCTTGCGGATCTCGAAATTGCGTTCCTCGATCTTCTTCTGCGAGGTTTCCATCGCCTTGTTCATCCAGGGATGGGTGATGCCCTCATCTTCCTTGATGCCGAGGCGGCGCATCACGGCGTCCATACGGTCGGCCGCGAAGATGCGCATCAGGTCGTCTTCGATCGAGATGTAGAATTTCGACTTGCCGGGATCGCCCTGGCGCCCGGTGCGTCCGCGCAGCTGGTTGTCAATGCGGCGGGATTCGTGACGCTCCGTACCCAGAACATAGAGGCCGCCGGCGTCCAGCGCCTGCTTCTTCTTGACTTCGATATCGGCCTTGATCTGCGCGGCGAGCAGGGAGACTTCGCCGTCCGAGAGGGCGCGGCCGAGGGCCTTTTCCTTCTCCGCACGCTCCTGGGCGAGGCGCATGTCGAGATTGCCGCCGAGCTGGATGTCTGTGCCGCGACCGGCCATGTTTGTGGCGACGGTTACGGCGCCAGGCACGCCGGCGCTGGCGACGATGAAGGCTTCCTGCTCGTGATGGCGCGCGTTGAGCACGCGGTGCGGGATGCGCTGTGCGGTGAGCAGGTTCGACAGGAGTTCGGATTTCTCGATCGAGGCGGTGCCGAGGAGGATCGGCTGGCCCTTGGCATGGGCTTCCTTCACCTCTTTCACGATCTCGGCATATTTCGCCTTGGCGGTGCGGTAGACGACGTCGTCATCATCCTTGCGCTGGACCGGCTTGTTGGTCGGCAGGTCGATGACCGAGAGCTTGTAGATGTCGGCGAATTCGTCGGCCTCGGTGAGCGCGGTGCCGGTCATGCCGGCGAGCTTCTTGTAGAGGCGGAAATAGTTCTGGAAGGTGATCGAGGCGAGCGTGACGTTCTCGGGCTTGATGTCGACGCGTTCCTTGGCCTCGATAGCCTGGTGCAGGCCTTCGGAGAGGCGGCGGCCTTCCATCATCCGGCCGGTGAACTCGTCGATGAGCATCACCTGGCTGTCCTTGACGATATAGTCCTTGTCGCGGGCGTAGAGCTTGTGGGCGCGCAGGGCCTGGTTTGAATGGTGGACGAGGGAGATGTTGCCGGGCTCCCAGAGCGAGCCTTCGAGCACGCCCATCTCGGCCAGCCAGCCTTCCATTTTCTCGGTGCCGGTCTCGGTGAAGACGACCGAGCGCTGCTTCTCGTCGAGTTCGAAATCCTCCGGCGAGAGGCGCGGGATCAGGCTGTCGATCTTGATGTAGAGGTCGGAGCGGTCGTCGGTCGGGCCGGAGATGATCAGCGGCGTGCGCGCTTCGTCGATCAGGATCGAGTCGACTTCGTCAACGATGGCGAAGTGGTGGCCGCGCTGGGCCATCTGGTCCAGCGAATACTTCATGTTGTCGCGCAGATAGTCGAAGCCGAACTCGTTGTTCGTGCCGTAGGTGATGTCGGCGGCATAGCCGGCGCGGCGTTCCTCGTCGGATACGCCGTGGACGATGACGCCGGTGGTCATGCCGAGGGCGCCGTAGATGCGGCCCATCCATTCGGCGTCGCGGCGGGCGAGATAGTCGTTGACGGTGATGACGTGCACGCCCTTGCCCTCGAGGGCGTTGAGATAGGCGGCGAGGGTGGCGACGAGGGTCTTGCCCTCACCGGTGCGCATCTCGGCGATGGCGCCAGAGTGCAGCACCATGCCGCCCATCAGCTGGACATCGAAGTGGCGCATGTTGTTGACGCGCTTGGCGGCTTCGCGGACGACGGCAAAGGCCTCTTCCAGCAGGCTGTCGAGGGTAGCGCCATCGGCGAGGCGCTTGCGGAATTCGGCGGTCTTGCCCCTCAGCGACTGGTCGGAGAGGGCCTCCATGATCGGCTCGAGCGCGTTGATCCGGTTAACGCGGGCGCGGAGCGGTCTCAGTTTACGGTCGTTTACAGTTCCGAAAAGCTTACGGGCAACAGACAGCATAAGAAGCAGCACCAACCAGTTTGAATGAGACTACGGGACAAGTCCTTCAGCCGGAGCTTACAGGAAATTTAGCCGCTATCCCACCGCGCTTTGCCTGGCTGAAACCACTCGACCAGCACGCGGGGCAGACTTAAGAACGCCGCCGAAGGGTGTCAATGCGGCGCCCACAGAAGGAAGGGGAGCCGCCATGCGCGCCAGACCTTTGATTCTTCACGGACATATTGCGCTCCTGGCCGTGCTTTGCCTGCCCCTGGCCAGCTGCGGGGAGAATGTGCTGCGCCCGGCGGACCGGGCCGAGGTGGAACAAACCGTCGCGGCCATGGTCAATGGCGAGCCGGTTTTCGTGGAGGATGTGGAGCTGGAAGCGGTCGCCCGCGGGCTGATCAGCGCCGGGACGGATTTCGGCCCGCAGGACGATGCCTATACGCTGGTACTGGACCAGCTGATCGACCAGAAACTTATGGCGCAGGAGGCGGAGAAGCTGGGGCTCGACCGCGATCCGATGGGCAGGCGGCGGCTGGAAATGGCGCGCGAGCGCATCCTCGGCAACCTGCTGGTGGAGAGCCTGGTGTCGGTGAAGGTGACCGAAGAGGCGATCAACCGGATGTATGGCGAACAGGTGCGCCTGCAGCAGGCCAATGACCGGGTGAGGGTGGCGCATATCCTGACCGAGACGGAAGAGACGGCCCGGGCGCTGTACGCGCAGATCGAGGGCGGGGCGAGCTTCGAGAGCCTGGTGTTCAACAATTCCATCGATACCCGCACGCGGATGGAGAATGGCGACATGGGCTGGCTGTCGCCGAACGATCTTGCCGAGCCGTTCCCGGTGGTGATCGCCAACACGCCGGCAGGCGAGGTGTCGCCGCCGTTCCAGACCGATCAGGGCTGGCATATCCTGAAAGTGAAGGACCGCCGGACCGAGCCGCCCAAGACGCGCGAGGAGATGCGGCCGGAGATCGCGACATTCCTCACGCTCAACGAAGTGAGCCGGATCCTGCGGCGGCTGCGCACGGAGGCAACGATTGAGCAAGGCGGCGGCGAGCGCTATGTGCCCTCGACGGATCCCGCACCTGCGACCCCCGACCCTGGAGACGATCTTTGAACCTGACCCCTTCGCCCTTCGCGCCCGCGGCTTTCCCCACGCTGCCGGAGGTGCGCGGCGTGCGCGCCGCCACGGGCAGCCGCGGCTTCTACGCGCGCCGGGGCGTGGTGCGCGATGATGTGTTCCTGTTCGTGTTCGACGAGGGCACAAGCGGGGCCGGCGTGTTCACGCGCTCGCTGACGGCGTCTGCGGATGTGCGCTGGTGCCGCGAGGCGCTGGCGGCCGGCAAGGGCCGGGCAAGGGCACTGGTGGCGAATTCCGGAAACTCCAACGCCTTCACCGGGCCGAAGGGCGCGCTGAAGAACGAGGCGACGCTGAAGGCGCTGACGGAAACGCTCGGTGTACGGAAGGAAGAATGTTTCCTTGCCGCGACAGGCGTGATCGGCGAACCGCTGAGTGACCCGAACTTTGTTGGCGCTTTCGTGCCGGACCTTGCCGCGAAGCTCGAAGCGCCGGACTGGGAGAAGGCGGCGCGCGCCTTCATGACGACGGATACCTATCCGAAGGGCGCGGGCCTGACCGTGCAGATCGGCGCCGAGACAGTGAACTTCGCCGGCATCGCCAAGGGCTCCGGCATGATCGCGCCGAACATGGCGACGATGTTGTCCTATGTCTTCACGGATGCCGCCGTTGACGCAGAACTCCTTCAGGAAGTGCTGGCGGAGGTTACGGACGAGACGTTCAACTGCATCACGGTCGATGGCGACACGTCGACCTCCGACACGCTGATGGTGTTCGCAACCGGCGCGGCCGGCGGCGCGGAGATTGCCACGCGGTCTGACCCGCGCTTTGCGGACTTTGCCGCTGCGCTGAAGGCGGTCTGCCTCGACCTGGCCATGCAGGTGGTGAAGGACGGGGAAGGGGCGAGCAAGATTGCGACCATCCGCGTCGAGGGTGCAGTTTCGGTTTCGTCCGCCAAGATCGTGGCCGGCCATATCGCCAACTCGCCCTTGATCAAGACGGCGATGGCGGCGGGCGATGCCAACTGGGGGCGGATCGTGATGGCGGTCGGCAAATCGCTGGAGCCGGTGGATATCGAGGCGCTGTCGATCTGGTTCGATGATGTGCAGGTGGCGAAGGATGGCGCGCGGGCGCCCGATTATGACGAGGCGGCGGCAAGCGGCGTATTTGCGCAGCGCGAGTTCACGATCCGGGTGAACCTCGGCGTCGGCGCGCATGCCGCGACGGTGTGGACCTGCGACCTGACGCATGGATATGTCGATATCAACGGCGCCTACCGGACATGAGCGGGCCGGTTCTGCTGGTTGTCGCGGCGGCGCTTTTCGACCGCGAGGGCCGCATCCTTCTGGCACAGAGGCCGCCCGGCAAGCAGCTTGCAGGCCTGTGGGAGTTCCCGGGCGGCAAGCTGGAGGCCGGCGAAACACCCGAAGCCGCGCTCGTCCGTGAACTGAGGGAAGAGTTATCGATCGAGGTTAATGAAATCGATCTGAAACCGCTGACATTTGCGAGTTTTGCTTACCCCGCCTTTCACCTGCTGATGCCATTATACGGGTGCGAAAGCTGGTCTGGAGATATCAGGCCGCGCGAAGGCCAAGCCATAGCGTGGGTTGAGAAGGACAGGCTGAAGACCTATCCCGCACCACCGGCAGATATCCCTCTGTTCGACTGGCTCGGGAAACAGGCCGAGATGGACAGAAACAATGGCACTGCGCCGGATTTTCAGTGAGTGGCTTGCGGATGACCGCGGCGCGACGGCTGTCGAGTACGGCCTGATCTGTGCGCTGATGGTGGTCGCGGCGATTGGCGGGATGACCCAGGTCTCCGAGGCCAACAGATCGACCTATGACAAGCTCGAAACGGAAATCGCCGGAGCCGGCTGATTTCGGTCCAGGACAATTTTTCTAATCGGACGGCGGATCGGATTCCGGCCGCGACTCCCGGATCGCGCGGGCAAGGCTGACCTTGCCGCTTCCCGGTTTCAGCGGCTGCGGCTGGCCGGGGCCGGGTGACCACCCTGAAACATGCACGATCTCGAACGTGGCGCGCACGCGCCCGTCCGGATCGCCATGGCGCTGCGCGTAGAGCTCAAGCGCGCGGGCGAGGACGCGGCGGGGCAGCGGACGGGCCGCGCCGGACGCGAAGGCGGCGCGCTCGCCCATGCCCTTGAGATCCGTCAGCAGGCGGAAGGGATCGCGGTAGCGCACGGTGACGGTGTCGCGGTCGGCCACGGGAAGGGCGAACCCGGCGCGCTGCAGGAGGGCCGCCATGTCGCGCAGGCCCGGCAGCGGCGAGAGGCGCGGGGCGAGGCCGCCGGTCAGCTCGGTTTCGGCTTCGGTGAGAACCTCGCGCAGTTCGGAAAGCGTGCCTGCGGCGAAGAGCGCGCCGAGGAACAGGCCGTCCGGTTTCAGGATATTGCGTATACGGACGAGGGTGCCCGGCAGGTCGTTGATCCAGTGCAGCGTCAGCGGTGCCAGGACGAGATCGAAACTCGCGTCCGGGAAGGCGAGGCGCTCGGCGTCTGCTTCGGCTGTTTCGAGGCCGCGGGCTTTTGCGAGATCAGCGAAGGCCGGTGCCGTGTCGGCGGCAATCATGGCCGCCGCCTTGCCGCTGGCGAGCAGGCGGGCGGAGAGCTCCCCGCCGGCGGCGCCCAGCTCGAGGCCGCGCCCGAACGTGCGGGGCGTATCCGCGAGGCGGCTTTCCAGGTCATCGATGACGCGCTGGCGCAGGAAGTCATAGTCTGCAAAGGTTGCAGCGATCCGCTGGCGGCGCGCGGCGAGGCGGGCGCTGTCGAAGATCGCGGGCGGGGCTGGGGGAGGCGCCTTCATGACCGGGGATATGCCCAGTGGCGGGGCCGGGGCCAAGGCGTTTTTCCGCGGCGTGTCGGATTTTATCTGGCCGCCGCGCTCGCTGGTGAGCGGGGAGCGGGGCACTGGACGGGGGCCGCTGTCGCCGGCGGAGTTCGCGCAGCTGCGCTTCATCTCCGATCCGCTGTGCGACCGCTGCGGCATACCGCTCGATTACCGGACCGGCGACGAGACCTGGTGCGTGGCCTGTCTGGCGCGGCCGCCGAGATGGGACCGGGCGCGCGCGGCGCTGGTCTATGATGATGTTTCGCGGCGGCCGGTGCTGGATCTGAAACGCTCCGGGCGGCGCGACGGGCTGGCGACCTTTGCAGGATGGATGGGACAGGTGGGCGGGCCGCTGATCGATACGGCAGAGCTGATCGTGCCGGTGCCGCTGCACTATACGCGCCTCGTGATGCGGGGGTTCAACCAGTCGGGCTGGCTGGCGCAGGCTGTGGCGAAGGCGTCCGGCAAGCCGGTGCTGGTGGACGCGCTGGTGCGCACGCGGCGTACGCCAAGCCAGGCGGGCCTCGCGCGCCGGGCGCGGCGGCGGAACGTGACCGGGGCTTTCAAGGTGCGCAAGGGCCGGGAAGGGCGGATTGCCGGCGCGCATGTGCTGCTGGTGGATGATGTGCTGACGACCGGGGCAACGCTGTCGGCCTGTACCCGTGCCCTGAAACGGGCAGGGGCGCGGCAGGTTGACGTCCTGGTGCTGGCGCGCGTTGTCCGGGAAACCGACATTACCATATAATAAATGTCACGGGCGCAACATGCGCGCAGGTACAGGTGATAAGGCCGATGACGAAGGTTACGATCTATACGCGGATGTTCTGCCCCTACTGCACGCGCGCGGTGTCGCTGCTGAAGAGCAAGGGCGTCGAGTTCGACGAGATTGATGCCGGCATGGACGCTGCCAGGCGCGAGGAGATGATCCAGCGCTCGAAGGGCGGCCGGACCTTTCCGCAGATCTTCATCGGCGAGACGCATATCGGCGGCTGCGACGACATGATGGCGCTGGAGCGGGAAGGCAAGCTCGACCCGCTGCTCGCCGGGGCGTGAGGCGCGCGGGGCGATGATCCGGTACGCGCTCATTTGCGGCGACTGCGAGCATGCGTTCGAGGCCTGGTTTGCGTCCTCGGAGGCCTACGACACGCAGGCAAGGCGCAGGCTTGTCGCGTGTCCCGAGTGCGACGGGCGCAGTGTGTCCAAGCAGATCATGGCGCCGGCGGTGCGTACTTCCGAGCGCAAGGTGGCAGAGCCGGATGCGGAGGCGTTCGCGAAGGAGTTTGCCAAACGCGCCCGCGAGCATGTCGCCGAGAATTTCGACTATGTCGGCGAGGATTTCGCAGAGGAGGCGCGCGCCATGTATTATGGCGAGACCGATGACCGCCCGATCTGGGGCGAGACGACGCCGGAAGAGCGAGAGGCGCTGAAGGCCGAAGGCGTGCCCGCCCTGCCGCTGCCGGCGCCGTTCGCCCCGAAGAAGCCGAAACGCAGGCCCGGCGGCGCCGTGAACTGACGCTGCAGGGGCGCTTTGACGCGCTTGATGGGGCAGGGCGCCTTGGTTAGAAGGCGGGAACACGATTCCGGAGGGCAACATGGCCACGCACGACTATCACCGCGGCGAGATGGACATCCGCGACCAGAAAGCCACCTGGGACGGTTTCATCACCGGCAGCGTGTGGGGCAGCCTGATCATCATCCTGATGGTCGGCCATGCGACGCTTGCCATCGCCATCGGCCTGAACTGGGCAGTTTCGCTCGGCCTGATGACGATCGTCGGCGTGGCTGCGGGCCTGCTGATGAACCTCGGCGGCCGCTGGATGGCTACCGTGGTCGTGCTGTTCGTGCTCGCGCTGATCGTTCAGGGCCTGATCTGGCTGTTCGGCGCCGTTCTCTGACGCCTTTCCGGCCGGATTTAACCGGTCTCTAAGCCCTCAGGCGGCATACCCCTTGAACTTTATCGACAATCGCTAAAGTAACGATTGTGAGCAGTTTGAGGAGACCGCCGATGGGCGATGCACCACTCGTCATGTCCGGTGCAACGAAGCGTTTCGGCGCTTTCACGGCAGTCAATTCCCTCAGCTTCACTGTGCCTGCGGGTCAGATTATCGGCTTTCTCGGTCCGAACGGGGCCGGCAAGTCGACCAGCCTGCGCATGGCGCTGGGTGTGATGGAGCCGGATGAGGGCGATGTGTCGCTGTTCGGCGCAAAGCCCGAAATCCGTGCGCTGAAACGCGTCGGCTTCCTTCCCGAGGAGCGCGGCCTCTACAAGAAGATGACCGCGCGCGACACGATCACCTATTTTGCGCGCCTCAAGGGCATGAGCGCGAACGATGCGCGCGTGCGCGCTGACGAGCTGCTGGAATCGACCGGGCTCGGCAAGTTCCGGCTGACCCGGATTTCCAAACTGTCGAAGGGCATGGCGCAGAAGGTGCAGATCCTCTCGACGCTGGCGCACCGCCCGGACTTTCTCATTCTCGACGAGCCGTTCTCCGGCCTCGATCCGATGAACCAGCAGACGCTGGAAAACCTGATCCGCGCCGAACATGAGCGCGGCGCGACGATCCTGTTCTCGACACATGTGATGGAGCACGCAGAACGGTTGTGCGACCGGATCGTGATGCTGGCGCGCGGGCGCAAGGTTCTGGATGGCACGCTGGAGGAGGCCTATGCGACGCTCGGGCAGGGCGCGCGGGTTTCGGTATCTGCGGGCTTCGACCTTGCCGCCGCGCTGGCGCCGAAGGGTTTCTCTGCGCACCGCGCGGCAGACAAGGGGCCAGGTGAGGCATGGCGAGTGGAATTGCCGAGAGGGCGCGGCGCGCAGGATGCGTTGCGGGCAGCCCTCGAGGCGGGTGCGCCGATCCTCGGCTTCCAGCCGGAAGAAGCGCGCCTGCGCGATGTGTTCGTCAACCTGGTCGGCGAGGCGGAGGCGGCCGCTCTGGATGTGCCCACCGCCGCCGAAGCCGGGGAGGCCGCGTGATGCGCAATATCTACCTGATCTTCCGGCGCGATTTCCTCGGCTATGTGAAGGCCTGGGGCTTCTGGCTGAGCCTTGCGGCGGTGCCGCTGTTCCTGATCCTCGGCATCGGTTTCGGCATGTTCGCCGCCACGTCCTCGCCGGTGCGCTACTATGCGGTGATCGCACCGACCGATGCGATCTCGCGGGCGATTGAAGGCGAGTTCCAGCGCCGCGCAAGTGATGCGGCTGAAGAGGCCGCTGCCCTCGCGAAGCAGATGAATATCCCGCTGAGCGAAGCGGAAGCGCAGATTGCTGAGTCGGCTGGGGGAGGGCGGAAATTCTTTGAAGTGCCTGCGCCCGCGCGCACGCTGGAAGATCTGCGCCCGTGGCTGGCGGGTGAGCGCACGGTGTCCGGTCCGGCAGGAGAGAAGGGACTGTTTGCGGCTTTCATCCTGTCGGAAGACGGCAGCATGCTCGAGTACTGGAGCAATGACGTCAATGTCGACACGTTGCAGCGCACCGCCGAAGTCGCCATGCGCGACATGAGCCGGCGCAACGCGCTCATGTCGGCCGGACTGGAGACAGATTTCCTGAAACAGGCCGATGATGCGGCGGTGAAGGTGCCGGCCTTCCGGCTGAACAGCACGCATGCCGGTGAGAGCGGCGCAGAAGTCACGATAGCCGACCGCGCGCCGGCGATCGTGTCAGGTGCGCTCGCCTATTTCCTGTGGCTGATGGTGTTCTCGATCATCCAGTACCTTCTGATGGGTACGATCGAGGAACGCTCCAACAAGATTTTCGACACGCTGCTGACCTCGGTGAAACTGCCGGAACTGCTGGCGGGCAAGCTGCTCGCCGTGTTTGCGGTGACCTCGACGATGATGCTGTCATGGACGGCGTTTGCAGGCATTGGCTCAGCCTTTTTCGCAGCGCAGGTGCCGGGAATGGCGGATACTGTGAGCCCGTTCCTTGCGGCGCTGACCGATCCCGGCCTGATCATCCCGGCACTGATCAGTTTCGTGCTCGGCTATGTGCTCTATGGCGCGATCTTCATGGCGCTGGGCTCGCTGTGCGACACGATCCAGGAAGCGCAGACGCTGCTCTCGCCGATGATGATCCTGCTGATGCTGCCGATGTTCGCGATCTTCATCGCCTTCCAGGACCCCGGCTCGCCGGTGATTGATATTGCCAGCTGGGTGCCGGTGTTCACGCCGTTCCTGCTGATCCTGCGCATTCCGCATGATCCGCCCATGTGGGAAATCCTCACGCAGATGGGCATGATGGCCGCCGTCACGGCGGTGATCGTCTGGCTGTCGACCAAGGTTTACCGCGCCGGGGCCGTACACGGCGCCGGCATCGGCGAGATCGGCGCGATGATGAAATCCGCCATCGGGCTGAAGCCGAAACCGGCGAAGGAATAGTCGTACTCAGCTCTGCGAAGGCGGGAGCGGGCGCGACCAGATGAAGGTGGCAACGCCCGCCAGCACCAGAAGCTGCACGGCAAAGACCGGCCAGGGCACGGATAGCGCCAGCGAGATGCCGAGAACGGCGGTCATGGCCAGGGAGCTGGCGACTTTTGTGCGCCGGTTGATGGCGCCGTGCGCGCGCCAGTCGGCGATCAGCGGCCCGAAGGTGCGGTGATGGATCAGCCAGGCGTGCCAGCGGTCGGATGAGCGTGAGAAGGCGAACGCCGCCAGCAGGATGAACGGTGTCGTCGGCAGGAGCGGAACGACGATTCCGAGGGCGCCGAGGCCAAGGGAAATGATCCCCAGCGCGAACCAGGCTGCGCGCCGGGGAGTCATCTTGCGTCCGTGAGCATTATGCCCTGCCTTTGCGGATGTGATGCGCCGGTTCAACCGGCAATCACGTCATCTCTACAAGAAAAAAGCCCCGGAGGCGGTCCTCACGGGGCTTTTCTGATGTGTCGTGGATCGAAACGCTTACACGATGCCTTCGCGCTGGGCGCGCTTGCGGGCCAGTTTGCGGGCCCGGCGCACGGCTTCGGCGCGTTGGCGGGCTTTTTTCTCGGAGGGCTTTTCGAAGTGCTGACGGGCTTTCATTTCCCGGAACAGGCCTTCGCGCTGCATCTTCTTCTTGAGCGCGCGGAGGGCTTGCTCGACGTTATTATCGCGGACAACGATCTGTACTATAGGACTTCTCCATCAGGTTCAGGTTCGGGCTGCCGCCCGGAAAACGGGTAAGTATGGGCCTGACAGCCCGGAAAGCGCGGCCTATATCACGGCCGGTAACGACTCGCCAAGCCCTTGAGGCACAGGAATCGACCATGACCGAGGCCCCCTCCGAAACCCTGCGCCGGCGCTGGCTGGAAGCCCTGTTGCCTGAGGTGGCTTTCGAAGGATGGACGGAGGAAGCCGCAAGGTCCGCCGCCATCCGCGCCGGGCTTACCGATGGTGAACAGGCCCTCGCCGCCCCGCAGGGGGTGGTGAACCTTGTCGATGCCTTCTTTGATGCGGCAGAAGCCGAGGCGCGCGCCGCGCTGGCGGCAGAGGATCTGAGTGCGCTGAGAGTTCCGGACAAGGTGAAACGGGGCGTTCTCGCCTGGCTGTCGGCACTTGCGCCGAACCGCGAAGCGGTGCGCCGGGCCGCTAGCCGCGGCTTCCTGCCCTGGGGGGCCGGGCCGGCGCTGCAGCGGACCTGGAAAGTGGCCGACATGGTGTGGACGGCAGCAGGCGATACCTCACAGGACTATAACCGCTTTTCGAAGCGCGGCCTGCTTGCGGCGGTAATCCCCGCCATCGTGCTTTACTGGGCAGACAATCCTTCGCCGGACGATCTCGACGCCTTCATCACGCGGCGCCTCGCGAATGTTTCCGGTATCGGCCAGCGCGCGGGACGAATCGTCAAGCCCGTGCTCGAACGCTTCGGCAAGCGCTGACGCACTTTGTTTCTATACGGATTTTCCGGGAGCAAAAGTGTCGGACAGAGACTGATCAAGCGCCCCAGGGGGCTGGGGGGGCTGATGGGTCCGGGGCACCTGCTAAACGCCTCCGCCCGACAAGGTAAAGATGGAGGGGGGCAGTGGCGGCGGCAAGTCCGAAATGTGGTGATTTCTGGAAATGCGGATTAATTCGCAGTTAGCATCGGCAGGCACTGGACGAAGCGCCAAAGCTGTGCGGAATTATACGCAATGACGGAACTCCATTCGCGCAAGCCCGCCCCGGATCCGGTAGTCGCCTTCCACAAGAGCGAGCTGCAGCCCATTCTTGATGTCTATGGCCGTCTCGTCATCACCGGCGAGGCGCGTGACTATGCCATCGGCATGGGCCGCGATGTGGCGACCTTCGCGATCTTCCGGCGCACGGCGGAGAGCCCGACCTGGCGGATCGAGAAGGAACCGGCGCTGGCGAACCGGCAGGGGCAGTATGCCGTGTATGGGTCGGGCGGGCAGGTGCTGCGCCGCGGCCGCGAGCTGAAACAGGTGCTGCGCGTGTTCGACAGCCGGAAGTTCACAATCGTCCGTTAACGGAAGGCAGGGTTTTGTTAACCCTTTGTTTACCAAAAACTTCTTGCGAACCAAACTGGAACATTGTAGGAACATCCTACAAGGAACGGAGCAAGAACATGGGTAGCGCAGTCAGCTTTCGCGGTCAATCAGGCAAGGCATGGTCTTTCCAGCGGGCGGCGGCAGACGCGCCGTGGGCACGGGCCCCGGGCGTGGCGATCTTCGCCATTCCGGAAGCCTGCGGCTGGCGGGTCTTCCGGGTGATGGAACTCTCGGGCAAGCCGCACGACATCCAGCCGATCTGGGCCCTGGCCGAGGCCGAGCGGTATGGCGCCAGCGCTGTCTTCGTGGCGATGGAATTCGATGCGCCGGTGCGCCGCCAGATGGTCTCTGACCTCGAAGCCGGGTTCCAGCCGATCATCAGCTCCGGCGTACGCTCGGGCGATGTGATCCGGCTTGCCGCCTAACGTGCCGCGTCCGTGTACCAGCGGGTGACGTCTGCCTCGACCATGTCGAGCGGGCGGGGGCCCGTCGACAGGATCGCGGTGTGGAAAGCCACAGGATCGAACCGGGGGCCCAGCACGCGCTGGGCCCTTTCGCGCAGGTCGAGGATGCGCTGGCGCCCGATCCAGGACGCGGCCGCGTCGCTGGGTGCGGCGCTGATCCGGTCGACTTCCTCCGCCGCCTGCACGGCATCGAGGCCGGCTGCCGACATCAGGTAACCGGCGGCGCGCTCGCGGGTCCATTTCTGCTGGTGGATGCCGGTATCGGCCACCAGCCGGGCCGAGATCAGAAGCATCGCGCGCAAGTAGCCGATGCGGCCGAGCGGATCATCCGTGTACAGACCGGATTCGTCGGCAAGCGTCTCGGCATAGGCTGCCCAGCCTTCGGCATAACCGGTATTGCGGATGATCCGGCGCGCCAGAGGCAGGGGCGCGGTCTCGCCGGCAAGGCTGTTCTCGAGATGCTGGCCGGGCACGGCATTGTGGAAGACCAGTGTCGGCAGCGTATAGTCGGGCCAGTCCTGCATGCGCGCCGTATTGATTTCAAACCAGGCGGGGCTGCGCTGGTCGAGCTTTCGCGGAATGTAGGATGACGGCGCGGCGTGCGCGGCAAAGCCGGCCGGTGTGACCCGGATGGTCAGCGAGCCTGCAGGGCGGCGGCCGGCCTGCGTGTCGGCAACCGGCATCGCCTTCTCGGCAAGCTGCGTGAGGCGTTCCACCAGCGCCGCGCGTCCAAGATCGCTGTCCTCGTAGAGCTGTCCCGGTTGCTGCGCCAGCATGGCCAGGCGTTCAGGCACGCTGCCTTCGGTCAGGCCCAGCGCAGCAAGCGCTGTGTCCAGCTGGCCGGTGAAGCGGGTCACGTCCGAGGCGCCGCGGGCATGCAGCTCGGCAGGTGTATCCTTCGTGCCGGTATAGGCGGCGAGAACCGCGAGATACCAGGCATCACCGTTGCGTATCTGCCAGATGCCGGGCTCGGTGGGGGCGCCTTCTTTCAGCTGCGCGATGCCTTCGGCGAAGCGCGCATAGGCGGGCAGAATCTGCTGCGTGAACAGGTCCCGGGCCTGCTGGGCATAGCGGGCGCGCGCCTCCGGCGTCAGCCCGGCAATGCCGCTGAGCAGGTTATCGAAGGTCTGGATGACGAGAGAGGTCTCTGGTGTCTCCTGCAGCTTGAGAGCCGTGAGCGCGAGCATCCGGTCCAGAACGGGGGCAGGGGGAATGATGCCGGCACGGGCATCGGCTTCGAGGCGGCGGCGTTCATCATCCAGCGCGCCGGGCAGCTGCGAGAAGCGCGACAGGAAAGCGTCGACATCCGCCGGCGTGTCCATCGGCTGGTGGCGGACGAGGAGTTCCGGCACATCGAGCCAGGCGCCGCGCTGGTGATCTGCAACGTAGGGATAGAATACCGAGAGATTGCCCGCGCCATGCCCGGCCACGAAGACAGCTTCGGCAGCCTCATGCGCCGCGATCACCGTGTCGAGGTTGCGGGCAAGCGCGCTGCCGGGGGCGGGGCGGGCGGTGCGGATCAGCACGTCCAGCGTTTCGAGACGCTCGAGGCGCGCGCGTTCGAAGGCGGCCTGCGAGCGGTCTGTCAGCAGCCGTCCGAGCGGAAATCCGGCGGCGTCCTGGCTGACGCCGATCCGGGTGCCGAGTTCCGGCCCGCGGACAAGTTCGTTCTGCGCAACCGTGGTGAGGGAGGCTTCAACTTCGCGCGCGATCCGGCGGGGCGTGCCTTCGGGATCGGCCCTCGGGGTGCAGGCCGGGAGCACGAGGGCGAGGAGGCAGGCTCCGATCAGGGCTGGCAATGCAGGCGGGAAGGGTGGACGCATGACGCTTTTTTCACGGTGGGTGCACTGTAATTGAGCCCGGTTCGGGAGTTGTGGCCAGAGTATAAATCCGGTATCGCTCCGGCCAAATTTCAGGAGTCAGACACTGTGACCATGCCTTCCGCAAGCGGCGGCCAGCCGCCCATCACCGGCCAAGTTCTCTTCTACAACCAGCCGCAGCCGCTGTCTGCCGAACAACATGGCGGACTTGGCGTGAAGCAGCTCGCCCAGCCGTTCGATTTCCTGCGCCAGGCACATGCGGTGCCGGTGACGGTCACGGAATTCGGCGTCGCGGCTGCCTCCTACCCGATTATTTTCGTCGGTGATGAGCGCACCCCGGTTGTCGTTATGGGCGTTCGTCAGGGCCAGAACCTGTTCGTGGACCAGAACGGTTTCGTGTTCGAAGACTATTACATTCCGGCCTTTGTGCGCCGCTATCCGTTCGTGTTTGCGGCGGATGAAGGCTCCGACCGCCTTCTGCTCTGCATCGACCGCGCGGCCCCGATGGTGTCGAACCAGCCGGACGTGCCGTTCTTCGTGAACGGCCAGCCGAGCCAGTTCACCAATGACGCGATCGAGTTCTGCAAGGAATTCGAGCGCCAGCGCCGCGCCACACAGGACTTCGTCAAGATGATCCGCGACATGGACCTGTTCGAAGAGAAAACCGTTGCCTTCCAGCCGCGCGATGCGCAGGGCCGCGAGAACGGACCGCAGCAGAAAGTCGCCGATTACTGGGCGATCTCCGAAGAGAAGCTGAACGCCCTGCCGGCCGAGAAATATCTCGAGCTGCGCAACAATGGCGCGCTCGGTGCGTGCTATGCCCACCTCGTGTCGCTGCTGAACTGGTCGAAAGTGATCCAGCGCGCCGTGCGCACGCCGCCTCCGGGCCAGGTCGCCTCCTGAGGCGCCTCCGCAAGGTAAATGACAGACGGCCCTTCCCCGCGGAGGGCCGTTTTCATGTGCGGCCTGCGGCATCACGAAGAGGCGAGTGGGGTTTCCCGGCGCCCTTCTGTAGCGCATATCGGGTGCCAGACGTGTCGATCCCGGGGTGTTTTTCGATGAACCAGATGTTCCGCGCTCTGATGGCCGCGCTGATGGCCACGTTCGCGCTCGCGGGGCCGGCTATTGCGCAGCTGACGCCCGGTGAGCGCCGCGCGGAGGTCGAGCTGATCTCCGAACGGGCCAGCGCCGCGCCCGGCGAGACCGTGTTTGTCGGCCTGAAATTCACGCTCGATCCGGGCTGGCACATCTACTGGCGCAATGCCGGGGATGCCGGACTTCCGCCGCAGCTGATCCTGCCGGACACCACGCCGCTGCCGGAAGGCGCGCTGGGCGAGTTCCGCTGGCCGCTGCCGCACGAGATCCCGGTCGTTGAAGGCGAGATCATGGATTACGGGTATGACGATGTCGTCGTGTTCCCGATCCCGCTGACAGTTCCGGCCGATGCCAGCGGCGACATCCGCATCGAGGGCGTTGCGGACTACCTGATCTGCGAGTCGGTGTGCATTCCGGAGACCGGCGATGTCTCGCTGGTGCTGCCGGTGGGCGCGCCGCAGGAGGATGTGGCCTCGGGCAGCCTGATTGCGGAATGGATCGCGAAAGTGCCCACGCCGTTTGCGGGCGAGGCGCGCATCGACATGTCGGGCGCGCAATGGCTGCTCAGCCTCGCGGCAGAAGGCGGCTTTCCGGAAGGCGCATCGGTGCGCTTCTTTCCCTTTGGTCACGAGATCAAGCACCCGGCTCCGCAGCTGCAGCGCTTCGGTCCGGAAGGGATCAGCCTGTCGCTGACGCCGGACAAGTTCGGCACGGCCGGCGAGACGCTGGAAGGCGTCATCCGCATTGAGGCGCCGGGCGCAGCCCCGGTGGGCTACGAGATCCGCGCGGAGGCAGGCGAGGCGCTGGCCGGAACAACCGATCAGGCGTTTGTGGCTGCCGGCAGTCCGGCGCCCGCAGGCTCCACGCTCACCGGCCTGCTCGGGCTGATTGGTCTTGCCTTCATCGGCGGCCTGATCCTGAACCTGATGCCCTGCGTGCTGCCGGTTTTGTCGATGAAGGCCATCGGCATGGTACAGGCCGCTGCGACTGGCCATGCCGGCGAAGTGAAATCGCACGGCATCTGGTACACGCTCGGCGTTCTCGTTTCTTTTCTCGCCCTGGCTTTCGTCATCCTCGCGGTGCGCCAGGCAACCGGCTTTGCCACGCTCGGCTTCCAGCTGCAGCATGCGCCGACCGTAGCTGTCCTTGCACTGATCATGTTCGGTGTCGGCCTCTGGCTGATGGGCTTCTTCGAGCTTGGCACATCGATCCAGAATACCGGCTCGGGCCTCGCCAGCCGCGGCGGATCGATGGGCGCCTTCTTTACCGGCGTGCTCGCTGCTGTGGTCGGCGCGCCTTGTGTCGGGCCTTTCCTCGGCGCCGCGCTCGGCGCAGTGATGAGCCAGCCCGCGAGCGCGGTGATCGCCGTCTTCCTCGCCATGGGTTTCGGCATGGCGCTGCCCTTCCTTGTACTGAGCTTTGTGCCGGGCCTGCACAAGCTTCTGCCGAAACCGGGCAAGTGGATGGACACGCTGAAACAGGCCTTTGCCTTCCCGATGTTCCTGACCGCGGCATGGCTCCTGTCCGTGCTCGCAGACCTTGCCGGGGCAGGGGCGGTCGGATGGGCGCTCGTCGGCGCCACGGCGCTGGCCTTCGCAGTCTGGATCGCGCGCAGCGGCGGCGCGGTGCGGCGCGGCGTGGCCCTCGTGGCGCTTGCAATCGGGTTCGGCCTGCCCGCCGTGCAGGCGAATGTGCCGGCCGCATCAGAGTTTGCAAATGGTGACACGAAAGTGCCGGCCTATGCCGAGGCCGCGTGGAGCCCGGAAGCGGTTGCAGAATATCTCGCCGATGGCCGCCCGGTCTTCGTTGATTTCACCGCCAGCTGGTGCGCCAGCTGCCAGGTCAACAAGCTGACGACCCTGAACACAAAACGGGTGAAGACCGCATTCGCGGACGCCGATGTGGCCTTCCTGGTGGCGGATTTCACCCACAAGGACCCGGAAATCGCTGATGAGCTGCGCCGCCGGGGCCGCGCGGGCGTGCCGATGTATCTCTGGTACCCGGCCGGGGCCAGCGAGCCGCAGATCCTCCCCGAACTGCTCACTCAAGAACTTGTCATTGGACTTGCCGAAGGACGGTGAGACTATATCCCATCCCGAATTGCATTTTGCAGGAGACGACGATGATGATCACCCGCCGCCACCTTTCCCTCGCTGCCGGCATGACCGCGGCAGTGGCCCTGACAGCCGGGGCGCTGATCGCGTCGACGGCCCAGACCGCTGAAGCGGCCGCTCCCGCGACCGGCACAGCCGCGCCCGTCTTCACCGGCACCACCTCCAAGGGCGAGACAATCTCGCTGTCGGATTTCGCCGGCAAGACGGTTGTCCTCGAATGGACGAATGATGGCTGCCCCTTCGTGAAGAAGCATTATGCCGATCCGCCGTCGAACATGCAGACGCTGCAGAAATCTGCCGCCTCGGATGACATTGTCTGGATCTCGGTCATCTCGTCGGCCAAAGGCGAGCAGGGCTATGCTGACGGCGCCCGCGCCGATGAGCTGACCGCATCGCGCGGCGCAGCGCCCGCTCATGTCGTGCTCGACGAGCCGGGCACGATCGGCAAGCTCTATGGCGCCAAGACGACGCCGCACATGTATATCATCACGCCCGAAGGCAAGCTCGTCTATGACGGCGCGATTGACTCCATCGCTTCGGCCAAGGTCGATGATATCGGCAAGGCCACGAACTATGTCACCGCCGCGCTCGCCGATCTCGGCGCCGGCAAGCCGGTGGCGACGCCGGTGACCAAGCCCTATGGCTGCGCGGTCAAGTACAAGTAATCCGTAGCCGGATAGACTCCTGAGGGCCGGGCACCAACGTGTCCGGCCCTTTGCGTTGCGACGCCCGGCCGTGACGCAGGGGACGGGGTTGATTGACCGGGCCCGGCGGGCGCAGACTGGCTTGAGGAGCCAGGGAGCCTGCCGATGAGCCGCAAGGACGATCCGATTGTCCGGGATCAGCCCGAGGAGATGCCATCCGAAGGCGGGCCCCTCGCGGACTATCGCGGCGCCCTGCCGCCGGCGCCGGACTGGTTTCCGGAGGCTGTCGCCACGCCCTATGAAGTGCACCGCGTCGATGTGGCCGGGGCCGGTATTTCTTACCAGCGCTGGGGCCGGCGCGGCGCGCCGGGCCTGCTGTTCGTGCATGGCAATGGCGCGCATGCCCATTGGTGGGATTTCATCGCGCCATATTTTGCCGCGGACTACAATGTCGCGGCGCTGACCTTCTCCGGCATGGGCGACAGTGACTGGCGCAGCACCTATGACATGGCGACCTTTTCGGCTGAACAGGTGGCGGTGGCCGAACATGCCGGCCTGTTCGAGGCGGCGCGCAAGCCGGTGATCGTTGCGCACTCGTTCGGCGGCTTCGTCACGCTGGTGACAGGGGCAGAGCATGGCGACCGGTTCGAAGGCATGGTGATTGTCGACAGCCCGGTCAATCCGCCGGAGCGGCCGCACCAGGGCCCGTCGCGGGCCGGGCGTCCGCACCGCACCTATCCGGACCTTGCCACCGCGCTCGCGCGTTTCCGGCTCGCCCCGCCACAGCTGTGCGAGAACCATTATGCGATGGACTATATCGCGCGCTGGAGCCTGAAGCGCGCCGAAGGCGGCTGGACCTGGAAGTTCGATCCGACAATCTGGACCCGGTTCGAGCCGGGCAGGGATGGCGGCGAACTGCTGAAGGCGGCGCGCTGCCGGGTGGCGATCATCCGGGGCGAGGAGAGCGCGCTGATGCCGGATGATGTGCGCGAATACATGCGCGCCCTGATGGGCCATCAGGTGCCGTTCGTGTCGATCCCGCATGCGCGCCATCATGTGATGCTGGACCAGCCGATCGCTTTCATCTCGGCCCTGCGTATGTTGCTTGCAGAATGGGACCATTCCGACCCGCACCGCAGCATCGCCGGATAGTCCTGCAGCAGCCGGGCCTGGTTTTCCGCCGGATGCGTGCTTTGACTTGATCCTGCCTGAACTGCCGATAGCTTGCAGCCCGGGGAATCGCGAAGGAGCGGGACAATGCCCAGGGCAACACTCGACGAAACGACTTATAATTCCGCAGCAGAGCGGTTCATCGAGCGCCCCGTCGTGCGCGATGCGATTATGGTCCTGATCATCGCCAATGCGCTGGTGCTGGGCGTGCTGACCTATGCGGAGCAACTGCCGGACTGGCTGGTCGCGGCCCTGAACTTTTTCGATTCGGCGGTGACGGCGATTTTCGTCGCTGAAATCCTGATCAAGCTCTACGTCTACCGGCTGCAATTCTTCAAGCTCGGCTGGAACTGGTTCGACTTCATCGTCATTACCGTCTCACTGATCCCCGGCGGCTCGCCCTTCACGGTGCTGCGCGCCCTGCGGGTGCTGCGCCTGTTGCGCTTGTTGCACCTCATCCCGACGATGAAGCGGATTACCGAAGCGCTGCTGACGGCCCTGCCAGGTATGGGCGCGATCCTCGCAATCCTCGGCCTTGTCTTCTACGTCTCCATCGTGATGGCGACCTACCTGTTCAGCGGCTCCCAGAACACGGAGAATTTCGCGACACTGACCGCCTCGGCGCTGACCATGTTTGAAGTACTGACGATGGAAGGCTGGAATGGCCACATGCGCGACCTGCTGGATGAATATCCCTTCGCCTGGGCCTTCTTCATCCCGTTCATCCTGTTCACGGTCTGGGCAATCCTGAACCTGTTCACCGCCGTTATCGTCGACTCGCTGCAGGACAGTGCGCTCGAGACGGTACTGGAGAAAGAGCAGCAAATGGATGCCGAACTCGAAAAGCACGAGGAAAAGCGCCACAGGGAACTCATGGCGCTGATCGCGGAGATGCGCGCGGAAATCCGGGAACTGAAGGAAAAGAGCGGCGGCTGATCAGCCGGCGAAGGCCTTCTCGATCACGAATTCTGCCGGTGCGGCGTTCGAGCCTTCGGTCAGCCCATGCTTCAGCATCAGCGCCTTCACGTCCTGGATCATCTCCATTGAGCCGCAGATCATCGCACGGTCCGTGGACGGATCAAGTCTCGGCACACCGAGATCGGAGAACAGCTTGCCGTCCTCGATCAGCGTCGTGATCCGGCCCATGCGCTCATACGGCTCGCGCGTCGTGGTGGTGTAGAGCGTCAGCTTGCCCTCCACCATCTCGCCGACGAGGGGATCGTCCTTGAGGCTGGCGACAAGGTTCTTGGAATAGGTGAGTTCGGCAACGTCCCGGCAGGTATGCGTGACGATCACCTGCTCGTAGCGTTCATAGGTCTCCGGATCGCGCACGAGGCTGGCGAACGGCGCAAAGCCGGTGCCGGTGGAGAACATGTAGAGCCGTTTGCCGGGGGTGAGCGCGTCGAGCACCAGCGTGCCGGTGGGCTTGCGCCCCAGCAGCACCTTGTCGCCCGGCCGGATCGCCTGCAGCCGCGAGGTCAGCGGGCCGTCCGGCACCTTGATCGAATAGAATTCCAGCTCCTCGTCCCAAGCCGGGGAGGCGACCGAGTAAGCGCGCAGCAGCGGCTTGCCGTCTTCCTTCGGCAGGCCGATCATCACGAACTCGCCGGAGCGAAAGCGGAAACTCTGCGGACGGGTGAGGCGGAAGCGGAACAGACGGTCGGTATAATGCTCGACAGCGAGGACAGTCTCCTCGGTCGGCCCATTCGGGTTCACTTTTGTGGCAGCCGTCTGGCCAGCCGACGCATCGGCGCTCATCCTCAGCCCTCCTTGCGGGTCAGCGCCTCACTTGCCGCTGGCGCGGGCCAAAAGCAATGCGTCAGATGATGTGTTTAGTTTTCCTGATAGGTCGGGCGGCTTACCCAGTCGATGGCCGGATCGGAAATACTGTAAGCGCCGGATAATTCGTAGATGTTCTCGTAGCCATAGCCATAGAGGTTGATGAAGGTCGGCACGTTCAGCGCCAGCGGCGCCGATTTCAGCATCACCGGGGCGACATTGTCGGTGAAATTGTTGTTGCAGTAGATCAGGATACGGCGGTTCTTCGAGCCGATCACTTCCGACAGCATGCCGGCCGAAAAGTCCGAGAAATTCAGGTTCACGGCCCCGTCAATATGGCCAAGCGTATAGTTGCGGGCACTGCGGGCATCGATGATGATCGTATCGGGATCGGCCTTCATGGCGTTGAAGGTGGCGAGGTCGATGAGGCGCGTCTCGCGGTAGGCGGCGACATCGCGGCTCAGCTCCACAAAGCCGGAATAGTCGATCAGCGCGGGCTCCGTGCGCGCCTGTGCCGGGGGAACGGCCAGCGCGCCGAATGCGATCATGGCAAGCCCCAGGACGGAAAGACCGGCAACGACCGGCAGGCGGGTGCGGACAGGTTCAGGGTTCATGGCATGCCTCCTTGACGCGGCCATCTGGAGACATGCTCACCCCGCAGGGTGGCCAGATTGTGCACGCTTGAAGGTATTGCTGCGAATTCCGTGCCGCGGGTCAGACCGCCGGGCGCCGGCCCATACGCTCTTCCCAGTGACGGCGGCAGACGGAGAGATAAGTCGCCTTGCCGATGGAAATCTGCTCGCCTTCGGTCAGCGCCTGGCCGTCCGGGCCGAGGCGCACCACCATCGTCGCCTTGCGTCCGCACTCGCAGATGGTGCGCACTTCGCGCAGGCTGTCGGCAATCGCAAGCAGGGCTGCGGCGCCTTCGAACAGCTCGCCGCGAAAATCCGTACGCAGACCATAGGCCAGCACCGGTATGCCGAGAAGGTCCGCCACCCGCGCCAGCTGCCACACTTGGTCCTTGGTCAGGAACTGCGCCTCGTCCACGAATACCGCGTCGAGCCGCCCCGCCTCTTTCTGCATGCGCACCAGCGCAAACAAATCGGTCTCCGCCGTGTAGAGTGTCGCTTCCGCCGAAATGCCGATGCGTGAGCTGATATGGCCATCATCCGCGTCGCGGTAGAGCGCGGAGGTCAGCAGCAGCACATCCATGCCGCGCTCACGGTAATTGTACGCCGCCTGCAAAAGGATCGTCGACTTGCCGGCATTCATCGCCGCATAGGAGAAGTAGAGCTTGGCCATCGTGGGCGGCCTCTAGCGGATCGGCAGGGCCACGCCTTCACGGCGCGGGTCGGCGCCGCCTTCGAGGCCGGTGCTGCGCACCACGATCAGGTGCAGCCCGGAATTCTCGCCGGTGCGTTCCTCGACCGTATAGCCCATGTCGCGCAGCGCCTGCGCCGCTTCCGGGCCGCCATCAACGTCGATTTCGACGGCAACCGTATTGCCCCGCGCAATGATGTTCGGCAGCGCGGCGGCTTCCTGCGCCGACTTGCCCCAGTCGAGCACGCCGACCAGCGTCTTGGCGACATAGGCAACAATCGAATTGCCACCCGGCGATCCGGTGACCATGAACAGGTCGCCGCCCTCGTCGAACACCAGCGTCGGCGACATGGACGAGCGCGGGCGTTTGTTCGCACCCGGAGCATTGGCAACCGGCTTGCCGTTCGTTTCCGGCGCGCGGGCAAAATCTGTCAGCTGGTTGTTCAGCAGGAATCCGCCGGCCCAGCGCGAAGAGCCGAACGCGGCTTCCACCGTCGCGGTCATCGATACGGCATTGCCCTCAAGGTCGATGATCGACAGGTGCGTCGTGCCCGCGCCGGGTGTTGTCGGGTCTTCGCCCCACATCGGGCGCATCGGGTCCTTGCCCAGCACCACGCCCGGATCACCGGGGAAGGATTTGCCGTCCGGCGCAAAGCGCTCCTTCGCGCGCGCCTTGATATAGGCGGGGTCGATAAGCTCCGCCGTCGGAACAAACACATGGTCTGCATCGGCGACATAATGGTCGCGGTCGGCATAGGCAAGGCGCTGCGCATCGACAAAGGCCTTGAGGTACAGGCTCTCATCGGCATTCATCGTTACCGGCGGTTTGAAATGATCATAGAGGCCGAGGATCAGGTTCTGCGCGATGCCGCCGGAGCTGGGCGGCGGGGCAGAGCAGATCTTGTAGCTGCTCTGCAGGGCGCCGCAGACAGGCTCGCGCTGCACCACCTTGTAGTTCGCAAGGTCCTCCAGCGTCATCGCGCCGCCATCGGGGCCGGCATTGGTGGCTTCGACAATCTCGGCGGCGATGCTGCCGGTATAGAAGGCGGCGGGGCCTTCGGTGGCGACCGCTGCCAGCGTTGCCGCATAGGCCGGATTGGTGCGGCGGAAACCGGCGGGCAGGGGCTCGCCATCCGGATAGAAATAGGCGGCCGTGTCCGGATTGTCGTCGAGCCGGATAGCAGCGCGCAGACGCGGCGAGGCGAGCGCTTCAGCCAGCTTCGGCGACACGAGGAAGCCGTCCTCGGCCAGCCGGATGGCGGGCTGGAACAGCGCCTCCCAGCTCGCCTGGCCGGCGGCATCGTGCGCGGCCTTGTAGAGCGCGATCTGGCCCGGCACGCCGACCGAACGACCGGATTGCCAGGCGCTGACGAAGTCCATCACCTTGCCGTCCTTGATGAACAGCTCGGGTGTCGCCGCCGCCGGCGCGGTCTCGCGGCCGTCAAACACGGTGATCGTGTCCTTCGCCCGGTCGTAATAAACAAGAAAGGCGCCGCCGCCGATGCCGGAGCTTTCCGGTTCCACAAGGCCAAGCACCGCATGCACGGCAATGGCGGCGTCGATGGCATTGCCCCCATTGCGCAGGATTTCGAGGCCGGCTTCCACGGCATAGGGGTTTGCCGCAGCCACCATGCCGCCCTTGGTCCACGACAGGTCGCCCAGCGCCTCGACTTCGCCGGAAGAGGGCTTGGAGCCATCCGCGCCGTTCGAAACAGTCGCGGCCGGCGGGGCGCATGCGGCGAGGAGGGAGACAAGAACGAGGCCGGTAAACTGGCGCATGGCAAAACCCCTTGCTTGGCGGCGGGCCCGCAGGCCCTTAAGACCGGGGCAGGCAAATCAGATGACAAGGCTCTTAACATGGCAAAGCCGGGGTCGCGCAACCTCATTACAGATGTTGCAGGCATTCATGTCGGGCAGGCCGAGGATGCAGGTGTACGCACCGGCGTAACGGTCATCGTGCCGGAGGAATTCAGCGTTGCTGCCGTGCATGTGGCCGGCGGCGGGCCAGGCACGCGGGAGACAGACCTCCTGAGCGGCGGGCGCCTCGTCGGCGGGGTGAATGCGATTGTCCTCTCTGGTGGCAGTGCGTTCGGGCTCGCCTCGGCAGACGGGGTGATGGCGGGGCTGAAAGCGGCGGGCCGCGGCTTCCCGATGCGGCCCCAGCCGGGCGTGCCGCTGCCGCCCATCGTGCCGGCGGCAATCCTCTACGACCTCGCCAATGGCGGCAACAAGGATTGGGGCGATACCGCCCCCTATGCTGCCCTCGGGCGGGCAGCATTTGATGCGGCGGGCGTGCAGTTCCGCCTCGGCCGGGCAGGGGCAGGCTATGGCGCGCGCGCCGGTCTCGCGCCGGGCGGCACGGGCTCAGCCAGTATCATGACGGCCGATGGCTTCACGGTTGGCGCAATTGCTGCGGTCAACTCCCACGGGTCAGTGCGCATGCCCGGCAGCGCCGCCTTCTGGGCTTGGCCCTTCGAGATCGGGGCTGAGTTCGGCGGCGTGCGCCCTGAGCCCGAATTGCATTTCGATGCGGAAGACTGGGGCGCGGCCAAGGCGAACCCTGGCCTGCGCGAAAACACCACCATCGCCTGTATCGCCACCGACGCCGCGCTCACCCGCGACGAGGCCGAGCGCGTGGCGCAGATGGCGCTCGCCGGCATGGCCCGCGCGATCCGTCCCGTGTTTGCGCCGTCTGACGGCGATGTCGTGTTCGTGGTCTCGACCGCGAAGCGCGACCTGCCGGAGCCGCGCCCGATGGGCATCGCGCGCATCGGCGAGCTTGCCGCCTCGACCCTGTCGCGCAGCATCGCGCGCGCTGTCTACGAATCCGAAAAACGGGAATCCGGCCAATGATCCGCAGACTGAAGACCGGGCTATTGATCGCTGCCGCCGGGCTCGTGCTCGCGAGTTGCATGGTTGCGGGCCACGATGCGGACCCGGCCGACTGGCCGGGCATTGTGTCGATCCAGACCATCTCCGGCAAGACCGTGTTCCATGAATGCGGCGGCACGCTGATCGCGCCCGGCTGGGTGCTGACGGCGGCGCACTGCGCGGAAGGCATGCAGGTGGAATCGAACGGGCGGGCTGCGTCGTTCGCCCGCGCCGAAGAGGGCCGCCTTGAACGTCTCGGCACCGTCGCCGCCGTCATCGGCCTTGGTGACCTGCGTGACATCCCTTCCGGCCGCGCTTTCCCGGTCGCCGAAGTGGTCGTTCACCCGGACTATATTCCCGGTGCGCCGGAGCGGGGCAACGACCTCGCCCTCCTGCGCCTTGCCGGAACACCGGATCTGCCGGTCATGCCCCTCGACGGCCTCGTCGCCTCCGCCCCCGGTCTCTACGACCCCTATGCCGATGTCCTCGCCGCCGGCTATGGCCGCAAGGGCGAAGGCGCGCAGGGGGAGGGCGGTGTCTCCCGCACCGGCCGCCAGGTCGAAGCCGGCTCCCTCATCCTGCAGGAAGGCTATGTCCCCGCCGTCGCCCCGGACGCCTGCGCCAGCATGGTCGCCGAGGGTCTTGTTCGCGAAGGGCTCGCCGAAGCCTATGCCGGCGTCACCGTCGATCCCGCCACCCAGCTCTGCGCCGGCACCGGCGGGGCCGATGCCTGCCAGGGCGACAGCGGCGGGCCCCTCGTCCTGCGCACCGCAACCGGCCCGGTCCAGGTCGGCATCGTCAGCTGGGGCCTCGGCTGCGCCCGCCCGGGCAATCCCGGGGTCTATGTCCGGGTCGGCGCCTATGCCGGATGGATCGGGGCTGTCACCGGTCTTCTGCCCCCAGGAGCGGAGTTGGACGAAGCTGGAGAAAGCTGGAATCCCCCGGAAGAATCAGGGGATGGCGCGCCTGAAAACGCCGCCGGACCGGACTGAGAGAGAAGGTTTTTTGTGGCTTGCAAGGCCGGGGGCACGCCTGTATGTGTCCCGCTTCTCAATGAGCAGCACCCGTAGCTCAGCTGGATAGAGCACCAGACTACGAATCTGGGGGTCAGGAGTTCGAATCTCTTCGGGTGCGCCATTTGCGCGGTTTTCAGGCCTGGCATTGCCATGCGTAC
>NZ_JBKBXB010000041.1:0-28159 GCF_046313975.1 Hyphomonas sp. | reverse complement strand
ATCTGTCTTCGGTCATCGTGTGAGGTCCTTCTGGTTGGAGTGTCGCAACCACAACCTCGACGGATTCGCGCACGATGACCTTCCTCAGGTCGAATTTACACCACGCCCCGGGACGCTACCACCTTTTCAGGCGGCGCCGCAATATAGGTCACATACACAAGACTGATTGTCTCTGCCGCCATGTTTAGTCTCCTTCGAGTTCTTTCTTCAGGTCATGCAGCAGGCTGAGCCGCTGCCTTTCGAATTTCCGTACCCATCGCTCGTAAACTTCATGCAGCGGCACGGGGTTAATGAAATGGAGCTTCTCCCGGCCTCGCCGGAGGGTGCTGACGAGGTTGGCCTCCTCCAGAATCTGGAGATGCTGGGTGACCGACTGCCTGGCCATATCCAAATTTTCGCACAGCTGGCTGAGGGTCTGTCCGTTCCTTTCACAGAGGATGTCGAGCAACATTCGTCGGGTCGGATCGCCTAGCGCCTTGAAAACCATGTCTGCATCCATGAGGGATAATATGCAGGTATTTACCTGCATGTCAACGCAGAAACTTCCGCCTGATACCGCAACAATGCGCATGAATCGAAGAGGCCGCCATTGCTGGCGGCCTCGGCACACGCTGGAGACTTTGTACGCTGAACTAGACTTCCAGCAGCATCCGCTCGGGATCTTCCAGCGCCTCTTTCACCCGCACGAGGAAGGTGACGGCTTCCTTGCCGTCAACGATGCGGTGGTCATAGCTGAGGGCGAGATACATCATCGGCTTGATGACGATCTGGCCATTGCGGACGATCGGGCGGTCCTCGATACGGTGCATGCCGAGCACACCGGACTGCGGCGGGTTGAGAATCGGCGTGGACATCAGCGAGCCATAGATGCCGCCATTGGAGATGGTGAAGGTGCCGCCCTGCAGGTCGCCAATGGTCAGCTGGCCATCGCGGGCCTTCTTGCCGAGATTGGCGATCTCTTTCTCGATGCCGGCGAGCGACAACTCATCCGCGCCGCGCACGACCGGCACGACGAGGCCCTTGTCGGTGCCGACGGCGACGCCGATGTCATAATAATTCTTGTAGATCAGGTCCTGACCGTCGATTTCGGCATTGACCGCCGGCACCTCCTTCAGCGCGCCCACGACCGCTTTCACGAAGAAGCTCATGAAGCCGAGCTTGATGCCGTGGCGGGCAACGAAGGCGTCCTGGTGTTTCTTGCGCAGGTCCATGACCGCCGACATGTCGACATCGTTGAACGTCGTCAGCATCGCGGCCGTGTCCTGAGCTTCCTTCAGGCGGCGGGCGATCGTCTGACGCAGACGCGTCATCCGTACACGTTCTTCACGCAGACCGGTTTCGCGCGGCGGGCGGGGGGCCTCGGTATCGGGCATCTTTGTCACTTTCGGCTGGTTCACATAGGCAAGCGCATCGGCCTTGGTCGCGCGGCCGTCACGGCCGCTGCCCGGGATGTCAGCGGGGTTCACACTGGATTCGGCGGCGATACGGCGCACCGAGGGAGAGACAGGACGCTCGCCCGTCGCAGCAGGCTGCGCGGCAGGCGTGGAGACAGTTTTTGCAGGCGTCGCTTCGGCAGCAGCTTTCTGAGTGCCCGCGCCGGCAGGGCCGATGCGCGCGATCACCGAGCCCGGCGCCACGCTCGCACCGGCGGCGACCAGCAGTTCGAGCACGACACCATCCGCAGGCGAAGGCACTTCGAGCGCGACCTTGTCGGTCTCGATCTCGGCAATCGTCTCGTCTTTCTTCACTTTCTCGCCGACCTTTTTGGAGAAGGAGCCGACCGTGCCTTCGGCCACGCTCTCGCCCATGACGGGCACGAGCACGTCGACCACACTGCCTGCCGGCGCGGGCGCAGCGACAGCAGGTGCAGGCGGCGGAGCAGCCGCCGGCTTGGCGGCCGGCGCAGGCTTCGCCGCCGATGCGCCGGAGCCGTTGAGCTTGCCGAGCAGCGCGCCGATGCCGACGGTTTCGCCTTCCTTCACCGAGATATCCGAGAGGATACCATCTTCACTGGCAGAGACTTCCACCGACACCTTGTCGGTTTCGAGCTCGACCAGAACGTCATCCTTCTTGACCGCGTCGCCTTTGGCTTTCAGCCAGCGGCCAACGGTCGCTTCGGTAACGCTTTCTCCGAGAGTGGGCACGACGATGTCTGTCATTTGATCTGTGTCCGGAAGGTAAGCGGTTGTGGTCAGGGGGCGACAATCCGGTCATCGACCGGATCGGGAGAGAAGGCCGTGCCGATCAGTGATTGCTGTTCGGCCTGGTGCTTGGACAACAGGCCCGTCGCGGTCGCCGCGGATGGCGGACGGCCGGCATATTTCGGGCGCGGCTGGCGGTTGCCGGCTTGGCCGGCACACCATTCGAGTTCGTCACGGATGAAAGTCCAGCCGCCCATGTTGCGCGGCTCTTCCTGGCACCAGACGATCTCGGCCTGCGGGAAGCGCTTCAGCTCCGTCACCAGCGACTTGCGCGGCACCGGATAGAACTGTTCGACACGCAGCAGGTAGACATCGTCCATCCCGCTCGCCTCGCGCGCTTCGAACAGGTCGTAATAGACCTTGCCCGAGCAGAGCACGACGCGCCGGATCTTGTTGTCCTTGACGAGTTTCACCTTGCCCTCACGGCCCGGCGTCTCCGCATCGTCCCAGAGGATGCGGTGGAAGGTCGATTTGGCGTTCATGTCGTCGAAGGTCGAGGTGGCCAGCTTGTGGCGCAGCAGCGATTTCGGGGTCATGATGATCAGCGGTTTGCGGAACTCGCGGTGGATCTGGCGGCGCAGGGCGTGGAAATAGTTGGCCGGCGTCGTCAGGTTGCACACCTGCATGTTGTCTTCCGCGCACATCTGCAGGAAGCGTTCGAGGCGGGCCGAGGAATGCTCCGGACCCTGACCTTCATAGCCATGCGGCAGCAACACGACGAGGCCCGACATCCGCAGCCATTTGCGCTCGGCGCTGGAAATGAACTGGTCATAATAGACCTGCGCGCCGTTGGCGAAGTCGCCGAACTGCGCTTCCCAGCAGGTCAGCGTATTCGGGTCCGACAGTGAGTAGCCATACTCGTAGCCGAGCACCGCCTCCTCGGAGAGCAGCGAGTCGATCACTTCATACGGCGCCTGCTTGTCGCTGATATGGTTCAGCGGCGTGTAGCGCTCGCCGGAGGTCTGGTCGACGATATGGCTGTGGCGCTGCACGAACGTGCCGCGGCCACAATCCTGACCGGAGAGGCGCACAGGAAAACCTTCATCCAGAAGGCTGGCGAAGGCGAGATGCTCCGCGCCGCCCCAGTCGATATCCTTGCCGGCCTCGTAGCTCTCGCGGCGGCGTGCGATCACGCGCTCAACCGTCTTGTGCACATCGACCCCGTCCGGAAGGCGCGTGATCGCATCGCCCAGCTCCTTGAGCTTGGCTTTTGCGACGCCGGTCTTGCCGCGGCGGTCTTCGTCGATCGGCAGGCTGAAGCCCGACCATTCGCCTTCCAGCCAGTCGGCCTTGTTGGTTTTCAGGTCCTTGCCCTTGGTGAAGGCGGCTTCGAGGAAGGCTTCGAACTCTTTCACCATCCCGTCAACATCGTCCGCAGACAGAATACCTTCCGAAACGAGGCGGCGGCCATAGAGTTCGCGCGTCGACGGCAGGTCCTTGATCACCCGGTACATGACCGGCTGCGTCATCGTCGGATCGTCGCCCTCATTGTGGCCGAAGCGGCGGTAGCAGAACATGTCGATGACGACATCTTTCGCAAACTTCTGGCGGTATTCAGTTGCCACTTTCGCGGCATAGACGACCGCCTCAGGATCATCGCCGTTCACATGGAAGATCGGCGCCTGCACCATCAGCGCCACATCTGACGGATAGGGCGAGGAGCGCGAATACATCGGGCTCGTGGTGAAGCCGATCTGGTTATTGATGATGAAATGGATCGTGCCGCCGGTGCGGTAGCCCTGCAGGCCCGAGAGCGCGAAACATTCCGCCACGACCCCCTGCCCCGCAAAAGCCGCATCTCCGTGCAGCAGCAGCGGCAGCTTGTGCGAGCGGTCGAGCGTACCGGTTTCCCGCGATTCCATGAACTGCTTCGCCCGCGTGCGGCCGAGCACGACCGGGTTCACCGCTTCGAGGTGCGACGGGTTCGCGTTCATGGTGAGGTGAACGACATTGCCATCAAACTCGCGGTCCGAAGACGCGCCGAGGTGATATTTCACATCGCCGGATCCGAACTCGCCGGCGCCCTGCGTGGAGCCGCCCTGGAACTCGTGGAAGATTTTCTCATAGCCCTTGCCCATCACAGCGGCGAGCATGTTGAGGCGGCCCCGGTGCGGCATGCCGACAACGATTTCGTTCACGCCGAGCGCGCCGCCGCGCTTGATGATCTGCTCCAGCGCCGGCACCGCCGCCTCGCCGCCATCCAGACCGAACCGTTTCGTGCCGGGATAGCGCTTGTGCAGGAAGCGCTCGAAGCTTTCCGCTTCGATCAGCTTACGCAGGATCGCGAGCTTGCCTTCGCGGGTGAACGCAACGCCCTTGTCCGGGCCTTCCATGCGTTCCTGCAGCCACGCCTTCTCGTTGGGGTCCGAGATGTGCATGAACTCGATGCCGAGCGTCGAGCAATAGGTGCGGCGCAGAATCTCCAGCATCTGGTTGATGCTGGCGCGCTCGAGGCCAAGAACATTGTCGATGAAGATCGGGCGGTCGCGGTCTGCGGGCGCAAAGCCATAGGTCGCAGGATCAAGTTCCGGCTGGTCGTCAAAACGCGAGAGGTTCAGCGGATCAAGCTGGGCTGCGAGATGGCCGCGGATACGGTAGGCGCGGATCATCATGATCGCGCGGATCGAATCCGTCACTGCCTGCGAGATATCCGCAGGCGCTGCAGCCAGGCTTGCGGCCTTGATCTTCTTCTCGAGCTTTGCCTCGATCTTTGCCCAGTTGCCGTCGAAGGCGGCGATCTGTTCGTCCGGCACGTCGCGTGGCCAGCCCTGGCGTTTCCAGCTGGCGCCCTGCGCATTGCGCGAAGCCGCCACGGCCTCATCGCCCAGGCCCGCGAAGAAGACGCGCCAGCTTTCCGGCACAGAGGACGGATCCTTCGCATAGGCAGCCTGCATCTGTTCGATCCAGAGAGCCGAGCCGCCATACAGGAACGCAGTCTCAAGCATCGCGGCATTGTCCTTGCCACGCGGGCCGTTCACCGGGCTGCCATCATCCGCCATGGGGAATACATCCTTCTAGAACCAGCCATCCCCGGGCGCAGATATGGGGACGGGTAACACCATCTGCAGGTTGCGGGCTGCAGCTGCCCGCCGGCATGCGGGCCCCTTCCCGAGGCCCGCCAATTGCCAGCTGTTACTCTACAGGGTTCTTCTAACCCTTTAACACTTCGACCAGCGTCGTACCAAGGCGCGCCGGGCTTGGGCTTACACGGATTCCCGCAGCTTCCATCGCCGCAATCTTGGATTCCGCATCGCCCTTGCCGCCGGACACGATGGCGCCCGCATGACCCATTGTGCGGCCCTTTGGAGCCGTGCGGCCCGCGATGAAGCCGACCATCGGCTTCTTGCGACCGCGCTTTGCCTCGTCGATCAGGAACTGGGCAGCGTCCTCTTCGGCAGAGCCACCGATCTCGCCGATCATGATGATCGATTTCGTCTCGTCGTCTGCCAGGAACATTTCCAGCATGTCGATGAACTCCGTGCCCTTCACCGGGTCGCCGCCGATACCGACCGCGGTGGTCTGGCCAAGGCCGGCATTCGTCGTCTGGAACACGGCTTCATAGGTCAGCGTGCCGGAGCGCGAGACGATGCCGACCGAGCCTTTCTTGAAGATGGAGCCCGGCATGATGCCGATCTTGCACTCGTTGGCCGTGATGATGCCCGGGCAGTTCGGCCCGATCAGGCGCGACTTCGAATTCTTCAGCTTCGCCTTGACGCGCACCATGTCCATGACCGGCACGCCTTCGGTGATGCAGACGATCAGCGGGATTTCCGCATCGATCGCTTCCTCGATGGCGGCGGCGGCGCCTGCCGGGGGCACATAGACGACCGAGGCGGTCGCACCGGTCTTGGCCTTGCCTTCGGCGACGGAGGCGAAGATCGGCAATTCCTTGCCATTCGCCGCCGTCCACATCTCGCCGCCCTTCTTGGGGTGGATGCCGCCGACCATCTGTGTGCCGTAATATTCAAGCGCCTGGCTGGTGTGGAACGAACCGGTATTGCCGGTCATGCCCTGCGTCAGGACTTTCGTGTTCTTGTCGATCAGAATGGACATGACGAATTAACCCCGCACCGCTTTGACAATTTTCTGGGCCGCATCGTCGAGATCGTCTGCGGGAATGACGTTCAGGCCGCTTTCGCGGATGATCTTCTTGCCGAGGTCGACGTTCGTGCCCTCAAGGCGCACGACCAGCGGAACGGCAAGGTTGGTTTCCTTCACGGCTGCGATCACGCCTTCAGCGATGACATCGCATTTCATGATGCCGCCGAAGATGTTCACGAGGATGCCCTTCACGTTCGGGTCCTTCATGATGATCTTGAAGGCCGCTGCCACCTTCTCCTTGCCGGCGCCGCCGCCGACATCGCAGAAGTTCGCCGGCTCTTCGCCGTAGAGCTTGATGATGTCCATCGTCGCCATCGCAAGGCCGGCGCCGTTGACCATGCAGCCGATCGTGCCGTCGAGCGCAATATAGGCGAGGTCCCATTCCGCCGCTTCGAGTTCCTTGGCGTCCTGTTCGGTCTCATCCTTCAGCGCGGCGACGTCCGGATGGCGGAAGATGGCGTTGCCATCGAACGACACTTTCGCATCGAGCACGCGCAGGTGGCCGTTCTTCATGACGATCAGGGGGTTCACCTCCAGCATCGACATGTCCTTCTCGGTGAAGGCCTTGTAGAGGATCGGCCACAGCTTGAGGCCGTCTTCGGCGGCCGTCCCGGACAGGTTCAGCGCCTTGTTCAGCGCGGCGGCGTCAGCTGCCGTCACGCCTTTCAGCGGATCGATCTGGACGGTGATGATTTTTTCCGGCGTGTCATGGGCCACCGCTTCGATGTCCATACCGCCTTCGGTGGAGACGACGAATGCGACGTTGGAGGTCGACCGGTCGACCAGGATGGAGAGATACAGCTCTTTGTCGATGTCGGCGCCGTCCTCGACATAGAGGCGGTTCACCTGCTTGCCGGCCGCAGAGGTCTGTGCGGTCACAAGGTGTTTGCCGAGCATCGCTTCGGCGTGTTTCTTCACGTCCTCCTTCGAGAAAGCGAGGCGCACCCCGCCCTTCTCACCGGCTTCCTTCTCGATGAACTTGCCCTTGCCTCGCCCGCCGGCATGGATCTGGCTTTTCACGACCCAGAGCGGGCCGGGCAGCGTGTCGACCGCTTTCTGCACATCTGCCAGCGACAGGACCGGCACACCGTCAGCCACCGGCGCTCCGAAGGACTTGAGCAGCGCCTTCGCCTGATATTCGTGAATGTTCATGGAGTTTTCCCTGTTCGGCAGCAGGACGGGTCGCCTCTCGCCAGTCTCTCCGCCTTGTGGTTCGCGCCGGTGTATATCAGCAGAATCGCCCGTAGCAATCGCCTGAGTACTAGGGTTTGGACCCAGCAGACACGATTTGCCCCGAGGTCAATCCGCTTCGCCGGACTCGCGCGGCGGGGGAACCGGCAGGTCCGGAACCGGCACGGCCACGGACGTAGCCTCCGCAGGCATGAAGGCTTCGGGCGCAACCGTCGCAGGCGCCGCGCGGACCCGGCTGCGCACGAGCATCACGCCGGCCAGCAGGAACAGGCCGGCAGCGGCAACGCCGAACAGGGCCTGCGGCCCGCCGAGGCTCATCGCCACGCCCGACATCACTGGCCCGATCACCGAGCCTGCCGCCCAGACAAAAAGAATGCCGCTCATCACCTGCGGAATCCGGGCGGGCCCGGCGCGGTCGATCGCGTGGGCCGCGCAAACGCCGTAGAAGGCGAACGCGCCTGCGCCCCAGAGGCCAAGCAGGGCGAGCACGACCGGTTCGCTGAACTGCGTGCCCCCGGCTGCAAGCGCCAGCGCCGCCGCGCCCGAGAACAGCGACAGGCCGGCGACCACGAGGCGGCGCTCCACCTTGTCGGAGATCCGCCCGGCCGGCCATTGCACCATCAGCGCGCCCGCGGCAGCCGCAGCTGCCGCCATGGCCGCCGCGCCGGTTCCGCCGCCGCCGATAGCAAAAGTGCTGGTCCAGGTGGGCAGCAGGGCCAGCGTGCCCGTGTTGAGCAGTCCGGCAAGGAAGCAGCCGGTCACGGCTGAGGGGGCGAGCCGGAAAAGCTCGAGCGGCCGCATCACCTCCCGCTCCGGCGGCGCAGGCTCCGCCTGCCGGGTCAGGCAGAGGGTGACGAGAGACATGCAGAGCAGGATCGACACCCAGTTGAGGCCGCGCGGATCAAGCGCTGAGAGGCCGAAAGCGAGGAAAGGCGCAAGCAAGCCGGCGATACGGGACAGGAAATAGTAGAACCCCATCATGTCGCCGCGCCGGTCTTTCGGCACGGCTTGCCCCAGCCAGCTTTCGGCGCTCGCAAACAACAGGCCGAAGCCGATGCCCTGCATGATGCGCGCAGCGCCCCACGCCGCGATGCCTGGTACCATGCCCATCACAAGGGCGCAGACAGCTGTGATCGCGGCCGCAGCGGCATACAGCCGGATCGTGCCATAGCGGCCCAGCAAGGCGGGCCCCAGCCAGGCACCCGCCATGAACCCCGCCGAGTAAACCGCGCCGACAAGGCCGGTCAGCGTTTCGCCGGCCTTGAGTTCGCTGAGTCCGACCGGCGTGATCACCCCCATGAAACTGGCCGCCGCCTGCATGAGGCAGATCGCAAGGATCAGCGTGATCACATTCCGGTAGTCTGACATATGTGTCCGGGTTCAACGGAACTGGGCCGTCAATTCCCGAACTGTCTCGCCGGAGTTGGCGTGGATCGCAAGGTTCACGGAGCCGCTGTCCCAGTCGATATTGATCGCGCCATAATTCTCCGGGGGATACCCCTCCCCGACCTGCGCGCGATCCGTTTCCGTCGTCGTGGTGGCGAAGGCGACGTTCATGGAGGACGCTGTGATCTCGTAGGCCGGATAAGGCAGAGCCGCATCATCACGATAGAGGAATGCCGTGTGCCGGTCGCCGGAGACGAAGACCACGCCGTTCGCATCCGTCTCACGCACCAGGCGGTAGAGGCGCTCCTGTTCTTTCGGCAGGCGCGACCATGCTTCCCAGCCATGCCCGTCGGTCGGCAGAACCTGAACGGAGGACACGATCAGGCGCAAGTCCGCCGGATCCTGCAGCCGGTTTTCCAACCAAGTCCACTGGTCATTGCCCAGCATGTCCTGATCGGGATCGGTCGATGGAATGTAGCGCTCCTTGCCCTTCTTGTTCCATTCGTCTGTCGGCGTCAGCGGCGAGCGGAAGAACCTCGTGTCGAGCATGATGATCTGCACGCGCTTGCCCTCCGGGCCGAAACTGCGCGCGTAATAGGTGCCGGGCCAGGCGCCGACGTCCTCGTTCTCGAGGCCCCAGAAGCGTTCATGGATGCGCTCGGCAAGGCGCCGGAAGGGAAACTCGCGTCCCGCATCATTGGCGCCGTAATCATGATCGTCCCACGCCACCATCATCGGAAACTTCTCGCGCACAAGACGGAAATCCTCCCGCGCCGCCAGATCTCGGAAACTTGCGCGCAGCTCGTCCAGTTCCGGCTGGTTGTTGACGTAAGCGGGACCATCGCGATCGCCGTAGACATTGTCGCCGATCATCAGGAAAAGGTCTGCGGCTTCAGCCGCAACCGATCGCATTGCCGCGCTGTCGCCCTTCTCCTCGTCGAGGCAGGACGCAACGAGGATGCGCGTCAGAACCGCATCTTCCGCCGGCAGCGCCGGGCCGGCGGGCGCGCGCGGATAGAAACTGTCGGGCAGCGTGCGGTAATAGGCTTCGAGCGCGTCTTCGGCGCTCTTCGGCGCAAAGGCCTTGCCGACCAGCGGCAACTCAGCAGCCGTCTGGCACCCTGTCAGCAGCGCGGCAGCAGCCACGGCAGCAATCATGCGTCTCATCGAAAAAGCCTCCTCAGGTGTTCTCCCTGAGAAGGCTTGTAACGGGGTTCTGCGACAGCCGTAAGGCTCATGCCGTGAAGAAGAGGTGCCACATCAGCCGGCCTGGCAGGAAGCTGAACAGGCCAGCAATCATCAGGCCGCCCATGAACAGGCCCGTCATCACCTTGCGATGCGCGGCGATGTTCCGCCGCCGCGCCGCCGCCAGCCCCATCGGCAGCACGATCAGCGTCCAGCCGGAGAGGAGATGGATGACGCTGTAGCTGTCGCCATTGAGGCCGGTGAGCCAGAAGGAGCTGACCGCCGTCACGGTCATGGCACCGACCCAGGAGTAGCCGAGCGCGCGGTGGAGACCGTTGCCCTTCAAGCCCAGCAACAGGACGGACCCGATGATGAATGAGAGCACAGCCCCCGCAATATGCGCCTGCAGGACAGGCGGGATACGCAGCAGCGGCGACAGGTCGATGCGCAGCTGCACCGGCCCCATATCCTCCGCACCGAGCATCGTGTGACTGATGACGGCGTAGAGGATGACCATACCGGCCATAAGCAGCTTGTAGGGATGCTGCCGGCGCAGGCGAAGCAGGGGCGAAGAGGCTTGGGCAAGGGCGGTCATGGCGGGCTCCCGGGAGGAAACGGTCAGTTGAGCGTGATCGTCTGGACGGCGCCGCCGGCGCTGTATTCGAAGGCGGCATCCGCCCAGCGCGGCGGTCCCATGCGGACTGGGGCATCATTCGAGAAGCCGTAGGGTTCCGACGGCATGCCGATCAGGTTGCGGTCGAGTTTCCCGTTGCCGTTCACGTCGTGATAAAGCTTGACGCCGTATGTGCCGGGCGCGACGCCCTCGAAGCTGATCCGCACCGTGTCGCCTGCAACTTCGGCAGCAACGCCCTGCAGGGACTTGTTGGCGGCAAAGCCATTTGCATCGAACAGGGCGGCATACACCTTGCCTTTGGCGGTCTTGATGTTGGTGATGTCGATGGTCAGCGTATCGGCGCTGGCGGCGGGTGCAGCCACGATGGCGAGCGCGAGGGCGGCGGCGGAGAGGAAGCGGTTCATGGTCATGTCCTTTCAGGGTTCGGGCCGGGATCGGCCGGGGTTGATGAGGACAAGGTGCTGGGCCGCGCCGGGGGCTGCCACACGGATTGCGTATTGCGGCTGGAGTCCTTCGCGAAATGCAGCCAAAACCGTTCGCGAAGCGCCAAATGCAGGGGGGGTGCGGCTTGCGTATCGCGATTGACTGGCAGAACCGGGCCCGCGAACTCGGCGTCTACGCCGCCATCGGCCTGTTCCTCGCCTTCATCGAACCCTATGACGCGACAAGGGGCCTGCCCTTCTGGGCGGCCTTCCTTTATTGGACCGGCCTGATCATCACGGGCAGCCTGTCTGGCGAGGTTGCCCGGCGCGCCTCCACCCATGTCTGGCCGGATATGCCAACCCCTGTCCGGCTCGCCCTCATTTCCGTCGCCTCTGCCGCCGCTGTCACGCTGGCGATCTATGTCATCGAGCGCCTGCTCAACAGCCGCCAGATTCCGCTGGAGTTCATGCCAACCCTGTTCGGGCTGGTTTGGGTGATTTCAGCCGCCATGACCGGTATCGGCTTCATGATGGACCGTTCCATCCTGGCGCCGCCCCCGACCGCGCAGGAGGGGGCCGGACCGGTCGAGACATTCCTCTCCCGCCTGCCCCTGAAGTTCCGGAAGGCCGAGCTTTATGCCGTCTCGTCCGAGGATCATTACCTGCGGGTCCACACGAGCGTCGGCGAAGAACTGATCCTGATGCGGCTGGCCGATGCGCTGCGCGAGCTCGGCGAAGCGGACGGTTTGCAGGTGCACCGCTCCTGGTGGGTCGCAAAATCCGGGGTCAGGGACACGCGCCGCGACGGCGGCAAGCTGAGCCTCGTTCTCGTCTCCGGCAAACTGGCGCCCGTCTCGCGCACCTATCTTGCCGCCGTGAAGGAAGCCGGGCTGTCCGCCTAGGCGACGAGATCGGTGACCGGTTCGGTCGAGATCAGCAGCTGTTTCACGAACTCGATATGGCTGCGCAGGCGGTAGAGATCGTCCGTATAGGAGAGCGGCACATCCAGCTTGCCGATCTCGACCTGCAGCTTTTCCAGCTCTCTCTGGACGCCGTTGCGTGCATGGCCGCGCGGCAGGGCCCTGCCCTTCGCCTCGAGCGCGCGCAGGTCCTTGTACCAGACATAGATCTTCCGGCGCACGCGCCAGCGATAGATCGGCGGCGCCGCCCGCACCAGCGGGAAGCCAAGCGTCAGCAGCGGGATCGCCAGTACCCAGGCCCGGTCAAGAAAGTTTGCCACCGCGAACGGGAAATACCGGCGCAGGAAAGACGGCCCGTCCTTGTAATGGCGCGCGACCTGCTTGCTGACCGGCAGGTCTGCGTCCTGCATGTTCGGAAAGCGGCCTGCAGGCGAGAACACGCTCCGCTTGCCGTGAATGGTCAGCGCGGCATCGAGCAGCACTGATTCAATGGCCGGGTGGATATCTCCCTGGACAGCGAGCTGGGCCACCGCCGCCACCAGGGGAATGTCCGAGGACGGAACATTCCCGCCGACATCGGCAACACCGCGGATCAGGGTCACGGCAGACAGACCGGCCTCGCGCCGTGCGATGGCTTCGGCGCGGTCAAACCGCATCAGGCGAACGGCGGGATTGCGCATCAGGGCCTGCACATAAGGCGCCTCCGGCGAGGCGGCAAAGGCGGCAGCGTCAATCTGGCCGGCAATCAGGGCCGCTGTGGCTTCACCGGTCGGCAGGGTCTGGCGCGCCGCAGCCGGCCAATCCCCGCCATAGGCCTGCTGCAATGTGGTGGCGAGCGCGCGGGTGCCGGAGCCTTCAGGTCCAATCGACAGGCGCAGTGCGCGAAGGTCGCCGAACTCCTCAGCGGCCACGCCGCTGCGAACGAACACCCAGAACGGTTCCTCGAACAGGCCGCCAAGCGAGTGCAGCCGGGCCTCTTCCTCCGGCCCTGACAGGCCGCCCTGCACCAGCGCCAGATCCGCCTCGCCGGCCATCAGCAGGGACAGGTTCTCGATCGAGCCAGCCGTGTCGACCAGTACGACCTCGATCCCCTGCTCTCCGAGCAGGCGCTGATACTCTTCGGCATAGGCATGATAAGCGCCGCCGGGTGCACCGGCCGCAAACCGGATCTGCTTTGGCGGCGCCGGGTCCATCAGCATGAACGCCACGATGAACCCCAGCAGGGCCAGCGCGATCACCGGCGCATAGATGCGCCATGCTTCACGGGGCATGTTCGTCCCTCCCGACGCGGGCGCGAAGCGCAGCCCTGATGTTCCATAAGGCGGAGCGGCGCCCGGCCGCAACTGCTTCAGGCCTTGTGGTAGGGCGTTCCGGCCAGAATGGTCATTGCCCGATAGACCTGCTCGGCCAGCATGGCGCGCACGAGCCGGTGCGGCCAGGTCTGCGCCCCGAAGGCAATGGACTTCGACACGGCGCGGCGCACATCTGCGGAAAAGCCTTCCGCCCCCCCGATGAGGAACACTGCATCGCGCAGGCCTTCATCGCGCCAAGCCGCGAGGCGCCGGGCAAGTTCGGTGGAAGGGATGTTCTCGCCCGCTTCATCCAGGCGAAGGCACCGGGCTCCTTCGGGGAGACGGGCCAGCAACCGGACCCCTTCCGCCTCGAGCCCTC
The DNA here is from genome assembly GCF_046313975.1 of Hyphomonas sp. GTDB lineage: Bacteria > Pseudomonadota > Alphaproteobacteria > Caulobacterales > Hyphomonadaceae > Hyphomonas. Next base: position 14,448 of record NZ_JBKBXB010000041.1, on the reverse strand, counting down.
CGCCGCTGGCTACTTCAGCCTCGTCAATCGCGCGAAAGCCCAGCTGCCGGGCAAGTGGCAGTGTGCGGCTGATATAATCGTCGGTAAGGAGACGCTCAGGCCCGTCCTTCAGCCTGCCAACCCCGAGGAGGGTGAGCCGCATGGATCAGGAGGCGCGGACGCGCGGGCTGGCGGGATCGGAAACCCAGATCTTCTCGAGATTGTAGAACTCGCGAACTTCCGGGCGGAACAGGTGGATGATCACATCCCCGGTATCGATCAGAACCCAGTCCGCATTCGCCATGCCTTCCACGCTGGGCGTACGCCCGGTCAGGCGTTTCGCCTCCTGCGCCACATGGCTGGCAAGCGCAGAAACGTGGCGCCCGGAGCGGCCGGACGCGATGATCATGAAATCGGCGAGGGATGATTTGCCCTGCAGGTCGATGAAGGTCAGGTCTTCGGCCTTGTCATCTTCGAGGGCTTTGGAAAGCGCCTCAGCGAGCGCACGGATTTCGGCGATCGAGGCGTTCTTTGGGGGCTCAACCCGGTTCTTGGCGGATGGCAGGGCGACGATTCCTTCTACGGCTGACGCTCAATTCTTAACATGCACCGGCCCCGGCAACCAGCAAAAAGGCAGTAGCGGGTGCAAAGGCCGGTCTGTTCATAAGCTATACAGGGTTTCATTTGGAAAGTGCCCGAGTTTCGCCCTATCTTGCGTGTAATGAGACTGGGTCCCCCACGAGTATCAGGAAACCTCCCATGCGTAGCTTCCTCGCCGTCACCTCGCTGTTGGCCACAGTCACTCTGACCGGTTGCGCCGCCGCCGTTCTCGGCACCGCCGGTGCCGTCGGCTTGACGTCCGTTCAGGAAAAGACCCTCGGCGAGGCGGTGGATGACGCCACCACCTCCAACGAGATCAAGGCTAAACTTCTGAATGAAAGCGGCGCTCGGTTCGCCGAAGTGGATGTCGAAGTCGCCAGCGGGCTCGTGCTACTGTCCGGCCGCGTGAATGCGCCGGAAGACCGCACCTATGCCGAAGGGATCGCCTGGAGTTCGTCCCGCACCCTGGATGTCGCCAATGAAATCCGGATCGAGCCGCCGGGCGGCTTCTTTGCCAATGTCTCGGACGAAATCATCACCGGCCGGGTCCGCGCCCGCCTGATCGGCTCGTCCTCGGTCAAGAGCGTCAATATCAATGTCGAGACCTATGACGGTGTCGTCTATCTGATGGGCATTGCGCGCACGCCGCAGGAATTGCGCACGGCCGCCGAAGAGGCGAGCCTTGTCGGCGGGGTCAAACAGGTCGTCTCCTATATCCGCCTGCGGGAAGCCGCCGCGCGGCAGGCCGCCCCGATCCGTACCGAAGCGCCGGCCGCGCCGCAGCCGGCCCCCACTTATCAAGCGCCCCCTGACGCGTCATATACAACCGAGCCGATGCCTGAACTGCACGGCGCAAGTTTCGACCCAGGAAGCCGCTGACACGCCTGTGAGCCTTCCGCCGCAACGGGAGGCCATCCGCGCGTGACGCTGCAAATCGCCATTCAGATGGACCCGCTGGAGCGGGTGAACATCGACGGGGACACAACCTTCGCCCTCGCCGAAGTTGCGCAGGCGCACGGCTATGCCCTGTTCGTCTACGGCCCGCATGATCTTGCCTGGTCTGGCGGACGGGTGACCGCGCGGGTGCGGCCGGCAAAGGTGCAGAGGGTGCGCGAGACGCCCGGCCTGTTCGGAGAGACCCGGACGCTGGATCTTGCGAAAGATGCTGACGTCATCCTGATGCGCCAGGACCCGCCCTTCGACATGGGCTACATCACGGCCTGCCACCTGCTGGAAGCCGTTTCCGGCGAAACCCTCGTGGCCAATGATCCCACCGGCGTGCGTTCCAGTCCCGAGAAGATTTTCCCGCTGATGTTTCCAGACATCATGCCGCCAACGCTCGTGACGCGCGACCGCGCCGTGATCGACGCTTTCCGCTCCGAGCACCGCGACATCATCGTCAAGCCGCTCTACGGCCATGGCGGCGCCGGCGTGTTCCGCCTCACTTGGGAAGATCCGAACCTCGACTCGCTGCTGGAGATGTTCTTCAGCCGCTCCGGCGAACCGGTGATGGTGCAGGCTTTCCTGCCGGCGGTCTCCGAGGGGGACAAACGCATCATCCTGATCGACGGTGAAGCCGTGGGCGCGATCAACCGCAAGCCGAAGACCGGACAGGTGCGCTCTAATCTCGTGGTCGGCGGCACCGCCGAGGCGACCGAGCTGTCTGCTGCCGACCGGGCGATCTGCGAGCGGATCGGACCGGAACTGAAACGCCGCGGATTGATCCTGACCGGCATCGATGTGATCGGCGGCCGGCTGACCGAGGTGAATGTCACCTCCCCCACAGGGCTGCAGGCCCTGAAACGGCTGTCAGGCATTGATGCCGCTGCCAAATTCTGGGACGTTGTGGAAAGTAAGCTTGCGGCGCGGGGCCCGTAGCGTCATTCTGGGGGTATGTTGATGAAACCGGTCACTGCCATTCTGTTCCTGTCGCTCGCCGCTGCGGGCACCGCCTGTTCTGATGCCGGAACGGCGAAAGCCGCCGCCAGCGCCGACGCGCCCGTCGAAACGGCCTCGGCCGAGCCCGAAGTAAAAGGCAAGCTGAACCTGAATATCGGGCGCACGACCGAAGACCGGGGCGGCCTGATCGTGTCCGGCAATACCGGCAATTCCAATGGCCTGCTGATTTCGCCCAGCTCGAGCGGCGGCAATTTCAAGGATGTCGAAGGGCTGGACGTCCAGCTCAGCGACTCAGCGGACGACCTGCTCGATACGCCCGCCAAGTCCGATGAAGACGAGATCATCCGCCTGCCGGAATAATCCCGCTCAGCCGGACAGGCTTTCCTGTTCCAGCCAGTCCCTGCAGACCGACACCGCCTGCGGCAGCAAGTCCGGGCGCTCGATATAGTAATGATCCGCCCCCTGAATATCCCGGTAGGCTTTCCGGGAATGGCCGACCGCATCGAACAGCCGTTTCGCATGGCTCGGCGTGCAGGCAAGGTCGGCCGTATTGTTGATCACCAGGACAGGGCACGAGACGCGCGAGGCATTGCCGAGCCCGTCCGCATGCGTCGTGTCATAGCCCCATTGCGAGAGCCATGAGCGTAGCGTGGTAAACCGTGCGAGGCCGACCGGCCCATCATTCGCAATCCGCGGCTCGCCGAGATAACAGGTATAGGGGCGCCGGTCGGACGGCTCCTGCGCGGGGTCTGTCCAACACACACTCGCCATCGTTCCGTGCACGGTGAAGGCGCGCTCCATTGTCTGCTCGCCCCTGCGCCGGAAGTCCGCCAGCGTGTCCTGCACCCAGGCGGTGATGCGCCGGTTGCGGGCAATCTGCGCCGCACGGTAGCGGGCGACAAAATCCTCCGTATAGGGAGGCTGCGCCGGGTTGGCGGGATCGTAGATATTGAGCGCCGGATCGCGGTCAAAGGGGCGCGCCTCATCTGTGATCGAAGGGTCCATCCATTCCGTCAGCGTGATCGCGCGGCTGACATGCGCGGCGAGCAGCATGATGCCATCGGCCGGCGGCAGAGCCTTCTTCGTCAGGTCATAGGGATCGCCCGCCGGTGTCTCGGTGATCGTCGGGCGCTCGGCCTGATCCTGGTAAAACAGAGAGAGTGATCCGCCTCCGGACCATCCGCCGAGGATCACTCGCTTGTAGCCGAGCCTGCCCCGCGCATGCTCGATACACGCGCCGAAATCGGCGGCGCACTTCTCCATGATCAGCGCTGTGTCGTTGCCCCGGTAGCGCGTGTTGCAATAGATCACATGCTGGCCACCGCGCGCGAGGGCCGAGACAAGCGGCAGGAAGGAGCCCCCGCCGATCGGGTGGGAAAAGATGATGACGCTCTCGGCTTTGGTGCCTGCCGGATAGATGCGCATGCACTCGACCGGCACGGTATCGCCGGCCCCGCCATAGACATCCTTGAAGCTGGAAGGGTCCTTGTGCAGCACCAGATAGGGCTCCCGCACGATTTCCGCTGCGCCAACTGCCATGCTTGCCTCCTTGCCCCGTTTCGCTGTGAGGTGCAGATTATTGGACAAGGCGCCCCTGTCCATGCGGGCCGCAGGGTCAAGGGAGGACATGATGATCAAGGCCAACGGCATCCACCATATCGCGATCATGGCGGCCGACATCAAAGAGCATATCGCCTTCTTCTCGGATGTGATGGGCTTCCAGCTCTCCGCCCTGTTCGACATGCACGGCGTTCCGGGCGGCATGCACGCCTTCCTGCACATGGACGATCATTCCTATTTCTCGGTCGTTCAGCTGCCGGCGGTGAAAGACATTCCGATCGAGCTGGGCGTGACCCATGCCGGCACAGGCGCCGGTCCGTCCGCACCCGGAACGATGCAGCACCTCGCCTTCCGGGTGAACACGCTCGACGACCTTCGCGCCATCCGCGACCGCATCCGCACCAAGGGCGTCAACGTCATCGGCCCGCTCGACCATGCGATGTGCCATTCCATTTACTTTGCCGGGCCGGACCATCTGACGCTTGAGGTCGCCTGCTCCACCGTGCCGATTGACCCGCGCGCATGGATCGACCCTGCCGTCGTCGAGCGCGCCGGAATCACCGCGGCAGAGCTCGAAACCTTCGTGACCCCGGACCCCTATTCCGGCGAAGGCGGGCGCGTGAAACAACCCCCCTATGATCCGGCAAAACCGCATCAGGCCTATCCGGAGGCGATGTACAAGGCGATGCTGGCGGCGCCCGACGAGGCGATCCTCGTCGCCACGAAGTTCGAGCCGCCGGTAAAGGTTACCGCCTGATCCGGCGGCGCGAAGCCGCCTGAAATGCACGCAGCAGTCGCATCTGGCCCGCCGGTTGCATTGTCCAGCGGCGGACAATTCTGTCCGGGGCTGGAGACTTCTGCCGTGTCACGCGACGACACATCGCCCGCGCATGAAGCGCGCAAGCCGACCGATGCAGACCGCGTCGTCGGCCAGCGTCTGCGTCAGGGACGCCGCGAACTCGGCATGACGCAGGAAACGCTCGCGGCAACGCTCGGCGTTACCTTCCAGCAGATCCAGAAATACGAAGCCGGCCATAGCCGCATGTCGGCGGGCCGGTTGCTCGAAATCGCCGTCGCCATCGGCCGCCCGGTCAGCTGGTTCTACGAACCGTTCGAGATTGCCGAAAACCCCGACACGCTGCGCGGGCGCGATCTGCAGGCGCATGACCTGAAACGCGATGCGCGCCGCCTGGTCGATGAAATCGCCGATCTCGAAAGCCTGCAAGCCGCCGTGCATGTGTTGCAGGCGCTCGCCCTGCGCCCGCGCTAGGCGCGCTTGGTCATTTCCTTGAGATCGTAGAGCAGCTGCAAGGCTTCGCGCGGAGTCAGCGCATCGGGATCAATGGCTTCCAGTTTCGCGAGCAGCTGTTCTGCCTCAGGCGGCAAATCCGGCTCTGCTAGTGAAGGCGCGGCGGCGAACAACGGCAGGCTTTCCGCAGCCGATGGGCCGGCTTCCAGTTGCTTCAGAATCTGCGCCGCGCGGCTGACCGCACTCTTTGGCAATCCGGCAAGGCGCGCGACCTGCACCCCGTAGGATCGGTCGGCAGGGCCAGCTTGAACCTCGTGCAGGAAGATCAGGTCCTGCTTCCATTCGCGCGCCTTCAGGCTGGCATTCGCCGCGCCGGGAAGTTCGGCGGCGAGCGACGTCAGTTCGTGGTAGTGCGTCGCAAAGATCGCGCGGCACTTCGTCTGTTGCAGCAGATGCTCCACAGCCGCCCAGGCGATGGCAAGGCCGTCCCAGGTCGCCGTGCCGCGACCGACTTCATCGAGGATGACGAAGCTGTCGGCGGTCGCCTGATTGAGAATGGCGGCGGTCTCGACCATTTCGACCATGAAGGTCGAGCGGCCGCGCGAGAGATCGTCTGATGCGCCGACGCGGCTGAAGACACGGTCTGCAAGGCCGAGGCGAAGCGAGGTTGCGGGCACGAAACATCCGGCCTGCGCGAGGATTACCGCGAGCGCGGCCTGTCGTAGATAGGTCGACTTGCCCGCCATGTTGGGGCCGGTGACCAGAAGGAAGCGCGGCGCAGTCTCCGCAGACGCGTCAAGGGACAGGGCATTGGCGGTGAAGCCCTTCCCTTCCCGGCGCAGCGCGGCCTCGACGACCGGATGGCGCAGGCCTTCGGCCTCGAACACCGGACGCGGATCAATCACCGGACGCACAGCGCCCGCCTCGTCCGCCCAAACGGCCTGCGCCGCTGCAATGTCCACTTCGGCAAGCGCAGCGGACACGTCCGCAAGCGCGCCGCTCTGCGCCGCCACGCGCGCACAGAAACCCTCGAACAGGCCAAGCTCGATCCCGCGCGCTTCGTCTTCCGCCCGGCTGATGCGGCCGGCGAGTTCGGCAAGTTCCGTCGTCGAGAAGCGTACCGCGCCCGCCATAGTCTGGCGGTGGATGAAAGTTTCCGCCAGCGGCGGTTTCATCATCGGGTCGGCGGCGCGCGCCGGCACTTCGATGAAATAGCCGAGCACATTGTTGAACTTGATCTTCAGCGCGGAGACACCCGCCTCCTCGGCATAGCGTGCCTGCATCGCGGCGATGATGCGGCGGCTGTCTTCCCTCAGTGCACGCACATCGTCGAGGCCGGCATTCCACCCCGCCGCAATGAACCCGCCATCGCGCGCCAGCACCGGCGGCGTTTCGACAATCGCTTTGGTAAGATCGGCAGTGAGCGCAGCAAGGCCAGTCTCAGAGCCAAGGCTGAGGGTCGCTGCGGCCGCCGCGAGTTTCGCTGGCAGCCTGCCTGACGCGGCCAGAAGCCGCGCGCTGGCAACGCCCGCCTCCAGCGCCTTGGCGAGCGCTTGCAGGTCGCGCGGCCCGCCGCGTCCGAGGCTGAGGCGCATGGCGGCGCGTTCAAGGTCGGGCGCGGATTTCAGCGCCGTGCGCACATCCTGAGTCAAAGCCCGCGCGTCCGCGAAGAAGCTGATCGCATCATAGCGCGCCGCAATCTCATCGGCCTGCCGCGATGGCCGCGACAGGCGCGAGGCGAGAAGCCGTGCGCCGGGCGCAGTGACGGTGCGGTCGATCGCAGCGAGGAGTGAACCTTCCCGCCCGCGCGTAAACGAGCGGTCAATCTCGAGGCTTGCCCTTGTTGCCGGATCGATCAGCAGCGCGCCGCCCGTCTCCGCCCGCTTCGGCACGGTGAGGCGCGCCGGACTTCCGGCCTGGGTGAGTTTCACATAGTCGAGCAGCAGACCTGCCGCGGCGAGTTCGGTCTTCGAGAAATTGCCAAGCCCGTCGAGCGCGCCGACATCGAAGGCTTCCTTCAGCAGCGCCTCACCGGTTTTCGCATTCGCCGCGCGGGCCGGGCGTTCCGTCACCGGCGCGGTCAGGATGTCCGCAAGAGCGACCACCACCGCCCGGTCGCGGTCTGCCTCCGTGATGACAAGCTCGCTCAAGGGCCAGGCGAGCAGCGCGTCGGCAATCCGGGCAGGCTCCAGCGCGGCGAGTTCGAACAGGCCCGTCGAGACATCGCAGACCGCAATCGCCGCCTCGCCCTGCCCCGAGAAGGCCAGCGCGGCCAGCGCCTGTCCCTGCCGGGCGGGCAGCAGCGCTTCCTCTGTGAGCGTTCCCGGCGTGACGATCCGCACAATCTCGCGGCGCACGATTGACTTGGAACCGCGCTTTTTCGCCTCCGCCGGGCTCTCGGTCTGCTCGCAGACCGCCACCCGGCACCCGGCCTTGATCAGGCGGGCGAGATAGCCTTCGGCGGCATGATAGGGCACGCCCGCCATCGGGATCGGCTGACCGTCATGTTCGCCCCGCGCGGTCAGGGTGATGTCGAGAATGCCCGCTGCCGTGACGGCATCGTCGAAGAAAAGCTCGTAGAAATCCCCCATCCGGAAGAACAGGAGCGCATCCGGATGTGCCGACTTTATCGACAGGTATTGTGCCATGAACGGCGTCGGTTCAGCAGCAGGCACAGGTTTGGGGGCGGTATCCGGCATGGCGCGGCACGCTAGCCGCTCGGGCGGGGATTCGCAAAGCCGGAACGCCGCGCCTGTGCGGAATTGGCTGTTGGCAGGCGCACCGCAGAGGCCTAGACGAGGGGCAGGACCGAACAACGAAAAGTTTTGCCATGACGACGCAGCGCCCGAGCTTCACCGATCAGGAAGCCCTCGATTTCCACTCGACCCCGACGGCCGGGAAGATCTCCATGATCCCGACCAAGCCGATGGGCACGCAGCGCGACCTGTCCCTGGCCTACAGCCCCGGTGTGGCCGTCCCCGTGCTCGCCATCGCGGGCAATGAAGACCTTGCCTATGACTACACCTCCAAAGGCAACCTTGTGGCGGTGATCTCCAACGGCACGGCCATCCTCGGCCTCGGCAATCTGGGGCCGATGGCCTCCAAGCCGGTGATGGAAGGCAAGTCTGTCCTGTTCAAGCGCTTCGCCGATATCGACAGTTTCGATGTCGAGGTGAACACGACCGACGCCGAAGACTTCATCCGCACCGTCCGGAACATCGGCGCCACCTGGGGCGGCATCAATCTCGAGGACATTTCCGCGCCGGACTGCTTCATCATCGAGAGCCGCCTGCGCGAAGAACTCGACATCCCGGTCTTCCATGACGACCAGCACGGCACCGCAATCATCGCCGCTGCCGGCCTGATCAATGCCTGCCAGATCACCGGCCGGAAAATGTCGGACGTGAAGGTCGCTGTCTCCGGCGCCGGCGCGGCCGGCCTGTCGGTCGCGGGCCTCATCCGTCATCTGGGCGTGAAGGCCGAGAACATCCTGGTCTGCGATACCGCCGGCGTCGTCTATGAAGGCCGCACCGAGAAGATGGACCAGTTCAAGTCCGCCTTCGCCGTGAAGACCAAGAAGCGCACCCTCGCCGAAGCGATGGACGGCGCCGATGTGTTCATGGGGCTTTCCGTCAAGGGCGCCGTGTCGAAGGACATGGTGAAGTCGATGGCGAAGAACCCGATCATCTTCGCGATGGCAAACCCCGACCCGGAAATTACGCCGGAAGACATCAAGTCCGTGCGCAGCGATGCGATCATCGCCACCGGCCGCTCCGACTATCCCAACCAAGTGAACAACGTTCTCGGCTTCCCCTACATCTTCCGCGGCGCGCTCGATGTGCGCGCGCGCGGTATCAATGAGGAAATGAAGGTCGCCTGTGCCCGCGCGCTCGCCGAGCTTGCCCGCGAAGACGTGCCGGACGAAGTGGCCGCCGCCTATCATGGCGCGCGCCCGACCTTTGGCCGCGACTATATCATCCCGACCCCGTTCGATCCGCGTCTCATCAGCTTCATCCCGCCCTTCGTCGCGCAGGCCGCAATGGATACCGGCGTCGCCCGCAAGCCGATTGCCGACATGGACGCCTATCGCCGCAGCCTGGTGCGCCGCGCCGATCCGTCGGCTGCCTTTCTGCAGGGCGTGCAGGCGCGCTGCCGCGAAGTGCAGCGCCGCATCGTGTTTGCCGAAGGCGAAGAGCCCGCAGTCGTGCGCGCAGCCTGGAGCTTCAAGAACCAGGGCCTCGGCCATCCGATCCTGATCGGGCGCGAAGCGCAGGTGGAAGCGACGATGGAACAGATGGGCGTGCCCGCCGGCGCGCTCGACATCATCAACGCGCGCCTCTCCGACAACAATCCGGTGTACACGGACTTTCTGTATCAGCGCCTGCAGCGCAAGGGATACCTGAAGCGCGACGTGCAGCGCCTCGTCAATCAGGACCGCAACGTGTTCGGCGCCTGCATGCTGAAGAACGGCGATGCCGACGGCATGGTGACCGGTGTAACCCGCGCCTATGACGTGGCCCTAAAAGATGCGCTGCTGGTGCTTGATCCGCTGAAAGGCCAGGCCGTGATCGGCATGTCGATGGTCATCAACATGGGCAAGACGATCTTCATCGCTGACACCAGCGTCAATGAACTGCCCGATGGAAATGCACTCGCCAATATCGCACTGGAAGCCGCCCGCGCGGTGCGTGCGATGGGCTTCACGCCGCGCGTTGCGTTCCTGTCCTACTCTACCTTCGGCAATCCGATGGGCGAGCGCGGCGACAAGGTGCGCGATGCGGTCTGCATCCTCGACCGCACGCCGGGCATCGACTTCGAATACGAAGGCGACATGAATGCCGACATCGCACTGAACCCGAATCACAAGCTGCTCTACCCGTTCTCGCGCCTCAGCGGCCCGGCGAACGTGCTGGTGATGCCGGCCATCCATTCGGCGTCCATCGCGACGAACCTGCTGGAGCAGATGAGCCGCGCAGTGGTGATCGGCCCGATGCTGCTCGGCCTTGAGAAGCCGGTGCAGATTGCGCCGCTGGGCGCGACAGTGGGCGATATCGTGGACCTCGCCGCGCTGGCAGCCTTCGACATCGACAGCGTTCACACCGCCTGATGCCGTCAGGCTGCCGCTTCAGCTTCCGGTTTCGGCAAGCGTGACAGGCGCAGCCATTCGGCTGCTGCCAGCACGACCGCGACACCGCCGAGCCAGAAGGTGATGATGAACACGGAGTAATAGCCCTGCGTCTCGATCAGGCCGCCGAGCCATGGGCGGCCAAGCGTGCCGACAAGCATCGTCAGCGAGGCGAGCAGCGCATACTGCACGGCGGCAAAGCGCGGGTTCACGACAGATGTGAGATAGGCAACGATGGCCACGCTGGCGAATCCGCCCGCGAGATTCTCGCCCGCAATCGCCAGCATCAGGCGCGCCATGCGCTCGCCCGCTTCTGCGCCCTGCCCTTCCGGCGATATCTGCGCGGCCCATCCGGCGAAGGTTCGCAAGGGGTCGGCGATATAGGCCCATTCCATGAAGGCATCGATACTCATGCCCCCGCGCGACAGATCTGCGAAGAGAAGGTTCGTCGCCGCAGCAAGAACCGCGCCGATGATCAGCACAGGCATGCGCCCGATGAAACCGATGATCACCGCGCCAATGGCGGCGCCGGCGATGGTCATCAGCACACCGAAGAATTTCGACGCAACCGCAACATCCGCCATCGTGTGGTGCAGCGCGCCGAACCGGTCATCCAGGTAGAAAGGATAAGCAAACGAGCCCCAGACCGAATCCGTGAAGCGGTAAGTCAGCGCCAGCAGCAGCACCAGCAACGCGCCCCATTTCAGGCGCGCGATCAGGTCCATCAGCGGATCGAAGATCGAGCGGAAGACGACGCGAAGGATGCGCGTTCCCGTCGCCTCGCCTGCCGGCGTCGCCGGTACTTCGCCCGGCACGGCGCCATGACGCAGCAGGAGGATCAATGCGCCCAGCGCCGGAAGGATGACCGTGAGGCCCACAATCCACGGGCCCTGCTGGGTAACGAACGCACCGCCCTTGGGCGGTGGCACCTGCGTGAACGAGGCGACCACGAAGAAGGCGATCATCAGGAAGGCCGCGATCCAACCGCCCGCAACCAGCAACGCCGCAAAGCTGCGCTCACGCGCCGGAACGCCGGGTTCGAAACTGAGGCGCGCGCCGCCTTTGACATCCGGCGCTTCCGGTTCCGGCGCAAGCATTGTGCCGGAGATCGAGATCACCATGACGATGGCAATCATCACATAGACCGCAACCCAGCCATAATACTGCGCCATCAGGAGCGCGAGGAAGCCGGTGATGAAAACCGCGATGCGATAGCCGAACTGATACAGCGCAGCCATCAGGTCCTTGTCTTCTTCGGTGCGCGCCACTTCGATGCGCCAGGCGTCGAGAACGATGTCATGCGTCGCCGAGGCGAGCGCGGCGAACAGGGCGATGAAGGCGACGAGGCCGATATTTTTGCCGGGGTTCGAGAAGGCGAGCAGGAAGAGAAGCGCCGCGATCAGCAGCTGCAGGCTGAACAGCCATGTGCGGCGCGGGCCGAGGAACGGGAACGGGTGCGAGGCTTTCTGGAAAGCCGGCGACCAGAGGAACTTGAACGCATAGCCAATGGTGACGAGAGAGAGCACGCCGATTTCGGACGGCGTGACGCCTTCCGTCGTCAGCCAGGCATTCAGTGTACCGAGCACCGCGCCATAGGGCAGGCCGGCGGCGAGCGCGAGAAGGAACATCGCCGCCATCCGGCGGTCCTTCATGGCCTTCAGTGCACGGACGAACCGCGGCGTCTCCTTGACTTCTGCCGCGCTGGCAACCGCTTCGCTCATGCTGCTCCTGCCTGTTTTCCTGCGCCCCTTGTCCAGTGCAGCGCCAGCGAGCGCAGCGCTTCGGCGTCCAGCGGCTTTGCGGCCACGCCGCTGGCGCCTGCTTCGCGCGCGCGCCGCTCGATATCCGGGTTGATCTCGGCCGAAACGGCAATCACTGGCGCTTCGAATCCGGCAGCCCGCAGGCGCCGCATGGCTTCAAACCCATCCATCACCGGCATGCGCAAATCCATCAGCACCAGACAAGGCTCCATCCGCGCCGCCGCTTCCAGCGCTTCGCTTCCGGTGGCCGCCACAGTGACGTTAAATCCGGCCGATTCCAAGGCGCGGCGTGCAATCAGCGCATTTACAGGATTGTCATCCGCGATCAGCACGCGGCCTTCGCCGGTCGTCAGCTCGCTCTCATCGGCGGTAAGCCGGCCTGCGCGGGCAAGCAGGATGCGCTCGGCGACCGAAGCGAGGCGCAGCGGCCGCACGAGCCAACCCTGACAGCCAAGTTCCCTGAACCGGGCAATCGCGCCGCGGTCTTCCGGGCGCAGCACGACCAGCGCGGGCGCCTGCCGTGCGAGTGAGGCGACGATGGCTTCGGGCAGGTCCGCGCCGATCAGCACGACATCGATTTCGGATGGAAGCGTGCCGGCGGAAAGGTCAATCTGGTGCGCCGCAAGCCCCATGCCTTCGAGCGCGGCGGCGAGCGAGAGCGCGGTTGCCGGCGGCAATCCCGCAAGACCGACACAGCCGTCAAGGCGGGCAAGATCGTGCAGCGGCGGAAGGGCGGCGCGTTTCAGCGGCAGTTCGAATGTGAAGGTCGCGCCTTCGCCCGGGCTTGAGGCGACGTTGACCTTGCCGCCGAGCAGGTCGGCGAGGCGTTTGACGATGGCGAGGCCGAGACCGACGCCGCCTTCGCGGTAAGCGTCGGCGGTCGAGGACTGGCGGAAGGCTTCGAACAGGCGCACCTGGTCGGCCTCGGAAATTCCAGCGCCGGTGTCGCGCACATGGAAGGCTAGCCCGCTTACGAGCGGCTCGACATCGACGAGGACGGAACCGCGCGAGGTGAATTTGAGGGCATTGCCGACAAGGTTGAACAGGATCTGCCGGATACGCCCGGCATCACCTTCGAATATCGGCATCGGCCATTCGAGCCCGCGCACAGCGAGATCGAGCCCGGCTGCATGGGCGCGCGGCGAGAGCAGCTCGGCGACTTCCCGCGCGAGGCGCAAGGGGCAGAAACTTTCCGTTTCGATCTCGACGGCCGAGGCATCGAGCCGCGCATAATCCAGGACGTTGTTCAACAGATCGAGCAGGCGCGCGCCGGAGAGGCGGATAGTTTCGGCATATTCGCGCTGCGCCGGCGACAGCTCGGTTTCGAGCAGCAGCGAGACTGTGCCCAGAATCCCGTTCAGGGGCGTGCGAATCTCGTGACTGGCGGTCGCGAGAAAGGCCTGTTCGGGCGTGTTCGCGCCCGGAGGAGTGCCGGAAGAAGACGTCATGACCCCGCCAAGCTAGACGAGGGACATGAGCAGAGCCTTAACCGCAACCTACCGAGCCAAGGCCGGGTTTCCGGATGCCGGGGCGCTGTTGGCTGGCCGGTGGCGATAGCTGAGCGCCTCGGCCACATGCACCCGCCGGACCGCGTCCGACCCATCAAGATCGGCGATGGTGCGGGCGACTTTCAGGACGCGGGTATAGCCCCGGGCGGTGAGGGAGAGTTTTACGGCTGCATCCGCTATCAGCGCGGCACCCGGCCCGTCGGGCTGGGCATAGGTTTCAATGCCTGAGGGCGGCATGTCGGCATTCACCGGACGCCGCCCCTCGCCGGCTGATTCGAGGCGGGCGAGCTGCACCTCCCTCGCTTTCGCAACGCGGGCGCGGACTTCGGCAGACCCTTCGGACGGCGCCGGAAGGCTGAGATCGATGGCCGTGACCGGCGGAGTTTCGTAGAAAAGATCGATCCGGTCGAGGAAAGGGCCGGAAATGCGCGACTGGTAATCCTGCGCGCAGCGGGGCCCGCGCGTACAGGCCGCTGCCCCCGGCCCTCCCCCGCAGCGGCAGGGGTTCATCGCGGCAACGAGCTGGAACCGGGCGGGATAGCGCACATGCCGGTTGGCCCGCGCGATCACGGCTTCGCCCGCCTCGAGCGGCTGGCGCAGGCTGTCGAGCACCTGGGAGGAAAATTCCGGTAACTCATCCAGGAACAGCACGCCGTGATGGGCGAGCGAAACCTCGCCGGGCTTCGCCTTGATGCCGCCGCCGACAAGCGCGGCCATCGAGGCGGAATGGTGCGGCGCGCGGAACGGGCGGGCGCGCGAGAGCTGGCC
>NZ_JBKBXB010000040.1:0-28960 GCF_046313975.1 Hyphomonas sp. | reverse complement strand
CGAAGTTGGGATCGCTGCGGAGTTGGCGCATGGAGATCATGGGCGGGAGCATAACCCCGTGCGCGGGGGTGTAGCGTTCGGGTTCCGCTCTTTCTGCTTCGGGCTTTGATCCGTATGGGGATTTTGACGCGTTTAGCTGGATCTGGTGTTGCATAAGCCCTCACCTCCCATTGCGGCGCAATGGGCCTGCTCAGGGCGATTGCAGGGCAATCGCTTTTCCTTCGCAGCCTCTCCCGCGTGCGGGAGAGGAGTTTCAGGGGCAGCGGTTCCAGTTTTTTATTGTTTCTTGCCGGTTTCCAGGAGGGCGCGGGTGACGCGGAGGGTGCGGCTGGCAATGCGGACTTCAATGTAGAAGGAGATGAGGGCGACGACCAGCAGACTCATCGAGATGACGAACAGGATCGAGACGGCGGGGGCGACCGGAATGGCGATCAGCTGGCCGGTGAAGAGGAGGATGATGACGATACAGATCAGCAGCGCGGCGAGGGTCGAGAGCGCGATGGCAAGGTTGGTGTGGACCATGCGCCGGTCGAGGACGGCAAGCTCGGCGAGGTGCAGGCGGCTGGTGGGCTCGTCCTGGCGGGCAAGCTCGCCTTCCAGCGAGCGCCAGCGGTCGACGACGCGGGCAAGGCGGTTGGCCATGACGTTCAGGAGCGCGCCGATGCCGGCGAGGGTGAAGACCGGCGCGATGGCGAGCTGGATGATATGGGCGATGTCGGAGGGGAGGGGGTCGGGCATGGGCTCGGGTCCGGGCGAATCTGACCCCCAGTCTAGCCGTTCCCGGCAAGGATGCACCCCGCCCCCTTTCCTTGGGGGCCCTTTTGGGTCATAAGCCCGTTTTTGGGGCGGAGGTCTGTCTCTTGACCCTGCTGGACGACATCCCGGCTGTGGCCACTTGATCAGGGCCGTTCCCAAAAAATCCCGCCAATTCAGGCGACTAGTGAACCCGGCGCCCGCGGGCGCTTTAACCAGAAGGCTATCCGATGTCGATTACCGCAGAACGTAAACAAGAGCTCATCAAGAAGTTCGCCACCAAACCGGGCGACACGGGCTCGCCGGAAGTGCAGGTCGCGATCCTGACCGAACGCATCAACAACCTGACCGACCACTTCAAGGACAACAAGAAAGACAACCATTCCCGCCGGGGCCTGCTGACCATGGTCGCCACCCGCCGGAAGCTGCTTGACTATGTCAAGGGCAAGGATGAGGCGCGCTATGCGAAGCTCATCACGGAACTCGGCATCCGCCGCTAGGTTCCGGAAACAAGCCCGCCGGGCAATAGGGCCGCGGCGGGCTTTTCGTATGTGAAAGAAAGACAGACATGTTCAATAAACACTCCGTGTCGCTGGAATGGGCCGGCCGCACGCTGAAGATCGAGACGGGCCAGGTGGCACGTCAAGCCGATGGCGCCGTGATGGTGCAGTATGGCGATACCATTGTCCTGGCGACCGCCGTGTTCGCCAAGGAAGCCAAGCCGGGGCAGGACTTCTTCCCGCTGACCGTGAATTACCAGGAAAAATACTTCGCCTCCGGCCGCATCCCCGGCGGATATTTCAAGCGCGAAGGCCGACCCACCGAAAAAGAGACGCTGACCTCGCGCCTGATCGACCGTCCGATCCGCCCGCTGTTCGTCAATGGCTTCAAGAATGAAGTCCAGGTGGTTGTGACGACCCTCTCTTATGACCTCGAGAACGATCCGGATATCGTCGGCATGATCGGCGCCTCTGCGGCGCTGGTGCTCTCCGGCGCACCCTTCATGGGCCCGATCGGCGCGGCCCGCGTCGGCTACAAGGATGGCCAGTATATCATCAACCCGACCGTGGCCGAAGTTGAGGAGTCCGATCTGGACCTCGTGCTCGCCGGCACGGCAGACGCGGTGATGATGGTGGAATCGGAAGCCTATGAGCTGTCCGAGGAAATCATGCTCGGCGCCGTGGTTGCCGGTCACGAAGCGATGCAGCCGGTGATCAATGCGATCATCGACCTCGCCGAGAAAGCCGCGAAAGAGCCGTTCGACTTTACGCCGGTGGATCATTCCGCCGAGCTGAAGGCGATCGAGAAACTCGTCGGCGCCGACCTGTCGAAAGCCTACAAGATCACCGCCAAGGGCGAGCGCTATGCCGCTGTCGGCGCGGCCCGCGACAAGGCGAAAGCCGCCCTCGTCGGCACCGAGGAAGCGCCGGGCGTGATGACGGCCGAAGTGTTCAAGGCCGTGTTCAAGGAAGCCGAAGCCTCTGTGGTGCGCGGCGACATCCTGAAGACCAGCGAGCGGATCGATGGCCGCAAGCTTGACCAGATCCGTCCGATCGTGGCCGAGGCAGGTTTCCTGCCGCGCACGCACGGTTCGGCCCTGTTCACGCGCGGTGAGACGCAGGCGATCTGCGTCGCGACGCTCGGAACGTCCGATGACGAACAATATATCGACGGTCTCGACGGCACGAAGAAGGAGAAGTTCCTCCTTCACTACAACTTCCCGCCCTACTCGGTCGGTGAGACGGGCCGCATGGGCGGCGCCGGCCGGCGCGAGATCGGCCACGGCAAGCTCGCCTGGCGCGCGCTGCAGGCTGTCCTGCCGAAGCATGAGGACTTTCCGTACACGATCCGTCTGGTCTCCGAGATCACCGAGTCGAACGGCTCGTCCTCTATGGCAACGGTTTGCGGCTGCTCGCTCGCAATGATGGATGCCGGTGTGCCGCTGGCACGCCCGGTCTCCGGCATCGCGATGGGCCTGATTCTGGAAGGCAAGGACTTTGCGGTCCTCTCTGACATTCTCGGCGACGAGGATCATCTCGGCGACATGGACTTCAAGGTGGCGGGCACCGAGAAGGGCATCACCTCGCTGCAGATGGACATCAAGGTGGCCGGGATCACCAAGGACATCATGGGCAAGGCGCTCGAGCAGGCGAAGGGTGGGCGTATGCACATCCTCGGCGAGATGTCGAAAGCCCTGTCAGCCTCGCGCGGCAAGCTGGCGGATACCGCCCCGCAGATGGAAATCATGAAGGTCCCGGTCGACAAGATCCGTGACGTGATCGGTTCCGGCGGCAAGGTTATCCGCGGCATCGTCGACGAGACGGGCGCCAAGGTGAACATCGAGGATGACGGCACGGTGCAGATCTCTGCGCTCGACCGCAAGTCGATCGATGCCGCGATCAAAATGATCAAGGGCATCACGGCGGAAGCCGAGATCGGCGAGATCTACGAAGGCAAGGTCGTGTCGATGAAGGACTTCGGCATCTTCGTGAACTTCTTCGGTCCCAAGGACGGCCTCGTCCACGTCTCGCAGATGGCCAACAAGCGCATCGGCCATCCGAAAGAGATGGTGAAGGAAGGCGACAAGGTGTGGGTGAAGCTGATGGGCTTCGATGAGCGCGGCAAGGTCCGCCTCTCCATGAAGGTCGTCGACCAGGAGACCGGCAAGGAAATCGAAGGCGCGGACGCCGGCGAGTAATCGCCCCGCGCTTTTGAAATAGGGAAGGGCCGCTCCTTGTGGGGCGGCCCTTTTTCATGGAAAGGCTGTCATGCGGGAAAAGGGCGTTTGAAATGTCGAAGAAGAAATCCTTCCTGATTGCGATGTCGGGCGGCTCGGGGTCGGGCAAGTCGACGCTGGCGGTGGCGCTCCTGGAGCGGCTGGGGCCGGGCAAGGCTGTGATGTTCGGCGAGGACGCCTATTACCATCCGATGCGCTATTACGGCACGCCGAAGACGGATGAGGAGCGCCATGCCCTTGTCGCCGGCATCAACTATGACGATCCGAAGTCGAAGGAAGTGGACCTGCTGGTGCAGGACCTGCGCGCGCTGAAGGCGGGCGAGACGATCGAGCAGCCGATCTATGACTATGAGCGCCATGACCGCTCGAAGAAGACGCGGCGCATCGAGTCGGCGCCGGTGCTGATCCTTGAGGGCATCCATGCGCTGTCGATGCCGAAGATCCGCAACTTCATCGACCTGTCGGTCTATGTCGACACGCCGGATGACCTGCGCCTCGCGCGCCGTATCCGGCGCGATGTGATCGAACGCGGGCGGACGGTGGACTCGGTGCTGCTGCAATACATGTCGACCGTGCGGGCGGCGCATTACCGCTTCACCTATCCGGCGATGTTCGAGGCCGACCTCGTGATCGCGGATGAAGGCGTGCCGGCCTATGGCGACGTGAAGCCGTCGCAGGAGGCGATCGAGCGGATGATGGCGCCGGTGATGGCGCGGCTGCAGACGGCGGGCGTGATCTGAGCCTCCAGCTGTGTTAGACTCGGCGTGCATGCGCGCGTTGATTCTGCTCCTCTGCAGTGTTCTGGCAGCCTTTCCGGCGCTTGCCTGCGATCTGTCGCTGAAGGCGCGGCCGGGGCAGGTGGCGGGCTATGTCGAAACGGCGCGGGCTTGTCTTGCGGCGCCACCGGTGGGCTTTGCCTTCGACAGCGATCTTGAGGCCGACTTCCTGAAACTCGTCAACGCCGAACGCGCCGCCTACGGATTAAACCCGGTGGCGGCTCGGGCTGACCTCGCCGCGCCAGCACGCTTTCACAGTCTCGACATGGCAGTGAACGGTTTCTTCGGGCATGCCGGGCCGGACGGGCGCGTGCCGGATGCGCGGATCGCCTCGCTCGACCGGCGGGTGTTCGCGGATTTCTCTGCGGAGAATGTGGCGACGCTGTCCCGCGAGGGCGGCACGCTGGGGGCGAAGTTTGCGCTGAAACGGTTGCACGAGAACCTGATGAACAGTCCGGGTCATCGCGAGAATATTCTGCATCCCAAGGCAACTCATGCTGCCTTTGGCGTGGTGCGCACGAAGAACGGGGTGTGGGTAACGCAGTTGTTCCTGCGCGTATCGGGCACGCTGGCGGAGGATGCGCCGCTGCACCTGCCGGAGCACCCGCGCCTGGCCGCGCCGGGCGGGCTGAAGGAGTGGAGGTTCGTGCGCTACGACCTGATCTCCGTTTCGGGAGAGCCGTTTGCGACGCCGCATTTGTCTTCGGCCGCAGACAATGCGCGCCTGTCGGTCTACGCGACCCAGCCGGGCGAGCGCGTGAACGAGTTTTACTTCATCCGCTTTCTCGGCCCGGTGTTCACGGTTCAGCGCTGATCCGGTCTGGCGGCGACGCGTTGAGATAAGCCATCCGTGTAAGGAGCTTCGAGACGGCGAAGTCCATATAGCAGGCGTGCGAGATGTAGCGCGGCGGCTGGCCGGGCTGTTTCACTTCGGCGGTGTACCAGGCAGAGTTGGGCGGGCAGAGCCAGTCTTCGCGGCCATGCTCGTCTTTCTTCAGAAGTGGCACGGCGTAGGGCAGCCGGTGCGGGCCATTGAGGAAGCAGGGATCGGCGAGGGCGGCGTCCAGTTCGGCCGCCTCTCCGGGCGCGAGCGCGGAGGTGAGAAAAGGCGGCGGCTTCGGCGGTGGCGGCGGATAGGTCCAGAGCGGCTGGCCATCTTCGCCGAGCGGTGCGGGCGGAGGAGGCGGGGGCGGCGGCGGGGCGTGCGTGTCGATATTGTTTGTGGCGATCTGCCAGACGCCGGCATCATCTTTCCAGAGCGTGACGCGCGTATCGAGGCCCCACATGCCGGTGGGCGGCACGCGCACGCGGATGCGTGTCTCCGCCTCTCCCGCGCCGGGCGGTAGTGGGGTGAGGACGACCAGTTCCGCAATCCGTGCGATGCGCGCTTCGTCATCCACGGCGATCTTTGCCGCGAGTTTTTCAAGATCAAAGATTTCGGCACCGGCGCACGGCTTGCTGGCCGGTTCCACCCGTTGCGGCAGCGGTATCTTCGTTGGCGGCGCCGCGCACCCGGGCAACACCAGGGCGAGGCCGAGAAGCGGCGTGATGAAACGGTGCATGAAAATTCTCCCCGCCGGATGACAGACGCAAGCGTCCGGCAATTCCGGCGGGGAGGCAAGAGCTCTCAGCAATTGTCCGGCTGGGCGCGGACGAGCTGCAGGCCGCGGCGCGTGATGCGGTACGGCTTGCCGCCCTGCGAGGCGATGGTGCGCCTGCGCTTCAGCTTACGGAAGAGATCCATGTCGAGGCGGGCGAGGCGCCAGCCGTCGCGGGTGTAGCAGTGAACTTCCGAAGGCTTGCGTTGGTCGTCGCGGATGAGGTCGATCCAGCCGCCCTGAGCGAGCAGGTGGAGGATGCGCTGTTCGGCGCGGGAGATGTCCATTGGTGTAGATCCGGAGAGGCGCCGCAGGGGCGCGCAGGAACGTTGCCGGCGCACGGGGGCGCCAGCGCTGTCGCTCTTGCCGGCCTGCCTTGCGCCGGGATCGGCGCGGGAACGGCAGGCCCTCTAGCGGGACTCAGACAGATTGAGAGACATAAGCGCTCCGGAGAAGAGACCATTCTGCGCTTCGGTTTAACAGCGTCAATCGAAAAGCTAGACTCCAGGTCGCCATTCCGAATGCCAAGGCATTGGATTGACACAGATCGCCGAAGCAATCGAGTCGACGAGGTCGCTGGATCCGCCGATCATCCCTGTATACTCATACATGTAGAATCGAGAGGCGTGAGCTTCCGAGAGCAAATCGATCTGGTCTTCAAACAACACGGGAAGCGTTACGAATCTCCCGATTCCTCTGTCTACGGAGTTCGTAATCAAGCTCTTGAGGTTGTGACCGTAAGGTGGCTTACTTAGCTCCTCAATTGCGACCCCAGCGACTAGTAGATAACTTTTGAGTGATAGCTCAACCGCGTGAAGCGCAAGAATCAACCTTGGAAGGCCAAGTTCGAGTGTTTGCGCCGCATTCCAGAACAACGTGCTACCGGTCCAGAACCGAGCGCATGGCTCCGTAGTTCTCCGAACTTCCAGAGATTGGCTAAGCTTTTTCGGCACTTATTCCTCCCCGCCGCCATCCGGGACGCCGACGGCGTGGAAGCCGGCGTCGACGTGGATGACTTCACCGGCGATGGAGCGGCCGAGCGGGGAGAGGAGGTAAAGCGCGCAGCCCGCGACGCCTTCCATGCTGGTGTCTTCCTTCAGCAGCGACCATTGGCGCCCCGTTCCCATCAGGCTCTTGCCGCCGCGGATGCCGGCGAGGGAGAGGGTGCGCATCGCGCCGGCCGAGATGGCGTTGACGCGGATGCCCTGCGGGCCGAGATCGCGCGCGGCATAGCGGGTGGCCGCTTCGAGCGCGGCCTTGGCAACGCCCATGACATTGTAGGACGGCACCGTGCGCTCGGCGCCGAGATAGGTCATGCAGATGATCGATCCACCATCCGGCATGATCTCTGAAGCACGGCGCGAACAGTCGATAAAGCTGTACACGGAGATATCCATCGCGCGGCGGAAGCCTTCGCGCGAGGTGTTGGCGACCATCGAGCCCATCAGCTCGTCCTTGCCGGCAAAGGCGATGGAGTGGACGAGGAAGTCGATCTTGCCCCACTTCGCCTTGATGGCGGCAAAGGCCGCGTCCATCGAGGCGTCGTCGGTGACGTCGGCGGGGATCATCGTGTCCATGCCGATGGATTCGACCAGCGGGCGCACGCGGCGCTCCAGCGTTTCGCCCTGATAGGTGAAGGCAATCTCGGCGCCCTGCGCGGCGAGCTGGCTGGCGATGCCCCAGGCGATCGAGTTCTGGTTGGCAACGCCCATGACGACGCCGCGCTTACCTTTCATCAGGTCGCCCTTGGGCATGTTCCAGTCATCGGCCATCGGGGCCTCCCTTGGTGAATATGGTTTCTGCGCTGGGCTAGGCGGAGGGCGGCGGCGCGTCAAGCTGGGGCAGGGCAGGGCGGCATGCATCCTGCAGTGAGGCCGGCAACCGCCAGCCTCGCAGGAGCCGACCATGCGCACCGCCATTGCCCTTCTCGTGATCCTTGCCGTGCTGATCGAGCCGGTCTGGGCCGCCGCCCTCTGACTTCCGGCGCTGCGCCGTCAGGCGAGCGCGCTGCACTGCAAAACACCGCTGGGGAGAAGTCCCGCGCCGTCTGAGGCCGGGCGCGTTAAGCCTGATCTGTCCCGGACTTGTTCCGGACCCGGCCGGAAGTACTGCGCTGGCCAGGTCCTGTGCACGTTCGGGGTTCCGCCGGCGCGGGGGCCCCAACCCCTGCTGGCCGGGCGTGCCTGCCGGACGGCCCCCTGATCTCCGGGGCAAGCCGGCAGAGCGGTTCCCAACGGAGCCCGCGCGCCCGCTTCAGTCTCCCGTCCCCGGAGGCGCTGGCGGACGCTTCAGCCCTGATCCGCGAGGTTCTTGAGGCCGACTTTCATGTCGAGGGCGGTGTAGACATGCTCGCCGTCGACATAGACGCGGCCGTCGGCGATGCCGAGGTTGAGCTTGCCGCGGCGCACGCGTTTGATGTCGATCTCATAGCGCACGAGCTTCTTGTCGGGGGTGATCTCGCCGGTGAACTTCACTTCGCCGACACCGAGGGCGCGTCCCTTGCCGGGCGAGCCCGACCAGCCGAGCCAATAGCCGACGGCCTGCCACATGGCGTCAAGGCCGAGGCAGCCGGGCATCACGGGATCGCCGGGGAAATGGCATTTGAAGAACCAGAGGTCCGGGTGGATATCGAGTTCGCCGACAACATGGCCCTTGCCGAACGGGCCGCCATCGACCGAGATTTCGGTGATCCGGTCCATCATCAGCATCGGGGGTTCGGGCAGCTGGGCGTTGCCGGGGCCGAAATAGCCACCCTTGCCGGATTCGAGCAGGTCTTCCTTCGAGTAGGAAGATTTCGGGGTATGGAAATCGTGCGGGCCGGACATCGGGTTTCTGATCCTGTGGTTTCGGCGGATTCTGGCGCTTCCAGCCGCTGGCGGGGCAAGAGTCAACCTTTTGTGGCGGTGGCGCCCCACAGAAGCGCGCGTGGTGCCCAGCCGCGATACCGGTCGGCGGTGATCTGGCACTGGGTTGCATCGCATTCGCCCAGCTCCACGAGCCGGTCCTTGCCGATCAGGGCAACGTCCGCGCTGTCGGCGGCGCGCCCGGCTTTCAGGGTGAAGGCTTCGCGGGCGATCGCCGTGCGCCGCTCGCTGAGCTGGGAGGCGGCGATCCAGACATGGTCGCCGTCCTGGTCCTGCACATAGCGCCAGGTGTCGCTTTCCTTGAGGATCAGGACCGGCGCGCCGCGCAGGTTGTATTCGAAGCGGACATCATAGTTCTGGCCAGGGCCCTTACGGCCGCGCACCTTGCCGAATTTCAGCGACTCGAAGCGCGGGACAGGCTTGTCCGAGAAACGGCTGATCTGGACGGCGGGCAGGTCGTCTGCCCCTGCTGGCGGCAGGGCGGGCATGGACAGGAGGAGGGCGAACAGGAGGATTGCCCGTTTCATGTGCAGCTCTTCGGTCAGACAGGAGGTCTGGCAATACCCGTTCGGGATGAATCCCGCGTAAAACAACGAGTCATTGGCGGAGCGGGCAGGCTCTGGTAAGCGGCAAGGAACAAGAAACGTAATTCCACGGGAGTCCCATGCCGGCCGCAAAGCTGAAAGTTGTCGTCACCCGCAAGCTGCCGACCGCCGTCGAGCTGCGGATGAAAGAACTGTTCGATGCAAGGCTGAACGAAGCGGACACGCCGATGACCGCCGAACAGCTGGCCGAGGCCATGCAGACAGCGGATGTGCTGGTGCCGACGGTGACGGACCGGATCGACGGGCGGCTGATGGCACGCGCCGGCCAGCAACTGCGCCTGATCGCGCAGTTCGGCGCCGGCGTTGACAACATTGACGTGGCCAGCGCCGTACAGCGCGGCATCACGGTGACCAACACGCCGGGCGTGCTGACCGATGACACAGCCGATGTCGCCATGGCGCTGATCCTCGCCGTGCCGCGCCGACTGCATGAAGGCGTGCAGATCATGGAGCGCGGGCAGTTCGATGGCTGGACGCCGACCTGGATGATGGGGCGGCGCCTGTCCGGCAAGCGGCTCGGCATCATCGGCATGGGCAGGATCGGGCAGGCCGTGGCGCGCCGCGCCAAGGCGTTCGGCATGCAGATCCACTATCACAACCGCAAGCCGGTCGGCCCGCGCATCGAGGAAGGGCTCGAGGCGACCTATTGGGATTCGCTCGACCAGATGCTGGCGCGGATGGATATCGTCTCGGTCAACTGCCCGCACACGCCGGCAACTTTCCACCTGATCAATGCGCGCCGTCTCGCGCTGATGAAGCCGGAAGCCTACATCATCAACACCGCGCGCGGCGAAGTGATCGACGAGGCCGCACTTGCCCGCGCAATCCGGGGCGGAAAGCTCGCCGGGGCAGGGCTGGATGTGTTCGAGCGCGAACCGGCGGTGAACCCGGACCTGCTCGGCCTGCCAAACGTGCTGCTGCTGCCGCACATGGGCTCGGCCACCATCGAGGGGCGTACCGAGATGGGCGAGAAGGTGATCATCAACATCAAGACCTTCGCTGACGGCCATCGCCCGCCAGACCGCGTGATCCCGGCGATCCTCTGAAGATCAGGCTCAGTTCGTGTCCGGAAGATCGCCGAGGCCGGTGTCTTCGACGCCATAGACGCGGCGGCTGAGGAAGGCACGCAGGTCACCGGCCGATTCCTCGGCAATCTCTTCCTGAGGCAGATGCCCGATCCCGGGATAGAGCTTCAGTTCGGCGCCCGGAATCGCGGCGGCGAATTTCTCGCCATGTGATGCCGGGATGAGATTGTCGAGTTCACCGTGCATCACGAGCGTCGGCACAGTCAGGGTGGCGAGCTGTTCGGCGCTGGCGATGCGCCGCTCACCCTGGCCGGAGGTCAGCTGCAGCATCGCCTCGCGGTGGCAGGGTGCGCGCGAGAGGCTGGCATAGCGCTCGACCATCTCATCGGTGACGAAAGCGGGATTGCCGAAACTGTCTTCGAGGCCGCTGCGGATCAGGGGTGTCATGTCGAGATCGCGCAGCACGCGGCGCGCGGTGCCGACTTCGAGCAGGCGGAAGATCAGCGGGCGCGATTCGCTTGCCTCGTCTTCGCGCGGCCAGCCGGCGGCGTCGACGAGGACGAGGCCATCGAGGCGTTCCGGATGGGCGAGGGCATAGGCCCAGGCGGCGCCGCCGCCCATCGAGTTGCCGGCGAGGGTGAAGCGGCTGACCTTCAGCGTGTCGGCGACGCGGTTGATCGTGTCGATGAATTGCTGCGTGCCGATCTGCGAATTGTCGATGCAGCGCGACAGGCCATGGCCGGGAAGGTCGAGCGTGATGACGCGGTAATTGCGCTTCAGGTTGTTGACCCAGGGCTCCCAGGTGTGGAGCGACGCGGAGAAGCCGTGCACGAGGATGATGGTGCGGGCGTCGCGCGGGCCGGTATCGCGGAAATGGATGCGCATGTCGTCGCCGAAGGCGAGGTAGCGGCTGTCGCTGTTCGCATAGATCGCTTCGAGATGTTCATAGGGGATGTCATCGCGCCGGAGCGTCAGCCAGCCTGCGCCGAGAATGACTCCGAGTGTGACGAGGACGGCAAGGAGACGTCGGAACATGGCGATACGCAGCTTTCCCGGTCTGGCAACGAATCGTCAGAGATAACGCCCTCCGGGGCGGTGGTGTCAAACCCTCAGATCAGGCTTTGCAGACCGGGCACTGTTGATCCTGCTTCAGGTTGAGCGTGCGCGCTGCGCCGCTGAGCCCGTCGATGAGCAGGAGGCGGCCGATCAGGGGCGTGCCGGCGCCGGTGATCAGTTTCAGGGTTTCGAGCGCCATGGCGCTGCCGGTGAGGCCGGTGACGGGGCCGGCGACGCCGACTTCTTCGCAGGCCTCGGCGGCGGGCGGCGCTTCCGGCACCCAGCATTGGTAGCAGGGCGCGCCGGGCTGTACGCCGGAGGCGAAGACGCTGACCTGTCCGGTCCAGCCGCTGGCGGCGCCGGACACGAGGGGCCGGTGGCTCGCGTGGGCGAGGTGGTTCAGGGCGAAGCGGGTTTCGAAATTGTCGCTGGCATCGATGAGGATCGCGCCGGTTGGAGTCTCGCCAGGAGCGAAGCGGCAGGAAATGGCGGTGATCGCAAGATCCGGGTCAGTCTCGCGCAGGCGCGCGGCGAGGCGTTCGGATTTGCTCTGGCCGACATTGGCTTCCGTGAACTGGACCTGGCGTTGCAGGTTGGAGCGTTCGACCGTGTCATCATCCCATATTTCGATCTGACCGACACCGGCGGCGGCGAGATACATCGCACAGGGGCCGCCGAGGGCGCCGGCGCCGATGATGGAGACCGAAGCGGCGCGGAGCTTCTGCACGCCGGGGCCGCCGATTTCCTTGAGCAGGATGTGGCGGCGATGGCGGTCGAGTTGCTGCGGCGTAAGGCTCATCTGCCAGCTCGCAGCGCGGTGGAGGAGAGCATGTTGCCGGGCGCGCGCAAGTAGACCCAGGCGGGTGGAGTGCGGCCGGGCAGGGTGTGGGCATCGCGCTCGGGCACGCGGGCGTCTGCAAAGCGTCGCACGAAGGGAAGGGTCTGCGTGAGCCTTGTGCCGGGGCGCGAGACGACGGCGATGGGCACACGGGCGCCAATATCTTCCCAGTCTTTCCAGAGGTGGAATCCCGCGGCGCTGTCAGCGCCCATCAGCCAGACGAAGTGCGCATCCGGTTCGGCCGCCTGCAGGGCGACGAGCGTGTCGACCGTGTAGGTGAGGTCCAGCTGGCGCTCGATATCGGTGACGGCCATGCCTGGGGATGTTGCCATCTCGCGGGCGGAAGCGAGGCGGGTGTTGAAATCTCCGTGTGCGGACTTCAGCGGATTGCCGCGCGCGACAATCCACCAGACGCCGTCCAGCGCGAGGCGCCGTATGGCGGTTTCGGCGACGTGCAGGTGGCCGCCATGCGCGGGATTGAAACTGCCGCCGAGAAGGCCGATGCGGCGGCCGGCAGCGGGGCCGGGCAAGACGGCGCGCATCAGGGGCGGACCTGGCCTGTGCCGCGCACGAGGTACTTGTAGGTGGTCAACTGGTCGGCGCCGACAGGGCCGCGCGCATGGATGCGGCCGGTGGCGATGCCGATCTCGCCGCCGAAGCCGAACTCTCCGCCATCGGCGAACTGGGTGGAGGCGTTATGCAGAACGATGGCGCTGTCGACACGGGCGAGGAAGGTGGCGGCAGCGTCCGCGTCTTCCGTAATGATCGCATCCGTGTGGCCGGACGACCAGCGCGTGATATGGGCGAGGGCGCCTTCGAGGCCATCGACGACAGCGATGGCGAGGATCGGGGCGAGGTATTCCGTTGCCCAGTCTTCCTCCGTAGCCGGAACAATCCCGGGAAGGATGGAAAGGGCGCGCGCATCGCCGCGCAATTCGCAGCCACCTTCGATGAGCTTCGCGGCGATCTGAGGAAGGAGCGTGGGCGCCACCTCTGCATCGATCAGCAGCGTCTCGGTGGAGCCGCAGACGCCGGTGCGGCGGAGCTTGGCATTGTAGGTGATGTCGATGGCTTTCGCCGGATCGGCGGCGGCGTGGACATAGGTGTGGCAGAGGCCTTCGAGATGGCCGATGACGGGCACGCGCGCTTCGGCCTGCACGCGCTCGACCAGGCTACGCCCGCCGCGCGGAACGATGACATCCAGCGTGCCGCCGAGGCCGGAGAGAAGGTGGCCGACCGCGTCGCGGTTGGTGGTGGCGACGAGCTGGATTGCATCTTCCGGCAGGCCTTCGGCTTTCAGTGCGGTGCGCATCGCGCCGGCAAGCGCGCGCGAGGAGCGGATGCTTTCCGAGCCGCCGCGCAGGATGGCGGCATTGCCGGAGCGCAGGCAAAGTGCACCGGCATCTGCAGTCACATTCGGACGGCTCTCATAGATGATGCCGATGACGCCGAGCGGAACCGCGACGCGGGCAATGTCGAGCCCGTTGGGGCGGGTCCAGCGGGCAAGTTCGCGGCCGACGGGATCGGGAAGCTCTGCGATGGCATCGACTCCGCTGGCCACGCCTTCGAGGCGTTTGTCGTCCAGCGCCAGACGGTCGAGTATCGAGGGGGCGAGGCCCTTGGCGGTGGCGGCAGCCATATCCTCGGCATTGGCGGCGAGGATATCCGCCGCGCGGGCGCGGATCATGCCGGCGATGGCTTTCAGGCCGCGCGTTCGGTCTGCTGCCGAGACGAGGCCGAGCGCGCGCGAGGCGGCGCGGGCGCGTTCGCCCATCGCATGCATCTCTTCGGCGAGCGCCGCATCGGGAGGTGTCGAGGCAAGGGTCATGACAGCGCGGGTGTGCCGGAAAGCCGGGGGGAGGGCAAGGCCCGCTTCACTCCGGCTCAAGCACGACCCGGAAGCCGATCTGGCGGTCACGGGTGGTGAGAGAGATGCGGGCGCGGCTGGCGCTGCGCATTTCGGCGGCGTTGTTGCGGAAGGAGCCGCCGCGCACGACGCGCCGGCTGCAATCGCCGCTGGTTACGGCGCGGCCATCTGTAGGCGCATCTGTGTAACCGTTGACATAGCAATCCTGCACCCATTCGCGCGCATTGCCGAGCATGCCGGTCAGGCCGAACGGGTTCTGAGCGAGGTCAGCAGAAGCGCGCAGCTTGTCGCGCGGGGCGAGTGCGGCGTCATACCGGTCGCCCCACCAATAGGCGGTCGACGTGCCGCCGCGCGCCGCATATTCCCACTCGGCTTCGGTGGGCAGGCGCCATGTCTGGCCGGTCTTCTTCGACAGCCAGGATGCGTAGGCTTCAGCATCGCGCCAGGAGACCATCGTTACGGGAAGCTGCGCGCTGTCGCCGCCGGGCGGCGTATGCCGGTTGCAGCCGCCATCGGCAATACAGGCAGCCCATTCGGCGGCGGTAACTTCGCCGCGGCTGATGGAAAAAGGTTTCAGGGTGACCTCGCGCACGGGGCCTTCGATGGGCTCGCGGCTGGCTTCGGTGCCGGGGGAGCCCATGCGGAACGTACCGCCGGGGAGGGAGACGGTTTCGGGGCAGACCGCGCAGGCTGGCGCCTCCGGCGGCGCCGTGTCTGAATGTGGTGGCTCAGGTTCCGGCGCAGCGGGTGTGACCTCCGTAGGCGGAGCTTCTGCTTCGGGGACAGGCTGAGCGGCGAGTTCGGCCAGTTCTGTTGCAGGCGGGTCTTCGGCAACCGTTTCTGCGGTGTCCGGCGAGGCGGCATCCTCCGA
The DNA here is from genome assembly GCF_046313975.1 of Hyphomonas sp. Taxonomy (GTDB): domain Bacteria; phylum Pseudomonadota; class Alphaproteobacteria; order Caulobacterales; family Hyphomonadaceae; genus Hyphomonas. Next base: position 13,970 of record NZ_JBKBXB010000040.1, on the reverse strand, counting down.
GGGCAGAAGGTTTGCGATGACCCAGCCCGCGAGCACGATGGCGGCAAGCCCGCCGGCGATCATCGGGATGGGCGAGGATTTCTTCTTCTCCGGCTTTCGCTCGGGTGCCGGGGCCGGGCGCGGCGGCGGGGCGGCGGCTTTCACAGGTGCGGGCTGTGGCGGTGGGGAAGGAGGCGGAGGGGGCGGTGGCGGCGGTGCAGGCTTCGGCGCATTTGCCCGCGCGATCGCGGCGATGCGGTTGCGGGCGAGGTCCGAATAGTGACCGTCAGGATAGCGTTTGAGGTAGGCCTCGAAATCGGCGCTGTCCTGGCTGTCCTTGATGGAGGTCCAGAAGGTCAGTTCCATCGTCATGTCCGGCGCTTGTCCGGGGGCGGATGGCGCGGCCTCGGCCTCGGGCGGTGGGGCGGACTGTTCCGCGGCGCGGCTTACATCGGCGACGAATTCCTTCCAGCGCGGATCGCTGCGGTCGCCGTCCCAGCCGATCAGGTCTGCCGACTGGGTAAGCTCGAACATGATCGGGCGTTCGGCATCCTCGATCATCGCGGGCACGAGCACGGAGGTGCGCTGGCCGAGCGTGGCTTCGGCGCGCACCCATTTCGATTTCACCGAGACGGCCGACCAGAGCACGATCACCACATCGGCGTCGCGCAGCATGCCTTCGGTCACTTCATCATAGGTCTGGCCGGCGCGCAGCACCTTGTCCCACCAGACGGAAAAGCCCTCCCCCTGCAGCGCTTCGGCGATCTGCTGTGCCTTCGGCCTGTCGGCCCGGCTGTAGGATAGAAAGATGCTGGCCATGTCATGTCCCCCGGCAGGGCGTGCTGACGCAATCGCTCCACAGGCGAAACGATTGCACAGAATAGGGCGCCGCCATAGGGGGGCAGTTTGGAGGATGCAGCGCGCAAGCCGTGCGGGGGCTGACAGCGGCGGGAAATGCCTTAAGTTCCAGAGACAAGAAACGGGAGGACACGATGATCGACACTGAGGCCATGCCTTACCTGGCAGACATTCCGCGTGTGCAGGCCCAGGTCCGTCCCGGAGAAACGGCGCTCTGGTTCGAAGGCAAGGCGACGAGCTATGGCGATCTCGACACACGCTCCAACCAGATTGCCACCGGGCTGATAAAGCTCGGCATCCAGCCCGGCGACCGGATCGGCTATCTCGCGAAGAACACCGATGTCTATTACGAAATCCTTTTCGGCTGCGCCAAGGCGCGGGCCGTGATGAATGGGGTGAACACGCGCCTTGCGCCGCCGGAGGTGAAGTTCATCCTGTCGGATGCAAAGGCGAAAGTGCTGTTCGTCGGCAAGGATTTCTACGCCATGATCGACCAGATCAAGGCGGAGCTGCCGGAGCTGAAGCGCATCATCACGCTGGACGGCGACCGTGATGACTGGGACTTTTTCCCCTCCTGGCGCAATGCGCAGCGTGCGGAGAATCCGAACCTGAGGATCGAGGGCGATGACGATGTCATACAGCTCTACACGTCCGGGACGACCGGCCTGCCGAAAGGCGTGCAGCTGACCAACGAGAATTACCGCGCCTTCTTCACCCAGGCAGGCATGCTTGAATGGTCGAGCTATGATGCCGGCGAAGCGGTGATGAACGCGATGCCGCAATTCCATGTGGCGGGCGTCAATGTGGGTGTTCTTGCGACCCTGCAGGGCGCGAAGACGGTGATCCTGCGCGATATCGATCCGCAGCTGATCCTGAAACTGATTCCGGAGCACAAGATTGCGCACGCTTTCTGGGTACCGGCGGTGATCCTGATGCTGACGCAGCAGCCGAACATCCGGGAGACGGATTTCTCCAGCCTGAAACAGGTGTTCTATGGCGCCTCGCCGATATCCGAAGCGCTGCTGCGCACCGCGGTGGAGATCATGGGCGCGCGCTTCACGCAGCTTTACGGACTGACGGAGACGGTGGGCGCAGGCACGTTCCTGCCGCCGGAGGCGCATGACCCGTCCTGGGGCAAGCTGCGCTCGTGCGGTGTGCCGTGGCCGGGGGCCGTGGTGCGCGTGGTCGATGGCGACGGCAAACCGGTGAAGACCGGCGAGGTCGGCGAGATCGTGATCAAGTCTGGCTTCGTGATGAAGGGCTACTGGAACCGTGCGGAGGCCACCGCCGAGGCAGTGCGCGACGGGTTCTTCCATACGGGCGATGCCGGATATTTCGATGAGGAAGGCTTCCTCTACATCCATGACCGCGTGAAGGACATGATCGTCTCCGGCGGCGAGAACGTCTATCCGGCGGAAGTCGAGAACGCGATCTTCGGAGCGCCGGGCGTGGCCGATGTCGCCGTGATCGGCGTGCCGGACGAGAAATGGGGCGAGGCGGTGAAAGCCATCGTCGTGAAGAAGCCGGGCGAAGATCCGTCTGCGGAGAGTATCATCGCCTGGGCAAAGGAACGCATCGCCGGATACAAGGCGCCGAAATCGGTCGACTTCATCGACGCGCTGCCAAGAAACCCCTCCGGCAAGATCCTGCGCAAGGATCTGCGCGAGCCCTACTGGAAGGGCCATACGCGCCGCGTTGGCTAATCGCCGGTGGTGATGAAGCGCGGCCCCGGCCCTGCTATGTTTGCTTCGTCAGCGGGGTTGGCGAGCGTGCAGCGTTTGAGTGACAGGCAGCCGCAGCCGATACAGCCGTCCAGCCGATCGCGCATGTTGGCAAGTTCGGCGATCTTCCGGTCGAGTTCATCGCGGATGCCCGCACTGATGCGGCGCCAGTCGGCGGCGTTCGGCGTGCGCTGATCTGGCAGGCCTGCGAAAGCGTCGGCAAGGTCAGCGATGCTGAGGCCGAGCGACTGCGCAATGCGGATGAAGGAGACGCGGCGGATATCCGAGCGCAGGAACCGCCGGTGGCGCCCGCCGCTGCGCAGGGAGCGGATCAGGCCGCGTTCCTCATAGTACCGAAGCGCGGAGACAGCGACGCCGGTGCGCGCTGCGAGTTGGCCGATGGTCAGGATGTCGGTATGTTTCAGGGTCATCCAATTTTTCGCTTGATCTCAAGTGGACTTGAGATTGTAGCAAAGGTGTCAGGCCACCACTACCCTGAAAGGGAAATCGCCATGACACAGGCAAATCCGCGTCCCGCCCGCATTGAGCATGTCAACATTACTGTTCCGGATTCGGAGCATACGGCGCGCATCTTCGAGCAGGTGTTCGGTTGGCAGGTGCGCTGGCGCGGCAAGGCGATGAGCGGCGGGCATACCGTGCATGTCGGCTCGCGCGATCACTATCTGGCGCTCTATTCGCCGCCGGTGGGGGCAGGGTGCCCGCAGCGGTTCGAGAAAGGTGTGCCGCTGAACCATATCGGCATCGAGGTCAGCGATCTCGTCGCCATCGAGACGAAGGTGCGCGCTGCAGGCTTTGCGCCGTTCGGGCATGACGACTATGAGCCCGGCCGCCGGTTCTATTTCTTCGACGAGAGTAATATCGAGTTTGAAGTCGTCTGCTATGCGCCGGTGTATGAGGCGAGCGTGTAACCGTAGCCGGCGCTCAGTGCGCCAGCTTCAGCCAGTCGCGGGCAGCCTGGAGGGCCAGTTTGACTTCGTCGGAGCTGAGCAGTTCCGCCATGTCCTGGCGGTGCGCCTTGGCGTCCTCATGGCCGCGGACGGCGGCGAGGTTGAACCATTTGTGGGCTTCGACATAGTTGATCTCGGCGCCTGTGCCGGTCGCGTAGGCGAGGCCTGCGCGGTATAGATCGTCGGGCTGCGAATGGGCGCCGAGCAGGACGCCGGGCGCGACGGGTATATCTGAATAGGCCATGATCGTTCTTCCCTGAACACCTTCGCCGCGCCCCGCCGGAGGTTATCCCCCGTGTCAGCTTGCGGGCATCACCTGCCGGATCGTCCGGCAACGGATGAAAGGTGCCCTGAAGGGATTTGAACATGGTTAACAGGGGCAAGGGTTGCGGGCGGCTTGGTTAAGCCCGGCGGCCATTGCGTTAGGGATAGATGGTTTGAAGCGCTCTATCCGATGGGCGGATACCGCTCGAAGGCCATCATGCCGACGATATCATCTGTCCACGGGGGTTGCTCGGCGGTCTGCACGCGGGCGCCGGGCGGGAAGGCGGCGGGATCATCCAGCGTGACCGATTGAACGTCGATCAGGCCGGGCAGGAAGGTCTCGTTGATATAGTAGAGGCCGGTCCCGCACTGGCCGCAGAAATAGCGCCAGCTGTCGCCGGAGGAATTGACCGCGCGCGGCGTACCCTTGGTGAGATGGAAGCGTTCCGCCGGCATCATCGCCCAGGCGACCATCGGCGCGCCGGAACTCCTCTGGCAGTCCCGGCAATGACAGATCGACACCCGGTCCGGCGCCGCCGAAAGTTCATACCGCACCTCGCCGCACTGGCAGCCGCCGACTATGGGCATGAAACCCCTCCTTATGATGTTCATGTTTTGTTCAAAATGCCTGATCCTTCATCCGAAGTCAAAGAAAAACCCCGCCGTTTCCGGCGGGGCTTGCGTATTTACTCTGGCTCAGCCCGGATTCAGGCGGCCACTTTCTTCTTTGCCAGCGACTTGGCGAGCTTTTCCATCGCCTTGCCCTTGTCGATATTCTCGACAGCGGCGAGCTCGCGGGCCATCCGGTCCAGCGCGCTCTCATAGAGCTGGCGCTCCGAGTAGGACTGTTCCGGCTGGTCATCCCCGCGGTGCAGGTCGCGCACGACTTCCGCGATCGAGATCAGGTCGCCCGAGTTGATCTTGGCTTCGTATTCCTGAGCGCGGCGTGACCACATGGTGCGCTTGATGCGGGCCTTGCCGCCAAGGGTTTTCAGGGCGTCGTCCACCAGTTTCGAGCCGGCGAGCGCGCGCATGCCCGAGGCTTCGGCGCGGTTGGTCGGCACACGCAGGATCATCTTGTCCTGGTCGAAAGCCACGACATAGACCTCAAGCGCCATGCCCGCGACGGTCTGCTTTTCAACAGCCGTGATCTTGCCGACGCCGTGGGCCGGATAGACAACGCTTTGCCCGACCTCGAACGCCAGTGCCCGAGCTTCTGCTTTTTTCGCCATATCTGGATTGACCCTTTTTTCTACACGCACGAAAGCGATGCGATCCCGATCCCAGTTCCTGCAAATAGGACTGAGTTAGGATTTCCCGCTTCTCTAGGATTATTGATCAGGATGCGGACATAGCATGAAAATGGCGGATTTACAACAGGTGCGCGCAGGCGGCGTCAAAAGGTAAACGAAATGGAATCAAGCCCCTCGTTAAGATTTGGGGTACCATCGGGCCTGTAGCAGCTGCAGGTGAAGCCGGCCCGGAGAGGCGAGAATCGGGGTGCTTCAGGCCAATCAAACCGGGTGTCTGTAAAAATTTACAGACCATGACAGTCGGCTCAGTCGCCGGTGCCGGGATTGGGGCTGAAGAACTTTTCCAGCTTTCCGGTCTGCTGGGCGAATTCTTCCCGGTCTGCCGGGGGTTCCTTCATCCGGGTGATGTTCGGCCAGACCTTGGCGTATTCGGAGTTCAGCTTCAGCCATTTGCCGTCCGGATCATCTTCGGTATCCGGCTTGATCGCCTCGACCGGGCATTCCGGCTCGCAGACGCCGCAATCGATGCACTCATCCGGATGGATGACGAGCATGTTCTCGCCCTCATAGAAACAGTCGACCGGGCAGACCTCGACGCAGTCCATGTATTTGCAGCGGATGCAGGCATCGACGACGATATAGGTCATGGGGCGGAAAGTCTCGTTTGGTCCAATCGTGAGGCCAGCCAATTGGCGGCGGCGCCGGGCAGTGTCAATGCGGCAGGCTCAACGGCGCATGAAGAATCGCTCAATCCGGCGCGGAAGTGCGCGCTTCGGCGCGCTGGCGGGCGCCGGCGCGCTGCACATCGTCGACATGCAGCAGGCCCGCCACATGGCGGACATAGGCATCCTCGACATCCGAACGCTCGCCGTCCGACAGGACGACCCGGTAGATCGCCTCGATCACCTTGATCCGGTCTTCCAGCGGCAGCTTTTTCGCGTGGCGGGTGAACTGGTGGCTGCCGACCGCCTCTTCGGCGAGGGCTTCGGCCTGGGCGAGTACATCGTCGGCTTTGCTGGCATCGAAGTTGAAGGATTCGAGCAGGATCTCGGCGATCATGTCGCTTTCGATGTTCACATAGACCCCGTCGACCAGTGCCGCCTCGACCAGAAGCGCTCCGACGGCTATCTCGGCCGGCATCGTCTGCTCCGCCGGTGTCTTCGGGGTGAACAGCTTTTTCAGGGACTTCATCATGGACCCGCCTCCAGCGGCCGGTAGAGCGACCGCGCCTCATCCGCCGGGCCCCGGCGTGTTCCGAGGTCAAGCACTTCAACCGTCAGGATATTCGCACCCTTGCCGAATGTCACGATGTCGCCTGCCGCGAGCGTGGCGCCGGGCTTGTCGGTGCGCCGGATCAGGCCGGCATGGGAGAGGCGCACTCCGGATTTCCGCACATGTTCAGCAGACAGGGCCCGCGTGCGGAAGAAGCGGGCGCGCCAGAGCCAGACATCGAGGCGTACGCTGACGCCGTCATCCGGTTCGTCCGTCATCTGAACGGGCGGTACCGGAAGGCTGCGTCGGCGGCGTCCTGTTTGGGACGGTCAGGCCGGGGCTGTTTCTTCGGCGCGGGCTTTGGAGGTTTGGGCGGCGGCAGCAGGGCGGCAAGGGCCGCGAAGGGGCTGTTCGGGTCGACCGGTTTTGCGCGGCGCTCGGGCTGCGGCGGGCGCGGGCCTTTCGGGCGGCGATCCTCGCGCGGCGGACGGGCTCCGCCGGCGGGAGCAGGGGCTGAGGCGGTCTTCGGGGCACGCTCGCGGCGTGCCGGTCGATCCTCCGTATCCGGACGGGCCCGCGCAATGAACCGCCAGAGCGTCACCGCGCCGGTCTCCGGATGTTTCTCTGCCGGCGCGATGCCGAAACCTTTCAGCACCGCCGGCCAGTCCTCGGCTGGGCAGGAAACAACCGAGGCGAGGTCGATCGGGATCTCGAAAACGGCCTTGCCGGCATCCTTGCGGCGTTTGGAAAGCTCCCAGCCCAGGCGTTCGGCAAGGTCTGCCCGCACCGCGCGGCGCCCGAAGCGGAGATAGCCATTGGCCACCAGCGCTTCATCCGGCCAGGTGCCGTCGAGCGCGAACGACCCGGCGCCTTCCGGCGCCAGCGGATATTCCGTGCTGGTATCGATGGCTTTCAGGATGGCGATCATCTTCTGAGCGGCCGGCTTCTGTGCATCCGGCACATAGGCGGCGACACGTCCTGCACGCACGCCGACGGCCTTGAGCGCTTCGCGCTGCTCGGGGCTGAGGCGGGGTGAATGTTCATCCGTACGCAGATCAACGGCCGCGCCGCTTTCCAGGATGCGGAAGGCAAGACCGCGCAGGACGCCTTCAAGCGTCTCGCCGGATTTGGCATAGGCAAGGCCGGCATGGGCAGGCAGAACGCGGCCGATCTCGGCGCGCGCCCAGCCTTCGATCCGGGCGTGCGCAGGCTGGCGCTCGGAGGCGTCAGCCTCGACGGCGCCGATCAGTTCAATGCGCGGCGACATCCATTGCGCACCCTTCGCAAGGCGCGCGACCGGGGCGCCCTTGTATTCGATCTCTGCAGCTTCGGTGAGCTTGAACGCCTCGGCAGGCGCCGAGACGATTTCTGCAAGGCGCTGGCTCAGCAGCGGGCGGATCGCGGCGAGCGCTGCTCCGCGTACAGCCTTTCCCTCAAGGGTGCGGGTATCCACGACCGGCTCGAAGGTCAGGCCGTGCAGCCTGCCCACGATGTGGCCTTCCACAGTCACATCGCCATCCGGCGTCAGTTCCGTCACGAGCGCGTCTTCCTTCCTCAGACTGGCGAGCAGCGCGGTGGTGCGCCGGTCGACAAAGCGGGCCGTCAGCGCTTCGTGTAGCGCGTCTGACAGGGAGTCTTCAATCTCCCGTGTTTTGTCCTGCCAGTAGGCAGGGTTTTCAAGCCAGTCCGGACGGTGGGCGGCATAGGTCCAGGTGCGGATGGCGGCGAGGCGTTGTTGCAGTTTGGCAATGTCGCCGCGGGTCGAGGCGAGGTCGTCCATCCGCCGCTCGAGGCCGGCGTCCGAGAGGCGCGCATCCGGGTCGGCGAGCGTTTCGGCAAGGCCGAGCACGAGGCGGCCATGGCCTTCCGGGCCGGCCTTGCGGAAATCCGGCAGGCGCGCGAGGTCCCAGAGGCGGCGCACCTTGCGCTCGCCGCTGACATTCGGCCCGATGCCCGCATCCTCGCCCATGCGGCGCAGCACCCATTCATCCAGCGCGTGCGGATTATGGATCAGCACCGGATTGCCCGAAGGCCGCTCCAGCGAGCGAATGAGCGACTTCAGGCTGGCAAAGTCCAGCGCCGAACTCCGCCACTGGACCGCGTCGACCGGATCGAACCGGTGCGCCTCGATGGCTTTCCATTCCTCTTCCTTGAAGGCCGGGCAGTTTCCCGTCTCGCCGAACTCGCCATCGGTGCGGAAGCGCCCGGCGCGGCCTGCGATCTGTCCGCACTCAGCCAGCGTCAGCGCGCGGTGGCGGCGCCCGTCAAACTTCGAGCGTGAGGCAAACACGACGCGGTCGACATCAAGATTGAGGCCCATGCCGATGGCGTCTGTCGCAACGATATAGTCGACCTCGCGCGACTGGTACATCGCCACCTGCGCATTGCGCGTGCGCGGGCTGAGCGCGCCCATCACGACCGCCGCGCCACCTTTCTGCCTGCGGAGCAGTTCGGCAATGGCGTAGACTTCATCTGCGCTGAACCCGACAATTGCGGTGCGCTTCGGCAGCTTGGTGATCTTGGCATGGCCGGCATAGCGCAGCTCGGAAAAGCGCGGGCGCGGTTCCGTTTCGGCGCCGAGCTTTAATTCCTTCAGCAAGCCACGCATCGTGTCTGCGCCGAGCAGCAATGTCTCGTGATTGCCGCGCATGTTGAGGATACGGTCCGTGAAGATGTGGCCGCGGTCTTCATCCTCCGCGAGCTGGATTTCATCGATGGCGACGAAATCGGCGCGCACATCCACCGGCATCGATTCCACGGTGCAGACGAAATAGCGCGCGGTCGGCGGCGCGATGCGTTCCTCGCCCGTCAGCAGCGCGGCGGCAGCATAGCCCTTGGCGGCGACGACGCGGTCATACACTTCGCGCGCCAGCAGGCGCAGCGGCAGGCCGATCATGCCGGTGCCATGCGCCAGCATGCGCTCGATGGCATAATGGGTTTTGCCGGTATTGGTGGGGCCGAGAATGGCCTTGAGCGTGGTCATGTGCGGGGAAGGGGTGGGGACGCGGCGGGCTTAAGTCAAGCTCTGCCGCACTGCGCGCGGCGGATCATGCCCTCGGCTTCCGGGCGCAGGCCCGGTGGAAGCAGCGTCGCGCCATCATAGAGTGCGCCTTCAAGGACAGCGCCCTCCGCATCGCTCCAGAGGCAGGTGGCCCCGCAGAGATTGGCGCCGGCCAGGCGCGCGCCGCGCAGGCAGGCACCGGTCAGGTCCGCCCCGACCAGCGACGCGAAGGCGAGGTCCGCGCCCTTGAGATTGGCATGGCGCATTGAGGCGGCCCGCAAGTGCGCATGCCGGAAGGAGGCTGACATCAGCCGCGCATAGTCGAGCCGCGCGCCTTCAAGGTTTACCCAGTCAAGCACAGCGGCGCGCAGTTCGCAGTCCCGGAAGGTTGCGCCGGAAAGGTCCATGCCGGTCAGGTCGGCATTCAGGAAATCCTGCTGCAACAGCGCTGCGCCGCGAAGGCCTGTCGGGCTGAGCGCCGCCTGCTTGTCCCTGCCTATAGACCGGATCGTGTCCAAACCGGAGCCTCCTAAAACCTCCTGTAATCCCTGAGGTGATTTGCCCGGCCTGCCAATCTTCTCCCGGCATGCCGGATTGACCGGGACGGGGCGCTCCACTACCGAAAGCGCATGCCCGCCTATCGCTCACTTCTGTTCGTGCCCGGCTCGCGCGCCGACCGGTTCGGCAAGGCAGTGGCTGCTGGCGCCGACGCGGTGATCATCGATCTGGAAGACGCCGTCCTGCCGGAAGACAAGACACGCGCGCGCAGCGAGACACTCACCTGGGTCAGCAACTGGCGCGGCGCAGGCCTCGGCATCCGCATCAACTCGCCGCGCACCGCCGCCGGCTGCGCCGACATTGCCGCCATCGCGGGGTCTGCAGGATCGCAGCGCGCGGATTTCTTTGTCGTGCCGAAAGTCGAAACGCCGGTCGATCTCGAAATCGTCCGCGAAGCCATCGGTCGCAAGGTCAACCTCATCGCCATCATCGAGAGCGGCCGCGCGCTGGCAAACGTCCATGCCATCGCAGGCGAAGCAAATGGCGGGCTCCTGTTCGGCGGGGTCGATTATTCCGCCGCCACGGGCGCCGACCTCAATGACTGGGACGCATTGCTGACCGCGCGGGGTCTGATCGCCGCCGCCGCGGGCGCTGCCGGTGTGCCGGCCTATGACGTGCCTGCCCTAGCCGCTGGTGACACAGAGGCGCTTACCGCCACAACACGCAAGGCCAAAGCCCTCGGCTTTTCCGGCCGCGCCTGCATCCATCCGGATCAGGTTCCGGCCGTGAACGCTGCCTTTACACCCTCGCCAGACGAACTCACCGAGGCGCGCGCCCTTGTTGAGGCAGCGCAGACCGCCGGTACGGGCGCCTTCCTCCACAAGGGCAAGATGATCGACCGCCCGGTCGTGCTCGCGGCGGAGCGCCTGCTCTCGAGACATAGATCCTCCTGAAGCGAGGAAAGGAACATCGCCATGATCTCCATCCAGCCGGTTGCGTTTGTGAAAGGAGGTCGGGCGGTAGCCGAAGATGACCAGTGGGACCGCGAGCGGGCCCGGATCGTGCTGGCAGATCATTTGCCGGACGAAGCCCTGATGGGGCTTGATACCTTCAGCCATGCCGAGATCATCTTCCATTTCCACCTGGTGCCGGACAACAAGGTTGAAACCGGCGCGCGCCATCCGCGCGGCAATCCGGACTGGCCCCGCGCCGGCATCTTCGCCCAGCGCGGCAAGAACCGGCCGAACCGCATTGGCGTTAGCGTCTGCCGCATCCTGTCGGTGAATGGCCGGGAGATCGAGGTGCAGGGCCTTGACGCCATTGACGCAACGCCCATCCTCGACATCAAGCCCGTGATGCGCGAATTCCTTCCGCGAGGCAATATCCGCCAACCGGATTGGGCCGGCGAGCTGATGAAGGATTACTGGTAGGAGTATTCATGGCCGACACTGCACACCTTTCCGAAGCCGACGAGCGCCAGATTCTCGACACCATCCGCCGCTGGCTGGAGAAGAAGGTGGCCCCGGTCGCGCTGAAGCTCGAGCATGACAATGAGTGGCCGGCCGACCTCGTCGCCGATATGACGGAGCTCGGCCTCTTCGGCGCGCTCGTGCATCCGGACTATGGCGGCCTCGGCCTGTCGGCAACGACCTATACCCGCATCGTCTCGCTTATCTCTGAAGAGTGGATGAGCCTGACCGGCATCTTCAACACCCACATGATGATGGCGATCATCGTGCAGAAGTACGGGACTGACCGGCAGAAGGAATACTGGTTGCCGAAGTTTGCCAGCGGCGAGATGCGCGGCGGCCTTGGGCTCACGGAACCGGATGCAGGGTCTGACCTGCAGGGCATCCGCACTGTGGCCAAGCGCAAGGGCGACAGATATGTCGTGAACGGAACAAAGACCTGGATTTCGAACGCCATCGAAGGCCACTGCGTTGCGCTGCTGGTGAAGACTGACCCGGACGCCGTGCCGCGCCACCGGGGCATGTCGATGCTGATCGTGCCGAAGATCGATCCCGAGACACGCGCGCCGCTGCCAGGCGTGCGCAATGGCAGGAAGCTCGGCAAGCTCGGCTACAAGGGCATCGATTCCGGCGAGTTCATCTTTGAGGATTATGAGTGCGATGCAGACCTCTGCCTTGTCGGCGGCAAGGAAGGGGAGGGCTTCTACATGGCGACCGGCGGGCTGGAGCTCGGCCGTATCAACATCGCCGCGAGGGGTGTCGGCATTGCGCGCCGGGCGCTGCGTGAAAGCGTGTCCTATTCCCAGATCCGCCAGACGATGGGCAAGCCGATCTGTGAGCATCAGGCGATCCAGCTGAAACTCGGCGAGATGGCGGCGAAGACGCGCGCCGCCGAACTGCTGGTGGAGGACGCTGCCCGCGCCTATGATTCCGGTGAGCGCGTTGATATGGAAGCGGGCATGGCGAAATGGTTCGCCTCGGAAACCGCGCTCGAAGTCTCCACTGAAGCGATGCGCATCCATGGCGGCTATGGCTATTCCACCGAACTGGTGCTGGAGCGTCTCTACCGCGACGCGCCGCTGCTCTGCATCGGTGAAGGCACCAACGAGCTTCAGCGCATCATCATAGCCAAGCAGCTAATAAAAAGGAATCCCGCCTGATGCTCCGCCTGCTGACGACATTGCTGATAGCGCCCCTGATTACCGCCTGCATTGCCGGACCATCAGGGCGGGCCAAGGATGCGCCGGAATTGCAGGCTGTGCCTGCCGTCGAAGTCACCCGTTATATGGGCCTCTGGTACGAGATCGCCCGCTATCCGACGAGCTTCCAGAAGAATTGCGAGGGCACCACGGCTGAATACACGCTGCGCGATGATGGCCGGGTGAATGTGCTCAACACCTGCCGCTTCGGCACGAAGGATGGGAATCCGCGTTCCGCCTCGGCGGTGGCCCGTGTCATGGATGGCTCTAACGGCGCGCGCCTGTTCGTGAACTTCTCACCGATCCCTCTGCTGCCGGGACAGGGCAACTATTGGGTCATCTATCTGGATACGGACTATCAGCACGCTGTCGTGGGCGAGCCGTCGGGACGCTTCCTCTGGTACCTCTCCCGCACGCCGGTGATCACGCCGGAAACGCGCGCCGTGCTGGACGCCGCCGCACAGGCGCAGGGTTATGACCTCTCTATGCTTAAGGAAACCGAGCAGAAATGAGTGATCCCCGCCTTGATGCGCTTGCCGCCTCCATGCCATTCGCCGTCAAGGCCGGATTGAAGTTCACGCAAGCCGCTCCAAACCGCGTGCGCGCGGAAGTCACCGTCGCGCCGGACTGCTGCACGGCAGGCGGCATCGCGCATGGCGGTTTCCTGATGACGCTCGCCGATTGTGCCGGCGCGGTCGCCGCATTCCTCAACCTGCCGGAAGGCGCAAAGGGCACGACGACGACCGAGAGCAAGACCAACCTCATCGCCGGCGCGCCGATTGGCACCGTGCTCACCGCCACGGCCGAACCCGTCAGCATCGGCCGCCGCCTGCAGGTCTGGCAAACGCGCATCGAAAACGCAGATGGCAAGCTGATCGCGCTGACAACGCAAACGCAGCTTAATCTCTAGCGCCCTCTGTCTGCCGCAAACACGAGCGCCGCCCGTTCTGTCTGAGCCACAAAGGCAGCTTTCCTGTCCGGATAATCTGCAGGCAGATTGCCTAGTGCATCTGCGAGCGAAAGTTTCAGAGCGGCATATGCTTGTGCGACCTCCGGCTTGGCGCGCAAATAGTCTCTGAAGGCCAGATGGCGAATGGCGTTTTCGGTTCCGGCTTCAAATGTGTGCACATGGAATCCCGGGTCCCCATTGCGGCTGAAGTAACGACGCCCAGCAATACCATACTCGCCGCGGACTTCGTAGCCCGCGTCCGCCATCGGGTCTGAAGCTGCATCAATTGCGGCAAGGCTTTCCGCCTCGACAAGAATGTCGATGACAGGCTTGGCGATCATCCCGAGAACCGAGGTGCTGCCGATGTGATGAATTGCGTGGGCGACGTCACCAAGCCTCTTTTGTATTTCGAATGCTTCCGCCTCGAAGGCGTGCGGCCAGATGGGATCATAGGGGCGAAGAAGGCGCACCACGCTTCACATCCCCCGCCGCATCTCGTCCCAGGCGTTCGCCAAAGCGGCCTGATGCGCAGGATCGGCAATACTGATCAGCGCATTTGCGCGCCCTTCAAGGTCAAGTTCGTGCAGGCGCACGGCGCC
>NZ_JBKBXB010000039.1:0-29552 GCF_046313975.1 Hyphomonas sp. | reverse complement strand
CGCGCCGGTCGCTCGTGCATGTGGGGAGCCTCGCTCCCGACGCGCTCGCCACACCTCAAACCATGGACTATGAAAGGGCCAGACTCTCGAAATGAATGAGGGACCCGAGGGTCTCAGGTCATGCGTTCTATATCATGTTAGGGCTTCAGCTTCGATAAGATGCGTTTTGATCCCTGGGGCCCCGCCTTCGCCTTTGGCAAAACCGGGATGAAGGGGGTGGGGTGGTTGTCCGGGGGCGGAGGGTTTCGTGTTGGGGGGGAGAGCTCATCCTGAGCGGCGTCGAAGGATGGGCGTGAGCCGCAGCGCCGGGGACCCCGCTCTATCCTTCGACTTCGCTCTGGATGAGCTTCGGGAGCGGGGCTCTGCGGTCTAGTCGTCTTGAAGGCGCGAAGCGCGCCCGGCCTAGTGCCGCTCGGCCGTGCGCGGCAGGCGGCGGGTCCGCAGGGCGTGGGTGAGGTCGGATTCTTCCGTGGGCGGAGCGATCTCTTTCTGCGTGAGCGGCGAGAGGCGGGCGGCGCGGCGAAGTTCGGCGGTGTCTTCGCCCTTGATGGCTTCGGCGGCGCGCAGGGTGCGGTTGAACAGGCGCATGACGGGGTCTCCTCTGGCTGTCAGCTGGCACTGCGGAAAGAGTAGCGCAGACGTGCGCGCGGGGCGAGGCGCTGGGGCGCCGGGTTGCGGAGGTTTCATGCAGGGGCGCGTACGTGTTCATGGTTTGTTCGGATCTGGGGGTGGGTTGCGCCTGTTTCAAGCCCCTCATCCCCAACCCCTCTCCCGCTTGCGGGAGAGGGGCTTTTCAGGTTGCGCGTGCGTCGCTAAACCCGCGCCATGCTGAAGACGCGCATCATTCCCTGCCTGGACGTGAAGGACGGGCGCACCGTGAAGGGGGTCAACTTTGTTGACCTGAAGGATGCGGGCGACCCGGTGGCGCTGGCGCGGGCGTATGATGCTCAGGGGGCGGATGAACTCTGCTTTCTCGACATCACCGCCAGCCATGAAGGGCGCGGCACATTGCTGGAGACCGTGAGCCGGACGGCGGAGGCGTGCTTCATGCCGCTGACCGTGGGCGGGGGTGTGCGCTCGGTGGAGGACCTTGTCGCGCTGCTGCGCGCGGGGGCGGACAAGGTGGCGATCAATTCGGCAGCGGTGGCCGACCCGGTGCTGATCTCCGCCTGCGCGGCGAAGGCCGGGCGGCAATGCGTGGTGGTGGCGATTGATGCGCGCAAATCCGGGAGGGGGTGGGAAATCTTCACGCATGGCGGACGCAAGGCGACAGGCATCGATGCGGTCGCCTTCGCGCGCGAGGCGGCAAAGCGCGGCGCGGGCGAAATATTGCTGACCTCGATGGACCGGGACGGGACGAAAAGCGGATATGACATCGCGCTCTTGAAAGCGGTTTCCTCCGCCGTCACCATTCCGGTGATCGCGTCGGGCGGCGCAGGCAGCGTGCGCGACTTTGCACCGGCGGTTCTGGAAGGCGGGGCGAGCGCTGTGCTGGCGGCCTCGATCTTCCATTTCGGCGAGGCGACGCTGGCCGAGGCGCGCGCGGCGCTGGCCGAAGCGGGGGCCCCTGTGCGTTCCATATGAACTGTCATCCCGGGCAAGGCCGAAGGCCGTTTGACCCGGGAGCTAATCCGTAAACACCGGCTTGCGTTTCTGCATTTCGGCGGCGACGGCTTCCATCTGGTTCGGTGTACGGATGACTTTCACCTGCTCGCTGCTTTCGAGGGCGAGAAGCTCCGCATCCGTGCCATCCGCCATCGCATTGCACAGCGTCTTGGCGCCGCGCATGGCGGCGGGATTTTTCAGGGCGAGGATGCGGGCAAGGTTCAGCGCGTCTTCCAGCGGCGTTTCGCTGACATGCGTGGCAAAGCCGAGCGCGTGGGCCTCGGTGCCCTTGAACTCGCGGTTGGTATAGGTCAGCTCACGGATGACATCATCGCGCACATTGCCGCGCCAGAGCGGGAAGCCGGCCATGTCCGGCACGAGGCCCCATTTCATTTCCATGATGGCGCAGCGCGTGTCGGGATGGATGAAGCGGATATCGGCGCCGGAGAGGATCTGGAACCCGCCGCCGAAGGCGACGCCGTGCGCCGCCGCAATGACCGGAACGGGCAGCTCGCGCCAGCCCCAGGCAACGTATTGCGCAAGATTGGCAATGCCATGGCTGCGCCCGCCGAGATTGCCCGTGACGCTGCCTTCGCCCTGCTTCTTGCCATCCGAGGGGCCGGAGGAGAGCGAGGTGAGATCAAGCCCCGCGCAGAAGGCACGGCCTTCGCCCGAGAGCACCACGACGCGCAGGCCCTTCGTTTCACGCAGCATGCCGATCGCCTCGGCAATGCCGGCGAACATGGCGGGGTCGAGCGCGTTCATCTTGTCAGTGCGGATGAGGCGGACATCGGCAATGCCGTCATCCAGCATGGTGATCGAAACACGGTCTTTCATGGCAATCCTCCGGAAATCTTTGGCAGAAGCTGGCGCCCTTCCCCGGCGTCCGTCAAGCGGGAGCGGCCAGATCGGGATGACGGATGCGCGCCGGGACGCTAGGGAAAAGGGCTGAAGGAGCCTTCCGATGACTGATCTCGCCTCCCCTGCCCGGCTGTCTGCGGCGCTCGCCTACCTCGCCGAAACCATCGATGCGCGCGCGGCCGAGGGCGATGCGGGCAAGAGCTGGACGGCGAAGCTTTTGGCGAAGGGGCCGGATGCCTGCGCGGCGAAAGTGGCGGAGGAGGGCGGCGAGCTGGCCGAAGCGGTGCGCCGGGAGAGCGACGCGCGCGTGGCGAGCGAGGCGGCGGATGTGCTCTATCATGTGCTGGTGGCGCTCAGGTCGCGGGGCGTGAGCCTCGATGATGTGGCGGCGTCGCTGGAATCCCGGCAGGGGACCAGCGGCATTGATGAGAAAGCTGCGCGAAAGTCAGATTGATCCGTTCACGACGTATCGAGGTTTTCCCAGGCTTTGGGTCTGGCCTTGTGGTCGAGGTGGATGAGGAGGGCGTCGGCTTGCGCGCCGAGGCGGCGCAGGACGGACCAGGGGACGGCGAGGTCTCGCGGGGGGGCTTCGGTGTGCTTGCGCAGGTAGCGGGCGAGGCGGCGGGCATGGCGGGCGGGGTCGGCCATGACTTCGGTGAGCCGGCGGGCGGCGTCCCAGAGGAGGGCCCATTGCAGCTGTGGCGGGTCGCCGTCGGTTGGTCTTGAGGGGCCGGCGCGCGCGGGCGCGGGGCGCTCGATCAGTTTGAACGGGGTTTCGAAGGGGCGGCGGGGTTTGCCTGCAGTCTTGTCCTTGATCTGTGGCTTCACCTGGCGCGGCGGCGGCAGGACCGTTTCGGCGGCGAGGATGTGGATATAGCGGCGCACGAGGGCCGTGAGATGCGTGAGCCGGGCGCGGGCTTCGGCCGAGACCGCCGCGAAGGCATCCGGCGCGGTGGACATGATCAGCTCGCGCAGCACGGCGAGCAGCTGCGCAATGCTGCGCCAGAGGTTCGGATGAGGACGCGCTTCGGCCATGAGCGGGAGAGTAACCCCGCTGCGGACCCGGCCGGATTGGATTTCCAGAGAATTTCTCGCTTTGTCATCCCGGCGCAGGCCGGGACCCAGCGAGGGTGCTGTATTGCTTTGCTTTTCTGGGTCCCGGCGTCCGCCGGGATGACAAGGGGGGTGGGGGCCGGGATGGGGCGGCAGTGTTGCGTTGGGGGCACCGACTACATCAGATTTCTGGGGCCGGAAGGCCCTCACCTCCCATCGCTACGCGATGGGCCCCTCCTCTCCAGCAATGCGGGAGAGGTGTTGGGGCGCGCGGCCTACAAAGAGCTTGAAGATTCTGATCGCAAGATTCGCAATCTGGAATTACACTTCATCTACCGGAACGGAGACCTAGATGCGCATCGCCCTGCTCGGAATACTTTCGCTCGCGCTTCAGCTGATTGCCGCATCTGCCTTTGCGCAATCCTCGACGGCCTCTTTCCCGAAAGAAGTGGACCAGACCCAGGGACGCATCAAGTTCGAGGCACCCATGAAGGACCGCCAGATTGTCGACGGTGACACGATCTGGATGGGCATCCATGAAATCCGCCTCTACGGTATCGAAACGGTTGAGCCCAAGCAGGATTGCAGACGCGGCCGCGAGAATGTCGATTGCCATTCGCTGACCATCGAGGAACTCAAGAAGCACATTTCCGATCCGAGTTTCCGTTGCGACGGGTTTCGGGTGAAAGACGGAAAGCCGTGGAAAAGCTATGGGCGTTTCGTGGCGCTTTGCTACACCGATGCTGGCGAAGTGAACCTTGCGATGATTGAAAGTGGCTGGGCGCTTGCCGAAAAGAAGGACAAGGACAGCATCTAAAAGAAAGCCGAACTTACCGCCCAGAAGCGCAAGGCCGGGCTGCACGGCCTGACAAGTTTTCAGAAGCCGTGGGACGCCCGCAAAAGAGACAACAAGTGCGCCTGTGAATAGCGCAGGAGCGGGTCAGAGCCTGCCGCCCGACCTGCCTTACGACTTTTTCGGTTTCACGGCTTGAACCGTGGTGGTTTTGACGTCGCGGCCGAGGGCGACTTTCTTGCCGTAGCTGGGGGCGCCGGAGGCGGCCCCGGAGACGGCGCCGCGGACGGTGCGTTCCGTGAGCGGAGGGATGGACATGGCGGCGGGGTTGGGCGGGTGTTCGTCGAAAAGGGAGGCGAGCTGCTCCGTCATCGCGCCGCCGAGCTGTTCAGCGTCGACGATGGTGACGGCGCGCTTGTAATAGCGCGTGACATCATGGCCGATGCCGATGGCGATGAGTTCGACGGGCGAGCGGTTTTCGATCTCGTCGATTACCTGCCGGAGGTGGCGTTCGAGATAGTTGCCGATGTTCACGTTGAGCGTGGAATCGTCGACCGGCGCGCCGTCTGAAATCACCATCAGTATCTTGCGCTGTTCGGGGCGGGCCAGCATCCGGTCGTGCGCCCAGAGGAGGGCTTCGCCGTCGATATTTTCCTTGAGCAGGCCCTCGCGCATCATCAGGCCGAGATTGCGGCGCGCGCGGCGCCAGGGCATGTCGGCGGCCTTGTAGATGATGTGGCGGATATCGTTGAGACGGCCAGGCGATTGCGGCTTGCCGGCCTTGACCCAGTCTTCGCGGGAGAGCCCGCCTTTCCAGGCCTTGGTGGTGAAGCCGAGGATTTCGGTTTTTACGGCGCAGCGTTCCAGCGTGCGGGCGAGAATGTCCGCACACAGAGCAGCCACCATGATGGGGCGCCCGCGCATGGAGCCGGAATTGTCGAGCAGCAGCGTGACGATGGTGTCGCGGAACTTGGTGTCGTCTTCCTGCTTGAAGGAGAGCGGCGCGGTGGGGTCTGTGATGACGCGGGTGAGGCGCGCGGTGTCGAGCACGCCTTCTTCAAGGTCGAAGCTCCAGGACCGGTTCTGCTGCGCCATCAGGCGGCGCTGCAGCTTGTTGGCGAGCTTGGCGACGGCGCCCTGCAGGCCCTGCAGCTGGTGGTCGAGATAGGCGCGCAGGCGGGTGAGTTCCTCGCTGTCGCAGAGGTCCTGTGCGTTGGCGGTCTCGTCATGCGCGCGGGTGAAGATGTTGTAGACAAAGCGGTCGCGGTCATCGCCCGGCTGGAAATTGGGGCGCAGCGGTTTGGAGCCGTCATCTTCCTCGTCGGGTGTGTCGTCGGCGTCGAGGTCGGCGTCCTGATCGACGGAGACGTTGGCCTCCTCCCCTTCCATCTCGTCGGAATCGCTGGCGTCGAGCTGTTCGGCGGAGGCGCCCATCTGCTCCTCGGTGGGGGCATCTTCCTCGGAGGACTGGTTCTGGCTGTCATCCTGCTGGTCGGACTGTTCCTCGGTCTCGGCTTCGGCCTCGTCGCCGGGCGTGTCGGAAGCCGTCAGATCCCGGATGATCGAGCGGATGGTCTTGCCGAAGCGTTTCTGGTCGTGGAGCTGCTCGATCAGTGTTTCGAGGGCGTCGCCGGCTTTCGCCTCGACCTTCTCACGCCAGACATTGGCGACGCGGGCCGCGCTTTCAGGCAGCGGGCGGCCGGTGAGCTTTTCGCGCAGCAGGAATTCGAGCGCGGGGGCGAGGACGGCTTCGGGGTCTTCCGAACCCGCGCCGAAATTGGTGGAGCGGCAGCGGAAATCGAGCGCGGCGTCGAGATTGCCGGCGGTGCCCGCCATCGCATTGGCGCCGAGGCTTTCGATGCGGGCGGTTTCAGCGGCTTCGTAGACGCGGCGGGGAAGGTCGCCTTGCGGACGATTGGCCAGGTGGGCGGCGGCGTCGTGATGGGCGCGGCGCAGGGCGAGCGCGTCGGATTCGCCGCGGATGCGGGCAGCCAGCTCGGGCGCGATCTCGACGGGCGGCGGGCGCAGGACGATGCGTGCGCCATGATCGCCGACATCCGGGCCGAAACCGATCTCAAGCTCGCGCTCCGCGCTCATCGCCTTGGTGGTGGCGGCGAGGGCGGCCCTGAAGAGTTCCTGGGGGGTGGTGTCCTTGGCCATCCGCCGTGTACTGAGGGTCCTTCCGGGTCAGGCGACTTTCACCATCAGGGCGCTTTCGGGCAGCTCCTGACCGAAACAGCGCTGGTACATTTCGGCGACCAGGGGGCGCTCGAGCTCGTCGCACTTGTTGAGGAAAGTCATGCGGAACGCGTGGCCGATATCGCCAAAGATGGCGAAGTTTTCCGCCCAGGTGATGACGGTGCGCGGGCTCATCACGGTGGAGAGGTCTCCGGCCATGAAGGCGTTGCGCGTGAGATCGGCGAGGGTGACCATCTTGGCGAGTGTCGCCTCATCGGTGCCGGTGGCTTTCGACTTGACGATTTCGACTTCGGCGTCGTGGGCGAGATAGTTCAGTGTGGTGACGATCGACCAGCGGTCCATCTGGCCCTGGTTGAGCTGCTGGGTGCCGTGATAGAGGCCGGTCGTGTCGCCGAGGCCGACCGTGTTGGTGGTCGAGAACAGGCGGAAATACGGGTTCGGGCTGATCACGCGGTTCTGGTCGAGCAGGGTGAGCTTGCCCGAGCTTTCGAGCACGCGCTGGATGACGAACATCACGTCCGGGCGGCCGGCATCGTATTCGTCAAAGACGATGGCGACGGGGCGCTGCAGGGCCCAGGGCAGGATGCCTTCTCGGAATTCGGTGACCTGCTTGCCGTCCTTGAGGACGATGGCGTCCTTGCCGACCATGTCGATACGGCTGACATGGGAGTCGAGGTTGACGCGGATCATCGGCCAGTTGAGGCGGGCGGCGACCTGTTCGATATGGGTCGATTTGCCGGTGCCGTGATAGCCCTGCACCATGACGCGGCGGTTATGCTCGAAGCCGGCAAGGATGGCGAGCGTGGTCTGCGGATCGAAGCGGTAGGCGGGGTCGATCTCGGGGACGTATTCGGTACGCGTCTTGAAGCCGTGCACGACCATCGCGGTATCGAGACCGAACACCTTCTTCACATTGACCTTTTCCGTCGGCTTGAGGCCTTCGAGGGTGTCGGATGTGGTCATCGTGGTCATAGGGGGCAGGCTCGTTGCGGGAGGATGGAACAGTCAGATGGCGTTCTAGCACGGGATGGCCCCGCGCCTAGTGCGACGTAAGGGAAATGAAGCAGCGTGAAGCCCCTTCTCCCGGGGGAGAAGGGGTTGGGGATGAGGGGGCGCAACATCTGCCGGGATCATCCAGCCGAGAGGTCGGGCCCCCTCACCCCTGCCCCTCGTTCGGGAAATCGCATTGCGATTTCTGTTCCTCACGAGCCCAAGGGAGAGGGGTGCGTTGCGATTGGGGAGAGGGCGGAGAGTCAGGGCTTCACGAAGATGAGGATGGCCTGGTCGGTCTTGCCGCGGATTTCGGGGTCGAAGACGTTTTTCAGGCCGTCATCGGCCGGATTGCGCAGAAGTTCGGACTCGGTCTCAAGGACGAGGCCGGCAGCTTCGGACATCTGGCGGATGATGGCGGGATCGATGCGGTGGGTGTCGCCGCCGGTGGTGGGCGGGGCGCCGGCCGGGGCGACATGGTCGAGCGCGACGAAGCGGCCCCCGGGTTTCAGCACGCGGGCGATTTCGGCGAAGGCGCCGTCCGGGTCGCCAAAACCGTCCGGGTTGCGCTCGGTGCGATACCAGAGCTCGTGCGGGCCCTGGAACCAGGTGACGGTGTCGACCGAGGCGTCCGCCAGTTCAAGGGCGTCAAAGTTTGCCTTGAGATAGGTGACGTTGGTGAGGCGCCCGTCGAGGCGTTTCGAGACAGAATCGCCGAGGAAATTGTCGAAGCCGGCGGGGTTCTGCATGTAGACCGTGCCGGCGGAGCCGACGGCGCGGGAGAAGATTTCAGTATAGTAGCCGCTGCCGGCTTCCAGCTCGAGGATCACGTCGCCGGGCTGGGGCGAAAAGAGGGCGAGGACAGCGGCGGGCTTGCGCGAAGGGTCGGCGATGATGTCCGCATCCGGACGGCCGGGCGCATCGACGAAAATCGAATAGTCGATGGGCGCGGGCAACTCCGCGGCAGCGGGCTCGGGCGCGGCGAGCGTGGCGGCGCCCTGCCCCGGCGCGGCGCAGGCGGCAGTGATCACAAGGGCAATGAGGACAGCGCCCGCGAGCGCGGAATTTCTGAAGCGGTGCATGATGGTCTCCTCCCGCCGGGACAGGCCCGGCCTGTGCGTACAGTTTACTCTTTTCCGCCGTCCCTGTCGCCCTGCCAGACGCGCTCCAGCGTCTCCTCGCGGCGGCTGCCTTTCTTGTAGGCCTCATAATGGCCGGGCTGTTTCTGGTAATAATCCTGATGATAATCCTCCGCCGGATAGAATTCCGTCGCGGGGAGGATTTTCGTGACGATCTTCTGGCCGAGCTTTTCCTCGCGGGCTTTCAGGGAGGCGAGCGCGGCGGCGCGCTGGGTCTCGTCCTTCACGAAGATGGCGGTGCGGTACTGGCTGCCCCGGTCGTAGAACTGGCCGCCTTCGTCGGTGGGGTCGATGTTCGACCAGTAAACGCGCAGCAGCCTTTCATAGGTGACCTGCGAGGGATCGTAGATCACTTCGACGGCTTCGGCATGGTCGCCCATCTTGCGATAGGTGGGGCTGGGCGTGGTGCCGCCGGTATAGCCCGAGATGACCGAGCGCACGCCGGGAAGTTCCTGAAGCTCGGCTTCGGTGCACCAGAAACAGCCGCCGGCGAAGATGGCGGTTTCCTCATGCGCTTCGGGCGCAGGGCGCGGGACGAGACCGGCGGATGCGGGCGCCGGGGCGGCGGCATTGCTGCACGCGGCAAGGAAGAACGCGGCGATGAGGGCGAAGCGCATGGCGAACCTTCGGTCTGTGTGCTCCGTATAAGGGGCTTCGCGCGCTGCGCGGCCAGACACAAGCGCGTGAGGCGCGCCCTATTCCTTCTCCGCCTGCCAGACGATTTCGCCGCCGATGACGGTCATCACTGCACGGGCTTTGAGTATCTCGCCTTCGGGGACGGTCATCAGGTCGCGGTCGAAGACGGTGAAGTCGGCGATCTTGCCGGGCTCGATGGTGCCGAGGTCTGCTTCCTGGAAGGCGGCATAGGCGGGCCAGTAGGTGAAGAGCATCAGCGCCTGCTGGCGCGAAAGCGCCTCCTCCGGGTGCCAGCCTTCGGCGGAGAAGCCGGAGAGGTCCTTGCGGGCGACAGCGGCATAGAACTCGATCAGCGGCGAGCCGACTTCGACCGGCGCGTCGGAGCCGCCGGCGATGATGGAGCCGGCCCGGATGAGGCTTGCCCAGGCATAGGCGCCGCGCAGCCGGTCCATGCCGAGGCGGGCGGGCGCGAAGAACAGGTCGCCGATGGCATGGCTCGGCTGCATCGAAGGGATGAGGCCGCTTTTCGCGACGCGGTCGATATCTTCCGGGGCGAGGACTTGCGTGTGTTCGATGCGCCAGCGTTCGGCGGGGCCGTAGCCGCCGGTTTCGTAGGCTTCGAGCATGCGGCGGTTGGCAAGGTCGCCGATGGCGTGGATGGCGAGCTGGACGTTGGCAGCCTTGGCGCGGGCCATCAGGTCGGCGAGGCGGTCATCATCCATGAGCGAGAGGCCGGTGGATTCCGGACGGTCCGCATACGGAGCAAGCAGCTGCGCGCCCCGGCTGCCGAGGGCGCCGTCCATGTAGAGTTTCACGGCGCGGTTGGTGATCGTGTCCGTCTCGTGGAGGCGCTTCGAGGCGAGGTCCATGCCGGCTTCATCGAAGGCGTTGTAGAGCCGGAGCGGCAGATGGTTTTCGCGGTCGAGGCGTTCGAGCAGCGGGGCGTGGGCGGGATCGACGCTCATATTGTGAGCGCCGGTCCAGCCGCGGGCGGCGTAGGTTTCGGCGCCGGTTTGGTAGGCTTTCAGAAGGTCGGCTTCGGACGGTTCGGCGACGAGTTTCATCACCGGGGTCATCGCATTGTCGATGACGATGCCGGTGGCCTTGCCGTCGGCGCCGCGTTCGACATGGCCGCCGGCGGGGTCTGGCGTTGCGTCATGGATGCCGGCCGCCTTGAGGGCGAGCGTGTTGGCAACGAGCGCGTGGCCATCGGCGCGCACATAGATGACCGGGTTTTCGGGGCTGACCATGTCGAGATCGGCGGCGGAGGGCATGCGCCCGTCCGGCCAGCCGGTTTCGATCCAGCCACGGCCGAAGAGGATTTCGCCGGGGGCTTTCTCCGTCAGCTCGATCTCGGTGCGGGTGACCAGCTCGTCGATGGAGGCGGTGCCTTCAAGATTGAGGGTCAGCTCGCGCTGGCCGATGCCGAGCAGGTGGGCATGGGCGTCGGTGAAGCCGGGGAACATGACGGCGCCGCCGAGATCGATGATGTTCAGCTCGCCCTCATCATCACCCCAGTCGGCGGACATCGGGGGGATGGTGGCGATGATGCGGCCATCGGCGCCGACGACGACGCCTTCGACCGTCGCGGGGTCTTCGAGGCCGGTATAGATGAGGCCGTTGGTGAAGACGGTGATCTTGCCGGCATCTGCTGGCGTGGCCGGGGCCGGGCCGGAACAGGCGGCAAGCATGGCAGCGGCGGCGAGCAGGATGAGACGCATCAGGAGGCTCCGGAGGATGTTGGCCTCATCTGTCACGCTTTTGAGGGCGCGTGAAGCGGGGTAGCCCGCCCAAACAAAAACGCCGGACCTTGCGGGCCGGCGTCTGGATGGGGTTCCCGAGGGGGAGAGGGATCAGGCGGCGGCCTTCTTGGCGATGTCGCGCTTGATCTTCTGGGCCTTGGCCGAGAGGGTGTCGTCCTTGGCCTTGGCCAGGAAAGCGTCGAGACCGCCGAGCTTGTCGACCGTGCGCAGGGCTTTTGCCGCGATGCGCATGCGGAAATCCTGGTTCAGGGCTTCCGAACGCAGCGTGACCTGAACCAGGTTCGGCAGGTAGCGGCGCTTGGTCTTGATCTGGGAGTGGCTGACGATATGGCCAACCATCGGCTTGGTGCCAGTGAGTTCACATTCGCGGGACATGGCCTCGCTCCGGGGTAATTAGGGCTGAATCTGATCTGAAGGCGCGCTCCTACAGGCACGGGATGCCTCCTGTCAACCACGGCGAATCAGGTTCAGGCTGCGTTAAACAGGCTGACTGTCACGGGATGTCATCTTATGTCAGTGGGCGGGGCGGGCCAAATGCGGCATGCTTGCGGCAAGCCTGTTCAGGCCGTGTTGGGAAGGGGCATCGTAAAACGCCGGCATGCCTGCCCGCTGGAACTGAAAAGGACGGAACTGACCGATGAAGCGCGCCCTCCTCTTTGCTGCCGCCTCCCTTGCCGTTCTGGGGGCTTCGACCGCTCAGACCGGACCGCAGGGCGCCTCGACCGCCGTGCTGGCGAACGTGACGGCCGGGACCCCGACCCGCATGGTTTACGAGCTGGACGCCCGCGCGATGGTGTTCATCATTCCGGCGACCGGCCGGGCGAGCTTTACCGTCGACATGAAGCCCGACACCTATGCGATCAGGTCGCGGGTGCGCACGACGGGGCTCGCCGATGTCTTTGTCAATTATGACATGACGCTGAATGCCGAGGGCAAGACCAGCGCCAAGGGCCTGAAGACGACGCAGTACATCTCGCAGAACAAGGACGGGAAGAAGAACCGCCGGGTCGAGCTGACGATGACGGACACCGGCTTCTCGATGACGGCAAAACCGAAATTCGGAAACCTGGGCGACCCGGCCGCGACCGCTGAACAGGCGATCCTGGCCAATGACCCGCTGACCGCGCTGATCACCTTCGCGCTGGAGCCGCGGGCGGCGGGCGCCGACCCTTGCGGCGGGCCGATCAAGGTGTTCGACGGCCGCCAGCTGACCTATCTGCACCTGAAGCGCGGCAAGGCCGGCATGGTGCGCCAGAAGACGCCCGGCTGGACCGGCGACACGATCGAATGCCATGTGACGATGGACAAGATTGCCGGATACAAGAAAGGCGAGTCGAACAATGACACGCTGACCGGCATTTCCGGACCGCTGCGGATGTATCTCGCCCCGCTGGAAAACGGCAGCCATGTGCCGGTGAAGATCGTCGCGGACACCGACAAGGTCGGCAAGGTGACGCTGCAGGCGCGCACGCTGCGCTTCGAGCCGATCCCGGTGGCGACGGCGCAGACGAGCGGCGGCGGGCGCTAGTCTTTAGGCAGCGCGCGCAGCGCCGTGATCAAGCCGGACATATCGTCCGGGAGCGGAGCTTCGAATCGGAGCGTCTGGCCGGTGACCGGGTGGACGAAGCCAAGGACGGCCGCGTGCAGGGCCTGTCGAGGGAAGCTGCGTACGGCGTCGAGTGCAGCGGTGTGGGCCGGTCCCGAGCCGAGAGCGGCCAGGCTGGACTGGCGGCCATAGACGGGATCGCCGACAATCGGGTTGCCGATATGCGTCATGTGCACCCGGATCTGGTGTGTGCGGCCGGTCTCGAGGCGGCATTCGACGAGCGCCGCAGCGGGCAGATGGCTCTGCTTGTCGCGTACGCCGAAGGTTTCGGCGGTCCTGTAATGCGTGACCGCGCGGCGGGCGGCCGGGCTTTCAGGGTTCCGGTGCACGGACATTTTCTTGCGGTCGCCGATCGAGCGGGCGATGGCGCCGTCGATGGTGCCGCTGAGCGGGCGCGGGGCACCGCGCGTGACGGCGAGGTACATGCGCTCGATATCATGGCGCTCGAACAGCGCGGCGAGGCCGGTATGAGCGGCTTCGGTTTTCGCGGCAACGAGGATGCCGCTGGTGAGCTTGTCGATACGGTGGACGATGCCGGGGCGTTCGACCCCGCCGATGCCGGAGAGCGTGCCCTTGCAATGGGCGAGCAGCGCATTGACGAGCGTGCCGGTCTCACTGCCGGGGGCCGGGTGGACGGCCATGCCGGCAGGCTTGTTGAGGACGATCAGATGGTCGTCCTCGAACAGGATATCGAGCGGGATTGCCTCGGCTTGCGGCTCGGCGGGGACCGGCGGCGGCAAGTCGATGACGTAGAGGCTGCCAGACCTGACCGGGGCGCGGGCATTGGTTTCGGCCTTGCCATCAACGGAAACGGCGCCTTCCTCGATCAGGGCTTTGGCACGGGAGCGCGAGAGGCCTTCAGCGCGGGCGCCGAGGAAAGCATCGAGACGCTGGCCAGCGTCTTCGGGGGTTGCGGTGATTTCAATCCGGTCCATGGAGGGGGCTTATAGACGAGGCAGGCGGCGTGCGTCATGCTGGCTTCACACAGCCCGGCCATAAGACCGGAAGGATTAGGGGAGAACCTCACATGACCAGACTGACACGCCGCGGATTGCTGGGCGGCGCCGCCCTTGGCACGCTGACGCTGGCCGCCTGCAAGACGGCGCCTTCGGCCGCGCCCGCCTATGAGGGCGCGCTGGCCTTCAATCATGGTGTGGCCTCCGGCGATCCCCTGCCCGGCGGGGTGATCCTGTGGACACGGGTGACGCCGGTTTCGGGCAGCGGGCCGGTGAGTGTGGTGTGGGAAGTGTTCGAGGCAGGCACGCTGGCGGCGAGCGGCGAAGCGGTGACCTCCGAAGCGCGCGACTTCACGGTGAAGGTGGATGTGGCCGGGCTGAAGCCTTCGACGGACTATTCATATCGGTTCCGGGCGGCGGCATCGGGCGGCGAAGTGATTTCGCCCGAAGGACGCGCGCGCACGACGGCAGCGTCCGGCGATGCGCCTGTGAAGCTGGCGGTTGTGTCCTGTTCCAACTGGCAGTTCGGCCTGTTCAATGCCTACAAGGCGCTGGCCGCCGAGCCTGGCCTGGATGCCATCGTACACCTGGGCGACTATCTCTATGAATATGGCACGGACGGGTATGGCGGCGAAGTGGCCGAGATGCTGGGCCGCCCGCATGATCCACCGACGGAGATTATCTCGCTGTCGGATTATCGGCGGCGCCATGCGCAGTACAAGAGCGATCCTGACCTGCAGGCGGCGCATGCCGCGGCGCCGTGGATCTGCACCTGGGACGACCATGAGAGCGCCAACGACGCCTACCGGACCGGCGCGCAGAACCACAATCCGGAAGAGGGCGAAGGCGACTGGAGCGAGCGCAAGCAGCGCGCGCTGCAGGCCTATTTTGAGTGGATGCCCGTGCGCGAACCGGTTTCGGGCGGTGTGACTTCGAAAGTCTGGCGCAGCTTCCGTTTCGGCGATGTGGCGACGATCCATGCGCTCGACTCGCGCCTGACCGGGCGGTCGGATTCGCTGGACTGGGGCACGGCGCTGGCCGGTGCCGAGGGCCAGCAGGAAATCGGGCTGCGCGTGATGCAGACGATGCAGGCTGCTTCGCATCCGGACCGCACTATGCTTGGCGCCGAGCAGGAGGCCTGGCTGGCTTCCGAACTGGCGGCGTCTGTGAAATCCGGCGCAAGCTGGCAGGTGCTGGCGAACCAGGTGGTGATGGCGCGGACGAAGTTGCCGGATTTCTCCAAGCTGCTGACACCTGAACAGGTGGCGGCGCAGGACATGCCGGAAGTGGTGGCCTTTATTCCGTTCACGGCGCTTGGCCTGCCGTGGAACCTGGATGCCTGGGACGGGTTCGTGGCGGCGCGCGAGCGCCTGTATGCCAGTGTCGAAGCGGCAGGTGCGCGGATGGTGGTACTGGCAGGTGATACGCACACGGCCTATGCCAACGAGCTGTTCGATCTGGGCGGCGCGCGGCGCGGAGTGGAGTTTGCCTGCACCTCGATCAGTTCGCCGGGCATGGGCGCGTATGTGAAGGCAGTGCCGGATCTCGGGCAGATGATTACCGACGCGAATGACGAGATCGTCTGGCACGATCCGTTCGGGCATGGCTACACGCTGGTGACGCTGACAACGGATGAGGCGCGCGGCACCTACCGCAAGGTGTCGACAGTGTATGCGCCGGACTTCACGACCGAGACGGTTGCCGCCTATGCCTGCCGGATCGAGAACGGCGCGGTTACGGGCCTTGCGCCCGCCTAGTCGACGAGACCGGCGAGCGTGGAGCGCCCGCCATCAAGGACAAGCGACTGGCCGGTCATGAAGGCGGCCTGCGGCGAGGCGACGTAGCGCACGGCTTCGGCGACTTCATCGGCCAGAGTGGCGCGGCCGAGCGGTACGCGCCGCGTGGTCCATGTCTCGGCACGTTCCTCGCGCGGGCGGATGGCGATGACGGCGTTGACGCGGATGGCATGTTCGGCAAGGCCGAGCGCGCCGGAGCGCATGACGCCGAGGATAGCGCTCTGGGCGACACCTTCGGTGAACCAGTTGGGCATCGAGGCGAGCGCGGCATAGCCGAGAACAAAGGTGATTGTGCCTTTCTGCGGCGTGCGCTCGACACCGGCCTGCGGCAGGTCTTCCTGCTCGAGCAGGCGGTCGGCAATCACGCGCAGGGCGAGGGCCGAGCCGCTGACAGAACGGGCGATGGCCTTCTCGAACTTCTCCTGGGTGAAGTCGAGGATGTGATCGTTTTCCTCGATCTCGGGAACGATGACGGCATTGTCGATGCGGCCGAAGGCTTCGATGGCGGCGGCAATCGCGTTGCGCAGGCCGAGGCGGGAGTGAAGCTCGCCATGATAGCTGGCGACATCCTCCGTCTCCAGAGCATCGGTGGCGGCTTCGAGCCTGTCTGCTGACGCATCGGCCACGAGCACACGGTGGCCATCTTCCGCAAAGGTGCGGGCAATGGCCCCGCCGATTTCGCGGCCAAGCCCGAGAATGAGGGTAACGGGCTCAGCCATGTCTGCGGGCTCCGGCAAGCGGCGCCCTGCGGGCGTTGGAACTCAGTTGCATGGGCCCGTACTCCGGATAGCGGCTGTTACACCTGCGTGTCCCGGTCCGTCCGCAAGAAGCGGGCCAATAGGGGGCGCGTCAGCTGGCTTTCAACTGTCGCAGCTGCTCCTTAATCCTGAGTTTCTGTCGTTTCAGGTCCTTGATCACCAGGTCGTCACCCGAGGGTCTTTTCTGTTCCTCGGAAATCTGTTGGTCCAGATGGCGGTGCTTCGCAGCAAGCTCACTGATCCGACCATTGAGCGACATGGGCAGTCTCCTTGTTTTCAGCACGGTCCTTGCGTGACCGTTTTCTGACATTGCCACAGACGGGGGCCGGAGTCATGGAAAACCGGACCCGGATTCCTCAACTGTGCGTTAATTGATCAGCGGCTGGCGCGCCCGGCTGCCTTGCGGCGGGACTTCTCGAGGAACATGGCCTGGTCGGCCTGCGCGATCAGCGCGGCGGCGCTCTGGCCGGGGCGCCACTCGACGACGCCGCAGGAGGCGCCGATGCGCACCGCCGGGGTCGCCGGATTGACCTCGTCGCGCACTTCCAGCGCATCAATCGAGGCGGCGAGTTGGGCGGCCTTGCGCTGGCTGTCATCGAAGGTGGCATGGGCGAGCACGACGCCGAATTCGTCGCCGCCGAGGCGCCCGACGATATCGGTCTCGCGCGTGCGCTGCAGCAGGATGTCCGCAACCTTCATCAGCACACTGTCGCCGGCAGCGTGGCCGTAGATGTCGTTGACCATCTTGAAATTGTCGAGGTCGATGAAGATCAGCGAGAGGGGCGTCTCGAACCGGCCGGAAAGCGCGATCTCGCGGCGCACTTCGCGTTCGAAGGCGCGGCGGTTGAAGATCGGCAGGAGGGCATCGTTGTCTGCCAGTGATTCGGCTTCGGCGAGGGCAGCGCGCAGGCCTTCGGCTTCCTCGCGCAGGGCCAGTACTTCCTCGCTCAGCGCTTCCAGCGCCGCGCGTGTGCGCCGGTCGAGCCGGGACACATCGATGCCGAGCGCATCGAGCAAGGCCCGGTGCGCGCCGGAATCGGGGGAAGGAAAGTCTTTGGCCATGGCCGGAAGATAGCCCGGAATCAGCCCTCTGTAGAGCCCCGCCCGCATTTCGCCTGTGGCGCGAAACCGGCAAGCTTCCTGAACCCGCACGGGAAAGGTTGACCCCGGCCCGGGCGCACTTATGGTGCGCGCTTTCCGGCAGAGAGGCAGGCATGGTTGCGGGCAAGTCCCCGGTGGTGGGCATTATCATGGGCAGCCAGTCGGACTGGCCGGTCATGCAGGAGGCCGCCCGGATGCTGGAGGCGATGGATGTGGCCTATGAGGCGAAGATCGTCTCTGCGCACCGCACACCGGACCGGCTGGTGGAGTATGCGAAATCCGCCAAGGGCCGCGGCCTGAAGGTGATCATTGCCGGCGCCGGCGGCGCGGCGCACCTGCCGGGCATGGCGGCCTCGATGACGCCCCTGCCCGTGCTGGGTGTGCCGGTTCAGTCGAAAGCGCTGAAAGGGCTCGATAGCCTTCTCTCCATCGTGCAGATGCCGAAGGGCATTCCGGTGGGTACGCTGGCCATCGGCGAGGCGGGCGCGGCGAATGCGGGCCTGCTGGCCGCTTCGATCATTGCGCTGGAAGATGCGGGCGTTGCGGCGAAGCTGGACGCCTTCCGCGCGAGCCAGACGGACGGCGTGAAAGAGGTTCCCGAGGGATGACGCCGCTGCGGCCGGGCGCCACGATCGGCATCCTCGGCGGCGGCCAGCTGGGCCGGATGCTGGCGAGCGCCGGGGCGCAGCTGGGCTTTGATGTGCTGATCTATTCGCCGGAGGAAGACCCGCCGGCAGGACGGGTAGCGGCGGGGGTCTGGTCGGCGGCCTGGGACGATACCGAGGCGCTGACGGAATTTGCGAAAGCCTGCGATGCGGTGACGCTGGAATTCGAGAATGTCCCGGTACGGACGGTGGAGGCTGTAGAAGCTGCCGGCGCGCCGGTGCGGCCGGGGGCGAGATCGCTGACCGTGTCGCAGGACCGGTACACCGAGAAGACCTTCCTCAATGCGCAGGACATTCCCACGGCGC
This sequence comes from Hyphomonas sp., assembly GCF_046313975.1. Classification (GTDB taxonomy): domain Bacteria; phylum Pseudomonadota; class Alphaproteobacteria; order Caulobacterales; family Hyphomonadaceae; genus Hyphomonas. Next base: position 11,325 of record NZ_JBKBXB010000039.1, on the reverse strand, counting down.
GCTTCGAGCCGGTGGACGGGCCGGGCGATGTGATTTCCGCGCTGAAGGCTGTCGGCGGCACGGGCGTGCTGAAGACGCGGCGCGAGGGATATGACGGCAAGGGACAGGCCTGGATCCGCTCGCCGGAAGAGGCGGAAGCCGCGTGGCGGCGGATTGGCGAAGCGCCGGCGATCCTTGAAGCAGCGGTCGGCTTCCAGTGCGAGATTTCGGTGATCGTTGCGCGGTCCGCCAATGGAGAAACCGCAACCTGGGCACCGCCGCGCAATACGCACAAGGACGGCATCCTTTCCCTGTCGCAGGTGCCGAGCGGATTGCCGAAAGCGGTGGAGGATGAGGCGCGCGCGAAGGCGCAGCGGCTGGTTCAGGCGCTGGACCATGTCGGCGTGCTGGCGCTGGAATATTTCGTACTGCCGGACGGCACGCTGCTGGCGAACGAGTTTGCGCCCCGCGTGCATAATTCCGGGCACTGGACGCCGGAGGCCTGCCAGACGGGGCAGTTCGAGCAGCATATGCGCTGCGTTGCCGGCTGGCCGCTGGGGTCGACCTATCGCCTCTTCGATGCCGAGATGATCAACCTGATCGGCGAGGCAGGGCTTGTCAGCCCGGCAAGCCTCGGGCCGTATGACACGCTGACCCTTTATGGCAAGCGCGAGGCCCGCCCCGGCCGCAAGATGGGACATATCACGCGCCGCCTAGGACCCCGAAAGGACTGAACACATGCGCCTTCCCGTATCGACCTGGCCGGACATTGAGGGCTGGCTGAAGAAATCCAAGACCATCGTCATCCCCATCGGCTCGTTTGAGCAGCATGGGCCGAACGGGTTCATCGGCACCGATGCGCTGTGCCCGGAGATCATCGCCAACCATGCCGAGAGCCTGGCGCCGGATGACATTCTCGTCGGGCCGACGTTCAATGTGGGCTGCGCGCAGCATCACCTCGGCTTTACCGGCACGATCACGCTGCGCCCTTCGACAATGATCGCGGCGATGGTAGACTGGACCGAGAGCCTGATGCGCCACGGCTTCGAGCGGCTCTACTGGCTGAACGGGCATGGCGGGAACATCGCCACGATCGAGACAGCATTTGCAGAAATCCATGCACGGCGCAGTTTTGATCCGCGCGGCGAGAACAACCGGCCGGGTCTCAGCCTGAAGCGGCGCGACTGGTGGGACTTCAAGGACGTGATGGGCATCTGCAACGAGCTCTACCCGGTCGGCCATGGCAGCCACGCGACGCCTTCGGAAGTGTCCGTCACCTACTGGGCCTATCCGGATCGTGAGCGCTCGAAAACGCCGATGAGTCCTAAGATTGCGCCCTCGGGCACGATTGGTGACGCGGTGCAGTATCGCAGGGATTTCCCGGATGGCCGCATCGGCTCTGACCCGACACAGTCGAGTGTCGAGGATGGCGGGAAGATCGTGGCGGTCGCGGCGAAGTGCGTGCTGGAGGAAGTGGCGCGGTTTGGTGCCTGAAACCGGCGTAATCTTCGGCTTCCCGCACTGGAAGCCTTAAGCCAAGCGGGCTACGACTGGCGCAAGAAGGTGAGGCACCCAAGGCACAATGCTCGAAGTCAGAGGGCTCGAAAAATCCTACGGGACCAAGACGGCGGTGCAGGGCGTGTCCTTCACCGTGGAGAAGGGCACTGTGCTCGGATTCCTGGGGCCCAATGGCGCGGGCAAGTCCACCACAATGCGGATGATTACCGGCGTGCTGGAGCCGGACATGGGCGATGCGCTGATCGACGGCAAATCCATCATCTCCCAGCGCCGCGCCGCGCAGGCCGCGCTCGGCTACCTGCCGGAAGGCGCGCCGCTGTATGAGGACATGACGCCGCCGGAATTCCTGCGCTTCCTCGCCGAGGTGCGCACCCTGCCCCGCAAGGCGCGCGGTCATGCCATCGACCGGGCGATTGCGGATGCAAGGATTTCGACCGTGCTGGGCCAGCGGATCGGTTCGCTGTCGAAGGGCTATCGCCGGCGGGTGGGGCTGGCGGGCGCGATCCTGCATGATCCGCCGGTGCTTGTGCTGGACGAACCGACGGACGGGCTGGACCCGAACCAGAAGCGTGCCGTGCGGGCGCTGATCGCGCGCATGGCGGCAACCAAGGCGATCGTGATTTCGACCCATACGCTGACCGAGGTGCCCGCGATGTGCAGCCGGGCCGTGCTGATCGACCGTGGACGGATCGTTGCGGATGACACGCCGGCGGGCCTCGCGCGCCGGTCGGAGGATGGCACGCTGGAGAGCGCCTTCGCGCGCCTGACCGACCAGACCGAGGACGAAACGCTGTGATTGCTTACCTGCAGCGCCAGTTCAGCGGGTTTGCCGCGACGTACCGACGCGAGCTGGGCGCGTATTTCTCGACGCCGATGGCCTATGTGTTTCTCGCCGTGTTCCTGCTGGCGCTGGGCCTCTTCACCTGGGAGGCAGGCCGGTTTTTCGATACCGGCGTTGCCGACCTGCAGCCCTTCTTTGCCTGGCACCCCTGGCTCTACATGATCTTCCTGCCGGCCCTCGCGATGCGTCTGTGGACGGATGAACAGGCGGCGGGGACGGATGAACTCCTGATGTCGTTGCCTGTGGGCATTCCGGGACTGGTGGCGGGCAAGCTGTTTGCGGCCTGGACAGTGGCGGGCGTGGGCCTGCTTCTGACGCTGCCGGTCTGGGTGTCGGTGAACTTCCTTGGCAATCCGGACAATGCCGCGATTGCGATGACCTATTTCGTCAGCCTGCTGATGGCTGGGGCATATCTTTCGATTGGTGCGGCGGTGTCTTCACTGTCGCGCAGCCAGGTGACGGCGTTTGTCATCAGCGTGGTGATCGCCTTCGTGTTCACGGCGGCGGGATGGCCGCTGGTATTGTCCACCGTGCAGACGCTGTTCGGCACGGGCTTTGCCGACCTGATCGCGCGGTTCTCCTTCATCACACAGTTCGAAAGCGCGCAGCGCGGCGTGCTGGAGCTGCGCGTGGTGGCCTATTTCCTAGGCTTCACGGCGACCTTTGCCTATCTCAACTGCCTGTGGGCCTCGCGCCAGAGGCTCGGCTGATGGATACGCGGCGCTACGTCATCCTTTCGACAGTGCTGGCCGGCGTGATCCTGCTGGCGGGGAATATTGCGGCGCAGTCCCTACTCTCGGGCGCGCGGATCGATTTCACCGAGGGCAAGCTCTACACCCTGTCGAAAGCGACCGAGACGACTCTGAGGGAAATCGCCGAGCCGGTGGACCTGACCTTCGTCTATTCGCGCCGCGCCGGGCAGGATTTTCCCGCGATCCAGGCGCATGCGGCACGTGTGCGCGAGCTGCTGGCGACGTATGAGACGCGCTCAGGCGGGCGGGTGCGCGTACGCGAGATTGATCCGGCGCCCTTTTCGCCGGCGGAGGACGAGGCGCTGGCCGCCGGGATTGCCGCTGTGCCGACAGGCGGCGATGATCCGCTCTATTTCGGCATCATCGGCCACAATACCATCGACGATATGCGCATCCTGCCCTTCCTGTCGCCGGACCAGGATACGACGCTGGAATATGACCTTACACGGATGATCAGCCGGCTGGATGAACCGGAGCCCCCGCGCATCGGCATTCTCTCGGCGCTGGCGGGTATGACCGTGCCCGACCCGGAGGCAGGCTACAGCCTGCTGCGTGACATTGATCGCAGCTTCGACATGGAAATCCTGTCGCCGGACTTCGGCGCGCTGCCAGCCGGGCTGGACGTGTTGCTTGTGGCGCATCCGCCGCCGCTGTCGAGCCGGCAGGAATGGCTGATCGACCAGTTCCTGCTGCGCGGCGGGCGGGCGGTCTTCCTGGTCGACCCGGCGGCGAAGACGGCGGTGACGGGCGACATGTTCGGCATGAGCAATGAACTCGCGCGCTCCAGCCTCGGGCGGCTTGGCCGGGCATGGGGCGTCGAACTGTCGCCGGACGCCGTGGCGGATGCCGCATTTGCGCTGCCGGTGCCGGTGCAGACGCCGGGCGGGCGGATGGAGGAGATGGCGCATCCCCTGTTCCTGGGCGTCACGCGCGAGGCAATCAATCGCTCCGATCCGATCACGGCGGACCTTGTGCGCGTGGTGAATTTCGGTGCACCGGGCGCACTGATCACCGGAACGCTGCCAGCGGGCCTGGTCATCTCGCCCCTGATCACGACGGGACCAAGCCCTTCCTTTATCGACGCCGGACAGGCTGTGCGCGACATGCCGCCTGCCGATGTGCTGCGCGTCTACAGGAGCCAGCCCGGTCCGCTGACGCTCGCGGCACGCCTGTCCGGAACGCTGACCACCGCCTTCCCTGCCGGGGCTCCGCCGCCGGACCAGGCCCGCCAGGGCGGCAATGCGGAGCTGGCGCGCGCTGAGGCGGCCGCAGCCCTGCCGCATATCAGTTCCGGCGAGAAGCCGGCCGAAATCGTGATCGTTGCGGATGCGGATTTCATTTCTGATGCGTTCTATGTGCTGCCGGACAGCGGCGCAGCGGTCGCGGACAATGGCGCGCTGGTGCTGAACGCGTTGGACGCACTTTCGGGCGGCGGCGATCTCTCGCAGCTGCGCTCTCGCGCGCCGGCGCTGCGTTCCATGACGCGGATCGACCGTATGCGGAGCGCGGCGGAGGAGCAGTATTTCCGTCAGCAGGAACAGTTGCAGGGTCGCCTCGCCTCGGCGCAGGCTCGGCTGGCACAGCTGCAGGAAACCGGCGCCGGGGATGGCTTCTTCGCGGGAGATGTGCAGGCCGAGCTCAGCGAAGCCGAGCGCGCAGAACTGAACCTGCTGCGCGAGGATATCCTGTCACTGCGCGCACGCCTGCGCGAGACAGAAGCAGGATTCCGCCGCGACATTGACCAGCTGGAAGCCTGGATGAAGGCGGTCAATATCTGGGGCGGTCCGATCCTCGTGGGCATTGCCGGGCTGATCGTCTGGCGGCGTCAGACACGGGCGCGGAGGCCGGCCGCATGAGCACGCTTCGCGATGCAAGACGGGGCCGCCGGGTGCTGGTGATGGCCGGGGTCGCCGGCGCGCTGGCTGCGATGGCGGCGCTGGCCAACATGGGCGGGGCGGCTGCGCCCCGCAGCGAGCGAACCGGCAAGCCGGTGCTGCCGGATTTCGCCGCCAAACGCGCGGAGGCAACCGGCATCCGCGTGATCCTGGCCGATGAGAGCTACATGCTGGTGGCCACCGGCGAAGGCTGGAAGCTGGGGGGCAGCGACGGCTATCCGGTGCGCCAGGACAGGCTGGCAGATCTGGCAGAGGGCCTTGAGGGCCTGACCTGGGATGTTCCGCGCACGGAGGACCCGGCGAAGCTGAACGCCGTTGGCCTCGGTGATCCGCGCGAAGGCGGCACCGGCGCGCTGGTCGAGATCCTGGGCCCTGAAGGCGAGGTCTCAGCCTCGATCATAACCGGTCGAAAGGATGCCTGGATCTATGCGCGCCTGCCGGACGAGTCGCGGGCCTACCGCGTCAAGGGAAGCCTGCCACCTTTCTACGCCGCTGATGCCTGGCTGGACCTGAACTTTCTCGGCATCCACGAGGATGCGATTTCCGGCGTGCGCCTGTCGAATGCCGCAGGCGAGAACCTGTACCTGCAGCGCACGATCGGGGCGAGCGACCGGGCATTCCGGCCTGGCCCGCCTTACCAGAACTATCGCCTGACGAGCCGGCTGGCCGTGTCCGGGCCCGCACTGGCGCTGACACGGTTCATGCCCATCGGCGTGAAATCCGCCGCGGCGCTGCGCACCGAACCTGTGGCGCGCCATATCACCGAGACGCATGACGGGCTGGAAGTGGATGTGCGTGCCTACCGTGAGCGCGACGGGTTTTTCATCACCATGCGGGCCATCGAGGCGGGCGAAGGCGCGCAGCGCGCAGCGGCCATCAATGAGCGCACGAAAGGCTGGGCCTTCCAGCTGACACAGGCGGACTGGATGGATTACGCGCCGCCGATTTCCGAGATTGTCCAGCCGCCGGGCTGAAAACCGTCCGTCAGCGGACGGGCATCGCGGCGAGGACTTTGCCGAAGCCCGCTTCCTGTACGATCAGGACACAGGTTGCGGTACAGTCCGGCAGGGTGATATCCGCGCGGCCACCGAGCCAAGGGCCGATCTGCTGTACGCTGGTGACGGGGTTAGGCATCTTTGTAGTGTTGTCCGCGCCGGTGAGGTAGGTGACCCACCAGATATCCACGAGACCGTCGCTGGTGCCCGTGAGCGTGACGGCCTTGCCGGTACGTTTCAGATGCACGTCCGCCGGCTCGGCCGTTTTGACTTTCTCGAGCGCGGCCGCGACTTTCGCGGGCTTGTTGCCTGCGGTCTGCTCGGCGCCGTTGAACACGGTCTGCGGTGTGTAGGGGCCGCGAAGCGAGAAGCGTTCGACATATCCACGCTGCCGGTCCTTCGACTCCGGCAGCGCCATCTTTTCCTTGCTTCCGAGATAATCCCAATAGTCCACCGGCCAGGTGAGGATCAGAACCTTGCGGCCGTGTTCCTGCTCGACTGCGGCGAGGGTCTTGTAGGCCGCCGGGCAAGCCCGGCAGTTCTTGGAGGCGAAAAGTTCGATCAGAACGGGACCCTCTGCGCGCGCGGGCGCGGCAAAGCCACATATCAGGGCAAGCATGAGGAGCAGACGGATCATAGCCGATTTATAAGAGCTCCCTCCCTTCCCGCACAGTCACAGCCGCGTGAGAGGCTGCAAAAAGCCCGCAGCACCTGTCAGCGCTGCGGGCCCAAGCCTGCATTACTCTACGTCAGCCGCCCTGACGCGCAAGGTTGCGCAGCACATAGTGCAGCACGCCGCCATGCTTGACATAGTCGACCTCGATCTCGGTATCGATCCGGCATTTGATCTGGATCTCCTTCACCGAACCATCAGCATAGGTGATCTTGCACGGGACCGTGGAGAGCGGGCGGATGTCGTTGCCGAGGCCTTCGATGTCGATGATCTCAGTGCCCTTGAGTCCGAGTGTCTTGCGGTTTTCGCCAGGCATGAACTCGAACGGGATGACCCCCATGCCGACAAGGTTGGAGCGGTGGATTCGCTCGAAGCTCTCGGCGATGACGGCCTTGACGCCGAGCAGGTTGGTGCCCTTCGCCGCCCAGTCGCGGCTGGAGCCGGCGCCGTATTCGATGCCGCCGATGACGACGAGCGGGTCGCCCCGGTCGATCCAGGCCATGGCTGCATCATAGATTGATGTCTGCTGACCATCCGGCCCGAGCGTGTAGCCGCCTTCGACGCCCTCCAGCATTTCGTTCTTGATACGGATGTTCGCGAACGTGCCGCGCATCATCACTTCATGGTTGCCCCGGCGCGAGCCGTAGGAGTTGAAGTCCTTCACCGGCACCTGACGGTCGGTCAGGTATTTGCCGGCGGGGCTGGTCGCCTTGAACGAGCCGGCGGGCGAGATGTGGTCGGTGGTGATCATGTCGCCGAGCAGCGCGAGCACACGGGCGCGGCGGATGGGGTTGATGTCGCCCTTCTCCGGAGACATGCTGCGGAAGTAGGGCGGGTTCTGGATATAGGTGGAACTGATCGGCCAGTCATAGGTTTCAGCGTCCGTGGTCTGAACACCCTGCCATTTGGCATCGCCCTTGAAGACGTCGGCGTACTTCGAAATGAACATCTCGCGGGTGACGACCGAGTGCACCATGTCGGCGATTTCCTTGGTCGTCGGCCAGATGTCCTTCAGGTAGACCGGCTTGCCATCCTTCGAGGTGGCGATGGGGTCCTTGGCGATGTCGATGTTCATGTCGCCGGCGATGGCATAGGCGACGACCAGCGGCGGCGAGGCAAGATAGTTCGCGCGCACGTCCGGGCTGATGCGGCCTTCGAAGTTGCGGTTGCCGGAGAGGACCGAGACAGCGACGAGGTCATTCTCATTGATCGACTTGGAAATCTCGGGCGCCAGCGGGCCGGAATTGCCGATACAGGTGGTGCAGCCATAGCCGACGAGGTTGAAGCCGAGGGCGTCGAGATCTTCCTGCAGGCCGGCGGCGTTGAGGTATTCCGAGACGACCTGCGAGCCTGGGGCGAGCGAAGTCTTGACCCAGGGCTTGCGGGTGAGGCCGAGGGCGCGCGCCTTGCGGGCGACGAGACCAGCGCCGATCAGCACATAAGGGTTTGACGTGTTGGTGCACGAGGTGATCGAGGCGATCACGACCGAGCCGTCACGCAGCGCGTAGTCCTGGCCCTCGACGGCGCCGGAACTGAAGCCATCATGGTTGCCCGGCACGCCGTTGGGGCTGGGCTTGCCGCCCTCTTCCACCATTTCGGATTTCTGTTGCGCGGAGGCGGTCGCCGGCGTGCGCACGCCGCGGATGTAGTCGCCGAACACTTTCGCCGCCTGATCAAGGGCGACATGGTCCTGCGGGCGTTTCGGACCGGAGATGGCGGGGACGACATCGCCGAGATCGAGATGCAGGGTGGAGGTGTAGACGGGTGCATAGTCCGGGCCGCGCCAGAAACCGTTTTCCTTGGCATAGGCTTCGACAAGGGCGATGCGGTCTTCTTCGCGGCCGGTCTGGCGCAGGTAGCGGATCGTCTCATCATCAATCGGGAAGAAGCCGCAGGTGGCGCCGTATTCAGGAGCCATGTTGGCAATGGTGGCGCGGTCGGCGAGCGGCATATTGTCGAGGCCGGGGCCGTAGAATTCGACGAACTTGTTCACGACGCCGTGCTTGCGCAGCATTTGCACGACTTTCAGCACGAGGTCGGTCGCGGTGACGCCTTCCTTCAGCGCGCCGGTGATCTTGAATCCGACGACTTCCGGGATCAGCATCGAGACAGGCTGGCCAAGCATGGCGGCTTCTGCCTCGATCCCGCCGACGCCCCAGCCGAGAACGGCGAGGCCGTTGACCATCGTGGTGTGGCTGTCTGTGCCAACCAGCGTGTCCGGATAGGCGACGATGGAGCCGTCCGTGTCCGTATCGGTCCAGACCGTCTGGGCGAGATATTCGAGGTTCACCTGGTGGCAGATGCCGGTGCCGGGGGGCACGACGCGGAAATTGTTGAAAGCTTTCTGCCCCCATTTTAGGAAGGTGTAGCGCTCCATGTTGCGCTCGTACTCGAGGTCGACGTTCGCCTGGAAGGCGCGGGCATTGCCGAACTCGTCGATCATCACCGAGTGGTCGATCACCAGGTCAACCGGGACCAGCGGGTTGATCTTCTTGGCGTCGCCGCCGAGCGCCTTGATGCCGTCGCGCATCGCGGCGAGGTCGACCACGGCCGGAACGCCGGTGAAGTCCTGCATCAGCACGCGGGCCGGGCGGTAAGCGATCTCGCGGGGGTTCTGGCCGCCCTTGTCGGCCCATTCGCCGAAGGCGCGGATATCATCTTCAACAACGGTCAGACCATCCTCGAAGCGCAGCATGTTCTCGAGCAGGACCTTCAGCGAGGCCGGCAGGCGGGAAAGGTCGCCGAGGCCTGCATTCTTCGCGGCCGCAGCCAGCGAATAATAGGTGTAGGACTTGCCGCCCGCCTTGAGCGTGCTTCTCGACTTAAAGCTGTCTTTTGAGGGCATCTGGGCCTCTGCCTCCTGTCACGGGACCGGCTCCGGCGCTGGTCCGCCATGTTGCGCTGGGGCCCTCTTATAGATGGTGTCCCCCGGGCGCAATTGGGACAAAGGGTCTATCCGGCAGCGCCAGACCGGCTAAAACGGCTGGCAAGCAGGTTTTCGGGCACAGAGGGCGCCATGTTCCGATGCAGCATCCTTTTGCTGGCCGCAATCGGCGGCTCCGGGGCTGTGGCCGTCGCCGAGCCGGACCCTACTATCAAGGTAGAGAGCGCCCTGCCCGGTGTGGAGGCGCTGACCCTCGATACCCTGCTGGGCGACTGGGGCCTCTATGACCGGAACCAGAAACGCACGGCTGGCGCCGCCCGCTCCTGCGCGGAGTGGGACCATGAGGTTCTGTGGCTGGATTTCGACGGCGGCCGCGTGCCGCTCTATGGCGCGTTCAAAGTCATCCGCGCGCATGATGGCGCGCTCTGGTACCTGACTGCCCACAGCCAGCATCAGGTCAGCCAGATCAGCAATCCGAGCGGCGACCGGGTTGAGCTCGGCGCCGGAGACCAGAGGCTGGTGCTGCTGCGCAGCGACCTGCACGCCTACCGGGCCGGGATGGCGAAGCGGCAGCACGAGCCGGACAGCGCAGCCCTTGAAGCGCGCGGGGGATATCCGGTCGAGTTCTTCGAGTTCCGGATGTGGGACGCTGCCCGGCATTCCGGCAGCGCGATGCCCGACGGCGCCGGGCGCGCGCTCAAATGCATTCCGGGGCAGACGCTCTGACGACCTCCTCCACTCCCCTGCTTGCTGCCCGCGGCCTCGGCATGATCCGGGGCGAACGCGTGCTGTTCCGCGATGTCTCGTTGTCGCTGGCTGCGGGCGAGGCAATCCTTCTGCGCGGGGCCAATGGCGCAGGCAAGACAACGCTGCTGCGCATTCTGGCCGGCCTGACACGCCCCGAGGCGGGGAGCGTTTCGAAGGGGGCGGCAGTGCACTGGTTTGCCCACCGCGAAGGGCTGAAACCGGCCGAGACGCCGCGCACTCACCTTGCGCTCTGGGCTTCGGCCTGGGGCTCAAACATTGACCGGGAAGTGATCCTTACCCGGATGGGCCTCGCCCGGCCGGCGGAGGTGCCGGCGCGCCACCTGTCTGCAGGGCAGCGGCGGCGCACGGCGCTGGCGCGGTTGCTGCTGGAAGACCGGCCGGTCTGGCTGCTGGACGAGCCCTATACAGCGCTCGACGCCGAGGGGCGCCGGCTGGTCAATGATCTGATCGCAGAGCATCGGGCAAAAGGCGGTGCGCTGATTGCGGCGATCCATGGCGAGGCGGGATTTGCGCCGTCCTCGGAGCTTGCCCTGTGAGCCGCCCCGCCCCCATCCTCGCCGCCTTCCGGCAGGCCTTTGGCGAGGCCTGGGCCGGCGGCGCGGGGGCGCTGCTGCCGCTGGGATTCCTGGGCGGGGCGGCGGTGCTGGTGCCCCTCGGCATCGGCAGCGACGGCGATACGCTGCGCGCGGTTGGCCCCGGCATCATCTGGGTGGCGCTCGCGCTCTCCAGCCTCGTGACGCTGGAGCGCATTTTTCAGGCCGATACCGAGGACGGCACGCTGGACCTCTGGCTGCAGGCCGACGCCCCCGCTTCGGCGATTGCGGCGGCGAAGACGCTGGCGCACTGGCTGGCGGCGGGATTGCCGCTGGCACTTTTCTCGCCGCTGCTGGCGCTGATGTTTCAGGCCGAGGCGAGCGGCGAGCTGATCCTGCATGCGGGCTACTACGCGCTCGGCAGCCTTGCCTTCTTCTTCTGGGGCGGCGTGGGCGCCGCGCTTTCCGCCACCGTGCCCCGGGGCGG
>NZ_JBKBXB010000038.1:0-29622 GCF_046313975.1 Hyphomonas sp. | reverse complement strand
CGCAGCGATCCTGGCAGGTGTCGATGACCACATCGTCAGCCACCTGAGGACACAGCGCGTCCCGCTGATCGACGCCGACGGCAACCCCGTGCTCGACGACGACTTCGAGCAGGTGTTCGTTTCCAGCATCTCCTTCCGTGACCTGGCATCCATGCGCAGGGCCGTCGCCTCAGAGGCCGCACCGCCTGTCCAGGTGAACCTCCAGCAGAACTTCGCGTCCGACACGGTCCCGAGGCTCACCCGCGACGTCGTCGACGTCGACGCACTGATCGCGGAGCTCGACGCAGATGCTGGATGAGCCCTCCCGGTTCCTGGAGATCCACCGCGGCGGCACCGTCACCGTGACCCTGACGCCGGACGAGGCCAAAGCCTACGAGGGCCCGAGGTCGCGCAACGCAGCCCGGTTCCGCGTCCAGGTGGTCTCGGTGGACGACCTGGGCGCCGAGCTCGCAGGCATCACCGAGAGCCTTCCGTGGCTGCGCCAGGTCGACCGTGACCGTGCCCTGCGTGAACTCATTGCCTCCGGTGCGCCCAGGACGATCCTGGAGCACGTGGCCGGCACGCCGGTGGCGGCGTTCGGCCCGACGCACTGGACCGTCCTGGAGGTGGTCCGTGGCCGGTGGGAGACCGACGAGCCGTTCCGCTCCGACCACCTCTGTGCCGACGGCGGCGTGGTGTTCGACGCCGCCCTGCCGATCTCGCTCGGCGCCGAGGAGACACTCATGGCGCACCTGCGCACCGTCCCGCGCGACGACCCACGCAGACGCGAGAGGGTGGCGATCGCGCTGGGCCAGCACGACGACGGGCTCACGCCTGACATCCAATCTGTGGACCGGCGCCCCTCAACGCCCTGATCTCAAAGGGGAAGGGTAGGTCGGGGGCATGTCCAGGCCATCACCCAGGTCATAGATCCGGCCATGAAGAACACGAACTACTCACCGATCGACGACGAGCGCCCGCTGCCCGAGACCCGCGAGACCGTCCGCAGGGTCGCCGCCGCCTGCAGGCTCGACCCGAGGGCAACGCCCCGCTCCAACCAGGCGAGGCTCCTGTTCGCCCTGTACGACCGGATCGGCCTCGACCTCCCCTACGGGTGGCGTGAGGCGTGCGTCGGCGTCCTGGCGGAGCGGGGCATCCCCGCGACCACCCTGTCGCTCGACCTGCTGTTCAGCGCCATGCTGACGGAGGAGGTGGTGGAGTTCGACGGCTGGCCCGGCATCGACCGCAGGCTGGTGAACGCCCTGCGCGCCCGCCTGCGCTGACCGCTTCGGGGGTTTGCGCGGTCCGTCCGTGACCGCATCCTTCGTGCACACGCGCTCGCTCGCTAGCGCACACGAGGAAACCGGGATGAAGACCGCAGAACAGCTAAGGGCGCAGCTCGCCATCTCGCAGGAGGAGCTGTCAGAGGTGCAGGCCGCCATAGCGCAGGCGCTGGCCGACGGCACCGACACCCGTCACCTCCAGACCCGGCGCGACCGGCTCGACACCAAGATCCGTGACCTGACCCCGGCCATTCGCATCGCGGAGGACCGCGAGGCCGCGGTGGAGAAGAAGACGCAGGGACTGGAGGCCGAGCGCCTGAAGCGGCTCGCACGCGACTCGCAGGAGAGACTCTTCAAGGCCGCAGCCGACGTCGACGCCGCCATCGAGGCGATGGGCAGGACGTACACGGACTACAGAGCGGTCATGCTGGAATCCAAGGAGGCGCACCGCATCGCAGGCAGCGACCTGAACGCCGTCGACCGCGCCGTGCAGCACAGCCTCCGCTGGGCGCTGGCCAAGGGCGCGCGCCGCCTCGTCGACGACAGCGGCATGCCCCGCGTGCCCACCCACCGCGAGACGGCTTTCCTCGACTCCGTCAAACGCACCACACCTAGAGTCTGAGAAGGACGCCGACACATGACCGACACCGAACGACTGCAGGAGCTGGAGACTCTGGCGAAGGCCGCCAACGCTGCTCCTGCCGAGACGCTCGCCAAGTGCGACGCGCTGATTGAGGACCTGGTCAAGGCCCGCATCGCCGAGGGCCACGACGAGCTCTCTGCGCACCGCCACGTGCTGTCCGACGCCCACCCCGTCGGCTCGAAGCTGTACAAGCTGTCGACACAGCTCTCAGAGCAGATCGCCTACCAGGACAGGATCTTCCTCGGATAGCGGACGGCCATCACCGGCCGCTAGGCGCCACCGTGCCCCTCACGCTCCTGGGGCGAGGCTTGGTGTGATCGCCGGACGCCCGCCGCCTTCCTCTTTGGGGCGGCGGGCGTCATTCATTCGCCCGACGTCCTCTGGACACGGACGGCCTCGGCGAGCAGCAGGCCCCGGTAGTACAGGAACCGATCGCCGTAGGTCCGGCCCAGCTCCTCGAGGTGCGCCGGGTCCACGCCCGGCAACGGCCGCGTCGGCGGCGGGTCGGCGAGGTAGGCTTCGGCGAACGCGACGGGGTCCTCGATCACGCCGCTCTCCATCAGCGTCGACCAGAGGTGCTGCGTGGTCGTGACCAGCACGCTGATCAGTGCGAGGTGCTCGATCCGGTCCTCCTCGAGCGAGGCGACGCGGCGCTCCAGTTCGAGCATGTCGATGGCCATATATTTCTCCTCCAATAGAAGGCGCTGAAGGGCGCCCTAATTTATCTGGGGTGCCGTCGCTTATTCCGAAAGCAGGCCGAGTTGCGCCGTTTCCTCAGTGCGCGGTCTTCTTCTTGACTGTTATTCGGTGCATTGTCCCCACGCATGACTACGGATTGGATGAGGAAACCAACTTGCACGAGGCGACGGCAGATGAGCCATTTCATCGACTTGCGGACCTCACAGACCGCAGCGTTTTAGAAATGGCGGGCCTGATTGCTCCGTTGTGGAAGTCGGACGCGATCTCGGGCCGAAGAGCGGAAGTGTTGGCCACACTGAGCACGACCTGTTTGTCCACTACCGGCAGTGCTCTGCTCCTAATAGAAGCCGGTAGAGTTTGGGATGCATCAATCCTTCAGAGGAGCGTTTTGGAAGGGACCGTTCGGTTCATCTATCTCTTGCACGGCGATGGTGGATTTGATGAGCGTCTCGACGAATTTTCATTTACGCTGGAGGACATCGCGTGGTTCCGTTTGACCCAGAAAGTGCGGTCATTCCTCCAAGTTCTAGGCGACAAAAAGTTGGACGATGGCTCGCAACAAACTCTTGAAACAATGCAGCTGCCAGACGCGGAGTATGAGCGCATTTCTCAGAAGTATCCAAAGCGGGACAGGCGCCAGCTCGAAGACAAATGGAGTTTCGGAAAGCTCCTGGATTACTTGGCATCAAAGGACATCCTCCCGACGCAAGCTGCCGCAGATTTGCAGTTGCGTTACTTGAAGTCCTCCCAGTCAATCCACGGAAATCCCCTTGGTTTGGCGAGCTTCTATGAGCGGGCTCACAGACCTGAACCCAATAGAAGCTGGGCCGCTTATGCACAGGCTGCGGAGACGACCAGAGTTCTGAAGGACCTCACCCTGTATCGGCTTTATTCAGCCTATCGGTTCTTACAACTCGATATGAAAGTCTTGTTGTCTGCCTACGAGGATCCGGAGTTCGACTTGCTCTTCTCAAAGATTATGAGAGAGCATCATGGACTGGAGTATGGCGCCGAAGCTACCGAGTCGGACCTCCGACCACGTGACGTTCCATAAAGGCGTCAATGTCCAAGCGGCGGTACTTTACGAGCCGACCAAGCTTCACGTACGGCGGTCCCTGCCCCTCGGTGCGCCAGCGTTCCAGCGACACCTTGCTGATGCCCGTGAGCTCCGCCGCCGCCTCGGTGTCGAGGTAGGTACCCTGCGACGCCACCAACGCACGCTCGATCCGCTCAAGTCTCTCGATGATCTCTTCCATAGGATGGAAGGTAAGGCCGTCACGGGCCGTCGTAACCCATCACTTTCGAGGGGCATAACGATCATTGAATCGGCTGATGCGAATATTTTCGGCTCACGGATTACCCAAGCAAGCTTCCGACTAGCGCTAGCAAACAGACTGTTCCCACCCCAATTGCCACTGCGACGAGTGCTCTCTTCGACGCGCCTGGTGATGGCTTGGATGCCTCTTGTTCCTTCTGCAATCGCTCCAGCAGCTTTGGATCTCGCCGCATCGCTTGAGCCTGTTCCCTCGCTCGAGTGCTGTCTTTCTCCGCGCAGGAAAGCGCGTAGAACGGTGACAGATATACTGCCACGGACAGCACTCCGGACCAGACTGGTGATGGGGGCGAAGAGCTGAACTCAAGAAATTGGCCGACCGCGTGGTCCGCAAACCAAACTTGAACAATCCTTCCGGGCTCGCCCAACGATAGGGCAATCAGCGTGGGGATGTCCGAGATCGTGAAACGCCCATCGCCATTTAAGTCGGGATCAACAAACAGTTCCGCGCCGCGATAGATCACTGAACCAATTGCGAAGAGACCAATTGAGCATAACCAGAATGTTCCAAGGTTGTCGGCGAAACGAGCTTCACTCTCCTTCTGTTCAATCAGTGAACGCACGTTGTTGGCCCTTTCGAGTCGCGCAATAATAGTTGAAACGAAACTGATTACCTCCACCTTAAATTGGGGGTTCAGATTGATTCGAACGCAAGCTGCCCGTCACCTGTAGGACAGCAGCCTAGTCGCCACCCGCTCCACGGCGTCCCGCATGTGACCCTGCAGGTGCGCCCTGGTCACGTAGCCGAAGGTGACGTCACCGCTGGCGTGGTTCAGCAGCAGCTTCAGGGTGGCGTGGTCGACGCCGGCCTCCATCGCGTGGGTGCTGAAGTTGTGGCGCATGGCGTGAGGGTTGAATGGGAACGTCTTGTTGCGCTTGAGACCGGCCAACGGCTTCGACAGGTCACGGGGCGACGGCAGCACGAACTTGGATCCGAACGCGCGCAGCTCCTCCAGCTCGGCGAGCAGGTGCGAGCAGAGAGGCAGGTGGAACGAGCGACCTCCCTTCGGGTGCGGCACCAGCAGTACACCGTCGGCGTCGATGTGATCCCACCGCATCCCTCGGACATCGCCGCTGCGCAGGCCGGTCAGGAGCAGCGTCAGCCACGCCCTCCGCATGATCGGGCACTCGACAGATTCGAGCCGCCTCCACAGCGCCGGCATGTCGGACGCGGGCACGGCGTCGTCCCGCCTCTGCTCCCTGTTGAACCTCACCGCCCTCGTGACCGGATTCGGCGGGAGGTCGTGGGTGCGGGCTGCGTCGTTGTGGAGGGCGCGCAGCGTCCTCATCGCCCCGTTCGCACGATAGGGCCCGCAACCCCTCGTGACCTCCTCGTGGAGCGCCCTCACCTCCTCTCGGTCGAGCGCATCCATCGGGACATCTCGCAAGCGGCGCAGCGGACCATCGACGCACTGGCGGTAGAACTCCCTCGTGCGCTCCGACAGCTCGTCGCGAAGCAGGTACCTTTCGAGCGCCTCCTTGACGGTCGGCACGCCGCTCACCGGCCTCCTCGGGTCCTCGCCACGCTTCAGCGCCAGCCGGACACCCGCCGAGGCGGTCCTGGCCTGCCTGAGCGTGACCTCGTCGGCCCTGCCGACGTTCACGGTGACGTATTGTCCGCCCCGCCTGTTGATCCTACCGACGTGGCGGTAGGAGCCGCCCGTCGATCCGATCACGAGGCGCAGGCCCTTCGCCTCCGAGTCGTAGAACTGCTTGCCGGCCTCCGCCTGCCCGACCCAACGGTCGACGAGCGCCTGCGTGAACTTCTCTGCCATGGTCCAGACCCTATCTCAGGCCATGCGGTAGATACGGCTCCACACGGCTCACGATGGGATAATGGCAACGAAACAAGGGGTCGCACACCATCAATACGTGTACTGACGGCCCCCGATGGTCCGTGTACTGCGATTAGGAATCTGTCGCTCTATCCTGCTGAGCTACGGGGTCTCCGGCGCCTGCATACGGGAAAACGCCCCGGATTTGAAGGCGCTTCCTGATCACACCGCCTCCAGCGCCTGCTGCAGGTCGGCCACGAGGTCGGCGGGCGATTCGATGCCGACCGAGAAGCGCACAAGCCCGTCGGTGAAGCCGATGCGCGCGCGCACATCCGCCGGGACGGCCGAATGCGTGGTCGAGCCCGGATGGCACATCAGGCTCTCGGTGCCGCCGAGGCTGACCGCGAGCTTGATGAGCTTCAGATTGTCGAGCAGGCGGAAGGCCGCCTCCTTTCCGCCCCTCACATCGAAGGAAAAGGTCGCGCCCGCACCTTCGCACTGTTCATCGAACACTTTCTTCTGCGGGTCGCCTTTCGTCAGGAAGCCCGGATACATCACCGCCGCAATCTTCGCGTGGTCCCGCAGGTATTCGGCGCAGATCTTTGCATTGTCGAACGAGCGTTCCATGCGCAGCTGCACGGTCTCCAGCGAGCGGGTTAGCAGCCAGCAGGAATGAGAATCCAGCATCGTGCCGAGATAGTTCCGCATACGGCGGATCCGGTTCATGATCTCCTCATTGCCGACAATGCCGCCGGCGATCAGGTCCGAGTGCCCGCCGACATATTTGGTCAGCGAGTAAAGCGCGAGGTCTGCGCCCTGTTTCAGCGGCTTGTGGCCGATGGGGCCCATCATCGTATTGTCGCACATCAGGATCGGGCGCCGCCCCGTTTCCTTCTCCAGCACTGAGGCGACACGCGCACATGCCGCAATATCGACCAGTGCATTTGTCGGGTTCGCCGGCGACTCGGTAAAGATCACCGAGATCGGCCCGAACTGTTTCACCGTCGCCCGCGCCGCCGCGAGGATCTGTTCCTCCGTCGACCAGGCATCGAACTCTGCCGAGCGCACGCCCCAGCCTGGCAGGAAGGTTCGGATGAACACTTCGGAGGCGCCATAGAGCGGGCTTGAATGCAGCACCGCCGTGCCCGGCTCCGCGCAGGCAAACAACGCAGTCGTGATTGCCGACATGCCGGAGGAAAAGGCGAGCGCCGCCTCGCCATCATCATACAGCGTCAGCCGGTCTTCCAGCACTTCCATGTTGGGGTTGTTGAAACGGGTATAGATGAGGTCGGCATCCTCCGGGTCCCCCTCCTCCCGCTTTCCGGCGAGGCGTCGGAACAGGGCCTCGCCATCGCGCGCCGACTTGAACGCGAAGGTCGAGGTCATGAAAATCGGCGGCTTGATCGAGCCCTCCGACATGAAGGGATCGTATCCGAAGCCCATCACCAGCGATTCAGGGCTCAGCGTATGCCCGCCGATCTCGCGCTTGCGATAGGATTTCTTGGGTTTTGACATGGGGTTTCCTTCCCGGGAGCTTTTCGTAGCGGAAGGCTTAAAGGGCGCCGGGCGCCTCTGGCAAGGCGAAGCCGCTTGCAACCTTGCGGCCCGGCGGAGATACCTTGTGTGAATGCCGCAGCCTCGGGGGGTGAATTGGCGTATCGCGCAGCCTGTCTTTTCCTTGTGGTGATCCTTGCCGCCTGCAGCGCGCAGAAGGATCCGCTGGAGGAGCTTGCCGTGGGCGAACGCGGTCGCGTCGTGCGCGTCCTCGACGGCGATGCGCTCGTGCTCGACACCGGACAGAGCGTGCGCCTGATCGGTATCGAAGCGCCCGCCGCGCCCTATCGTAACCGCGAGGGCGAGCCCGGATACGAGACGTCAAAGCGCCTGCTCGAAGACATGGCGCTCGGCCGCGAGGTTGAGCTGCGCTATGCTGGCCTCACGCGAGACCGCTACGACCGCGCCCTCGCACATGTCGTCACCACCGACGCGCTCGGGCCCCGCCTCTGGCTGAATGCGGAGATGGTGAAGAAAGGCGGCGCCCGTGTGCGTGTCTATCCCGACACCGCCGCCGCAAACGCGCCTCTCATCGAGATGGAAAAAAAGGCGCGCGAAGACGGCCGCGGCCTCTGGAAGGAAAACGCCTGGCCGATCCACGACGCCGCACGCCTGCCGGAAGAGGCCGCGCGCTTCCAGATGATCGAGGCCACCTCCGGCGCCATGCAGGGTTCGGATGAACGGTTCGCGGTCTGCGAGATTGCGCTTCAGGGCGCGGCGTTGATCCTCGAAATCCAGAAATCCGCCGCCGAGCTCTGCCAGCTACCGGACGGAACACGCATCCGCGCGCGCGGCTTCCTGAAGGATGGCCGGCTGGAAATCTCCCACCCGTTAAATCTGGAACGCCTCGGCGACTGATCACGTCTCCGGCAGCAGGCCTGACTCTTCGGGATCGCCCACGAGCTTTTCCAGCGCCCGGCGCAGTTTCATCATCGCCTGCATCTCGATCTGCCGCACCCGCTCTTTTGAAACGCCAAGCTCCTGCCCGAGCGCCTCCAGCGTCATCGGCTCATCCGCCAGCCGGCGGCGCGTGATGATCTCCAGCTCGCGAGGGCGCAGCACCTTCATCGCCTCGCGCACCCATTCCCGGCGGCGCTCTGTGTCGCGCCCTTCCATCACGATCTGCTCGGGAATTGCCGACTCGTCCGCAATCAGGTCCTGCCACTCCCCGTCGCCGTCCACTGACAGCGGCGCATTCAGCGACCGGTCCGCCCCCGACAGGCGCGAGGCCATCACCTCCACATCCCGCTCCGGCACCCCGAGATGTGTCGCCACCCATTCCCGGTTCTCGCGGCTCATCAGGCCGTCGCCGGTATCCGAGATCCGCGCCCTTAGGCGCCGCAGGTTGAAAAACAGGGATTTCTGCGCCGAGGTCGTCCCGGTACGGACAATCGACCAGTTGCGCAGCACATAGTCCTGAATGGCGGAGCGTATCCACCAACTGGCATAGGTGGAGAAACGCACCTCGCGCTCGGGCTCGAACCGCGCGGCTGCCTGCATCAGGCCGACATTGCCTTCAGACACAAGGTCCGCCATCGGCAATCCGTAGTGGCGGAATTTCGCCGCCATCGCGATCACGAGGCGCATATAGGCGGTCGTCAGCTCGTGCAGCGCAGCCTCGTCTTCCTCGTCGCGCCAGCGCCGGGCGAGGTCCGCCTCATGCGCAGGTTCCAGCAAAGCCGTTTTCATCGCCGACCGGACGAACCGGCGGTCTGCATCCGAAGCTGCTTCTTGCATTCGCGCCATAGCCGTCTCCCTGGGCGCTACATCTGACATTCTACATACGCAGCAGATGGCTGGTTGGATCAGCCGCGCCTTGACGGGCGCCGCTCCGGCGGCCTAACTCCCCCCGGAACACAAGCAGAACGAAACGCCAGATGACCGAGCCCCAGACCGAAGACATCCTTCCCCGCCGCGCCGCAAAAATCTGCCGCGGCACGCTGCGCCTCCTGTCTTCGCTCGGCTATTACGGCCTGACGGAAATGACCCTCGCCAACAACCGGCGCGCCGACATCGCCGCCATCGGCCCCGGTGGCGACATCTGGATGATCGAGATCAAGTCCTCGGTCCAGGACTTCCGGTCCGATTCGAAGTGGCGTGAGTACATGGACTATTGTGACCGGTTAACCTTCGCCGTGGCCGCCGATTTCCCGCAGGAGCTGATCCCGCCTGAGGCCGGCCTGATCGTCGCGGATGCCTTCTACGGCGCGGTGATCCGGGATGCGCCCGAGGCCCGGCTTGCCCCGGCGCGGCGCAAGGCCGTAACCCTCCGCTTCGCGCGCCTCGCCGCCTCGCGCCTCACCGCGTTTACCGATGCAGGCTTTACGCCGGGCGATGACAGCCTTACCTCGCCCCTGTCATGAGCCTTGCCTATCCTGTCGCCCGCAGCCTCGAAGAGGCGATTGCCCCCGGCGTCCGCTTTGCGCGGTCGGCCCGCGAGGCGGCGGCCGCCTCGCCCGGCGAACAGGTGGAAGGCCTGGAGACGAGCTGGCTGCACCTGCCGGAAGAGGAGGCCCGAAAACTCCTCGCCGCGCAGGGCGCCGAAGGCCCGGCCGGCCATCTGCAGCAATACGAAGACACGTCCGGCCATGTCGTCATCGCCGTCAACTGGTGGAAGCTCGTCCCGCCCGGCACACCGCCGCGCAAGGCCGCGCCTGTCCCTCCCCCGCCGCCAACACCGGACGCGCCCGCCGCAGAGACCGACCATACGGACGACCTCTACTTCCGCCGTGGACGCACCAAGACCCGCCGCCGCAAACCCTCCGACCCGAACCAGCTCGACCTGTTCAAGCCGGACAGGGATGCCTGAGCCTCACGCCGCCACCGGCACCGGACCGCGATAGACCGAGCGCGGCCGCACAAGGCGCCCCTCGCCGATCTGCTCGCGCGCATGCGCCGTCCAGCCAAGGATGCGCCCGCAGGCGAACGTCGCCGTAAACGCCTCGCGCGGCAGGCCGAGCGCTTCCAGCAGCAGCGCCGTGTAGAACTCCACATTCGTCTCCAGCCGCCGCTGCGGATATTTCGTTGCCAATCGTCCGAGCACGGCCTTTTCGATCTGCTCAGCAAAGCCAACCCGCCCGGACGTGCCCGGCAGTCTCGCCACCGCCGCCTTCAGCGCATCGGCGCGCGGATCGCGCACGCGATAAACCCTATGGCCAAAGCCCATCAGCCGCTCGCCGCGCGCCAACGCGCCGTCGATCCAGGCCTCGGCATTCTCCGGCGTCCCGATCGCGTCGATCATGTCCAGTACCGGGCCCGGCGCGCCGCCATGCAGCGGGCCCTTCAACGCCGAAATGCCTGCGACACCGGCAGAAACCAGCCCCGCCCGCGTCGATGCGACCACGCGCGCGGCAAAGGTCGACGCGTTGAGCCCATGATCGCACACCGTCACCAGATACGCGTCCAGAGCCCGCGCCTCAGCTTGTCCCGGCACGACGCCATTCAGCATGCGGAGGAAATCTGCCGATTGCGACAGGTCCCGGTCTGGCCGGATCGCCGCCTCGCCCCTGCTCCGGCGTACGGCTGCCGCTGTCAGCACCGGCCCTGCCGCCGCCAGCCGGATAGCGGCATCCAAACTCTCATCGTCAGGCAGCAATGCCCAGCCCGCGCGAAGGAAACCGACAGCATCCAGCCCGTCCGGTAGCTGCCCGGCAATCCGGAACACTTCCTCTCGCGCCGCGCCGAGCCGCGCGCCAAGCTGAGCCACATCCGGCAGGTCTTCGAAAAAGCCATCCCAGAGCAGATGCGCTGCGTCTTCGAACGCCATCGAGGCAGCCAGCATCTCCACCGGCCAGCCCCGGATCACGAGCCGCCCGTTCTGCCCGTCCACATCCGACAGCACCGTCTCGGCGGCCACCACATTCTCAAGCCCGGAATCCATCAGGATCACCTCCTTTGCAAATTACTCGCCCCAGATGTCGCGCCGGGGCTTCCCATCGTCAATCTTGATCAATATAATCAATATATGTCATGGATCCGCCGGGAAGACGCGCTCGCAGAACTGGGGGTCAAGCCCCAGACTCTTTACGCCTATGTCAGCCGGGGCCTCATCGCCTCCCGTCCGGATGCGGACGATCCGCGCGCCAGTCTCTACGCCGCCGCCGATATCGCTGCCCTCGTGCGCCGCCGCCGCAGCGGACGTGGCCGCGAAGCCATCGCCCGCGCCGCCATCGCCTGGGGCGAGCCGGTCATGGAAACCGCCATCACCACTGTGCGCGAACGCCGGCTCATCTACCGGGGCCGCGACGCGGTGCGCTTCGCTGCAGATGCAATGCTCGAAGAGGCCGCCGCCCTTCTCTGGAATGCCGACACGCTCACCCCGCCCCGCTCCTCCGACAGTGCGCCGCCGGGCGAAACCGGCAAGGCCCGCGCGCTTGCTTTCCTCGCCGTCCGCGCCGCCGTCGATCCACCGGGTATCGGACGCAGCGCCGCGTCCCTCGCCGCCGAAGGCGCGGGCCTCCTCTCCGGCTTCTGCACGGCCATCACCGGCGCAGGCGGGCGCGGCTTCTTCCACCAGCGCCTCGCGCGCCATTGGGGCCTGACGCCCGGCGGGACAGATCTCCTGCGCCGCGCGCTCGTCCTCGTCGCCGACCATGAACTGAACCCGTCCACTTTCGCCGCGCGCGTTGCCGCCTCCACCGGCGCGCCGCTCGCGGCCTGCGCGCTGGCCGGCTGCGCCACGCTCACCGGCCCGCTCCACGGCGAAGCCTCTGCCCGCGCGCTCGCCTACCTGCGCAATGCCGTCGCTGCTGGACCGGACGCCGCCCTCGCAGCCCTCTCTCAGCGCGGCGAGCGAATACCCGCCGTCGGCCACGCACTCTATCCGGATGGCGACCCGCGCGCCGCGGCCTTGCTGCGATGGATGAAACCTTCCGCCAGCCTCCGCCGCGCCCTGCGCGCCGCAGAAGCCGCCTCGGGCGAAGCGGCCAATGTCGATATGGCGCTCGCAGCGCTCACTGTGGAGCTCGGCCTGCCGGACGACGCCGCTTTCCTGATGTTCGCGTCCGGCCGCATGGCCGGCTGGATCGCGCACGCCATCGAGCAGCGCCTCAGCGCCGCCCCGATCCGTCCGCGTGCGAACTATATCGGCGACTAAGTCAGACGAGCTTCTTCAGCGCCGCGACCACGCCTTCGGCGGTGATGCCGAAATGCTGGTAGAGCTTCTGATACGGCGCGCTCGCGCCGAAGCTCTCCATGCCGACAAAGCCGCCGTCCGGCCCGATCCAGCGATCCCAGCCAAATCGGACACCGGCCTCGACCGCCACTTTCGGCAGGCCCTTGCCCAGCGTCTCGGCGCGGTAGGCTGCGTCCTGCTGGCCGAACAGCTCCATCGACGGCATCGAGACCACCCGCACGCCGATGCCCTCTTCCGCCAGCATCGCCTGCGCCTTCAGCGCAATCTCCACTTCGGAGCCCGTCGCGATCAGCACGCCGCGTTCCTTGCCCTTCGCCGGCGACAGCACATAGGCGCCCTTCGCCGAGAGGTTTTCGTCCGTATGCGTCTTTCTGGCCGGCGACAGGTTCTGCCGCGTCAGCGCCATCGTGGACGGCCCATCCTGACGCTGCAGCGCCAGTTCCCAGCACTCCGCCGTCTCCACGCCGTCGGCCGGGCGGAACACAACCATGTCCGGCATCGCGCGCAGCGAAGCGACCTGCTCCACTGGCTGGTGGGTCGGGCCATCTTCGCCAAGGCCGATGGAATCGTGCGTCATCACATGGATCACCTGCGC
Source organism: Hyphomonas sp. (assembly GCF_046313975.1). Taxonomy (GTDB): domain Bacteria; phylum Pseudomonadota; class Alphaproteobacteria; order Caulobacterales; family Hyphomonadaceae; genus Hyphomonas. The sequence goes on along the minus strand of NZ_JBKBXB010000038.1, from coordinate 16,627 downwards.
GCCCATCAGTGCGCCGAGCCGGATCGCCGCGCGGCTATAGTCCGCGAACACCAGGAACGTGCCGGAGTACGGAATGATGCCGCCGTGCAGCGACATGCCGTTCATCGCAGCCGCCATGCCATGCTCGCGCACGCCGTAATGCACATAGCGCCCGCCCCAGTCTTTCGGCGTCATCGGCGCCGTGTGGCTGGTCTTGGTATTGTTCGATCCCGTCAGGTCCGCCGAGCCGCCGACCATTTCCGGCACGAGACCGGTGATCACTTCCAGCGCCTCGCCGCTCCACACGCGCGTCGCCTTCGAAGCGCCGCCCTCGACGACGGCCTTCTTGTGCTTGTTGATCGCCTTGCCGAGATTTTTCGGCAGCCGGCGCGCGATGGCCGCATTGAACTCGCCCTTGTGCGCACTCGCCGCGAGGCGTTTCTTCCACGCAGCGTACTCCGCCGCGCCGCGCTCACCGGCTTTCGCCCAGGCTTTCTCGATGGCTTCCGGCACTTCGAACGGCGCATGCGGCCAGTTCAGCGATTTGCGGATGCCTTCGATTTCGTCGGCGCCGTAGGGACCACCATGCGCCTTGCCGGTGCCGGCGAGTTTCGGCGCACCGAACCCGATGATCGTCTTCACGGCGAGGAAGACAGGCTTCTTCTGCTTCGTCGCCCATTTCAGCGCGGCTTCAATATCCTTCTCGTCATGGCCGTCCACCTTGCGGCTGACCCAGCCGGACGCCTCGAAGCGCGCGCACTGATCGGTCGAATCGGACAGCTCCGTCGAGCCATCGATCGTCACCGCATTATCATCGAACAGCACGATCAGCTTCGACAGCTTCATATGCCCGGCCAGCGTGATCGCCTCCTGGCTCACGCCTTCCATCAGGCAGCCATCGCCGGCGATCACCCAGGTATGGTGGTCGACGAGATCATTGCCGAAGCGCGCATTCAGGTGACGCTCCGCCATCGCCATGCCCACCGCTGTCGCAATCCCCTGCCCCAGCGGGCCGGTCGTGGTCTCGACACCGGCAGTGACGAAATTCTCCGGGTGGCCCGGCGTGCTGGCGCCCAGCTGGCGGAAATTGCGGATATCGTCGCGGCTGACCGAGGCATAGCCCGTCAGGTGCAGCAGCGAATAGATCAGCATCGAGCCGTGGCCCGCCGACAGGATGAACCGGTCGCGGTCCGGCCAGGCCGGGTCTTTCGGATTGTATTTCAGCACCTTGCGGAACAGCACCGTTGCGGTGTCTGCCATCCCGAGCGGCAGGCCGACATGGCCTGACTTGGCGGCTTCTACTGCATCCATCGAAAGGGCGCGCACGGCGTTGGCCATGTCGCGGTTCGTGACAGCCATTCTGCTGGTCTCCTGGAGATTCTTGCCCAAGGGTCCTAGGCCAGACTCTGGCTTGAGCGTCAAGGCGCTTGGCGTGCGCTATCATTCCAGATACTCCAAAACTGTCATGACCGAGCTCGAACCGGCCGCCGAACGCCTTGATGCCGCCCTGAAGCGCCTGGAAACCGCGCTTGAGGCACATCTCGTGCGTGTCGGAAACCCCGCCGCCCTGCGCGCCGAAATCGCCGCCCTCGTGGCAGACCGGGCGAGGCTTGCCGAGCAGCTCGACCACTCCCTGACGCGCGAAAAGGAATTGCAGTCACTCGCCGATGAGGCGAGTGTCGCCCTTGGAGCGGCCATCGAGGAAGTGCGCGCCGCCCTCGGAAAAGAGGACTGACCCCGTGGCCAAGGCCGACATCACGCTCCGCGGGCGCAGCTTCTCCATCGCCTGCGCGCCGGGCCAGGAAATGCGCGTCCAGCGCCTCGGCGAGCAGCTGGACGACCGCGTCACCCAGATCGCGAGCGCGGTCGGCGATATCGGCGAGGAACGCCTGCTCCTGATCACCGCCCTTGCCCTGCTGGACGAACTCGACAGCGCAAGGCGCGGCGTCTCCGCCCGCCCGGAAACCGATGCCCGCGCCATCGAGCTGCTTGTCCAGGTGGCCGCCAAGGTCGAAGCCCTCGCAGACCGGCTCGAGAATGAAGGCTGACGCCCCGCCCCGCCGCGACCCCATGCAGCAGCGCCGCCCCAGCTCCGGCGCGCTAGAACAGCCCGGAACAGGATCTGAAAGGCCCGCCCCATGCAGTCGCTCCTGACTATCGGTTTCTACATTGCCCTCGCCGGCGTCGCTGTCGTGCTTTTCCTTGGCCTCGCCAACCTTGTCCGGAAGGATGACAAGCAGGTCAGCCGCTCGAACCAGCTGATGCGCATGCGCGTCATCCTGCAGGCGATTGCCATCGCCTTCCTCGTCCTGATCGGCATCGTCGCAGGCGCCATCAAGTTCGGCGGGTGACGCGATGGTCCGGATCGACAAGATCTACACCCGCACCGGCGACAAGGGCCAGACCCGCCTCTCGACCGGCGAGCAGGTCGACAAATGGCATCCCCGCGTCACCGCCTATGGCACGGTCGACGAGTTGAACGCCGCCCTCGGCGTTGCCGCCCTCGACGCCTCCGGCGAGTTGCTCACGCAGATCCGCCGCATCCAGAACGACCTGTTCGATCTCGGCGCCGACCTTGCCACGCCCGACCGCGGCCGCGTGCTCGAATGGACGCCGCTCCGCATCATCGAAACGCAGGTCACGCGCCTTGAAGAAGAAATCGACGCGATGAACGCGGTGATCCCGCCGCTCGACAGTTTCATCCTGCCCGGCGGCTCGCGCCTCGCCGCCCAGCTTCACGTCGCGCGCACGCTCTGCCGCCGCGCCGAACGCGAGATGGCCCACCTCGCCTCACTGAAGGACGAACCCGTCGGCGCCCCTGCCCTCGCCTTCATCAACCGCCTGTCCGACTGGCTCTTCGTCGCCGGCCGCGCCGCCAACAATAACGGCGCCGACGATATCAAATGGGTGCCCGGCGCGAACCGCTGATCCGGAAACACTCTTTCCTTATGCCGAATCCGGACGATATGAATCCGGCATGCCGGGATTGAAAACACAGATTGTGGTCGTGGGGGGCGGGGCCGGCGGGTTACAACTCGCGGCCCGGCTCGGCGCGCGCTATGGGCGCGAGAAGTTCGACATCATCCTCCTCGAGCGCAACCGGACGCACATCTGGAAGCCCCTGCTGCACGAGGTGGCGGCCGGTTCGCTGGACGCAAACCTTGATGAGGTTGGCTACGGCGCGCACGCCCACCGCTGGGGCTACCGGTACTTCCAGGGCGCCCTCAAGGGCATCGACCGGGAAAACCGGCAGGTCATCGTTGCGCCCCTGCTGGATGTGGATGGCTCCGAACTGATGGGCGAGCACCGTATCCGCTATGATTATCTCGTCCTGGCCCTCGGCTCGGTCTCGAATGATTTCGGCGTTGAGGGCGTGAAGGACAACTGCCTGTCGCTGGAAAGTCGCCGCGACGCGGACTCCTTCCGCCAACGCCTCCTCAACCAGTGCCTGCGCTGCTCGCGGCGCCTCAGCCTCAATCCGGATGCGGATGAATATGTCCGCGTCGCCATCGTTGGCGGCGGGGCAACCGGCGTGGAACTCGCCGCCGAACTCTACAATTCCGCCTCGGCGCTGCGCTATTACGGCCTCGAAGTCTTTGACGAAAAGCGCCTGAAGGTCAGCCTGCTCGAAGCAGGCCCGCGCATCCTTCCTGCCCTTCCCGAGACCCTGGCCAAGGCTGCGCACGGCGAACTTGAATCACTCGGCGTCGAGGTGGTCACCGGCGCGCAGGTCTCGTGCGTCACCCCCGACGCCATCGAGACTCGGGATGGAAAGGTCTTCCCCGCCGATCTCAAGGTCTGGGCTGCCGGCGTGAAGGCCCCCGATTTCCTGAAGGACATCGCAGGGCTCGAGACCAACCGCTCAAACCAGCTGATCGTGAAGGACACGCTCCAGACAACCCGTGACGACCGCATCTTCGCCATCGGCGATTGTGCCTCCTACACTGCGCCCGGCGCCGAGCGGCCTGTCCCGCCCCGCGCCCAGAGCGCGCACCAGATGGCGGGTATCGCGTTTGAAAACATCCGTGCCCTGATCGAGCAGAGGTCGCTCAAACCCTTCAGGTACGAAGACAAGGGCTCGCTGATCTCGATGAGCCGCTATGCCACGGTCGGCACGTTGATGGGCAACCTGGTTGGCGGGCGCATGGCGATCGAAGGCCGCCTCGCCCGCTTCGTCTATATCTCGCTCTACCGCATGCACCTGATGGCAATCCACGGGAACCTGCGCGGCCTCGGCATGATCCTGATGGGCCATGTCAACCAGGTTGTCAGGCCAAAGCTCAAGCTGCACTAGCGCCGGCGCACGGCCCGCACCTCTGCCATCAGCGCAAACAGCTCGATCACCGGCGTCACTTTCCCGTCGCCGCGATATTCCCGGTACAGACTGTCGACATTCACCGCGATCCGCTCCGCATCGCCCCAGCTCGCATAGTCGCCCAGCGCAATGTCGAACGCCGCATCGCGCACGCTGAGCCCCGCATCGAAACGCTTCTTCGCTTCCCGGTCCACATAGGCGAGATAGTCTGCCACACGCTTCACTCCCGCCTTGTCCGTGATCGGACCATGCCCCGGCACGATCACATCCGCGTCCATCGCGATGATTTTCTCGCACGCCCCGATCCAGTTCTTCACTGGCCCGGCCCACATCAGCGGCGTGCCATCGATGAAAAGAATGTCGCCGGTATAGACCGTCCTGTCGCCCGGCACATGTACCAGAACGTCCCCGCCCGTATGCGCCGGACCCACCTCGATCAGGCGCACGTCCTTGTCGCCCACCTTCAGCGCCATCTCGCCGCTGAACGTCTTCGTCGGCAGGCGCTCATCGATATTGTCGAAGTCAAACGGTCCGAAAACATCCGCGAAATAGGCCCCCGCCGGCCCCAGCTGCGCGCCTGCCTTCTTGAACTGAGCCAGCATCGCGGCGGGCACTTCGGCCATCTCCTCCGCGCTCGCCTCGCTCGCAATAATCTCCGCTTGCGGACAACATCCATTGCCATGGCAATGGTCCCCGTTCGCATGCGTGTTGACGATCGTGCCGATCCGCCCTGCCGCGATCCTGGTTGCATCTTCCATCGCGCTTAGCATCTCGCGCGTCAGGTGCATATCGAACAGCGTATCGACCAGCAGGCTCGCTTCGCCGTCGCGGATCAGCCCGGCATTCGACCAGCCCCATCCGCCATCCGGCTGCAGCCAGGCATACAGCCCGTTGCCGATATCCTTCAGCCCCTTGGTATACTCCCAGCGCGCCGCCATGCCTTCCTCCCGTCATTTTACGGAAGCAGATCACGGGCAGTCATGTCCGGCAAGACGCGTCAGAACCGGTCGAGCAGCCGCCGCAGGTATTCGCGCTCTTCCTCGTCCTCGGCCTCGTTATACCGGCGGCGCAGCTCATCGAGAATGTCTTTGGCGCGCTGGCGTTCGGAGGCTTCCGGAATGTTCACGCCTTCGCCGTCATTGCCCGCCCCCATCAGCGGCCGGCCAAGCGGATCGCGGGTGCCCGATTGCTGGCCATCTCGCGCGGCGCGCATCTCGTCGAGCGTTCGGGCGAGGTCGCGCGAGAATTCCGACATCATCTGCGTCGCGCGCTCCTGCTCCAGGATTGCTCGGCTCTCATTGCCGCCGCGCAGCGCCCGTTCCGCGCGCCGCTGCGCCTCACGGATCGCGCCCAGCGCCTCCTCGTTGCCGGCCTCACCAGCACCGGCTTCACCTTCACCTTCGCCCATCCGGCGTGCAAATTCCTCAACCAGTTCGCCCAGCCGCGCCTGCCGCTCCGCCAGCGTGCCGCTGCGGTCAAATCCGCCGCCACCTTGCTGCCCGTCGCGCGGTTCACCATTCGGGCCCGCCCCGCTGCCTTGCTCACCGGCCTGTTCCTGGCCGCGGCCCATGCCGCCGCCTTCCTGCTCTCCGCCCCCGCCCTCTTCAGACGCGGACCCCTCCGGCGACCCGAAGGGCGGCGGCGATCCGCTTTCGCCCGAAGGCTGCTCGCCGCGCTGCTGGGCCAGCGTATCGTCATTCAGCTGGCGCTGCTCGCGCAGCATTTCCGACAGCCGCCGCATTGCATCGGTCAGTTCCTGTTCCTCCGGCGGCAGCTCCGCCTGCTCGCCCTCGCCCTGCTGGCCCGGCATGCCCATGCCGTCCTCGCCGCCATTGCCCTGCTGGAACTCGAGATTCTCCAGCATGTTGGTGATGTCGGAGAGCAGCTGGCGCGCCTGTTCGGTCGCGCCGGTCTCGGTCAGATCCTGCAGCGCATTCAGCATGTCTTCGAAGTCCTGCCCGCCGAGCCCCTGCCCGCCCGCGCGCGCCTGTCCGTCCTCAGCCGGCGGCGGCGCATCGAGGCCGTTCGCCATCGCCTCGGCCATCTTCGCCGCAAGATATTCGTTCGCCGCATCGCGGAAGGCTTCCATCAGCCTGCGGATCTCCTCTTCCGGTGCGCCATCCCTGAGCGCGCGCTCCAGCGCCGCCCGCGCCGCCTCCAGACGCCGCGCCGCATCCGCCGCGCTGCCATATTCCAGCTTCAGCGCCATCGCCCAGAGCAGCTGTTCCACCGCGTCCGCTTCCGGCTTCGTACCGGCCGCAATCAGCGTTTTCTCCGCCATCTTGAAGCCCATATAGACGCTGAGGCTGTCGAAGAAATATTCGCCCTTGTAGGTCAGCGCCTCCAGCATCGCGACCGCCTGGCGCACGCCCTCAGGCGCCGCCTCCAGCCGCCCGGTCGCCTGCAGGTTCAGCGCACCGTCCAACAGCGCGGCGTCATTCTTCGGCAACTCCGCATACGGACGAGGCTCGCGCAGCACCGTCACCCGCACCTCCTGCGCCGCGCGCGCCAGCGGGTCCAGCAGCAGCTTCTCCGGAAGGATATAGGGCACGCTCTCGCTGCGCCCTTCCTGCCCCGCCCCGTCCAGCGCCACCAGTTGCAGGTCCACCGCAAGGCCCGCCCAGGCATGGCGCGTCAGGTCCAGCTCGACAGTCGCCGCCGCTTCCTTGACGCCCGCTGCGCCCGGCATCGGCACGGGCACCCGCGCCTCGGCGTCAGGAGCCGCCGGATGCGGCTCGCGCAGCCGGATGGCAAGCTCGATGGCAGCCACGCCATAATCATCGGAGGCCTTCCAGGCGATCTTCACCCGGTCCTGCGCGCCGGGCGCAGGCAGCCCGTTCCATTCGATCAGCGGCAGGTCGTCCGGCAGGACGGCAAAGCTGTAGCGCGCCCGCTCGCCCCACCAGCGCACACTGATGCGCGTATCGCCGCGCACGATGGCTTTCGCCTCCCACGCGCCGTCCGGCGTTTCGGCAAATTTCGCCTCCCGGTCGCGCGCGCCTTTCATCACCAGCTTCGGTTTCGAGGCGGCCTGTGTACGCAGCGTCACTTCCGAACCCTTCGGTACACGGACATCCTCGCTGCCCGGCTTCAGGAAGATCGGGGCGCGGCCGGTATGCGCCGGGGGCGTCACCCAGGCCTCGACGATCATCTTGTCGGCGCCGACGAGCGCGCCATAGTCCGGAAACAGCGCCCGCCCGATCCGCCCCGGCCCGTCGGCGCCTGCCAGCACCGCAAACGCGATCACCGCCGCCGGCACCAGCGCGCGCAGCCAGTACGGGTCCAGCGCCCGCCACTCCGCCAACAGGGCCGGCAGGCGCAGCTTGCGCAATTCCTCGATCAGTTTCACCCGGTGCGCACGCCACAGGCTGGAGGCTTCCGCTGCCGGATGCGCCGGCCGGTCGCGCAGCGAGGTCACCGGGCGCAGGTCCGACGGCGCCTCGAGCGCCCAGATCGCATCGTCCTCGGTGGGCGCCTCATAGCGCCGCCGCCCGCGCCAGATCAGCGCCGCCGCCGCCACGAGGAAGACCGGCGTCACCAGCGCCGCCGTGATCTTGTCCAGCCGGTCAAACGCGCCGGACAGGGCCGCAGCGAGGAAGATCAGGACAAGCAGGATGGCCGGCCAATAGGCACGCCCCAGCGCCAGCAGCGTCAGCCGGCGCCTGGTCGCGGCAATCTTCGCCGCGATATGGGTCAGGCCGTCATCGTAAGCCAATCGGGCACTTTCTCCAGTCCCACCATTTCGTCAAAGGTCGGACGCCGGCGCACAATCTCGTAGCGGTCGCCGTCCACCAGGACTTCCGGCACAAGATAGCGGGCATTGTAGCTCGACGAGAGCACCGCGCCATAAGCGCCCGCAGACATGAAGGCCAGCCGGTCGCCGGCCTTCACCTCGGGCATCTCCCGCGCCGTCGCAAACTTGTCCGTAGACTCGCAGATCGGGCCGACCACGTCATAGGTCCGCCGCCCCTGCCCCGCTGCCGGCTCGGCCAGCGGCAAGATATCATGATGCGCGCCGTAAAGCGCCGGGCGGATCAGGTCATTCATGCCCGCATCGACGATCAGGAAGGTCCGGTCGGGCGCCTGTTTCTCGTACAGCGCCGTTGTCAGCATCACCCCGGCATTGCCGGCGATCACGCGGCCGGGCTCGAGGATCAGCTCGAAACCGAGCCCCTTCGTCACGTCCGCGATCATCGCCGCATATGCCGTCGGCGGTGGCGGCGCATCCCCTTCCTTGTACGGAATACCGAGACCGCCCCCGACATCGATACGCCGGATGTCATGTCCCTGCTCGCGCAGGCGCAGGGCAAGGGCCACAACCTTCTCGAACGCGGCCCGCATCGGCACGAGATCGCCGATCTGGCTGCCGATATGCACATCGACACCCACGGCCTCGATACAAGGCAGGCGCGCCGCCTCCGCATACAGCGCCTCGGCCTCGGCCCAGGGCACGCCGAACTTGTCGCCCGCCTTGCCGGTGGAAATGTTCGGATGCCCGCCGGCAGCCACATCGGGGTTTACCCGCAGCGCAATCTTCGCCGTCTTGCCCTTCGCGCTCGCCACCTGCGAAAGCAGCCGCAACTCCGCCGCGCTCTCCACATTGAACTGGTGGATACCCTCCCAGAGGGCATAGTCCATTTCCGCTGCCGTCTTGCCAACGCCGGAGAACACGATCTTCGAGGCCGGAATGCCCGCCCGCCGCGCCCGCACCAGCTCGCCGCCGCTGACCACATCCGCCCCGCAGCCTTCCTGCGCCAGCGTCGCCAGAACCGCGAGGTTGCCATTCGCCTTCACCGAAAACGCGATCAGCACATCCTGCCCGCTGAACGCATCGGCGATCACCCGGGCATGGCGCACCAGCGTCGCGCTCGAATACACATAACACGGCGTGCCGACCGCGCTTGCGATCTCGGCAAGGTCCACCCCTTCGCAGAACAGGCGGCCTCCGGAATAATGAAAGTGATGCATGCTGCGCGCGGCCCTATCCGATATCGCCAAGACCGCCCTCGCCCACCGCTTCGGCGGGCAATGACTGAGGCACTTCTCCGCCCCACCCATTCTGGTCCAGGCCCTCGGCGGGATTCTCCGAGACAGGGGCGGCAACGTCCGCCGGCTCCGCGCCGGCTGCCTCCTCCGCCGTAATCACGGTTTCGCCCGGCGCCGTTGCGCAGCCCGCCAGCGCCAGCGCGCCGGCGGCCACAAGAAGAACCCGCGCGCGCATCAGCTGTCCGGCCCGCCCAGCAGTTCGTCCTCAGCCTCTTCTGCCGGCTGCTGCGACGGCCGGTCCGGCAGGTCCGGCAGGTTCTTGCTCTGCGCGTCCGGCAGGTCGGCAGGGTCAACATTGTTGCCCGTGCCGATCAGCGGCCCCGGCCGTTTCAAGTCGCCCGTCAGGCCGCAGGCCGACAGGCTGCCCATCAGGGCGACAAGGGCGACTGTGCCCAGTATCCGTTTCATGGTCATCCTCACTCCAGTCGAAGTCTCTGGGTCCACTGTGCCACCTGTTCCGCCACCCGAACAGGGCTTGTTCCACCATAAGATGTCCGGGATGAGGCAGAGGCCTCCACCGTCAGCACATTGAAGACATCTGCGGTAATCGCGGCATGCACCGTCTGCATGTCCAACAGCGTCAGGCCGGCGAGATCCACGCCTTTTTCCTCCGCCAGCGCCACGATCCGGCCGGTCACATGATGCGCCTCGCGGAACGGCAGGCCCAGCTCCCGCACCAGCCAGTCGGCAAGGTCCGTCGCCGTCGAAAAGCCCTTCGCCGCCGCCGCGCGCATGGTTTCAGGATGGAAACGGATCGTCCCGATCATGCCGGTCATCGCCCGCACACACAGGTCAAATGTATCGAACGCCTCGAATGTCAGGCGCTTGTCGTCCTGCAAGTCCTTGGCATAGGCCAGTGGCAGCGCCTTCACCGCCCCCTGCAGCGAGGCATAGAGCCCCGTGATCAGCGACGCCTTCGCGCGGATCAGTTCCGCCGCATCCGGGTTGCGTTTCTGCGGCATGATCGAGGAGCCCGTTGACCATTCATCCAGCAGGCGCGCAAACGCGAATTGCGGGCTCGTCCACAGCACGATCTCTTCGGCCAGCCGCGACAGGTGCGTCGCCGCAATCGACAGGCAGGCCAATGCCTCCAGCGCAAAGTCGCGCGAGCCAACCGCGTCCAGCGAATTCGCCATCGGCCGCGCAAAGCCCAGTGCCTCGGCCGTCATGTCCCTGTCGATCGGAAAGCCCGTCCCCGCGAGCGCCGCCGCACCCAGCGGGCATTCGTTGAGGCGTACAGCGCAGTCGAGGATCCGCGTCCGGTCGCGCTCCAGCATTTCCGTATAGGCGAGCAGGTGATGGCCCAGCGTCACCGGCTGCGCGGTCTGCAGGTGGGTGAAGCCCGGCATCACGGTTGCCACATGTTCGCCCGCCCGGCGCACCAGCGCGGCCTGCAACCCGGTCACCAGATGGCTCGTCTCGTCCAGCGCCCGGCGCGTCCACAGGCGGAAGTCCGTCACCACCTGGTCATTGCGCGAGCGCGCCGTGTGCAGCCGCCCGGCCGGTTCGCCGATCAGCTCCTTCAGCCGCGCCTCGACATTCATGTGAATGTCTTCCAGCTCCTTCCGGAACGGGAACGTCCCGGCGCGAAGTTCGCCTGTGACGAGATCGAGACCCTTCTGGATCGCCTCATTATCTTCGGCGCTGAGGATGCCCATTTCGGCCAGCATGTCGGCATGCGCCCGGCTGCCAGCGACGTCTTCCTCTGCCATGCGCCGATCAATATCCAGTGAGGCATTGATCTCGTTCATGATGTCAGACGGTGTTGTGGCAAAACGGCCACCCCACATCGTCTGGCCTTTTCCCTCACTCATTGCCATATCCCTCGAAAATCAGAGCCCGGAGTGCCCGTCCCATGATCCGCTATGCCTTTGCCGGCCTCTTCTTGGTCGCCCTTGCCGGGATTGTCTATGTGCTGATGAGCGCAGCGGGCGGAAAGGCGCCGGATCACACCTTCGAGCGCTATGCCACCGGCACCCTCGCCAAGCTGGATTTCGCCAATGCCGGCAAATCCATCCCCGGCGGCACGTTCGACAATGCCGACGGATCCGAAGCCGGCCTCGAGAGCTTCGCGGGCAAGACGATCCTGGTAAACTACTGGGCCACCTGGTGCGGCCCGTGCGAGCGCGAGATGCCCTCCCTCGGCGCGCTGCAGAAAGCGCGCGGCTCGGACCGGTTCGAAGTCGTCGCTATCAGCATCGATTCCGATGAGGACGTCGACTATGCCAAGCGCCGCCTGACCGAGCTCGGCGCTGCCAACATCGCCTTCCGCCATGCCCCCCTCGATCGCGGCGATATCGTTTACGGCGCCGAAGTCCAGGGCTTCCCGACCACGATTGTCTACGGTCCCGACGGCCTCGAAATCGCCCGCGTCTCCGGCGAAGCCGACTGGGCCGCCGCCGAAGCCGTGCAGTTCATCGACGCCGTCCTCGCCGCTCGTAGCTAGGGCAGCGCCGCCAGCGCCAGCTTCACCCGCGACAGCTGCTCCGCCATCTGCAGTTCCGGCGGCGCTACCGCCGTGCTGACCGGCCCGCCGCGCGGCCACATCAGCACGAGGAAATCGAGCTCCCGGCGCAGGTCGCCATACACCTCCGGGTCTTCGCCGGAGGTCAGGTCGCGCGCCGCCACCGCCAGCCCATACGCGGTCTGGTAGGCTTTCGCGTTCGTGATCGTGCCGGCATCGGCGCCCCGCTCGAACTCCCGCGCCAGCGTCTTCATCAGGAACTCGGTGGTCTCGCCGATGTCTCCGCGCGCGCCCCGGCGCAGGTTCTCCAGCATCCTGGCGGCCGCATCCAGCGCCGCGACGGCCTCGCTGCCCGGCTGGCCGCTGGTGATCCGCTGGGCGACCGCATCAATGGCACCCGGATCATAGCCGAGCGTATCCAGCCCCACCATCAGCGCCGGGTTGCGCGCCCCGTCGATCTCTTCCAGCTGGCCGAGCGCCGCCTCCATTTCGCCCGCCCGGTAGAGCGCGAAGGCGGCCTGCACATGCGCCGTCACCAGCGCGGCCCGCTCCGCAGCCGGCAGCGCGCCGACATCGACCTCGCCGAACAGCGCGATTTCCTGCTCCGCGACCGACGGCGCCCGGTAAGGCTCGCCCCGCGGCGCCTCCCGCTCCCCGCAAGCCGTCAGCACAAGGACAAGTCCGAGACCTGCCGCCGAACCCAGTCTTCGCATCAGAACTCTCCCGGATAGCCTGCCGCAGACGCTATCCCGCGCCGGCGCAATGGCAAGGCTCAGCCGGCCTTGCCCGCGCACCAGTCCGGCTTCTTCTGCCGTCCGTCATAGTCCCAGCTCCTGTGCGTGCCGCCCGCTACCAGCAGGGCTGCGACATCGCTGCCGCCAAGGTCGAGGCGCACCACGCTGCGCCCGTACCGGTCGGTATTGCGCACTTCGGCAACCGTCACAGCCTTGCCGCGCGTCAGTTCCAGCGCCGCTTCCTTCGCCTCGAAGCCGAGCACCCGCTCATGCTCGCACTTCGCCCCGCCGCTCTGCTTTATCGATCCGGTCTCCGGCGCATCGATCCCGTGCAGGCGGAACTTCGTGCCATCCGACAACCGCCCGGAATCGCCATCCGACCAGTAGACGGTCAGCTTCGGCGCCGCAGCATCCGTCGCCGCAGAGGCCGCCGCCGGATGCATCGCAAACCAGGCGCCCGCCGCTGCAATGGTCAGGACAACCCCTGCCCCGGCAAGATAAGTCAGAGGGGAACGAACAGGCATGAAAGGCTCCTTCCGGGTCCGGTGAAAACCACCGGCCCAAGGAGCCCCCGCGAAGTTACTGAAAGATTAAAGCTAGCGGCTCGGCACCGGATGCTCGCCGGAATAATCATAGAAACCCTTGCCGGATTTCTTGCCGAGCCATCCGGCCTCGACGAACTTCACCAGCAGCGGGCATGGCCGGTATTTCGTATCGGCCAGCCCGTCATGCAGCACCTGCATGATCGACAGGCAGGTATCGAGGCCGATGAAATCGGCCAGCTGCAGCGGCCCCATCGGATGGTTCGCGCCGAGCCGCATCGCGGTGTCGATCGACTCAACGTTCCCGACACCTTCATAGAGAGTGTACACCGCCTCATTGATCATCGGCATCAGGATGCGGTTGACGATAAAGGCCGGATAATCTTCCGCATTCGTCGTCGTCTTGCCGATGCGCTTGGCAAACGTGATCGCCGTCTCGTAGGTCTGCTGGTCGGTATTCAGCCCCCGGATCACTTCCACCAGCTTCATCAGCGGCACCGGGTTCATGAAGTGCAGCCCGATGAACCGCTCCGGCCGGTCGGTGACCGAAGCCAGCCGCGTGATCGAGATCGAGGAGGTGTTCGTCGCGAGATACGCATGCACCGGCACGACCTCGCACACGGCGCGGAAAATCTGCTCCTTCAGCTCCCGCTTCTCGGTCGCCGCCTCGATCACCAGGTCCGACGCCTCATGCGCCTTCATCTCCGGCGAAGTACGAATCCGCTTCAGCGCCGCCTTCAGGTCGTCCGGCGTGATCAGCTGGCGCGCCACCTGCCGGGCCATGTTCGCCTCGATGGTCGCGACGCCCTTCTCCAGCGCCGCAGCGGAGATATCCGTCAGCACGACATCATACCCCGCCAGCGCCGAGACATGTGCAATCCCGTTGCCCATCTGCCCCGCGCCAATGACGCCGACTGTCTGGATACCTGCCATAGCGCCCGATCCTCACACGCTGTTGAACGAGCGGCCTTTATAGCCACTTGTGCAGCGCAGCAAAGCGCAGACTTGCAGGCGCCGGAAGGTCCTGAAAAGTCAGGCCCCCGGGCCTATTCCCCGCGCCGGATCTCCGCCGCAAAGCATCCGTGCATAGCATTGTGCGCGTGAATGTACGCCACCTCCGGCCGCGCCAGCGCCGCCTCGATCTTCGCCTTCAGCTCGCCGTTCATCCCCATGTCCGCTCCCACCAGCATGCCGCCCGCATCAAACAGGCGCAGCGCAACCGGCCTGTTCAGGAAAACCGGCGGCAGCTCATCCCGGAACGTGCGCGCCTCTGCCGCCCCTTCCCGCACGAAGATCGCATAAGTCGAGGCATACGGCGTCGCGGCTGCATGGCTCTGATGGTTCAGCAGAAGCAGCGTCTCGCCGGGCTCGGCATCCTCCAGCGTGATCCGGCAGGGATAGCCGGGCCGGGCATCCGCTGTCCGCCGCACGATATTCCGCTCACGGAGCACGTCGTCCGGCAGTCCGAACAGATGCGAGAAATCCTGCGGCGAAAGGCCGGTGATAGTGAATGACATGCGAGGTCTCCTGTGCAGTGGAGCCCCTGTCTCTCACGCCCGCAGTCTCGCCCGCCACCCGATCCTTGCGGCGCAAAAGAAAAAGCCCGCACCATCGGCGCGGGCTTTTCCACAACATCCGAACCCGGATCAGACCGCGCCGGTCAGTTCCGGCACCGCCACGAACAGGTCCGCCACAAGGCCGAAATCCGCGACCTGGAAGATCGGCGCTTCTTCGTCCTTGTTGATGGCGACGATGATCTTGGAATCCTTCATCCCCGCAAGGTGCTGGATTGCGCCCGAGATGCCGACCGCGATGTAAAGCTCCGGCGCGACGATCTTGCCGGTCTGTCCGACCTGATAATCGTTCGGCGCATAGCCTGCATCAACTGCGGCGCGCGAAGCGCCCACTGCCGCGCCGAGCTTGTCGGCGAGCGGGAAGATCACTTCCTGGAATTTCTCCGACGAGCCGAGCGCGCGGCCGCCCGAGACAACGCGCTTGGCGCCTGCCAGTTCCGGGCGGTCCGACTTCACCATCTCTTCCGAGACGAATTCCGATTTGAACGGGCCGGCCGGCGCCGCCACGTCCTCAACCGAAGCCGAGCCGCCTTCCGCCGCTGCCGCGAACGCCGTGCCGCGCACGGTGATCACCTTCTTCGCATCCGCCGATTTCACCGTCATGATCGCGTTGCCCGCATAGATCGGACGCACGAAGGTCGAGGCATCCTCGATGCCAATGATCTCGGAAATCTGCATCACGTCGAGCTTTGCCGCCACGCGCGGCGCGGCGTTCTTGCCCGTCGTGGTGGCCGCAAAAAACACTGCGTCATAGTTCGCCATCAGCGGCACGATCAGCGCTTCCAGCGCTTCGGCGGTCTGCTTGCGCAGCGTCTCGCCTTCGGCTTTCAGAACCTTCCGTACACCGGCAATCTTCGCGGCCGTCGGGGCAACCGCGCCGGCATTCTCGCCCGCGACCAGCACATCGACATCGCCGCCGAATTTCGCCGCCGCGGTGACAACCTTGTGCGTCGCGTCCGACAGCGCGCCGTGATGATGTTCAGCAACAACCAGGACAGCCATCAGATCGCTCCCGCAGCTTTGAGTTTCGAAACGAGGGTGGCAACATCCTCAACCTTGATCCCGCCGCCGCGCGCCGGCGGCTCGGTGACCTTCACGACCGAAAGGCGCGGCGTGATGTCGACGCCGTAATCGGCGGGCGACTTCTCAGCGATCTCTTTCTTCTTCGCTTTCATGATGTTCGGCAGCGAGGCATAGCGCGGCTCGTTGAGGCGCAGGTCCACCGTCACTACGGCCGGCAGGGCGAGCTTCACGGTCTGCAGGCCGCCGTCCACTTCGCGCGTCACTTTCAGCGCGTCGCCATCTTTCTCGACCTTGTAGGCAAAGGTGCCCTGCGGCCAGTCGAGCAGCGCGGCCAGCATCTGGCCCGTCTGGTTGGAATCGTCGTCGATGGCCTGCTTGCCGGTCAGCACGAGGTCCGGCTTCTCGTCCGCCACGACCTTGGCGAGCAGCTTCGCCACCGCCAGTGGCTCGACCATCGCATCAGTCTTGATCAGGATGCCGCGGTCTGCGCCCATCGCGAGGGCCGTGCGCAGCGTTTCCTGTGCCTGTTGCGGCCCGATGGACACGACCACGATCTCGGTCGCGGTGCCCGCCTCTTTCAGACGAACGGCCTCCTCGACGGAGATTTCGTCGAACGGGTTCATCGACATCTTGACGTTGGCGAGATCGACCCCGGTCTGGTCCGGCTTCACGCGGACCTTCACGTTGTAATCAATCACGCGCTTGACGGGCACGAGGACCTTCATGCGGGCGGCTCCCAGGCTGGTTTATGGTTCTTGGAACTCTTGAAGTGCGCCGTCCCTACCTTATGCAGTGCAACATGTGCAAGGCTTGACGCTTACGTCAGGGTCAATTGGGCGCACTTTCTGGAAAGGGCAATCTAATGCTCCCGCCCCCGACCCAATAGAAAGCTGGAATCGGCTGCCACGCCGCGCGACGCCCTCCTCCCCCGTTCACGGGGGAGGTGCCCC